>NZ_OMPF01000001.1:0-808037 GCF_900312735.1 Aquimarina sp. AU119 | reverse complement strand
TATCTCTGACATCTGACCCTTTTCTATTCTATAACTTCTGTTTTCATACTTCTGACTTCTTTTTTTACTTTTCACTCTGTAGTCTCTACTCTCTACTCTTTTTTACACTTTTCACTTTACATTTTTTATCTGATGTCTGAAGCAATAGGCCTGGTGTCCGATGCTTTTTTAACTTCTGACTTCCGTCTTCCAGCATCAGGCCCTTTTCACTTTTACATTTTAATTTTTTCGGTTTTACATTTTACATTTGTCATTCAACTACTGACTCCTTTTTTCACTCTTCACTTTTCACTTCAGCGATTGTTGGGCTTGAAGGATTGAGCCAATCATCTACTTTGTCATATAGTAATTCAAATAAAGTGCGTTCTGTAAGTTTAAATCTTGCACTTAATGTCATCCCTTTGTTGAAACTTCCTTTAAAACCATTTTTCAATTTGAGATGGCCTTGATCGATTTTACAACGTACCTTAAAAACAGGTTGCTCATTAAGAATGTCTACATCTTTACTAATATCCTGTATTTTACCCGAGGCCAGTCCCCATTGATTATAGTTAAAAGCATCGATTTGAAAATTGACAGCCTTATCCTTACTGATCAAACCAATGTCAGATGGCGAGAGGTAGCATTCTGCAATAAGCTTGGTGTCTGGAGATATTTCGGCTATAGTAAGACCACCTGCAATAAAACTTCCAGGTTCGAGTCCCATTACATTCTTAAGAATCCCATCTATAGGAGCAGTAATGACAAGATCTTTTTGGTTCTGCTCTAATTGAGATAATCCACTTTTTAATTCTCTGATAGAACCCTGATATTCTGTTAGTGAAGCTTGCCAGGTGTTTTTTTGTTGTTTTCGATATTGTTGTAAACTACTAGTAGCTAATTGATGCTCAAAAGCACTGTTTTCATACTCAACTTTGGCAACTACTCCTTTTTTATATAATTTTTGATTACGCAAGTAATCAATTTTTGTTTTTTCGAATCGGGTTTGTAGTTCACGTAATTTTTGTGTGAAATACAAGTATTCTTTTTGATAACGGGCAGATTGAATTCTAGTAAATTTTGGTGTTGTTGTATTCACAAGATATTCGCAATCTTTAATAAACTGCTCAGTTTCTATTAACTGTGTAGTAGAACGCTCTATTTTTCCATTAATAACAGAAGTATTGGTCATCAGAAGTGTATCTCCCTTTTTTACTTTTTGATTATCCAGCATATTGGCGAATACTACTTTTCCTGATTGCAAAGGTGTAATAGCAATTCGTTCTTTACTTGGTTTTAGCATACCTCTTGCAGTTGTGTAAATATCAATTTTGATAAAAGGCAGAAGTACTAATGCGATGATAAGAGCAATTAATATTGTTGTATATATCGTTTTGCTTTTTTTACTATGTTCGAATTGATGCACCTCGATGGTATTGTCAATAATTTCTTTTGGAAATAACTGTTTCATCTGTTTATATTTTATTGTTTTAGCGGTCAGATAGAATTCATCAACAATCATTTTGGTTGAGATCAACTTAATGGTTATGACTCATTTCATGTGACGATTTTTTTAGCGATTAAAAAATAAATGAGGATATCGAGATTAAATGATCCATTAAGAATCTGATGAGTGCTGTAATGAAGTTAATGAGTGCGTGTGTCATAATTTTTGATTTGATCAAATATACCCTTGATAAAAGCCTGAAAACAAGTGAAGCCGGTCGTGATTCATGAAAACAAGCCCGCAATTCACAGAATTCAGACTTCGAGTTTTTGGAGGTAAATAATTGATTATCAGTAATTTTTGTTACGGTCTCTTAAAAAAAACCTTAAAACAGAAAGTAGTATATTTATAACCTATTAATTAACTATAGAATAAGACTTAGAACCTTGTGAAGCTAAAAAATCCATATACCTTTTTTGACAAATTTTGTCTTAGGACGCCACTTTTATCACTAAACTTTTATCATCATCTCACTAAAGATCAAGAGATCTCTATTGACAGTTTTAAAGATATTTGGAAAGATGATAGTATAAGAGAAGCCATTTTTCTGGCCTCACCAGAACTATTTTCCGAAATAGAAAAATGGTTGTCTGGTCAGTTAAAGGATACAAAAAAGAGTAAGCGCCTAGAATCTTCTTTATTAAAGTATATATCCAGAATGAGTTCTCGTTGTACTCCGTTTGGGTTATTTGCAGGATGTAGTATTGGAGAGTTTGGAGAAGCTAATAAAATCGAATTGACCGATTATAAACATCATCAAAGGCAAACCCGTTTTGATATGAATTTTTTGGTGGCCTTTTCACAGAAACTAGCCAAAGAAGAAGTTATAAAAAAACAGCTATTATGGTATGCAAATAATAGTCTCTATAAAATTGGAGATCAATACCGATACATAGAATATAAGTACAATCAACACAATAGGCGAGAACATTCTATTGAAGCTGTAGCCTATGCAGAATATTTACAAACAATAATTGAAAGTGCCAGATCAGGTAAAAAGATTAAAGAGTTAGCTAATTTATTGGTTGATGATGAGATTACTTATGAAGAGGCAGAAGAATTTATAGGTGAGCTAATTGAAAATCAGATTCTGGTAAGTGAAATAGAACCCTCTGTAACTGGGGAGGATTTTTTAATGCAGTTAGAAAAGTGTCTTAAGGCATTAGACGGTACAGAATCTATCTTAAAAGAGATCAAACATTATCAGGTGTTCTTGGACCAAGTAGATCAAAAATTGGGTAATACAGCAGAAGACTATTTACAGTTAAGTGAACGGGTATCACAACTAGAGACCCCTTTTGAACTGAAATATCTATTTCAGACTGATATGTATACCAAGATACAATCTAATCAACTGGATAAGCGATGGGGGTATAAATTTAAAAGGGCTTTAACACTTTTAAATAAAATAAGTACTGCTCCTTCAGAAACCCATTTACAGCGATTTAAAGATGCATTTACAAAACGATATGAAACCCAGGAAATCCCTTTGGCTACAGCATTAGATACCGAAGTAGGGGTTGGTTATCTGCAAAACCAAAATGCTGGAGATTCTACTTCTTTTTTGGATGATTTGTATATTCCTTTAAAACCTGTATCTCGTCAGGAAATATCATGGAGTCCTATTCAGGAAATCCTAAATCAAAAATTGCAGCATATTCATAAAGAAAATAAATATACATTACACTTTGAAGATAAAGATGTAGAACACCTGGAGCTTGATTGGAATGATTTACCTGATACTATGTCATCTATAGTACAGATTGCAAATGTTGATGGAGAAGAAAAAATGATGTTTTCCTCTGTAGGAGGGTCTTCTGGAGCTAATCTTTTGGGTCGATTTTCGACAGGTAATGATAGTATTCTTGATCATGTTCAGCATATTGCAGCAGTAGAGCAAGAAATGTATCCCAATCAAATTCTGGCAGAGGTAGTTCATTTGCCAGAGTCCAGAACCGGTAATGTGATTCGTAGAGCTACGATTCGAGAATATGAAATTCCGTATTTAGGAAAATCTAATGTACCCAAGGAGCAACAGCTTGATATATCTGATCTGATGATATCTGTTCGATATGGTCGTATTATTTTACGATCTAAGACGCTTAATAAAGAAATTATACCACGATTGACCAATGCTCATAATTATAGTGCTAATGCATTACCTGTATATCATTTTTTATGCGATGTACAGAAACAGGGAGGACGATCTGGTTTAGGGTTTTATTGGGGGGAGGCATTAGATAAACACGCTTTTCTACCCAGGGTAGTATATAAGGATTTTATATTGGCAAAAGCCAGATGGAAAATTATTACAGCAGACCTTCCTTTTCTAAAGGAACATATAGACAAAGGCAACATTAAAGTTATACAGGGTTGGAGAGAAAAACACAACATGCCTGCATTAGTTCAGCTTATTGATGGGGATAATACGTTATTAATTAACCTAGAGAATAGTAATTCTGTACGTATGTGGTTAGATGCTATTAAAAATAAGAAAGGATGTATTCTTGAAGAGTTTTTCTTTGCCGAAGAAGGTCGGCCTGATGGACAAAAAGGTGTAGTACAACAACAAGGTAATAGTTATACCAATCAGTTTGTTATATCACTATACAATCAGGAAAAACTAGAGCATGCTCAATCACAAAATCAAGTGTCAAAGGCAGTTGAGGTTTAGAAATTTCATTTTGCACATTCAGTGATCCGATGGCTTAATAGGAAAGAAAAATTAGAACAAAGAAAAGACTACATGAGTACAAAACGAACATATATATTAGGAGATGAATGGGTATACTATAAAATCTATTGTGGTGCCAGAACCTCAGATGTGCTCCTTACAGAAACCATAAAACCTCTTACAGAGCAGTTGCTGCAGCAAGGATTGATAGATTCCTGGTTTTTTATACGGTATGGGGATCCTGATTTTCATATCAGAATACGATTTCATTTACCAGATATAAAAGCCATAGGAACGGTAATTTTACAAATGAATGCAGCATTACAGGATTATGTAGAGCAGGGTGTAGTATATAAAATACAGACTGACACCTATTTGAGGGAATTAGAGCGATATGGCACCCGCACAATGGATATATCTGAAGAATTGTTTTTTTATGACAGTGAAATGTTATTGAATGCCATAGCATTGATAGAAGACGAAGAATTGTATTTTTTGTTTGTGGTAAAGGCAATAGATCGATTGTTAGAAAGTTTTAACTACGGACAACAGGAAAAATTAACATTGGTACATCGAAACAGTCAGTCTTTTAAGAAAGAATTTCATGGGGATAAGACTTTAAACAAACAATTAGATAAAAAATACCGAGGCATAAAAAGCAAGCTTTCTGCATTTTTGGAGACTACAGAAATGCCAGAAGAATATCAGGTTTTGGATGACTTAATAGATCACAAAACTCAAAAATCGACCGCTGTGGTACAAATGATCATGAAAATGCAGCAAGACAACAGTTTAGAAATGCCACTGGATGATTTGATGAGTAGTTATATCCATATGTTAGTAAATCGAGCTTTTCGATCCAAACAGCGTTTTTATGAATTGGTGTGTTATGATTTCTTATTACGCTACCAAAAAACAAAAGTAAGCTATAGCAAAGCATGAAAAGAGTACTACTTGTCTTTAGTATCATTTTTCTAACTATTATCCATGGATTCGCTCAGGATAAAGGGTTTCAAATCCCTGATTCATTGAAAGCAAAGAGTTTTGAGGAGATAGATAGTGTGTTTCTAAAATCTCTTGGAGATTCTATCAAACAGCCTTTTTATTCACAAGTATTATTAGCTAAAGCAAAGCAGGATGACTATGAATTAGGATTAGCCAAGGCGTATCGATATATGTCCTTTAATTATATAAAAGATTTTCCTAAAAGAATATTATACCTGGATAGTTCTATTTCCATTGGTGAAAAAATTAAAAAGAACGATTATCCTGAGGTTTCGTATTCGAATTTAGGATGGGTATATTATCATACAGGAAGTTATAGTAAATCAATTGAGAGTCATCTTTTAGCATTAAAGTATGCTGATATATCTAATAATAAAAGGTTGTCTTTTGTTGCAAAACATAACGTAGCCTTCATGAAGACAAAGATTGGAGAATATGAAGATGCGATTAGAATACTTAGAGAAGTGATGAAGTATTATGATGAAAATGAGAAGACTAATCGAACTAAATTGTTAGTGGTTCTTACATTAGCCAATACATATAGAAAAGTCAATATTTCTGATTCAGCTACTTTTTACAATAAAAAAGGCGCTTATTTGGCAAACAAAAATAATTTAAAAATTCGCAATTTTTTCACCTTGAATGAAGGTGTAAACCTGTTTCAAGAAAAAAAATATCAAGCGTCTTTAGATAGTATTCTTAAAGGAATCCCTGGAGTTCTAAAGGATGATACAGTGGATAGAGAGTTTTTAATTAGTGGATATTTGTATTTAGGGAAACTTTTTAAAATATTTAATAAAGACGAAAAGTCTCTTCAGTATTTACTCGAGATAGATAGATTTTATGAAGAAACCAATTTTACATCTATCGAAATACGGGAAGGATATGAGATGTTGATTAATTATTATAAAAAAGAGAACAATAAGAATAAGCAATTATATTTTATCAATAAATTATTTACGATTGATAGTGTTTTGGATCTTAATTATAAAAATCTGAGTAAAACAATTGTTACGGAATACGATACACCAAAGTTATTAAAGGAAAAACAAAATTTAATAGATGATCTAGAACAAAAGGAAAAAAAGACGAATATAAAATTTTGGATAGTATTGGCAATTGCAGTCATACTTATCTTTTTTATGATGTTGATTTACACTAAAAATATAAGGTATAAAAAACGTTTTCAAGAATTAATGAATGTAGAAACTAATGTGGTTTCTATTAAAAAGGAAAATATTAATAAAAGTTCATCAACTACAGAATCTATAGGAATTTCCGAAGAAATAGTAAATTCGGTATTAGAAGGACTTCAAAAATTTGAAAAGAAAGAAAGTTTTTTAAGTTCTAATATTACCACAGGAGATTTAGCAAAGCAATTAAAGACAAATTCTAAATATTTGTCTAAAATTATTAACACTTATAAAAAGAAGAGTTTTAGTGTTTATATAAATGAATTGCGTATCGATTATGTAATAAATAAACTCAAAAACGATTCCAAATTTAGATTATACACTATTAAAGCAATTTCTCGTGAGATTGGATTTAATACAACTGAAGCTTTTTCTAAATCCTTTTATAAAAAGACAGGGATTTATCCATCTTATTTTATTAAACAAATTGGCAGGTAAAATGTTGTTTATTAGTTGTTTGCTGGTCTGTTTTCTTAGAAAGCAGACCAGTACTAAATTTTTCATTCACATTTCTTTAAGAGTAATACCTATATTTGTTTCGAACTCAAAACAAAAAACTCATGGAAAATAAAAAAGGGAAAAAGAAATTGGATTTAAAGAAACTTAAGATTACTAAATTAAATATTGAAGCACTTCAACAGGTAAAAGGAGGAAGTGACCGTACAGTATGTAACTGTACCAGTGATTTAATCGAATGTTCGCCTACTACTGGTAGTGGTGCTTTGTTTTTTGAAGGCAATATTCAATAGAATTACTTTTGAAAGATGGGATTAAAAGGATCAATATGAGAGTCTCTGTTTATGCTCTTCTTGTTTTATTAATAGTAGGAGATGTGAATTTGAGCTAATTCTTCTTGATTGGTTGATTTTTATTCTGTTTTCTGAAAAATGAGATGTGAGCCCATTTTTCTTTATATTTCGTTAAGAGTAATATTCATAGAGAACAAAAAACGAAATTATTTTTTGGAGGCAGACTTTAAGTAGTGACCTAATTGTATCTGGCGATGATTTAACTTTAGAAGGAACTTGTTAAAATCAAAAAAAATCCATTTAGGAAACTTAAATTAAAGATTAACATAATTGAAAAACTCAACTTAACTAAGTTGGGTTTTTACTTTTTAGAGGTTTGCTAATATTTTCAATACTTTTGATCTTTAACTCTAAGAACTACCTATGCGATCGGTTTATCTTACGGCACTATTTCTTTTACTATCCTATTTTGGTTTTGGACAAAAATTTCAAATCCCTGATTCGTTGAAGACAAAGAGTTTTGAGGAGCTTTTTAAATTGTGTATATCGGATAAACCAGACTCTCCTACTTTTTTTACATATACAAGCACATTGCTTAGTAAAGCAAAAGAAGGAAAAGATAATATTGAAATAGCAAAAGGTTATATGTCTATATCTTATAATTACTTAAATGATGTTCCGGTGAGATTGGCTTATTTAGATAGCTCTATTTCAATTAGTAAAGGTCTGAAACATAAAAGATACCCCGCAATTTCTTATTCTATTAAAGGAGGCGTATACAAACAAACAAAAGAATACAATAAATCAATTGACAGCTATCTAGAAGCTTTAGAGTACTCCAGAAAGGCGAATAATCTATTTTTATATTATATAACTAAACATAATATTGCGACTTTAAAACAGCAAATTGGAGAATTTCAAGAAGCGGCAAAAATATTTAAAGAGGTATTAAAATATGAAGAAGAGAATAATATTAAACGAGAAGAGCATTATACTTCGATGCTACAATTATCAATTACTTTTAGACAACTTCAACTTATTGATTCATCTTCATACTATAATAAAAAAGGAATTAAACAGTCATTAAAGGATAGTATGGATATATATTATTATTTCGTACTAAACGAAGGAATAAACCTATATCATAAAAAACAATATAAAGCCTCTTTAGACAGTATTAATAAAGGGATGTTTTTTCTTGAAAAATATTATCCAAATAGTATATTAAAAGTTAGTGGTTATTTGTATCTAGCGAAACTGAATCGAAAATTTAATGACAGCAAAAATTCTTTAAAATATCTAAGAATACTTGATGAAACTGCAAAAAGTGGATATGTGTATTTAGAAATGAGAGAGGGGTATAAGATGTTGATTGATTATTATAAATCAGAAAATGATAAGGATAAACAGTTGTATTACATTAATAAATTACTTAGCGCAGATAGTATCTTAGATAAGCAATATAAAAATCTAAACAAAAAAATCATAAAAGAATTCGACACTCCCAACCTGCTTAGAGAAAAAGAAGAACTTATTGTTTCTTTAGAAGCAGAAAAAGGTGTCAGTGCTAAGACCATTGCAATCATCTCATTGTTATTGGTTCTAAGTCTGGGAGGAGTGAGTTATTATTACTATAACCAACGACGCTATAAAAAACGATTTTTGCAATTGGTGGAGACCAATGCCCGGCAAAGCAAGTTTAAAGAAAAACCACCAAAAAATAAGACCGAGATATCCTCAATTAATCCAGAAACGCTAGAGCATTTACTTAGTCAATTACAATTATTTGAGGAGCGACAAGGATATCTAAGCTCAAAAATCAATTCTAAAGACCTGGCAAAGAGTTTTGGGTCTAACTCCAGTTACTTGTCGCTAGTAATCAATACCTATAAGAAGAAAAGTTTAAGTCAATATCTTAATGACCTACGTATCGATTTTGCGGTAGAAAAACTACAATCAGATGCTCGATTTAGAAAATACACTATCAAGGCCATTGCACAAGAAGTGGGGTTTAAAACAGCAGAGGCTTTTGCTAAGACATTTTATAAGAAAACAGGGATATATCCTTCATACTTTATAAAAAAACTCGAGAAACAAAGTTCAGGGACTAGTACGTAAATGAATATTTAGCTTCACCATCTTTATCATGAACATGATATTCTAAATACGTGTAAGCGTCTCTAGGTACAATCTTAACCCATGGTTTATGATTCATTCATCACTTTGTAATTCATTTTGATAAAATCCAAACCTAAATCCTACCGCTTCGGCATAGATAAAATTTTGAGAATGTAAATCATATAGTATAGGAGCATCAAGGTCTTTCATAAATTTGATGATACGATAGACTTTAGTTCTTGAGATACCTAATCGCGACGCTAACTGATCTGGAGTACCTGTTGCTTGTAAATGGATCAATTGATCAATACGTTGAATAAGTTGCATAGTTTGGATTAGAATTTTCATAATCTTTATATTCTTAATTAATAGAGAATATTTATTCTTTTTTTGACCTTGTTTTATGTTGTAGAACATTGTTTTTTGATAGAAACAAATATATCCCCAATATTAAGGAAGAAACAAGGAGAGTATTCTGCAATTCGGGAAAACACGGCATAGATTCTTAGAATAACAAGATTCTTTTTTGTATTAAAGTGCTGTTTTTTAAATATTTAGATTTGTTTTTTTAAGAAGTCGAATAAAAAACAGAAAATGGTATATTTACTTCTTGTTTTGGAAGAAG
This sequence comes from Aquimarina sp. AU119, assembly GCF_900312735.1. Lineage (NCBI taxonomy): Bacteria > Pseudomonadati > Bacteroidota > Flavobacteriia > Flavobacteriales > Flavobacteriaceae > Aquimarina > Aquimarina sp. AU119. The sequence continues at coordinate 798,187 of NZ_OMPF01000001.1, read as the reverse complement.
ATGAAGTGTAAATCATAGTATTTTTAATATAGCATTCATAAATTTTGAAGAGAATAATGTGCAAGAGTTTTTATATCGTAGCGATTCTTTTATTTTATCAAATACAAAGTATCACTGCATATCAAAACACCGAGAAAACCTTAGATGATAGTTATAAGTTTTTATTAAATAAATTTTATGAAAATGAAGTGGATTCTGTAATTGCTGTTGGGTATGCCAATAAATATCTTTCTAAAGCAAAAAAAGAAAAGGATACGTTAAGAATTGCAGATGGATATTATTTCTTATCCAGCATAAGTACAGGGGAGACATCAATCAAATATTGTGATACTATAATAGCAATTACAAAAAATCACCAGACAGAAAGCTACCCTACCTATGCCTATTTAAATAAAGCGCTTAAGTATTTTGACATGGGAAATTTTAAGAAGGCTTTTGATTATTATTTAAAAGTATATGACGAAACAGAAAAATATAATAATATATTTCTCCAATATTCTTGTAAGAAAAATATAGGTATTCTGAAGGCTATTCTGGGAGAAAATGAAACAGCTTTAGTGACCTTACGAGAATGTTATGCATTTTACTCAAAATATAAAGAAAAAGCTCCCAATGACTATTTAACTACACTTTTTGCTTTGTCAGAATCTTATAATTTTAATAAAGTGCTAGATTCTGCTTCTATGATAAATAGAATAGGGTACAAAGAATCTATAGAATTAAAAGCAGAACAGTTTACATGTTATTTTGTACTAAACGAAGGAATAAATCAATTTAGTAAATCGAATTATACTGTAGCCAAAGATAGTTTAGCAAAAGCAATTAAAGATTTAGAGTTAAATGGTGATAAAACTAATTTGGGGCAAGCCCATTTTTACTTAGGAAAAACATTATCATCATTGGATTTTGAAGAAGAGGCTATAGAAGAACATAAAAAAGCAGATAAAATTTTTCAGGAAGTTACCCAGATTATTCCAGAAAATAGAGAAAATCATGAGATTTTGATTAGTTATTATAAAAGCATAAATGATACGGATAGCCAATTAGAATATATTGAAAAACTTCTTAGAGTGGATAGTATATTAAATAGTAATTATAAATACCTTATCAAGAATGTGGTCCAAAATTATGATACCCCGAGACTTCTTTCTGAAAAGCAAAAAATTATAGATTCATTAAAAGGGGATAAAAAATCATCTACAATAATTATCATTTTTTTGGTTATTCTAAGTATGATGTCATCTGTTTTTTTGGTTTTTAATTATCGAAAAAAGAAGAGATATAAACAAAGATTTGACGAATTATATAATTCTAGTTCTGCTAATAAAAAGAATCAGAAAACCTTAAGTACTACATCGGTTGATTCGATTGGAATTTCTGAAGATATTGCGAATAAAATTTTGAATGATTTAGACGAATTTGAACGAAAGCAAGATTTTTTAAAGCCAAGCATTACCACTAATGAATTGGCAAAAAAAATGAATACAAATTCAAAATATTTATCCCGAGTGATTAATCACTATAAGAAGAAAAGCTTTATTGTATATATCAATGAATTAAGAATAGATTATTGTATTGAAAAACTTAAAACAGACAAAAAGTTTATGAATTATACCATTAAAGCCATAGCAAGAGAGATAGGTTTTAATTCTACAGATGCTTTTTCTAAATCTTTTTATAAAATAAAAAAGATACAACCTTCATACTTTATTCGAGAGTTAGAAAAACAACAGCGTAATTGATTTTTGTTAAAAAATTGGTTATTAAGATCTTATGTTCAGTGATTCTGGAAAACAGGGTGATAGTTAAATAAAAAAGTAACATTTCAGAATTATTCTATTTATGTTTGCCAACGGAAACAAATAAAAAAAGAGAATTATGAAAAAAAAGTCAATCACAAAAAAATTAGGATTAGAAAAGTTGGAGATCACAAAATTAACAAACCCGAGAGTGATTATGGGAGGAAGTGAGCATTGTCCTTTAACAGACCCACCTAAACCTGAGCCTTCAGGTGCTTTTACTTGTACATTAACAGTTACTGATCCAAAAAACAATGGAGGGACTAACAGACCTACTCAAGGATGTTTTGGCCTATAAATAGTGAGTATTAAATCTTTAATATAAGAGGAGATTATAAAACCAAAAAGCCCGGTACTTTTACAAGTCCGGGCTTTATTTTATTTTATCACTTCACCATCTTTATCGTGAAAATGATATTCTAAATACGTGTAAGCGTCTCTAGGTACAATCTTAACCCATCGTTTATGGTTAAAATACCATTTGGATCGGGTGGATGGAAATCCTTTTGTTAAAAAAGCTGCAATAAAAGGATGCGCACTTAGCGTTATCTTTTTATGTTCTTTCTTAATTAATTTTTCTAATTCGACCTTTATTTTTTCTACCAAAACTATAGGTGCCTCAACTTCACCATTTATTCCGCTTGGATCATCCTCGCGGGTTTTGATATTCATTTCTGGTCGTACGCGTTGTCGCGTAATCTGAATCAAGCCAAACTTACTTGGCGGTAATATTTTGTGCTTCGCTCGGTCGTCTTTCATCTCTTCTCTCAATTGATTAAAGAGAGTTCTACGGTTATCAGCATTATTCATATCGATAAAATCGACTACAATAATACCTCCCATATCTCTTAGACGTAGTTGGCGAGCTACTTCAGCTGCACTGATTAGGTTAACTTCTAGTGCAGTATCTTCTTGGTTTTTGGCTTTATTAGACCGGTTGCCACTATTGACATCGATTACGTGCATCGCTTCTGTATGCTCGATAACCAAATAGGCGCCCTTACTCATAGATACCGTCTTGCCAAAACTTGTTTTGATTTGCCGTTCAATACCATATTTTTCAAAAATTGGTATTTTAGGATTATGAAGTTTTACAATTGATTCCTTTTTTGGAGCAATTTCTTGCAGATATTCTTTAATTCTACTGTAGAGATCTTCATCATCTACAATAATAGAAGTAAAAGTGTCATTAAACACATCTCTTAATATAGAAGATGCTCTGTTCATTTCACCTAATACTTTAGACGGATGATGCGCTTTGTACAATTTCTTGCACATGGTTTCCCAGCGTCCCATCAGATTTTGTAAATCTTTGTCTAGTTCTGCTACTTTTTTGCCTTCTGCTACAGTACGTACGATAATACCAAAACCTTTGGGCTTGATACTTTTAACAAGCCTTTTTAAACGTTCTTTTTCTTCTGAAGATTCTATTTTTTGAGAAATAGAAATTCGGTTAGAAAAAGGAACTAATACAATATATCGACCAGCAATCGATAGCTCTGAGCTAATTCGAGGGCCTTTGGTTGATATAGGTTCTTTAACTATCTGTACTAACAGTGATTGATTTGATTTTAACACATTGGTAATAGTACCGTGTTTATCAATATCGTCCTCTACAGGAAAATCCTTTAGAGAATAATTTCTTAATTTACCTGTGCTTACACGTTTTATGAATTTAAGTAAGGAAGACACTTGAGGACCAAGATCATGATAATGCAAAAATGCATCTTTTTCATACCCTACATTTACAAATGCAGCGTTTAAACCTGGGACGGATTTACGGATTTTGGCAATAAAAATATCACCTACCGAAAAATCACTATCGTCTTCTTCCTTATGTAACTCAATTAGTTTTCCATCCTTTAGTAAGGCAAAATCTGTAGAGGAACCTGACCTAATGATCAATTCGTTGTTCACTCTGATTAGATTTTTATCCCGATAAATCGGAATGGATTAAACAATTTTTTTCACAGGAATTTTGCAATTCCGTTGAAATAAAATAATCCTATCGGTAGTAGATAGTATATTTTATTTCGATTTCAAAGAACATTACTTTTAAACAAAAAAAGTAGTTAGAAACTACTTTTTCTTGTGGCGGTTGGCTCTTCTGCGTTTTTTACGCTTGTGCGTAGCTACCTTGTGTCTTTTACGTTTTTTACCACTTGGCATAGTGTGTGTATTTTATTTATTGTTATTAGTTTATTTTACTTCTACATTAGTTTTTACGCCTTCTACAAAAACTTTTGCTGGCTTAAACGCTGGTATATTGTGTGCAGGAATTTTGATAGTAGTATTCTTAGAAATGTTACGACCTGTTTTTTCTGCTCTGGTTTTGATAATAAAACTACCAAATCCTCTAAGATAAACATTGTCTCCACTTTCTAGTGAACTTTTTACTTCTTCCATAAATGTTTCAACAGTTGCCTGAACATCTCCTTTTTCTATTCCCAGTTTTTCTGAAATTTTTGCTACAATATCTGCTTTAGTCATTATAATACCTATTAAGGGGTTTTTAAATTTTCAAGGGGGCAAATATAACAATTTAAAATCCAAAATATCAATACTTAAGATGATATTTTCATCTTTAAACGTTTAATTTTGTAAAACTTATAATTTTATTATGATTTTTTCTAAAAAACTCATTTCGTGGTACTTACAAAACAAAAGATCAATGCCATGGAGAGAAACCAAAAATCCATATCATATTTGGCTTAGCGAAATTATACTTCAACAGACCAGAGTTGCGCAAGGATTACCATATTATATGTCATTTACAACTACTTTTCCAACGGTATTTGATTTGGCAAATGCAAGTGAAGAAGAAGTGCTTAAATTATGGCAGGGATTAGGCTATTATTCTAGGGCTAGAAACCTGCATGCTACAGCAAAATATGTGGCCAATGATTTAAAAGGTGTTTTTCCAGCTACATATAAGGACTTATTGCAATTAAAAGGAGTTGGTGATTATACGGCTAGCGCCATTGCTTCTATATGTTATAATGAAGCCGTACCTGTAGTCGACGGAAATGTGTATCGCGTATTATCCAGGTATTTTGGAATTGATACTCCTATTAATAGTACAAAAGGAATTAGTGAGTTTAAAAAACTGGCAATAACATTAATGGATCATGATGAGCCTGCAGAATACAATCAGGCAATTATGGAGTTTGGAGCATTGCAGTGTAAGCCCAAAAGTCCGTATTGTATTGTTTGCCCTTTACAAGATAGTTGTGAAGCACTTAAAAAAGGTAACGTACCTTCTTTACCAGTAAAACTTAAAAAACTAAAAGTCAAAAAACGGTATTTTAATTACCTGGTATTTTCTTCATCAAATCAGGAAACCATATTACAACAAAGAGTAGGGAACGGAATATGGAAAGGCCTATATGAATTTCCTTTAATAGAAGGAGAAGTTGTAGGTGTTGATGAAATAGTGTTAAATGATATTTTTCAGAAAATAGTAAATACTAAGGAGTATGAGATTACACCCTATAAAGAGGAGTTAATAGTGCATAAATTATCTCATCAACATTTATACACTAAGTTTTACATTGTAAAATTAAATGATAGTCTAAATGGTAGTGAAGATCAGAAAAAAGTAAATTTTAAAGATGTACATTCCTATCCGGTTCCTATTTTGTTAGGTAATTTTATAGAAGCGTTTTTTAAGAAAGATTTAGTTTAAAAAAAGATACGTTAAGACGATTCTAAGAGTATTGTATTTATTGATTTTTTATTACATTTACTAGATAACAATGTTATTTTAAGGTATAGAAGAAAATAAGAACTATTCTGATAGCGTTATTTATAAAGGTTTGTTATTTCTTTGCAAGTATAAACCCTAACAACAAACTATAATTAAAATGTCTGGAACACTAAATAAAGTAATGCTTATTGGGCATACAGGAGATGAGGTTAAGATGCATTATTTTGAAGGAGGTAATTGTATTGGTAGATTTCCACTCGCAACAAATGATTCTTATGTGAATAAAAGTACAAATGAACGAGTGACTACTACGGAGTGGCATAATATTGTTGTGAGAAATAAAGCGGCAGAGATTTGTGAGAAATACCTTAATAAAGGAGATAAAATATATATAGAGGGGCGTTTAAAGACCAGAAAATGGCAAGATGAACAAGGAAAAGATAGATATAGTACAGAAATACAGTGTACTGATTTTACTTTTCTTACCCCCAAAAATGAGAACCCATCTTCTGAGCCAAGACCTCAGAATACAACTCAGCAAGTGACCCCTTCTGTGAACAATCCGCAAGAGGCTTCACCTGATTCACCAGCAATGGAAGACGACGATCTCCCATTCTGATACGTTTAACTAAACAGAGATAATTTGGACCCTGATCCTGAACCTTTATTTATTTTACTATTCGCTTTTGATCCAATGCAAACCGTTAATTTGGTGGCACTTGTAGTTTTACTTGTTTTTTCTGCATTAATATCCGGAAGTGAAGTGGCGCTGTTTTCATTAACTCCTGCTGATCTAAAAGATGAAGAAAATGGATCTAAGAACCTTAAGACGATATCCAGATTATTAGATAATCCCAAGAAATTACTAGCAACAATATTAGTAGCGAATAATTTTATCAATATTGCGATCATATTACTTTTTGATACTTTGGGGAAAGTATATTTTAGTAGCCTTGACTATGTGTGGTTTGGCTGGATTAGTGTGCGGTTTTTAGTAGAAGTCGGACTAGCAGCTTTTTTGATCTTATTATTTGGTGAGATCTTGCCAAAAATATATGCCAGTAGAAATAAAATGAAATTTGCCATGTTTATGGCACGTCCTCTTAGGGTTTTGGATTGGATTATCACTCCAATCAGTATCCCTATGCGTAGCGTTACTATTGGGATTCATAATAGATTGGGAAAACAAAAATCTAATTTAAGTGTAGATCAATTGTCACAAGCACTAGAACTAACCTCTGATAAGGATACTACTGATGAAGAAAAGAAAATCCTGGAGGGAATAGTGTCCTTTGGAAATACAGATACAAAACAAGTGATGCGACCCAGAATGGATATTTTTGCATTGAATAACCAAGCGTCCTATAAAGAAATTCTGCCAGAGGTTATCGAGAATGGATATTCACGTATTCCTGTTTATGAAGATAATATTGATAAAGTGATCGGGATTTTATATGTAAAAGATCTTTTACCGCATATTAATGAAACCAATTTTGATTGGATACCGTTATTAAGAGATCCCTATTTTGTGCCAGAGAATAAAAAACTCGATGATCTGCTTAATGATTTTAAAAACAAAAAGAATCATCTGGCTATCGTGGTAGATGAATATGGAGGGACCAGTGGATTGATCTCTTTAGAAGATATTATCGAAGAAATTGTTGGTGATATTAGTGACGAATTTGACGATGAAGATTTGGTGTATTCTAAACTCGATGATCAAAATTATGTTTTTGAAGGAAGGACGGCGTTAAAAGATTTTTACAAAGTATTAAAGCTCGAAGACAATGAAATTTTTGAAGATAAAAAAGGAGATGCAGAAACCATCGCGGGATTGTTGCTGGAAATATCAGGAAGTTTTCCAAGACGAGGTGAAATGATTAATTTGAACCAGTATACTTTTAAAGTAGAATCATTGGATAATAAACGAATAAAACAAGTGAAATTAACCATTAATGAAAAGGAAAATAGTTAGATTTTGTTTAGTAATAGGTGCAGTGTTATTACTTTCTTGTGGTGGTGAAATCCTACCTAAACCAGAAGGAATGTTGCGATTAAGTTATCCTAAACCAGAGTATAAAGAAGTGATGCTACCTTGCCCTTATTCTTTTGAGAAAAATGATTTTTCAGAATTTCAAAAAGCCAGAAGGAATAATCGATGTTGGTATAATCTGGAGTATAAGAAATTAAAAGCAACCATGTATATTTCTTATTTTAAAATTAATAACAACCTTGATTCGTTGCTACGGGATGCTCAAAATCTTACTCAAGAACACGTGATTAAGGCAGATGGTATTTTACAAGAACCTTATATTGATGAAAAAAATCGTGTGTTTGGTATGTTTTATGAGGTGTCTGGCAATGCGGCTTCACAGTCTCAATTTTATGCTACTGATAGTATTAATCATTTTGTAGTGGGGTCTATGTATTTTAAAGTAAAACCAAATTATGACTCTATTCTTCCGGCTGCAAATTATTTACGTAATGATATGAAACAATTGATGGAAACCCTTCGTTGGAAAGAATAGTTAATTTTCTTCCAAAACTACACTCATACATTTATAATTTCATCACTTTTGCAGTTTACTTTTTGAAAGATGCAAAACACAAAATTAAAATGGTTATATCTTGTTATACTCTCTCTGGTTTGGGGTAGTTCATTTATTCTTATTAAGAAGTCGCTTATTGGTCTTACCCCACTGCAACTAGGGGCGTTAAGAACTCTTTTTGCAGCTGTGTTTTTATTTCTAATAGGTTTTAGGAGCATGAAAACTATAGCAGCATCTGATTGGAAATGGATTGCGATATCAGGCTTTTTGGGGACGTTTATTCCAGCTTTTTTGTTTGCTTTTGCCGAAACAGAAATTGATAGTGGGATTGCATCAATTCTCAATTCCACAACACCACTTGTAACACTTATTTTGGGAGTACTAATTTTCTCTATTCGATTTAATAAAAACCAGTTGATAGGGGTGATAGTGGGATTTGTAGGTTGCCTCGCATTAATTTTGGAAGGAGCTTCAGTAAACCCTGGTCAAAATTATTGGTATGCTTTATTAGTGCTTTGTGCTTCGGTTTGTTATGCAATGAATGTAAATATCATAAAACGATATATGCAGCATATTTCTCCTATGGCTATTGCAAATGGAAATTTTATTGTGCTTGTTATCCCAGCATTAATCGTGTTATACGGGTCTGATTTTTTTAAAGCTGAAGTAATTTCTAGCCCAAAAGTACATGCAAGTTTGATATACATATCGATACTTGCAGTAGTAGGAACAGGTATTGCCAAGGTTTTGTTTAATAAATTGGTGCAGATTAGTACCCCCGTCTTTGCAACTTCTGTGACTTATACAATTCCTATTGTAGCGTTGTTATGGGGTGTCTTAGATAATGAACAATTTACTTTTTATCAGGTATTAGCTTCTGGAATTATTATTTTAGGAGTTTATCTGGCGAATAGGAATAGGTAAGCTCGTATTCTTCTGTTAAACAACAAATTAACAACCTTTTAAGGTTAAAGAACTCTTAAATTTCATATTTTTAAGTAAGAATTTAAAAGAGAGAAGTTATGAAAAAGTCAACCATCCCAGTTAAATATGGAGTCTTAATTGCAATCGGGCTCATCATATATTTTTTAATTCTTTCGTTAATAGGAGTACAAACTAATCCTGTTTTTAGCCTTGGTAATGGTGTTATTGTTGCTTTTGGGTTATATAGTGCAATGAAAAATTTTAAAAAAGAAAAGGGAGGTGACTTTGATTATCAAAAAGGCTTCATGGCCGGACTTTTTACTGGTTTTAATGCAACACTTATTTTTACAATTTTCTTTGCTATATATGTAACCAATATTAATACTACTTTTTTACCAGAAATGCTTGCGAACTGGAGTTCCCACTATCATGTTGGTGTGGGTATAGTGGTTTTCATTGCTGCAATTATGGGGTTTGCCACTACTTTTGTACTTACTTTATCCTTTATGCAATTATTCAAAGAAAGTTGGAATCCGAAGAAAAATGGAAATTCTCGTCCTGTAGAAGCATAAAATGTTTGTCATTTAATTAATTAGCAGTATATTTGCACCCGCCTATTGAGAAATAGGTACAGTTCTTTATTTACAAAATAATTAATTAAACGTTACGCTATGTACGCAATTGTAGAGATAGCAGGGCAGCAATTTAAAGTTGCAAAAGACCAAAAAGTATTCGTACATCGTTTAGCTGGAGAAGAAGGAGACAAAGTTTCTTTTGACAAAGTTCTTCTTGCAGCAGATGGTGAAAAAGTTACTTTAGGCGCCCCAGCTATAGATGGAGCTCAAGTAGGAGCAAAAATCACAAGACACCTTAAAGGTGATAAAGTTATTGTTTTCAAGAAAAAGAGACGTAAAGGATACCGTGTTAAAAATGGTCATCGTCAATCTCTTACAGAAATTGTAATTGAAAGCATTGTAACTTCTGGAGCAAAGAAAGCTGCTCCTAAGGCAGAGGCTAAAAAAGCTGAGCCAAAAGCAAAAGCTGAAAAAGAAGTAAAAGCTTCTGCTCCTAAAGCAGAAACTAAAACTAAAGCAGCAGCTCCTAAAAAAGAAGCAAAAGCAGCAAGTACTGAAGATTTGAGTACTAAAACTGTAGCTGAATTGAAAGACATGGCTAAAGCTAAAGGAATTTCTGGAATTTCTTCTATGAAGAAAGCAGATTTAATAGCAGCTTTACAAGGATAATAAATTTAGACAGCAGAACATCCTGCTAGTAATAACAATATAAAACCGAAAGAAAATGGCTCATAAAAAAGGAGTTGGTAGTTCGAAAAACGGTAGAGAATCAGAATCGAAACGCTTAGGTGTTAAGATTTTTGGTGGACAAGCTGCCGTGGCTGGTAACATCATTGTAAGACAAAGAGGTACAGCACACAAACCAGGTGAAAATGTATATGCAGGTAAAGACCACACACTACATGCTAAGGTAGATGGTATGGTGAAATTTACTAAAAAGAGAGATAATAAGTCCTATGTTTCTATAGTTCCATTTGAAGCATAAAGGACCTTTCCTTTGTAATATATTGACCCTTTTCAGAAATGGAAAGGGTTTTTTTATTTTCTGAATAAAACCTTGTGGTATTATTTATTCAAAACTAATATCACAGATATTCTGAGTAGTACTTTTTTGGAAAGTTAGAAGTAGCTGATATTTTTTTAAGATCAGCTTCATAGAATTTTTGTCGCAATCTACCTCTTTGTTTTTTTTGGCTTCTGATAGTGTGGTTTCGCCTTTGTTTGGTTGATCAACAGATTTTTCAGTATAGACCTTACGTAAACATTTTATGGGCACTTCTTTGACGAAATAGATTCGTTGTTCATCATAAGTCCAAATTTCGTTAGTAAATCCTTGTTCTTTAGGGGTGCCTTCATAATCCCATCTCCATGACTCATGCTCAGAGAAATAAAAGAATAATTTATTGTCATTGATATAATAATGATTTGTGTAGCTGCTATGCCCTTCGGCATACGTATGTTGTATATGTACTAAATTGTCATTGTTATAATAAAATGTCAGAAAAGCTTCAGTTTGGCCATTGCTATTGCATTTGTTTTCAAGAGCTAACGCTGTTAGTTTGTCTTGTTCTAACAATTTTGTAATTGAGGAGTACTCCTCTTTTATGTTTTTGATATCTCCCTTGGTTTGCGCAAGACCTTTAGGTATAAAAAGGATAAGAATAAGAAGTGTTTTTATTAGTATGTTCATTGTTTTGTACATTAAACTAATTGCCTAAATTTACTTCTAAAGAATGATAAACCAAATCAATTTATATGAAAATTTCAATAATAAGTGCTCTGTGTAGCGCTCTCCTTGTGTTGTTTATAGGCTTTGAGGGATACTCGCAAGATATCCCTAAATATGATTATCTAGAAGTAATTGTAATTCAAAAAGCAAATAATAGTGGAAGGGTAAAAAGAATAAAAGTAGAAGAACAAACATCTTTACAGGGTAAACAAATAACAATAGATAAATTAGAAGATTTAGAAAGCACTTCAGATTTATTAAATTATATGAATGCCGCCAATTGGGAATTTGTAGATCGACAATCTATAGTTTCTGAAGAAAATGATCCCGTATGGATGAGTTATATCTTTAGAAAAAGTAAATAATAACACAACACAAAAATAATAAACAAATAACGCAAAAAAATTGTGAGCATATTAAATTTGTAAGATTTTTCAATAGTTAAGGGAGCTATTTTTCACACAAGTTTTATGAAACAATTACAAAGGTTTATTTTCCTTGTTTATTTTTTTGTAGCCACAATTCCTTTTTGTTTTGGGGCACAATCTGATTTAGTAGAGCAACAGCAAATAGATAAAGTACTTTTAAGCCTAAAACTCGAACTAGAAACTGCAAAAAAAAATAGTGCTTCTGTGATCACCGCTCAAAAACATCTGCAATTAGGGAAGTATTATCAAAAAGCAAGAGTATATAATGAAGCATTAGAACAGTATAATAACGCGCTTACTTTAGTTCAGAAATATGATACACTTACTGTATTCCTAAAAAATGAAATAGGAGTAATCTATTTATCATTAAAAAATAGTAGCAAAGCAAAGGATTATTTTAATGAAAGTATATTAATATCATCCAGAATCAAATATGTAAAGGGAGAGGCAAAAGCAAGAAGTTTTTTGGGTTCATGCTACGAGAAAGAAGGAGAGTATTTAGAGGCACTCCAATATCAAAAAGAGAGCCTTTCACTGTTTAAAAAACTTGGAAATAAGGAAGGGCTTGCAATAGTGAATGAAAATATTGGAAGTATCTATGAGGACCTTGAACAATACAATCTTGCTTATGAATATTTTAAAAAAGCAGATGAGTATTTTAAAAAGATAAATGAGAATAGTCGTATTGGTGTTTTGAATAACTTAGGGGATATCAATCGAAAGACAGGTAATTATAGTGTTGCTCTTACTTACACAAATGATGCATATAAGCTAGCGGTTCAGTTTCAAGATATGTATGAATTAAAGAGTGCTCATAAGGATTTATCAAAGACCTATGGGCTGATAGGAGATTTTAAAAAAGCTTTTGATCATCTTTTAGAAGCAGAACGTATTAATGAAGAATTAATATCTTCTCAAAATATTAATCAATTAAATACATTGCAGGCGGTTTATGAAACCAAACAAAAGGAAACTCAAATTAACTCACTTTTACAACAAAAAAAGATAAGCCGAGCTAATCAAGATCTTCTTTTGGTTATTTTTGGGACAACAGTACTAATGGTAGGTATTCTGTTTGTGTATTTTAGAAGAAAGAGAAAAGAAAACCTAAAACTTCAAAAATACAAACAACGAATGTTAAAAGCAGAATTAGAAAGAAAAGCCTTCGAAGAAAAGAATTTACAACATGAAGTGCATGTAAAAACATCTGCATTATCCAGATACAGTTTACATATATCACAAAAAAACAAAATACTATCAGATTTGTCCCTTACACTAACAAATATGGTGGATAGAAAAAATATTGATGTAAATGCAAATATCAAAAAACTGATAAAGGAAATTAATTTTAATTTACACCAGGAACGAGAATGGGTCGAATTCAATAATTTTTTTGAAGAAATCCATCCTGATTTTATAAAAAAACTATCCTTACTTTCCGAAGAAAATCTATCACCAGCAGAATTACGTTTGGGAATGTTGTTGCGACTTAATTTATCATCTAAAGAAATTGCATCTATTTTAAGGGTGACTCCAGACAGCGTCAGAGTCGCTAGATATCGTTTGCGAAAAAAACTTCCAATAGATCAAAAAGAAGAACTTGTAAATTTTATGATTGCTCTATAGGTTTTTTAAGAAGATCATGCTTTCTTTTTTGTAAATGTTATTGCAATGTAAATTAATCTTAATTGTTGCTTTATTGTTTCTATGATTTTAGTAAAATGTTTATCCTTTGTTGCCTTGCGTTTTATCCGTAAACCTCTGTATTAATATAGCTTTGTGTTGATTTTTAAACTCAAAGAAATGATACCGTCAAATTTTTTTAAATTAATTTTTGTAACGCTTTTAACCGTTCTAACTTCAGGGGATTTACTCGCTCAAAATGGTTTTGTCAAAGGAACAGTAACCGACGAAAATGGCATTTTTATGCCAGGGGCTTCAGTACGAATAGCTGCAATAAATAAAGCTACTGTTTCTGACTTTAATGGAAAATTTATATTGGTAAATATTCCAAAAGGGAGTTATACATTGAAAGTAGAATATCTTGGTTTTTCAGATATTGAACAAGAAGTAAATATAGTCGAATCTAAAGCAACTTTTGTATCTCTGGTTTTAACATCAAAAAGTGTAAAACTAGACGATGTGACTGTTTTGGGATATGGGAATAGTGGACAAGCGAGGGCGCTTAATACACAAAAAAATAATATAAATATCACCAATGTAGTGTCTACAGACCAGATAGGTAAATTTCCTGATGCTAATATTGGTGATGCTGTAAAGCGTATTCCTGGAATAACAATGCAGGTTGATCAAGGGGAAGCCCGTAATATAATTGTAAGAGGACTTTCTCCTCAGTTAAACTCTGTAACCCTTAATGGTAGTCGAATTCCGTCAGCAGAAGGAGATAATAGGAATATTCAGATGGATTTGATTCCGTCAGATATGATACAGACAATTGAAGTAAATAAAGCAGTTACTCCAGACATGGAAGCAGATGCACTAGGAGGTTCGGTTAATCTAATTACAAGAACAGCTCCAGAAGGATTTAGACTTTCTGCAAACTTGGGGTCTGGGATTAATTTTATTACAGATAAAAGAATACTTAATGGGTCATTTCTGGTCGGAGATCGCTCAAAAAACAAAAAATTTGGATGGATGCTTTCTGCTTCTATTACTGATAATGATTTTGGTTCTGATAATATTGAAGCAGAATGGACTGATGAATTCGAGTATTATACAGGTGTTGACGATGCTGATGGAGAGCCAATTTTAGAAGAAGTTTCAGTTCGTCCATACACCAAAGAATTTCAGATTAGAACATATCTTGTACAACGTATTAGAAGAAGTTTTGCAGCTAATTTTGATTATCAATTTGATAGCAATCATAATATGTTTTTAAAGACTATGTATAACTGGAGAGATGATAGAGAGAATAGATTTCGCTTAGAACATGAAATCTTAGATGCCGAAGATATCGAAATAGATGATTTTACAGTGACAAATAATGTGCTTACTCGTTTCCCTGTAGAGGTAAAACGTCAAACCAAAGGAGGGATTGATAATAGTCGAAATAAAAACACAAGATTAGAAGATCAGCGTATGCAAAATTATAGCCTGGGTGGAGATCACCTTTTTGGAAATGTTAAAGTGGATTGGATGGCTTCTTTTGCAAAAGCATCTGAAGAAAGACTTAATGAGCGTTATGCAGAATATGAGTCTGAGTATAGTGTAAATAATGATAATTCTAATCCAGAGTTTCCAATATTCACTTCTGTAAATGGTATAGAAGCCAATGATCTTTCTAATTTTGAATATGGGGAGATTACCGAAGAAAATCAATACACAGAGGAAGAGGATATTAACTTCTTTGCTAATGTTGAAATACCTTCGGATTTATTTGGGAAAGGAGATGGGAGTATCAAATTTGGAGTAAGAAGTCGTCTGAAAAAGAAACTTAGAGATAACAGTTTTTTTGAGTTTGATTTAGAAGATAGTTTTCCAACACTTTCAGGTATCCCGACAAGGGATTATACAGATCCTGATTTCTTGGCTGGGAGTGAATACCAAGCGGGAGTTTATGCAGACGAAAGGTGGTTAGGAGGGCTTAATCTAGAAAATGGTGAATCTGTACCGGATGAATTTTTAAGAGCAAATTTTGATGTTGAAGAAGATGTACTGTCGGGATATGCAATGGCAAATCAAAAATTATCAGAGAAGTTTAGTGTTTTAGGAGGTGTTAGATTAGAACATACAATGATTAAGGCTACTGGAAATCAAATAGAAGATGAAGAAAATGTGATTGGCGAAATTACTGAAGAAAAATCGTATACAAATATTCTACCAGGTGTACATCTTAAGTATGATTTATCTCGTCAAACTATTTTTAGATTTGCATGGACAAATACTTTAGCACGGCCTAATTATGCAGATTTAGTGCCTTCTTTGGATGTGGTATCTAGCGATGAGGAAATTTTTGTTGGAAACTCTGATCTTGACCCTACAACTTCTATGAATTTTGATTTGATGGCAGAACATTATTTTAAATCAGTAGGTATCGTTTCTGGAGGATTGTTTTATAAGAAGATAGATAATTTTATATATACTTTTAGAGGAGAGACTACTAATGATAACTTTGGTAGTGGTACTGCTGGATTTGATATTTTTCAGCCGCTTAATGGTGATGATGCATCAATCTTTGGAGCAGAAATAGCTTTTCAGCGACAATTGGATTTTTTACCAGGGTTTGCCAAGAACTTTAGTGTTTATCTTAATTATACATACCTTACTTCTAATGCAGATGGAATTCGTAACGAATCTGGAGAAGAACGTGAAGATTTAGACTTGCCAAACACTGCCCCAAATATGTTTAACGGCTCTCTTGGATATAATGACACTAAGTTTAGTATACGGTTATCTGCTAATTTTTCTGATGCTTATATTGATGAGATTGGAGGAAATAGTTTTGAAGACCGATATTATGATCAACAATTTTTTCTTGACTTTAGTGCAAGTTATGCTATCACAAAAAACCTTAGGATTTATGCAGATTTAAATAATATTACTGATCAGCCTTTGCGTTTTTATCAGGGGATTTCTGAGCGAACAATGCAGGCAGAGTATTATGAAAGAAGACTTACTTTTGGTTTAAAGTATGATCTATTCAAAAACTAATAACGGCTTAATAAAATTTTGAATAGATGAAAAATACAATTATAGTAGCAATAGCGATTTTATTATTTTCCTGTACTAAAAAACTACATCCTGTACATCCTAATATTATTTCAGAGAAAGTGCAATACGATACCGATGATCCTGCGATTTGGATTCATCCTACTGATGCTTCAAAAAGTATTGTTTTCGGAACTGATAAAGACACAGACGGAGCAATTTATGCTTTTGATTTAGAAGGGAAAATAATTCTGAGTAAAGTAATCGAGAACATAAAATATCCCAATAATATTGATTTAGAATATGGTTTTAAACTAAATGATTCTGTAACAACTGATATTATTGTTTTTACAGAAAGAGAACGAAATCGAATTCGTCTTTTTTCAGTTCCTGATATGAAACCGATAGATGATGGAGGTTTTCCTGTATTTGAGGATGAGACTACTTTAGAATTAAGGAGGCCAATGGGTATTGGGTTGTATAAAAACCCTGTAGATCATAGTATTTCTGCTATTGTAAGTAGAAAGTCGGGACCAGAAAATGAATATCTATACCAATATCAAATTATAAGTGATAGCTTGGGTGTGCGTACTAAACTTATTCGAAAATTCGGAAAATTTAGTACCAAAAAAGAGATTGAAGCCATTGCTGTGGATGATGAATTAGGTTTTGTTTATTATGCTGATGAAGGAGTGGGAATTAGAAAGTATTATGCAGATCCAAAAAAAGGTAACGATGAATTAGCATTTTTTGGAGGAGAATATTTTGAAGATGATATAGAAGGGATTGCTATTGCTAGTAAACCCGAAGGGAATGGAGTACTTATCGTATCAGATCAACAAAAAGGGCAGTTCAATGTGTTCTCAAGAAAAGATAATAGCTTTATTAAAGCCATTAACCTAGGGACTAATGAGACCGATGGTTGCGAAGTAACTACAGTGCCGTTAAATACTACTTTTGGTAAAGGGCTTTTTGTGGCGATGAATAATGAGCAGAATTTTTATTTTTATAACTTAGAGAAACTAGGTCTTTAATTTATATAAAAGAGCCTCATCAATTGATGAGGCTCTTTTATATAAATTAATACAGTTTTTAGTACCTGTAATATTCTGGTTTAAATGGTCCTTCAACCGTAACACCAATATATTCTGCTTGTTCTGGTCTTAGGATTTCTAATTCTGCTCCAAGACGAGCTAAGTGTAATTTTGCTACTTTTTCATCAAGATGTTTTGGTAACATGTATACTTCGTTCTTGTAATTGTCAGAATTTTTCCAAAGCTCGATCTGAGCAAGAGTTTGATTTGTAAATGAGTTACTCATTACAAAGCTTGGATGTCCAGTAGCACAGCCAAGATTTACCAAGCGTCCTTCAGCAAGAATAATGATATCTTTTCCATCGATAGTATATTTATCAACTTGAGGTTTGATTTCATCTTTGGTATTTCCGTAGTTATCATTTAACCAAGCCATATCAATCTCATTGTCAAAGTGACCGATGTTACATACAATCGCTTTATCTTTTAAAGCTTTGAAATGTTGTGCTTGTATAATATCTTTATTTCCAGTTGTAGTAATTACGATATCTGCGTTACCAACTACAGTTTCCATTTTTTTAACTTCAAAACCGTCCATAGCTGCTTGTAATGCACAGATAGGGTCAATTTCGGTA
Source organism: Aquimarina sp. AU119 (assembly GCF_900312735.1). Taxonomy (NCBI): domain Bacteria; kingdom Pseudomonadati; phylum Bacteroidota; class Flavobacteriia; order Flavobacteriales; family Flavobacteriaceae; genus Aquimarina; species Aquimarina sp. AU119. Next base: position 780,140 of record NZ_OMPF01000001.1, on the reverse strand, counting down.
ACAGTTACAATAGAACCAGCTCCTCTAAAAGATGCGGCAGTACCTTTTCCTACATCTCCATATCCGCATACGATTACACGCTTACCGGCAAGCATAGTATCTGTAGCGCGGCGAATAGCATCTACTGCACTCTCACGACATCCATACTTATTATCAAATTTTGATTTAGTTACCGAGTCATTTACGTTAATCGCTGGCATAGGTAGCGTTCCGTTTTTCATTCTTTCATAAAGACGGTGAACACCAGTAGTAGTCTCTTCAGATAAACCTTTAATACCATCTACTAATTCTGGATATCTATCTAATACCATATTAGTAAGATCTCCACCATCATCAAGAATCATGTTTAGAGGCTGACGATCTTCTCCAAAAAATAAAGTTTGTTCTATACACCAATCAAACTCTTCTTCATTCATACCCTTCCATGCGTATACCGGGATTCCAGCATCTGCAATAGCAGCTGCAGCTTGATCCTGAGTAGAGAAAATATTACAAGAACTCCATGTTACTTCTGCACCAAGAGCCTGAAGTGTTTCTATTAACACTGCAGTTTGGATAGTCATATGAAGACACCCAGCAATACGAGCACCTTTAAGAGGTTGTTCATCTTTGTATTCTTCACGAAGTGACATAAGCCCTGGCATTTCTGCTTCTGCTAATTCAATTTCTTTTCTTCCCCAGGCAGCTAACGAAATGTCTTTTACCTTGTAAGGAACGTAAGGTACTGTTTTGGTACTCATAGTTTTTATTTTATGTTTATGAAGCGCATTTTGGTATTTCGCACTAAATTGTTCTAAATTCGTTTTTCGAAAAAAAAAAGGATATAACTTTCTTTTTTCGGTTTGCAAAGATACATAATAACTTTAAGAATTTAGATGCCTCTTTACAAAACTATAACAGTAGATGAAAGTACTAATCTGTTGATTTGGAAGATCGAAGAGTCTTATGAGCAGCTTAGTCAAGGAATAGAATTAACAGACCATTGTCAGGATAGAGTTGATAGTATGAAGTCTGATATGCATCGTAGAGCTTTTATGAGTGTACGACATTTATTGGCTGTATTTGGTTATATTGATCATGATCTGTATTATGATGAGTTTGGAAAACCACATCTTAAGGATGGGAAACATATTTCGATTTCACATTCTTTTAATTATGCAGGGATTATAGTGAGTGATAAGCTGGTAGGGATAGATATAGAAAAGCAACGAGAAAAGATTCATATAATTGCACATAAATTCGTTAATGAATTTGAAAATGGGTATATAGAAGAAGATGTAGATAAAACACGTTCTTTAACCGTTATATGGGGGGCTAAAGAGTCTTTATACAAATTATATGGGACTGCAGGCTTGAGCTTTAAGCAACATGTTTATATTTCCCCTTTTACCATAGATCATCCATTTATCTATGGGGCGATTAATTACAATGACAGTATCAGTCATTATGATATGTCGTTTATAGAATTTGATGGATTTACTTGCGTATATGCCCAACCCGCTACTGATATTTAGTTTAAAAACAGAAAATAACTTGAAGAGGTTCTATTTGTGTGTATCATAACAAGAACGACAACCAAAAAAATACCTAAAGTCATTCTTTAAAATATAAGCAATACGTACCTTCGTGTTTCTAAAACCATAATCCCAGTTTTATAACATGCAAGTATCAATAGAGCTAACCCTTACCCCACTTCAGAACGATTTTGAAGAGCATATTATTCGTTTTATAAAACAGTTACGGGCTTCAGAATTTACAATCTTAGAAAACCCATTAAGTACACAGATATATGGTGAGTACGATAAAGTCATGCCTTTTTTGACACAGGAGATTAAAAAAACATTTGGTGATATGGATCAGGTTTTGGTATTTATGAAAATGGTGAAAAGTAATAGAAGCGATTATGAACCCCATTTTTGATTTTTTCTTTGGACAGTACTCAGAATACTCCAATTTACATATCATTCTAGAGATTATTGCTGTAATTTTTGGTTTACTCAGTGTAAGTTTTGCCAGAGCGAATAATATTTGGGTGTATCCAACAGGTATAATAAGTACATCAATTTATGTATACTTGCTTTTAAAATGGTCGTTGCTGGGAGATATGATGATCAATGCCTACTACTTTGTTATGAGTGTTTATGGATGGTATATTTGGACCAGAAAAGTAGATCAAACCCATGTCACTCCTATTTCAAGAACAACTTCTAAGGAAAAGATCATAGAAATATTGATTTTTGTAATCACCTTGTTCTTTGTCTATATCGTATATATTACTTTTGATAAATGGAATAATTGGACAGCATATATAGATACGTTAACAACAGCAATATTCTTTGTTGGAATGTGGTTAATGGCAAGAAGGAAAATTGAAAATTGGATATTTTGGATTGTAGGAGATATTATATCAGTACCATTGTATTTTTATAAAGGATTTACATTTACAAGTTTTCAATATCTACTATTTACTGTCATCGCAATTTTTGGATATCTAAAATGGAAGAAAAACTTAGACAACAGCCCAGTCATTGTATAAAAGTAGTACTGTTTGGTCCTGAATCTACAGGAAAAACAACTCTAGCCAAACAATTGGCAGAATATTATAATACCGAGTGGATTCCAGAATATGCTCGAGAATACCTTCAGGAAAAATGGGATAGGACTAAAGAAATCTGTACATATGATGACCTAATATTAATTGCAGAAGGTCAAATGAAGCTGGAGAATGAAGCTGCAAAAAAAGCAAATAAAGTTTTGATTTGTGATACTGATCTATTAGAAACTAAAGTCTATTCTGAGCTGTACTTTAATGGTTTAGTTCATCCTGTTTTGGATAAAGTTTCATTAGAAAATGTTTATGATTTGTATCTTTTGACTTATATTGACGTTCCTTGGACACCAGATGATCTAAGAGATAAACCCCACCAACGAGAAGAAATGTTTTTAAGCTTTAAAGAATGTCTTGATAAGCATAATCTTCCATATATCGTCATAAAAGGAGATAAAAATTCTCGTTTTGAGAAAGCAGTAACAAATATTAGCCAATTAATAAAGAAGAAAAGTGAATATAACAGATAAAGATATTAAGTTAATCAAATCAAAGGGGTTAACAGTTGAAAAGGTACTTGCTCAAGTAGAAACTTTTAAGAACGAAATTCCTTTTGTGGCATTAAGAAGTGCAGCTACTTTGGATAATGGGATTCTTAAATTTTCAGAACACTACCAATCAGAGCTGACCAAGCTGTACGATTCTAGGTTATCTAATCTTGATACAATAAAATTTGTTCCTGCATCAGGAGCTGCTACGAGAATGTTTAAGGATTTGTTTCGATTCCTGGATAATTATGATTGGGAAAAAGAAAGCTTAAACTCATATACAAACCATGAGAAAGCAAATGCAATACGATTGTTTTTAATTGGGTTAGAAAAATTTCCTTTTTATACTCCCGTAATGGAAAAAGTGAAGAGTGTATACCCTAAATTCGAATCGTTATCAGAAGGGCGACAGTTGTATATATTTGTTGAAATGATGTTAAAAGAAAAAGGCTTAAATTATGGGAGTTTTCCTAAAGGTTTGTTGCCTTTTCATGACTATACAGATAGTATTGCAACTTCTTTTGAAGAACATTTATATGAGGCAGCCGGGTATAATACAAATGATAAAGGAGATTCAAAATTGCATTTTACGATTTCTAAAGAACATTTAGAAGCGTTTAAGGGCGAATTTGAGAGGATAAAGAAAAAAGTAGAAGAAAAAACAAATACTAATTTTAGTATAACGTACTCATTTCAGAAGTCAGAAACCGATACCGTAGCAGTAACAGAGGACAATGAACCTTTTAGAACAGAAAATGGAACATTATTGTTTAGGCCAGGAGGACATGGGGCATTAATAGAAAATCTTAATGATCTAGACGGTGATATAATTTATATTAAAAATATAGATAATGTAGTGGTGAGAAAATACCAGGATGAGGTTTCGGGATATAAAAAAGTATTGGCTGGTAAATTAATTGAAATACAGGATGAAGTATTTCGAATATTAAATGCGATTGATCAAAAAAAGCCATCAGAGGCAGAATTAAAAGATATTAAAAAGTTCCTAGTACAACAGCTCAATGTTAGACTGCCTCTTGATTTTGATAAATTTTCTGATAAATACAAACTTCAGTTTTTACGAGAATCTTTAAATCGTCCTATTCGTGTTTGTGGTATGGTAATTAATGAAGGAGAACCTGGAGGAGGGCCGTTTTGGATTAAACAAGAAAATGGAAGATTAGTGTTGCAGATTATTGAAGCACCCCAGATTGATATTGCAGATCGTAGACAAGAAGATATTCTACATAGTGCTACCCATTTTAACCCGGTAGATTTAGTCTGCGGTGTAAGAGATTATCACGGAGAGAAATTTAATCTACTTGATTTTGTAGATCCTGATTCTGGATTTATTACACAAAAAACAATGAATGGTAAAATACTTAAAGCACTAGAGCTTCCAGGATTGTGGAATGGGGCAATGGCAAAATGGATTAGTGTTTTTGTAGAAGTTCCTCTTACTACATTTAACCCAGTGAAAACAGTAAATGACTTATTAAAATCTGCACATCAGGTAACTCTTTTCTCGTGAATACTTCAGTAATAATTAATGAATTAAAATTTAAAGCAGTTAGAAGTTCTGGAGCAGGAGGTCAACATGTAAATAAAGTGTCTTCAAAAATAGAACTCAGTTTTGATGTCATGGCTTCTATGGGATTAACCGATGAAGAAAAACTAGTGTTAACTCAGAAATTGGATTCGCGACTCACCAAATCAGGGATTCTATTATTACAGTGCGGTGAGAGTAGAAGCCAACATCGAAATAAAGAACTGGTTATTAAACGGTTTTTGGATATGCTAAAAACGGGTCTTCATATTCCTAAAAAAAGAAAACCAACTAAGCCTTCTAGAGCGGCGATCAGAAAACGTTTGGATAATAAGCAAAAGCAAGCTTTAAAAAAAGCAAATCGTAGAAAACCACCTTTGTAAATTTATTCCTATATCAAAAAACGTGTAGTATTTCTACACTTTTATGTGGATTCCACGGTTTTTAGTCACTTATTCTTTATCGTGGCAAAAACTTAAACAGTTGGTATGTAGTTGTTTAACGTATTTTTGGATTGGTTTCTGTTTTTGGAACAATTATTACTATTTACTATAGTGTAGAAATAATTTTACCAATTAACCCAATGAAAAAGTTACCAATGATAGTAGCAATTGTAGTAAGTATCTTTTCGGCACAGGGTGTTTTAGGACAGGATGAATTAGCCGTTCTTACTGATGATGGTTTTGAGTATATGGATTATGAATATGAGCAGCAAGAATATACAGAAATAAATATTGTTGAATTGCCATTATCAATTCAGGAATCAGCCGCTAAAGATTATGAAGAACTTAGGATTGTAAAAGCTTATATGTCAAAAGATAATACGTATAAAATCATTTTGCAAGACAAGGAGAATAACACAAAAGTTGTATTTGCAAGCGCTAATGGCGAATGGATAAAGCCAAACAATAAATCTTAAATCTAGGGGTAGAAAAGGATATCGTTTTGCAACCAAGGACGATATAAAGTTGTTTAGTGCTAAAAAAGAGACTCAATCCCAAGGGTCTCTTTTTTTATGTTTTTGTTCCAACTAAGTGTTTTAAATTGTAATTTTATACAATAGCTTTTTCAGATTATAAATTATTAAATATGCCTAAGATACTTATTGTAGAAGATGATGTGGCCTTTTGTACAATGCTTAAGACCTTTTTGAAAAAAAAGGAATATGATGTTGCTACTGCGTTTTCGGGAAATGAAGCTATTCCAAAGATTAAAAAAGAGATTTTTGATGTTGTATTGGCAGATGTACGATTACCTGATAGTGATGGGATTACTTTATTAGATGAAATTTTAAAACATAATTCGAGTACTCAGGTAATTATCATGACAGGGTATGCAGAAATCAATATGGCAGTAAATGCAATAAAACAAGGTGCTTTTGATTATGTTTCTAAACCGTTTAACCCAGATACTATATTACATACTATAGAAAAAGCACTTCATGGAAATGGTGTTAATCTTAGAGTTAAAGAAAAAGAAACGAATACAATAATATCCAAAACTCCAAAAACTACAGGTTCTTCTTTTGTAAGAGGAGTAAGCGATGCTTCTAAAAAATTAAATGAATATGTTGCTTTGGTAGCTCCTACGCGTATGTCTGTTTTGGTAATAGGTGATAGTGGTACAGGTAAAGAATATGTTGCAAGTAGTATTCATAAAGCAAGTAAGCGAGCAGAAAAACCTTTTGTTGCTGTTGATTGCGGAGCTATTCCTAAAGAAATTGCTTCTAGCGAGTTTTTTGGCCATATAAAAGGATCATTTACGGGTGCTGTAAATGATAAAGTAGGACATTTTGAAGCAGCAAACGGAGGAACGTTATTTCTGGATGAAATTGGTAATTTAAGTTATGAGTTGCAAGTTCAGTTGCTTAGGGCTCTTCAGGAACGAAAAATAAAACCAGTAGGTAGTAATAAAGAAATCGAAGTGGATATCAGAGTTATTGTGGCGACTAATGAAGATTTAAGTCATGCTGTAAAAGAAGGAGAGTTTAGAGAAGATTTATATCATAGGCTTAATGAGTTTTCTATCAAAGTGCCACCGCTAAGAGATAGAATTGAAGATTTAATGCTTTTTGCAAATCATTTTCTAGAAGAATCAAATATAGAACTCGAAAAACATGTAGTAGGATTTGCTGATGAAGTGCTAGAAGCTTTTAAAAAATATAATTGGCCTGGTAATCTTAGAGAGTTAAAAAATATGGTAAAACGTTCTGTACTTCTTTCTCAAAGTGATATGATCACCTTAGATGTTTTACCAAACGATATAGCTTATGCTTCTCATAATGCAAAACAGACCTATGGGCTATTCAAAAATCAAAATGAACAAGAACTTATCCTGGATGCTTTGGAGAAGGCTAATGGAAATAAAGCTAAAGCAGCAAGAATGCTTTCAATAGATCGTAAAACTTTATACAATAAATTAAAGCAATACGATATCAGCCTTTAAACATACTTTTCTTTAGTTCTCTACTTTAAGCTTATCTATTAGAATTTCAATTTTTTCAATACCATCTTTTGTTAATTCTAATATCGAAGTTTTGTTAAGATTGTATTGATCTGGGTGTTCTAATTTTTCTAATACGGGTACTACTTCTTTTGCTTTTATTTGTTTGAACATTGGAAGCATTTTATGAGCAATTTTTGAAATATGATGAATGTCTTTTTTCTTCATTACCATTTTTAATTCTTTAACATTATCAATAGTACTTTCATAAAATGTATCTAAAATGGCGTAGAGTGAATCAGAATCGCCTTGGGCAAAGAGCATGAGGTCACTAAGAGAGTATTCTTCTTCAGAATAACCATTTATAATTGTATTCTGATAGCTTCCAAAATCAACACGAAGCACTTCGCTAATAAGATCAATGAGCTCTGTTGGGGCATATGGTTTACGTAAACTCCCAGAAAATCCAGCTTCCTGATATTCTAAAAAAGAGGTATCTGTTCTTCCGGATAATGCAATCACGGGTAAATTAGTGTGGTTTGGGTTGTTTCTTATAGTTTGTAATAACTCAAAACCATCCATCTTAGGCATCTGAATGTCGGTGAGAACAAGATCATAGGAATTTATTTGTAGTAAAGAGTTTGCCTCTATACCGTTTTTACAGATATCATAAGTTAATCCAGCTAGTGAGGCTACTTCACTTGTTAAGGCCAATTGACTAGGGTCGTCGTCTACAATAAGAACTTTTTTGTTGGTAAAATTTTGTATTTCTGCTATTTCTGGTTCTTCCTCGGGGATTAATAAACCAGAAGTTTTAATCGGAATTGTAAAGATAAATTCACTTCCTTTATTAGGTTCACTATCTAGCTCGATTTTACCTTTAAGAAGTTTTATGATCTTTTTTGTGATAGCTAATCCGAGCCCGAAACCTCCATATCTTTTTTCGGTTGTATCATCACCCTGAGAAAACTCTTCGAATATATGCTGTTGTTGTTCTTTTGTTATTCCTATTCCCGTGTCTTTAACAGAGATAATTAATTGTTTTTCGGATAAACCATTTTCAATGATTTTACTATCAATAGTGATCGAGCCTTGATCAGTAAACTTATAGGCGTTATTGATAAGGTTTGTTAATATCTGTTTAATTCTAAAAGGATCTCCTAAATGTTGTTTTTTTAATTGATCATCAGTGATAATTCTGATATCAAGGTTTTTTTTATCATTTATCGGAAGTACACTCGAAATCGTATTTTCAATTAATTTTTTAGGAGAAAAAGGTAGTTCCTCAATTACCATTCTGCCGGCTTCTAGTTTTGATAAATCCAGAAGATCATTTACCAGATGAAGGATATAGTCTGAAGACTTTTTAAGATGATCCAAATAATGCTTTTGCTTATTGTCAAGCCCGGTTCTTTCTAATAAATCAGAATAACCTATTACAGTATTTAATGGAGAACGAAGATCATGAGTAACCGTATTGATTAAGGATTCTCGGGTTTTAAGCAATGATTCTGTATATGTTTTTTCAGCTTCCAGCTCATTACGATATTTCTGACTTTTAGAAATATCTTTAGTAATTAGAAAGAGAAATATTATTGCAATCAATAAACTTATGGCAGCAATAATTAAAATAATATTAGAGGTTTTATTCAGTAATTTAGCAGATGCTCTTATAAGATCATCATATTGTTTTCTTTCATTACGTTCTATAGCGGCAAGAACATCCCTTAATTGTTTGGTTATGATTTGATCTTTTTTAAGTAAGTTGTTTTCTTTTACAGATATTTTCTGCTTGTCTTTTTTTTCTTTTTTTTCTAATTCTGCAAGAACCTGTTTTACAGATGTGGCTAAAGAATCAACAGTTTGATTGGTTAGAAGTTTAGCGTTGTCTTTTTTTGTATATTCTAAAATATCAATTAATGCTCTTCGGGTTCTCGGGTCATATTGCTTAAATCGTATGTCGTAATCAGTATACCCGCTACCAAAACTTTTATTTATCTTCTCTAATTCATTAATAGCTGTTTCGTATACGCCTTTTTTCTTTCGCTGTTCATAGATCTTGATGAGCTCTTCCAGGTTTTTGTTTTTACTATCAATAAGATATTTTATACTATCTATTTTTCGAGTCTGTAGTGTGTCAGATGATATTTGTGAAACTTTATTGATGGTGTAAAGTATAGTGTCTATTTTGTTTTTATACGTTTCAAACTTCTTGGTATCTGAGGTTTGGATTATATTTCTGGTTAAACTTTCTGCTTCATATAGTCCAGTTATAGTTTCGCCTACAAGGAAGAGTTTTTCATTATTGTCATTTTTGATTTTAGTGATTTCAGTATAGTTATTTAATTGTTGATAAATAACCCAAAAAGCAGTTACTGCCAGTACACCAGCAAGAAGGTAGCCTGCAATAATTTTAAAGGTAACTGATCTCTTTGTATTCTTCATATTCTTTTATAACTTCAAAAATGCTCGGGCATTGTTTTACATCAAATAAATTTACGATAAATCAATAAAACACAGTACTTTTGCCGAGAAATCTCAAAAGGGGTGCTTTTTTGGTTTTGAATACAGAATGTTAAGTACACAAGTGTTCATAATTTCAAAAAGGCTGAGATCATACCCAATGAACCTGGGCAGGTAATGCTGCTAAGGGACGATGGAGCAAAAAGGAGCAGTGTATACCTTTTTGTGACGATTAAGAAGGCAAGGTAAGGAAAGTATGATTTTTGGTCAAACCTGCTTCAATGATTCGTCAAAAATGTTACTTTATCAAATTAATTTTAAAACAGAATAATAACCCCTTTTATTCGTAACCAGTTTTTACGAATGAAAAATGTATTATTTTATCTCGTCATTTTAATTTTGAGTATTCCATTAAATGCTCAGGAAAAACAAACAGATTCTATTAGTTCTGAGGTTGAAAAGCTAGATGAAGTTTTAGTAAAATCAGTACGTGTAGAAGCAGATTCGCCGATTACACATTCTAATGTGTCCAAAGAAGAATTAGCAACTCGTAATCTAGGGCAGGATATTCCTATTTTATTAAACTATCTACCAGGGGTTGTTACCACTACTGATGCTGGAACCGGAGTTGGATATACTTATATTAGAGTGAGAGGAAGTGACGCCTCCAGGGTTAATGTAACATTAAATGGAATACCGTTTAACGACGCAGAAAGCCAGGGAACTTTCTGGGTAAATCTACCAGATTTTGCATCTTCAATAGAGAATTTACAATTACAAAGAGGAGTAGGAACTTCTACAAATGGTTCGGGAGCTTTTGGAGCTAGTTTAAATTTACTTACCGATGCTGTTTCTGAAGAAGCAAGTGCTGAAATCTCAAACTCTTTTGGATCTTTTGGTACCAGAAGACACAATGTAAAATTTAGTACAGGTTTACTTAATGAGCACATAGAAATTGCAGGTCGTTTATCTGCCATTGCTTCAGATGGTTATGTTGATCGTGCTTCTTCTGATCTCAAATCTTATTTTTTACAAGGGTCATATGTAGATGATGGTACCTTAATTAAAGCAGTTGCATTTGGAGGACATGAGATCACATATCAGTCATGGAACGGAATTGACCAGGCAACTCTTGACAACAATAGGAGATTTAATCCAATTGGTTTTCAATATGATGGAGAAGGAAATCTTCAGGGGTTTTATGAAAATGAAGAAGATAATTATAAACAAGATCATTATCAGTTACACTGGAATCAAAAATATAATAATAATTGGTCAACAAACCTTGGATTGAATTATACTTATGGCCGAGGTTTTTTCGAACAATATGTGGATGAATGGTATTATGCTAATGTTTTATTTTCAGATCAGGCTACTTTAGAATTTTTAGGAGTTGATCCGGTAACGGTAAATGGTCAGGAAATTACAGCTACAGATTATATACGTAGAAGATGGTTAGATAATGATTTTTATGTTATCAATGCCTCTGCAAACTATAAGAATAATTCATTTGATATTGATTTTGGAGTATTTTATAGTCATTATGATGGTGATCATTTTGGTGAAATCATTTGGTCAGAAAATCCTATAGGATTCAATGCGGGGGATAATTATTATTTTGGTAATGGTAAGAAAGATGAGTTTACCATTTTTGGAAAAACTACATATAGAGTTAATGATAAGTGGAGTGCATTTTTAGATCTGCAAGGACGTTTTGTAGGATATGAAACTTCTGGATTAACATCAGATCGAGTTCCACTAGAAGTAGATGAGCGTTATGACTTCTTTAATCCAAAATTGGGAGCAACTTTTCAACTTAATACAGCTAACCAATTATACGCTTCATACGCTCGAGCCAATAGAGAGCCAAGAAGAAGTGATTTTGAGAATGGAGTTAATACAGCAGAAAGACTTAATGATATCGAATTGGGTTGGAGGCTTAAGGCTAATAAAACAACTGTGAATACCAATATATATTATATGTGGTACAAAGATCAATTGGTGTTAACCGGCGCATTGGATGATGTGGGGGCTCCAATACGTACTACCAGTGGAGAGAGTTATCGTCTGGGGATAGAAATTGATGCGAATATTATAATTTCTGATGAGTTTACAATAAAACCTAATGTGGCGTTAAGTACTAATAAGAATAAAGATTTTATAACATCCAGAGATGGAAGTTTGGTTAATCTGGGAGATACAAATATCTCATATTCACCAGATATCGTAGCGGGAAATATGTTTATTTATCAACCTATAGAAAACCTTCAACTTGGGTTTCTTTCTAAATTTGTTGGAGAACAATATATGGGAAACATTGATAGCGAAACTTCTAAGTTAGATAGCTTCTTCATAAATGATCTTAATATCGTGTATGAAATTAAAAGTATACCAGTTTTTAAATCTATTGTACTAACAGGATTGGTTAACAATATTTTTGATTCAGAATATGTGTCTAATGGATACTTTTTTACATTTGATGATGATTTTTCTAACCCAGGAACAATTACAACTGTCGAAGGAGCAGGCTATTATCCACAAGCAGGAATCAATTTCTTACTTGGGGCTACATTAAAATTTTAATAAAAACTCAAGTCTAAAAGCAATTTTAAACTTGAGTTTTATTACTTTTATAACCTAAACTTTAGGGGTGTCTTCGTTATGACGAATTCTGAGAAAAACCCTTTGAACCTGATGCGGTTAGTACCGACGAAGGGAAAAGTTAATATCACAGGGTGTATCATGTGATTTTTCTTGTCAAATAGGTAGTCTTACCTAAAGTTTATGGATTTAATCTAAAAAATGATGACCGTAAACGTTAACAATCAAAATCAGTCCATTTCAGAAAATAGTTCTATTTCAGCATTGTTAGAACAATTAGATATTGTTGCTAAAGGAATTGCTATTGCTATCAACAATGAAATTATTTCAAAAGAGAAATGGAATGAAATACAAGTACAAAAAGAAGATCAGGTAACTATTATCAAGGCTACACAAGGGGGATAGAAATTCTTTTAGAAAACTAATGATTTATCCTATTCGAAGCTATTAATTATTCATGCAAAATATTATAAAATGAAGAAAAAAGATACTGCACCACAAGAAAAAGTAATTTCTACAACACCATTTCCAAATTCTAAAAAGATATATGTATCAGGAAATATCCACCCACAAATCAATGTGGCTATGCGAGAGATTTCTTTGGATGATACTACAGATAGTTTTACGGGTAAAAAAACACCTAATCCTGCAGTAACGGTGTATGATACCAGTGGCCCTTATACCGATCCTTCAAAAGAGATTAATGTGCATGATGGTATAGAACCCATACGCGAACAATGGGTTTTGGATAGAGGTGACGTCGAGGAGTTGAGTGGTTTTTCTTCAGAGTATTGTAACCAAAGGCTTAATGATTCTAGTTTAGATCACTTAAGATTTAATCATTTACGTAAACCAAAGAGAGCAAAACAAGGAAAGAATGTTTCACAGATGTATTATGCAAAGCAGGGCATTATAACCCCAGAAATGGAATATGTTGCAATTCGTGAAAATCAAAAAATACAAGAAGTTAAGCGTCTCTCCAAACAACATCCAGGACAAGATTTTGGAGCTAGTATTCCAGAGGTAATAACTGCAGAATTTGTAAGAGAAGAGGTGGCAAGAGGTAGAGCTGTAATACCATCTAATATAAATCACCCAGAAAGTGAACCTATGATTTTAGGGAGAAACTTTTTGGTTAAAATAAATGCTAATATCGGTAACTCTGCGACTACTTCTAGTATTGAAGAAGAAGTAGAAAAAGCAGTTTGGGCATGTAGATGGGGAGCAGATAATATTATGGATCTTTCTACGGGTAAAAATATTCATGAAACTCGCGAATGGATTATTCGTAACTCTCCTGTTCCAATTGGGACTGTTCCTATTTATCAGGCATTAGAAAAAGTAAATGGTAAAGCCGAAGATCTTACCTGGGAAATTTTTAAAGATACATTGATTGAGCAGGCAGAGCAGGGTGTGGATTATTTTACGATTCATGCAGGAGTACGTCTGGCGTATGTACCGATGACTGCAAAGCGCATTACCGGGATTGTTTCTCGTGGAGGATCAATAATGGCCAAATGGTGTTTGGCACATCATAAAGAAAGTTTCTTATACACACATTTTGAAGAAATATGCGAAATCATGAAAGCCTATGATGTTGCTTTCTCTCTTGGAGATGGATTACGACCAGGTTGTATCGCAGATGCTAATGATGAAGCACAGTTTGCAGAATTAGAAACGCTTGGTGAATTAACCAAAATAGCATGGAAACATGATGTGCAAACCTTTATAGAAGGACCTGGTCACGTACCAATGCATATGATTAAAGCGAATATGGATAAGCAGCTGGAAGCTTGTGGGGAAGCTCCTTTTTATACATTAGGACCATTAACTACAGACATTGCTCCAGGTTATGATCATATTACCTCGGGAATCGGGGCTGCAATGATTGGGTGGTATGGTACTGCTATGTTATGCTATGTAACACCAAAAGAGCACCTTGGATTACCAAACAAAGAAGATGTACGAGTTGGAGTAATTACATATAAATTGGCAGCACATGCTGCAGATTTGGCCAAAGGACATCCGGGAGCACAACATAGAGATGATGCATTAAGTAAAGCCCGTTTTGAATTCCGTTGGGAAGATCAGTTTAACTTAGCCTTGGACCCAGAAAGAGCAAGAGAATATCACGATGAAACTTTACCGGCAGAAGGTGCAAAAATAGCTCATTTCTGTAGTATGTGTGGTCCAAAATTCTGTTCTATGAAGATATCTCAGGAAGTAAGAGAATATGCTGCCAAGAAGGAAATAGATGACCAAAAAGCACTGGAAGCAGGAATGCAAGAAAAAGCAGAAGAATTTAAAGAAAAAGGAAGCGAAGTATACTTATAAATAGGTTGTAGGTTTGAGAGGGGTGGTTGTGAGATTGTCACACTGAGCTTGTCGAAGTGTATCCTATCTCGCCTCTCAAACTTCCTTCTTTAAGTTTGAAATTATGATAATAGTACTAACCTCAGAGCGAGAATTAGAAAATGAAGCCGACTACATTAATTTGTTATTTCAGAATGGTCTGGAAGTGCTCCATTATAGAAAGCCAACCTTTGATATAGAAGGGTATAGAGCACTACTTCGTAAAATTGATTCCAAGTATTATAATCGTATTATGATACATCAGTTTCATGAGCTATGTGAGGAGTTTAAACTAAGAGGGATTCATATTCAAGAACAACCGAGATTAGATTTAGATGAAAAATTGGAAGAATATGTCAATGGTTATACAGCAAATAACTTTAAAGTGAGTAGTTCTTTTCATGCTAAAGATGATATCAAAAATTGCAGTATTGATTTCGAATATGTGTTATTGAGTCCCGTTTTTAGTTCAATTTCTAAAGAAGGTTATAAGGGAAAAGGATTTGATGTCACAGATCTGGATGAATTCGTTGTGGGCATGGGAGGTATTAATGATGAGACGTTGCAGGCAACATTTGATCTTGGATTCGAAGGAGTTGGTGTTTTAGGAGGTATTTGGAATACGAAAGATCCAATAGCTAGTTTTTTGAGAATAAAAGATGCACATTCTAAAGTAATAAAGGA
Source organism: Aquimarina sp. AU119 (assembly GCF_900312735.1). Classification (NCBI taxonomy): domain Bacteria; kingdom Pseudomonadati; phylum Bacteroidota; class Flavobacteriia; order Flavobacteriales; family Flavobacteriaceae; genus Aquimarina; species Aquimarina sp. AU119. The sequence continues at coordinate 764,956 of NZ_OMPF01000001.1, read as the reverse complement.
TACCTAGATATGAAGAATAGACCATATATCCTTACTATTGCAGGTTTTGATCCATCTGGAGGAGCTGGACTTGTAGCAGACGTTAAAACTATTGAAGCGATAAAAGGATATGGTTTGGCTGTGTGTACTGCAAATACGATTCAGAATGATATTGAACTTAAAACGTGTTATTGGGTAGATGTTGAAGTGATTAAGCATCAAATTGAAATACTTTTTGATCGATTTACTATAGAATTTGTAAAGATTGGAATTGTTCAAAATTGGAAGGTATTGAATGAGATCATTGATGTTCTGATAGAAAAAAATAAAAAGATCAAAATCGTATTGGATCCGATATTAAAGTCAAGTTCAGATTTTGATTTTCATAAATCAAACAATGATTCTAGTGATCTGGATGTAAAACAAAATAATTTTGAACAGATATTAGAAAAAATCTATCTGCTAACACCAAACTATCAGGAAATAGAAAAGTTATATACAGATAAAACTATTGAAGAAACAATAGTGCATATTAGTGATAAAACAAATCTATTTTTAAAAGGAGGTCATCGAAAAGAAAATGTAGGTAAAGATGAATTATATACCAGAAAAGGAAAACGTTTTACTCTTAACGCTAAAGAACAGAATGTATCAGAAAAACATGGAAGTGGTTGTGTTCTTTCTTCAGCAGTAACAACATATTTAGGATTAGGTTTTCCATTATTAAAAGCTTGTTTTAGAGCAAAAAGATATACAGAAAAAGTATTGAGTTCAAATGACACTTTGTTGGGATATCATAGAGTTTAGAAATTGAAATTATGAAAGAGGTTAATTTACAATATATATCCCAAGGAAAAACACCTCAAGAGCACCTTGAGAATATAGAAGAAGTTTGTGCTGCAGGATGTAAATGGGTGCAATTTCGCCTTAAGGATGAGGATATGGCTACGTATTTACATACTGCATTAAAAGCTAGAGATATATGTGATCAATATGGTTCTATTTTGATTATTAATGATAATGTAGGTGTTGCTAAAGCAGCTATGGCTGATGGAATTCATCTGGGTTTAAATGATATGAACCCTCGAGAAGCTAGAAAAATTCTTGGAGATAATTTTATTATTGGAGGAACAGCAAATACAGTAACTGATTGTATGCAGCATATACAGGATGGAGTTGATTATATTGGTTTAGGCCCATTTAGATATACAACCACCAAAAAGAAATTAAGCCCTGTACTGGGATCTGAGGGATACAAGGCTATTTTAAAAGAAGTTAGTAAAAACTCTAAAATACCGATTGTAGCTATAGGAGGAATTGTCGAAAAAGATATATCAGATATTATAAAGACCGGGGTTTCTGGGATTGCCGTTTCAGGAATGTTAACAAATCAAGAGGATTTGGAAAAAAAGATTCAAAACATAAAAATACAAATTGCTAAATAATGGATGTATTAAGAATTGCCGATAAAGAATTTTCGTCTAGATTATTTACAGGAACGGGAAAATTTAGCGCAGCCCAAGTAATGCGTAAAGCTTTGCTTGCCGCAGAAAGTGAACTGATTACTGTGGCATTAAAACGTGTAGATGTTAATGATAAAAATGATGATATATTAAACCATCTGGATCATCCTAGAATTAATCTATTGCCTAATACATCTGGAGTTAGAGATGCTAAGGAAGCGATTTTTGCTGCGCAATTGGCAAGGGAAGCTCTAGAAACTAATTGGATAAAATTAGAGATTCATCCAGATCCAAGATATCTATTACCAGACCCAATAGAAACTTTAAAAGCAGCTTCAGAATTGGTGAAACTTGGATTTGTAGTAATGCCATATATTCATGCAGATCCTGTATTGTGTAAACGATTAGAAGAAGTAGGAACACAGTGTGTTATGCCCTTGGGAGCCCCTATAGGTAGTAATAAAGGGTTGAAAACGCTAGAATTTTTAGAGATTATAATTGACCAAAGCAATGTTCCCGTGATTGTAGATGCAGGTATTGGAAGTCCATCTCATGCTGCATTGGCTATGGAAATAGGAGCAGATGCTGTATTGATTAATACTGCTATTGCAGTATCTCAACAACCAATAACCATGGCAGAAGCGTTTAAAATGGCTGTACAATCCGGACGTATGGCATATAATGCAAAATTGGCACCAGTTAGTCACAAGGCAGAAGCAAGTAGTCCGTTAACCTCATTTTTAACTGAAAGCTAAAAATGGGCTTCGGCTATCAGGTATCAGTAATCGGGTATTTTAGAAAACTGAGAAGGAAAATCTATAAAGATGAGAGATTTTAAAGAATTAAAAGTTTGGAAAAAAAGTCATGAGCTTTGTTTGCTAGTTTATGATGTAACAAAGCAATTTCCTAATGAAGAAAAGTTTGGTATTGTCTCTCAAATACGTAGGGCTTCAGTTTCAGTGCCAACAAATATATCAGAAGGATGTGGTCATGACTCTAATAATGAATTTAAGCGATACTTAAGAATCGCTTCTGGTTCAATTTCAGAAGTAGAATACCTTTTGATTTTATCCAAAGATTTGAATTATATTTCGAATGAGCAATGGAGTAATCTTTCTGATGAAGTAATATCAATAAAGAAAATGCTGTTTAATTTGGTTAAAGCTATTGTATAATGATTGATACCCAATACCCAATACCCAAAACCAGTTTCAAAGAAACTTTTGATCAATACGATTGGGATACATTACTATCTGGGATTTTGTCTAAAACAGAAGATGATGTAATTCATGCACTGGGAAAAGACAAAAGGGATCTCGAGGATTTTAAAGCGCTAATCTCTCCTGCCGCAAAGCCATATTTAGAACGTATGGCACAAATGAGTAAAGTAATTACTAAAAAAAGATTTGGAAATACTATTCAAATGTATGCGCCAATGTATTTAAGTAATGAATGTCAGAATATCTGTACATATTGCGGATTTAGTATGACCAATAAAATCCCTAGGAGAACATTGACAGATGAGGAAATTCTAAAAGAAGTGGATTTTTTAAAATCTAAAGGATATGATCATATTCTTTTGGTTACAGGAGAGGCTAATAGGACAGTTGGAGTTGATTACATTGATAATGCAATACAATTGATAAGATCAAAATTTGCAAATATTACAATAGAAATACAGCCATTAGATCAACCAGATTATGAACAGCTTATCGATAGTGGCCTATATGCAGTATTAGTATATCAGGAAACATATCATAGAGGAGAATATAAAAAACATCATCCAAAGGGAAAAAAATCTAATTTTGATTATCGATTAGAAACTCCCGATCGATTGGGACGTGCCGGGGTTCACAAAATAGGTCTGGGAGCACTTTTTGGATTAGAAGACTGGAGAGCAGACAGTTTTTTTACGGCATTACATCTTAACTATTTGCAGAAAGTGTATTGGAAAACAAAATATTCAATATCATTCCCAAGGTTAAGACCATTTAGTGGCGGAATAGAGCCTAAGGTAGAAATGACAGATGCAGATCTGGTTCAACTTATATGTGCTTTTCGATTATTAGATGAAGATGTAGAGCTGTCTATGTCGACTCGTGAAAGCGAAGTGTTTAGAGAAAATATTGTTAATTTGGGCATCACTTCAATAAGTGCAGAATCCAAAACTAATCCAGGAGGGTATGCGGTAGCACCACAATCTTTAGAACAGTTCGAGATTTCTGATGAGCGTTCAACAGAAGATGTTGTTAAAATGTTAAAAAGTAAAGGATTAGATGTGGTCTGGAAAGATTGGGCTCATAATTGGCAATAACATCTTTCTTAGAATCATAAAAACATGTTTTCAATGCGATTTAGGTGTATCTAATTGGTTATAAATAAGGTGTTTCCGTCTCTTCGTATATTGTATCGTCTTAATCCAAATTGACCTTCTCCAGAAGTTTGCTGTCCTGTTACGATATTATAACTATTTCCATCATCACATTCACATGTAGAAGTAATTCCTTCAACGGTTTGAGTAGAACAGTCATTAGGAGAGTGATTAGGGTCACTAAGCTCAAAAGCACTATACTGTGAGTCATCAATATTATAAATTATAATCCCTTTTATACTCCCATTTTCAGTTCTGTCAATAAGATGATTCCCAGGGAATTTAAGAGGATTGAATTGAGGAAGATTAAGGTTAATCTGATAGTTGATACTAGATGGAGGTAAAAATTGATTGTTATCACTTCGATCATCACTGCTGCAAGATAGAATCAAAAAAATTTGTAATAAAAATATGCTGTTTTTCATGTATTTTTTCATTGTTTTAGAGGTCACATATACTCTTAAACGATTAAAATAATCATTCCTTTTCATAACACTATTAATGTATTGCCAAATTACGTAAATTTGTAGTCTTCAGTAAATTTTTTGTTATCTTTGAATAACAAATCCCATTCCTATGGGATTTTTTGTATTTATATAAACGATGAAGTTATGAGCAAAGTATCTTATTATACTGCAGAGGGGCTAAAAAAATTAAGAGATGAACTAAATCAACTCAAAGATATAGAACGTCCAAAAGCTTCTCAGGCAATCGCTGAGGCACGTGATAAAGGAGATTTAAGTGAGAATGCCGAATATGATGCGGCTAAAGAAGCACAAGGATTATTAGAGTTAAGAATTTCTAAATTAGAAGAAACTCTTGCTAATGCCCGTTTAATCGATGAATCCCAATTGGACACATCCAAAGCACTTATACATTCTACTGTAAAAATCAAAAACCAAACTAATGGTGCCGAAATGACTTATAAATTAGTGGCGCAAAGCGAAGCAGATCTTAAAACAGGAAAAATATCTGTAGATTCTCCTATTGGTAAAGGTCTTTTGGGAAAAAGTGTAGGCGAAATAGCCGAAATACAAGTTCCCAATGGAATTATGAAATTTGACGTTGTAGAGATTACAAGAGAATAAATAATAATATTTTTTTAAACAAACTAAAAGCCTTCTTTAATTTTTTAAAAAAGGCTTTTTTATGGGTTTAATTTAAAGATAAATAAACTATATTACCAATCCGTAAACCAACTAAAATTTTAAGAATGCCTACCCTGTTTACAAAAATTGTAAATGGCGAGATTCCGTCGCACCTAATTACCCAAGACGAGAATTTTTACGCCTTTTTGGATATTAATCCTAATGCAAGAGGACATACGCTTTGTATTCCTAAAAAAGAAGAAGATAAAATTTTTGACCTTGAGGAAGATATGTATCTGGAATTGATGCGTTTTTCTCGCAAAGTAGCCAAAGCTATAGAGAAAACAGTTTCCTGTAAACGTGTGGGAATTGCTGTTGTAGGGTTAGAAGTGCCTCATGTGCATGTACATCTTATTCCGATAAATGAAATGAAAGAAATGACTTTTCAACATAAAATATCAATGTCAGATTCTGATTTTCAATCATTAGCAGCAGAGATTCAATCGAATATGTAACTTTATGCAGGATTCTGATTTTAAATTATCCTTGAAGCTTCGAATTGACTGGAGTGAAATGGATACTTACCAACACGTGAATAATGTTAATTTTATGAAATACATGCAAAGTGCACGTGTTCAGTTTTGGGAAGTTACAGGATTAGGGAAAATGTATGCTGATACTAAAAAAGGTCCCATGTTGGTGTCTACAAAGTGTGATTTTAAACACCCTTTATTTTTTCCGGGAAATGTGCTCATCAAGACCAAGGTAGAATTTATTAAGAACTCTAGTTTTGGATTATACCATAGATTATATAACGATGACGGTGTTTTATGTGCAGAAGGTCATGATGTGGCGGTCTGCTTTGATTTTAATATAGATAAGACATTTAATATTAACGATGAACTCCGAAAAATAATGGAATCCTATTAGTCTAAGTTGCTAATCCTAGAAGATCTGGATTAGATATATAGATGTATCCAAAAACAATGAAAATCAAGACTAAAAGTAATAGGATATAAAACAAACTTGTAAAACGTATAGATGGAGATTTACGAGTAATGGTTTTTTTATGATAATCATAGACACGTTCTATGTCAATAGTCCATTGCCCTGGAAAAATTTTGTTTTCACATTTATTACATTCTATACTTTCAATAATATTGCCTTTTGTTTTTACCAGGAGTTTTGATTTTATTCTTTTTTGTTTAAAAGAAAGTATCATGCCATCTGTTGAATAACATTCTGGACAATTGTTATTAAGTGTTGCCTCTTTTAATGTAATATACTCTGTTTTCACTTTTGTTAAGATTTGGTGTTTAAAACTGGTATATTCTATAACGTTGCGAAAAAAATATTGTTATACTGAGACTCCGGATTTACGAAGTGTGATCTGAAAAGTAGTGCCTTTTCCAATATCAGATTTTAGCACTTTTATTCTTCCTAAGTGATATTCTTCTATAATTCTTTTTGATAAGGATAAACCTAATCCCCACCCTCTGCTTTTAGAAGTATAACCAGGTTCGAAAATTTTAGTGAATTTACTTTTTGATAATCCTTTTCCTGTATCTTTTATTCTAATAAAAACTCGTTTTGCATCATCTGTAAGATCTATTTTAAGATCTCCTTTTCCTCTCATTGCATCGATAGCGTTTTTTACAAGGTTTTCAATAGTCCAGCTATATAATTGAGAATTTAAAGATACAGTGATGGGCTTTTCGGGTAAGTGAAGGGAAAAATTAATCAATTTAGAACTTCTGGATTGAAGATAAGTATAAGCATTTCGAGTTTCTTCTACAATATCAACATCTTCAAGGTTAGGAACAGAACCAATTTTAGAAAAACGTTCTGTAATAACTTTTAATCGCTCAATATCCTTTTCGATCTCTACAATATATTCTGGGTTTACGTTTTCGGTCTTAAGAATCTCATTCCATCCTACTAGTGAGGACAGTGGTGTTCCTATTTGGTGTGCGGTTTCCTTTGCCATACCAGCCCATAATTTGTTCTGTTCACTAGCTTTAGAAGTGGTAAAAAAGAAATAAATTACTCCAATGAGTAAAAATATAATTATTGCGATAGTCATCGGATAATATTTTAACTTATTTAAAATATCCGAATTTCCATAGTAAATGTATTGAACGGTGTCTTTAAGATCTAGCTCAATAGGATCATTTTCTGATTTTAATTTTTTTAAAAAAGATTGAAGCCTACTCTCACTGTTTGTTACATTCTCAGATAAGTTTTGAAAATAACTGGGATCTGGTTTTCCTAAAGAATCTCTAACAAAATCCCCTTTGGAGTCAGTAATAATTATAGGGATAGATTTATTGGTAGCTCCAATGATAATAGAGAGTTCTAGGTAATCGTCTGATTGCTCGCTATTTAAAGCCTTTTGCGATTGCGCCCATATCTGAACCTTAGTTCTTTCATCATCTTTAAGACGCTGCATAAATAATGATGTGTTCCATAAAACAAGGCCAGTTATAAGTAAAACAGCTATAATGATAAAATAGCTTGAAAAATTACGCTCATCAGAAAAATTCATATAGACTTGTTAACTAAATCTTAAATATAAACGTTTTAAAACGTTTTTATTGTTTATAAAAAGGGATTACTAAAACCAATTTGAATAGCAAATCAAAGACTAAACTTTGGTTATCTTTGTTCAATATAAAACAAATTATGGTTACAATCGATCCATCACAGGTCTCTACAGGAAAATTACATAGTTTACTACTTGGAGCTATTGGTCCAAGACCTATTGCTTTTGCTAGTACTATTGATGAAAATGGAAGGGCTAATTTATCTCCATTTAGTTTCTTTAATGTATTTAGTGCAAATCCCCCAATCCTTATTTTTTCTCCAGCCAGAAGGGTTAGAGATAATACGACGAAACATACGTTAGAGAATGCAAAATTAACAGGTGAAGTAGTAATTAATATAGTAAACTATGATATTGTGCAACAAATGTCATTATCTAGTACAGAATATGCTGAGGATATAAATGAATTTATAAAATCAGGACTTACGATGATAGCTTCAGAGAAAGTTAAGGCCTATCGCGTTGGAGAATCTCCGGTACAGTTCGAATGTAAAGTAAATCAGATTGTGCCTATGGGAGAAGAAGGAGGCGCAGGAAACCTAATTATTTGTGAAGTTTTGCTTATGCATATTAATGAAGAAGTGCTTGATAAAGAGAATAAAATTGATCAGCACAAGATTGATCTTGTGGCACGTATGGGAGGTAATTGGTATTCTAGAGCCAATATGGGAATGTTTGAAGTGCCAAAACCATTAAGTTCAATAGGAATTGGAGTTGATTCTTTACCAGAAGAAGTGATAAGAAGTGATATTTTTACAGGAAATGATCTGGGGAAGCTTGCTAATGTTGCAAAAATCCCAGAAAAAATAGCTGCTTTGGAGTTTGTTAATAAACATAATGATATTAAGGATAAAATTCAGCAGGCTAACCTAATAGAAATTCATAAATTTGTAAAGCAGTATTTGGATCAAGATGATATAGATACAGCATGGAACATTTTAGCAGCAAAATAATAATAACAGTAAGATGGAAGTACAAGGTAAAGTAAAGATGATCGGTGAGACACAAACCTTTGGGAGCAACGGTTTTAGAAAGAGAGAAATTGTAGTTACAACTGAAGAGCAATACCCACAACACATTATGGTAGAGTTTGTTCAGGATAAATGTGACTTATTAAACACGTTTCAGGTAGGTCAGGATGTAAAAATAAGTATTAATTTAAGAGGTCGTGAATGGGTGAATCCTCAAGGAGAGACTAAATATTTTAATTCTATCCAGGGATGGAGAATCGAAAACTTGCAACCTGCAGCTCAAAACGCTTCTGCTCCTCCAGTTCCACCAGCAGATACTTTTGAACCAGCAACAGATTTTTCTAGTGAAGAACATGATGATTTACCGTTCTAAATGAATCTCTAAATACAAGAATAAGGTAATAAAAGAAAAAAGTCCGATATTTATGATATCGGACTTTTCGTTATTGTGGTTTTAGGTTAACCTTTTAATAAAACTCAAAAAAGCAATGATGAACAAAATTTATCTTAAAAGGTCCTAACAAATATTGCGATTTTTTTAATCAATTCAAACAACTGATTGATATTTAACGTTGTATAAACATATGATAAATATATTTTGTACGTTCTAACAGATGCAATAGAATTTCCACCAGTAACTTATGCAGACAGTGATGGGTTATTAGCCTTAGGCGGAGATCTTTCTACAGATAGACTATTAGAGGCATACAATCATGGTATTTTTCCCTGGTATAGTGATGATCAACCAATTCTTTGGTTTAGTCCTGATCCTAGAATGGTGTTATTTCCATTAAAACTTAAGGTGAGTAAAAGTATGCGTCAACTTATCAGGAAAAATAGATTTGAAGTAACATTTAATAAAGATTTTGAAAGTGTTATAGAATCCTGTGCTATGATCAAAAGACCAGAACAAGAAGATACCTGGATTACAAGCGATATGAAAAATGCATATAAAAAACTTCATGAGTTGGGATATGCTATTTCTGTTGAGGTTTGGGAAGATTCGACTTTGGTAGGAGGCTTGTATGGGGTTTTTTTAGAAGATAAAAAAGTATTTTGTGGAGAGAGTATGTTTTCTAAAGTAAGTAATGCTTCTAAATATGGATTTATTACCTTGGTAGAGTGGCTTAAGCAAAAAGAGGTACGACTAGTAGACTGTCAGGTGTATACCGATCATCTGGCTAGTTTGGGTGCTGTAGAAATTTCTAGAGATGAGTTTATAGAGTATTTAAAATAATTTTAAAAGATAAAATAATGACTGTTCATGATTTAGGGTTAAAAAAATCAGTTTTAAATCAGTTTGTTCTAGAGCTCAGAGACGTTAATATACAGAAAGATACGATGCGTTTTAGGAGGAATATAGAACGTATTGGTGAAATTCTAAGTTATGAACTTAGTAAGAATTTAGATTATGAAAATACTACAGTTGAAACGCCTTTAGGAAATAAAGATATTTCGATTCCTAATAATGAATTGGTATTATGCTCTATACTTAGAGCAGGATTACCATTGCATCAAGGAGTACTTAATTATTTTGATAAGGCAGAAAATGCATTTATTTCTGCATATCGGGATCATCAAGACGGAGATGATCATTTTGAAATCGTTGTAAAGTATTTAGCATCTCCTTCAATACAAGATAAAACTTTGATTTTGGCAGACCCAATGTTGGCAACAGGTAAGACACTTGAGAACACTTTTGCTGCTATAAAAAATCATGGAATTCCTAAGCAAATACATATTGTGTCTGTGATTGGTTCAGAAGAAGGAATAGCATATATAAAAGATGTATTTCCAGAGAGTACGCAGTTATGGATTGCTGCAGTGGATGAAAAATTAAATCATAAAAGCTATATTGTTCCAGGTCTTGGAGATGCAGGAGATTTAGCATTTGGAGTAAAGCTATAATTCTTTTTGAGATTATCCTTTATAGGTTTCGGATAATGTTTTTAAGGCATGAATTGCTTGATTTTCATCTTTCTTGCTAACAAAGATATGATCATGGTAATACCCTGCAATTACATTACAACTAATATTGTGTTTTGCAAGTTCACTAGAAAAAACTGCAGTGAGTCCTACGGCATCTAGAGAAGAATGAATTTTTAGAGTTATCCATGAAGCAACGTACTCATAAGACAAATTAAAATGATCAGCTATTTTACGTTCTAGAATTATAGTGATCCCCTCAGGTTCTTTAAACTCTCCAATAATATCCTTTCTAGGAATTTGATTAACTTCATTTGTAGTACAAAAAACATAGTCGCCAGGATGCAGCTCTGGAGACATTTTTTTGATTAAAGTGGATAAATTGGTTTCTCCTGCCATACGTTGATGTTATTGATTTTTGAAGTGTTTTTTAATTAATACTCCTGATGAAACTAATGCCCAAGCTCCTTCTAATAGAATAAAAGGGATATATTTTAGTAATATTGATACAGTACAAGCAAGTCCAGTACCAACCAAATTCAATGGCGTATACATTAAGTCATTAGTTGATAATTTATTGCTAATATTTAGAAAATATGCCAACAATATTAAAAAAAACCAATAGACCCAATCCAATCAACTACACTCATCTGTTTCAATTATCAATAGCTAGGAGATTATACTTCGTTATATCTAAAACAACCGATTTCATGATCATTTACCATCCCTGTTGCCTGCATAAAAGCATACATAACCGTAGAGCCTACAAATTTAAATCCTCGTTTTTTTAAATCTTTACTTATTCGATCAGAAATCTCTGTCGTAGCAGGACAGTCTTTATAGTGTGGCCAATTATTTTTAATGGGGTTATCATTTACAAAACTCCAAATATATGTGCTGAAACTTCCAAATTCTTGCTGGATTTTCATAAAATTCTGAGCATTGGTTATTGCCGAATTTACTTTTAATTTATTGCGAATAATCCCTGCATTTTGTAGAAGTTCTTCCTTTTTTGTATCCCCATAATTAGCAATAATAGTATAATCAAAATTATCAAAAGCCACTCTAAAATTATCTCGCTTTCTTAAAATAGTGATCCAACTTAACCCGGCTTGAAAAGTTTCCAGCACCAAAAACTCAAATAAAAGGCGTTCATCATGAAGAGGTACTCCCCACTCATTGTCATGATAAGCTTCGTATAGAGGATCTCCAAGACACCAGCCACATCTATGTTTTTGCATATGTTATATAGGTTTTTTTATTGAATATCTAAAGTACTGCTTATTTTTAAAATTCAATCGAACAATTTGGAAGTAGTTGCTTGCTTCTTTCTTTTTCAGCTTCAGATAAATTGTTGCCAGATAGATATAGTGTTTTTAAGTTTTTTAAACCTTCTATGGCTTCTGGTAATGAAGTAAGCTGATTATCATTAAGGTTTAGTTCCTGTAAGTTTTTAAGTTTACCTACAAATTTGGGTAAGGTTATAATTCGATTAGAGGATAAAGAAAGGGTTTCTAGTTTTTTTAATTTTTCAATAGACTTTGGTAAATTTTCGAGTTGGTTATCTGTTAGATAAAGTTGTTGCAGGTTTTTGAGTTCCCCAATAGATTCTGGAAGCTCAGTCAGTTTGTTTTCAGAAAGATATAAAATGTCTACGCTTTTTTTGTGTTGCAATGCTTTTTGTAGAGAATAATAACTGTTTTCAAAATTGATATTACAATTGGGCAATAATTGCTTGCTTCTTTCCTTTTGAGCTGTAGACAATTTATTACCAGAGATGTTCAAATCTTTTAGTTTAGTAAGGTTTTCTAAAGCTTTTGGGAGTTCTCCAATTTTATTCGAATTTAAATACAAAAGCTTTAGTTTGAATAAATTTGCAATCGTTTCTGGGATATGGTCCAGTTTATTGTCTTTACAGATTAGCCACTCCAGGTTTTTTAGATTTCCAAAAGTTTCTGGTAAATCAGAAAGTTGATTATTAGAGATATTTATTGCTTCCAGACTTTTTAGGTTGCCAAAGGTTTCTGGTAAATCAGAAAGTTGATTACCTTCAATATAAAACTCTTGTAAGCTGGTGAGATTTCCAAAAGTTTCTGGTAAGTGGGTAAGCTCATTTTGTGTTACATCTAGCTTTTTTAATTGTGTAAGATTTCCAAAAGACTCAGGTAATGTTTCTATATGATTCTCTTGTATAAATACCCAACCTAAATTTTTTAAATTTCCAATGGATTCTGGTAATTTGTTAATTTGATTTTCAGATAATTGTAATACTTCCAGATGTTGTAGATTACAGAATGAATCTGGTAAGTTGACAAGTTTGTTTTTTCTTAAATTAAGTGTTTTTAGATTTTTTAAATTTCCAATTGCATCAGACAATTCATTTATTTTGTTTCCCTCTAGGTTAAGATATTGTAATTGTTCTAATTGTACAATAGATTTTGGTATTTCAGTGAGGTTGGTATGGCTTAAATTTAATTTATAAACTTGATCTTTGTTTAGAAGAGCTTCTTGTAGTGATGTATAAATTTTGTGTTCTTGAGCTCTCCCTGATATATATGCGATAAGTACTATAATTAAGGTAATTAATTTCTTCATACGTTTGATGTTTTCTGTCAGATGCTTGTAGAAGAATGCTAAAAAGGAATGTATGGGGATAAATGTACATTCATTTTTTAAGCCCCTTTCTTGTAAAGTTATTATTTAAAAATTAAAACATAGGTGTTTACAAAGATTAAAAACAAATAATATTGCTAGTACACTATTAACAGTAAAAAGATGATCACTGTTTTCAGGGTATTTACTTTATTTGTAAGTTTTTGAAATGATTTTCGTCATATTAGAAGATAATCGTAATAAATAAATTTACAATCTAACTATTTTTGAGATTAAACATTATGGAACCTACTACTATGACAATACCCGAATTAATTGAACAAGGAATTGCTAATTCATATACCTATGAAGAATATAAGAATTTGGTAAGTGACTTGTTGGCAGAAGGTAAATCTACAGGTCATGATCAAACAGAAGCGTTGACAAATTATAGTATGCTTAATGAGCGCAGAATGAAGCGATTAGATAAGACTATAAAAATTGATGAATCAGTTGCAGCCAAATTTTCTAATGCTGATTTAGATTTAACCTGGGTTGTATTAACTGAGGGTTGGTGTGGAGATGCAGCGCAATCTCTTCCGGTAGTGAATAAATTAGCAGAACTAAATAATGGAATAGACTTAAAAATTATTTCAAGAGATGACCATGATGAGCTAATGAATAATTTTTTAACAAATGGAGGAAAGTCAATACCAAAATTATTAGTGTACGATAATAAAAGTAAAGAAGTATTGAATACTTGGGGTCCAAGACCTTCTGTTGCTACGCAAATGGTAAATGATTATAAGGCAGAGCATGGTGCTTTAGACCCGCAATTCAAAGAAGATTTACAAGTTTGGTATAATAAGGATAAAGGAACAAATATCGTAGAAGATTTGATAGACCTGTTATAATAGTATTTAACCACCATAGTTAAAATAATACGTAATAGAGCCTTCTTGCTTTTCTATATCTGATCGAGAAAATAAAGCCTGACGAGCATAATCCATTGCATTGTCAAAGAGACACTCGTTTCGAGTGGTTGATTTTCTTTTGTCGACCTTGGTATCGATTACATATCCGTTTTTATTTACCTCTATTTTCACAACGACTTTACCACTTCCATTACAAGTGTATACAGGATTTGGTAAATCAACAGATTTTCTACCTTTTAAACTATAGGTAAGGGAACTGTTTCTATTATTAGTTTCTTCATCTTCTGATTTTGCTTCCTCTTTTTTGGTGTCATCACTATCTTTCTTCTCTTCTTCCTCAATAGGGACTTCACCTTCATTTGTTTGAGTTTCTTCGCTTTCAGAGGCTTGCTCAGCTTCAGTTAAGGATTTAATTCTCTCTTCGATTTCATCGTGATCCTCAAAATCTTCATTAAATGCATCATGTGTTCTTCTGGCATTATCAAGTTGCCTGTCTTCTTGAGCGATGAGCTCCTCTTCTGGTTGTTGCTCTTCTTCCTCTGCAAGGAATTCCTCGGGAATTTCCATTAAAATTTCAGACTGTTCTTTTTGCTTATTAATCATATTGATATTATAAAGACTAAGAACAACAATTCCCATTAACATTGATGTGATAATCAGAGCTTTATGTTTTTCTATAAATTCCATAGGTATCTATAACTGCTTTTATTCTACAATATTTTATGTAGTTTCAATTTTTACTTGTAACTGATTTTCAAAAGATTGAACTGTAGTAGCATCTTCGACAGAAAATGATCCTATTTTAGTTCTTCTCAAAACCGTTAAATGAGCCCCGCTATCTAAAGCTTTTCCAAAATCATGTGCTAGTGATCTGATGTACGTTCCTTTACTACAAACTACTCTAAAATCGACTTCAGGTAATTCAATCCTGGTAATTTCAAATGTATCAATGGTTATTTTTCTAGAACTAACCTCTACAGCTTCACCCTCTCGAGCATATTCATATAATCGTTTACCATCCTTTTTTAAAGCCGAAAAAATGGGTGGATACTGCTCGATTTCTCCGGTAAATTGAGTAGTCACTTTTTGTATTGATTCGTTAGAAATGTGATCGGTAGAGAATGTCTGATCAATTTCGGTTTCCAGGTCATATGATGGAGTTGTAGCTCCAAGCATTATTGTACCTGTGTATTCTTTAGCCTGCCCTTGAAATTCCTGAATACGTTTTGTAAATTTTCCTGTACAGATAATAAGTAACCCTGATGCAAGAGGATCTAATGTTCCTGCATGTCCTACTTTTAATTTTTTAATATTGAATTGCTTTCGAATAAGCCAACGAAGTTTATTCACAACTTGGAAAGATGTCCATTGCAATGGCTTATCGATCAAAAGAATTTGACCGTCCTTATAGTCTTGTTCGGTTAACATTATAGATGGGGCTATTTAATAAAACCAAAGATGATGGCTAATAAGCCAACAAGAATACAATATACGGCAAAATAAGTTAACTTACTCTTTTTTACCAACGAAATCATCCATGTACAGGCAAAGAGCCCAGAAATAAATGCTGCAATAAAGCCCATAGCTAATGGGATACTGTTTTCTGATGAGAATGTAAGATCTCCACTAAGTAAGTCTTTTGCTATTTTTCCCAGAATCAAAGGAATAACCATTAAAAAAGAAAAGCGTGCGGCTTTAGTTTTATCATTCCCTAATAAAACCGAAGTAGAGATTGTAGCTCCACTTCTTGAAATCCCAGGTAACATTGCAATTGCTTGTGCGATACCAATCACAAGGGCGTTTGAACTACTTACTGGTTTTCTGGTGCTTTTGGCCTTATCAGCAAACCATAGTAATGCTGCTGTAATGATCAACATAAAACCTACAAACATAATATTACTACCAAAAAGCTTTTCTAGCTGTTCTTCAAAAAATAAACCAACAATTACTGCTGGAATCATAGAGATAATGATCTTTATAGAGAATAGAGTTTCTTCATTTTTTTTAAAAGCAAATAATCCCTTTATGATTCTAAATATATCTTTTCTAAAAACCACAATCGTACTAAGTGCTGTAGCAAAATGTAATACAACAGTAAATAGTAATGATTCTTCAGGTACACTTTTATCACCTAGAATAGCTTTCCCTAATTCGAGGTGGCCACTAGAAGAAACTGGTAAGAATTCTGTGAGTCCTTGTACTATGCCCAGAATGATTGCATCAATAGTTTCCATATAGGATTTTCGGTTTTCTTAAATTTGATGCAAATATATAATTACAGACTGAATTTGGATGTCTTATTCGTATTACTATTTTTTCTGCCTATCAGGATTTAGTAGAATAGCATATACTTCAATTCCAAAACCAATTAAAACAATGGTTGGAGCCAATCGTATTCTTCTGAAGTTGTAGATTTCGGGATTAAAAACATTTGGGTCATCACTTCCTCCTCCTGCCATGAGAATAAAACCCAGAGCGATAACAGCGATTCCAATAGCCATCACGACATAGTTCTTCTTTCCAAAAACATAATCAGGTGTAAAAGGAGTGTTTTTAGTAGCTTGTTTTTTCATGTGTATCGTTATTAATTTCGTTAAATATCACTTCGTTATTAATCATTAACTTAGAAATATGTCCCATGTTGCTATCTCGGGTAAATATAGTCCATCTTTTAATACCAAACAAAGTAACTTTTTTATTTAGAATATTAGAACGCAATTGATCTAAATCAATATTGTATTGTAATCCTCTGTTAATATAATAGTGATGATGATCATTTTTAAGAGTAATAACGATATCAAAACCTGCGCCCTCTTTGAGATCGTCCACAATTCCTTCAATCTTCATAACATCATCAGGTTGAACATCACGTACAGGGCGGAATGTTTGAATCACTACTGCCATAAATCCAATAAATATTATCAAAACAATCGAAAACCATATTTTAGCAATTTTTTTCATTGTTTAGAATATTGGAGGTTTGTTTTTCATTCTGCTCATCACTATTAGAGCGATTCCTATCCCTATAAATGGAATACTTAATAATTGCCCCATATTTAACATCATTTCATCCTCGAATGCAACTTGATTTTCTTTAAAAACTTCTAGTAGCAATCTTGCCGAAAATAAGGTGGCCATTAATAGACCTAGAATAAATCCTTTATGTTGTATTAGATCAGTTTTTTTGTAGCAGTACCACAATATCCCAAAAATAATAAGATAAGAAAAGGCTTCATACAATTGGGTAGGATGTCTTGGGATCATATCGTCTCTCATAAATATAACACCATAGTTACTTTCTGTTGGCTTTCCGTAGATTTCAGAATTCATAAAATTTCCAAACCGTATAAATGCTGCAGTAATAGGAGCGCCAATAGCTACTCTATCCATAACCCAGAGTAAAGATGTTTTACTCTTATAACAATACAATAGAATTGCTAGAATTGCACCAATAGTACCTCCATGACTGGCTAATCCAGTAAAACCAGTAAAATGCCAGTTGTCATCTGTAATTTTAAATGGAAGAAAGATTTCTAGTGGATGCTGAGAGAAATAGGCAAAGTCATAAAATAGACAGTGCCCGAGCCTTGCTCCTACTAATACACCAATAAAAAGAAAGGTAGATAGTTTTTCAAGATTTTCTGTAGGGACACCCTCAGATTTATATATTCTTTTCACAAGACCATAGCCTAGTAATAAACCAGTGACGAATAAAAGACCATAATAACGTAAAGGAAAAACACCAAACAACGTTACAATTTCAGGATCAACATTCCATTCTATTGGGCTCATTAGTATCTGGTATTAATAATATAATTCGTCAGTTCTTAGGTTTAAAAATCGTTGTGTAGCAAAGAAAGTACTGATCCATGTGATAAGTATTCCAATTCCAAAAACACCAGCAAACAAAATAACAAGTAGAATTTCATCATCCAGTAGTGCTAATTCGGGAAAGGTTTTGTTAAGATAATATAGAACAACACTAACTCCAACTAAGGCAACAAAAGCTCCTATCATGCCTAACCGAACACTTTTCCAGACAAAGGGTTTGCGAATGAATTTTTTTGTTGCTCCAACCATTTGCATAGTTTTAATGATGAATCTTTTGGAGTATACCGACAGACGAATAGAACTATTAATAAGTAGAACCGCAATAAATGTAAAAATACCGCTAATGAGTAATACCCAGAAACTGATTCGTTTTATGTTGTCATTAAGTAGCGAAATCAAGGGTTTGTCATAAATTACTTCATCTACAAAATCTTTCTTGACAATAGATGCGTTGATTTCCTCAATTTTGGCCTGATCCACAAAATCAGCTTTTAGATATACGTCAATTGAATTCTGAAGTGGATTATATCCAAGAAAATCCATAAAATTTTCTCCAATATCCTTGCTATGCTCTTCTGCAGCTTCGTCTTTAGAAATAAACGTGGTGGATTTGGTATATTCTGCTAATGCTAGAGTCTTTTCAAGTTGTTTTATCTCAACATCTTTGGCAGTATCCTTTAGGTAAATTGTAAGTGCGATTTTCTCTTTAAAGTGATCAGCAACTTTTTTTGTATTTAAAACCAATAGTCCTAATAAGCCCAATAAAAATAATACTAACGATATACTAATAACTACAGAAAAATAAGAAGAAATTAGTCGTCGTTTTTGGTATTTTTCAAAAGATGAACTCATAGATAATCTAATTTTCTGGTAAAAATAATAAAGTTAATGAGACTTCGTATTCTAAAATGCAGTACATTTTTAGAATACCTTAATCGAATTAATCCTGTTCCAGCACGGGATCTATAATTTTTTATTATAAAATGAGGCACATTTTAAAATAAATTAATCGAATTAATCCTGTTGTAGAATGGGAGTCTTTATTCTGTTTTGTATTTTAATTAACTTTGGTTTATATAAGAATAACGTATACTTGAATACAATCTTATTTATATAATTGATTTTAAATATGCATATAGTAGTTATAGGAGTTGGCGGTGTTGGTGGATATTTTGGAGGTAAAATAGCCAATTCAGGTCAAAAAGTAACATTAATAGCCAGAGGGAAGCATCTTGATGCTATTCGCAAAAATGGTTTACAAGTAAAGAGTATCGATGGTAATTTTGTAACTCATCCGTTCCTGGTAACCGATAATATTGATACTTTGGAAAAAGCAGATTTGGTATTGATTTGTACCAAGTCCTGGCAAGTAGCCGAAGCAGCAAAATTGATAATGCCTATTCTAAAAGAGAATACGGTGGTGATACCATTACAAAATGGAGCTGATAATGCAGAAAAAGTATGTGCTGTATTGGATAAAAAATATGTTCTGGGAGGATTGTGCAGGATTTACAGTAAAATAGAAGCTCCAGGTGTTATTTCTCATTTTGGTCATTCTCCAGAAGTTGTTTTTGGAGAATTAGATAAAAGCAAAACAGATCGTCTTCAAAACATAAAAGAAATACTTGATAAAGCTGGTTTTAAGAATACAATATCAGAAGATATTGAAGTAGATATATGGAGCAAATTTATGTTTATTGCTACGGTTAGCGGACTGGGAGCGTTAACTAGGGCTACAATTGGAGAAATGTATGAAAACCCAGATGTCAAAGAGCTTTTAGAGCAAACGGCAACCGAAATTTATAAAATTGGTACCGGCAAAAACGTAAACTTACCAAAAGACCTTGTAGACCGAATAATGGTTTTTATTAGCAAGCAACCTTATGATTCTACAGCCTCTACACAACGAGATATTATAGAAGGTAGACCATCAGAATTAGATAATTTTAATGGTTTTATAGTAAAAGAAGGGATAAAATTAGATATATCCACACCTATAAATGGATTTACCTACAGATGTTTACAGCCTATGGAGGTAAAGGCGAGAAGTGCTAAAAACTAAAACAAAAAAGAGTAGTAAACTCACATAAAATTGTAAATTTGCGGTCTTAATTTTAGAGGAATGAGCTACGATTTTAATACTATTGAAGCCAATTGGCAGAAATATTGGGCAGAGAAAGGAACGTTTAACGCAGAAAATAACAGCGAAAAGCCCAAATATTATGTTTTGGACATGTTTCCTTACCCATCAGGAGCAGGATTGCATGTTGGTCATCCACTAGGATATATAGCAAGTGATATCTATGCGAGATATAAGCGTCATAAAGGATTTAATGTATTGCATCCGCAAGGATATGATTCTTTTGGGTTGCCAGCAGAACAATATGCCATTCAAACGGGTCAGCATCCGGCGATTACAACCAGAGAAAATATAGCACGTTATCGTGAGCAATTAGATAAAATTGGGTTTTCTTTTGATTGGAGTAGAGAAGTTAAAACCAGTGACCCAAAGTTTTATAAATGGACCCAGTGGATCTTTATAGAACTTTTCAATTCCTGGTATGATAAGGATGCGGATAAAGCGAGAGTAATTACTGATCTCGAAGCTATTTTTACTAAAGAAGGGAATGCAAACGTAAATGCAGTTTGTGATGAAGATGTAGAACCATTTACAGCAGAAGGTTGGAATGGTTTTTCATCAAGAGAAAAACAAGAGGTATTGTTAAAATATAGGTTGACCTATTTAGCAGAAACCGAAGTAAATTGGTGTCCGCAATTAGGAACTGTTTTGGCAAATGATGAAATTGTAAACGGAGTTTCAGAACGTGGTGGGTATCCTGTGGTTCGTAAAAAAATGACGCAATGGAGTATGCGAATCTCTGCGTATGCACAACGATTGTTAGATGGATTAGATACGATTGATTGGCCACAACCGCTAAAGGATTCTCAGACGAATTGGATAGGACGATCTCAAGGTGCAAGTGTAACTTTTAATGTAAAGGATCATGAGGCTACTATCGAAGTATTTACAACACGGCCAGATACTATTTTTGGAGTTAGTTTTATGACTTTGGCTCCAGAGCATGAATTGGTTCAAAAGATAACTACTTCTGAGCAGAAAGAAGAAGTACAAGCTTATGTAGAAGCCACGGCAAAACGTAGCGAACGTGAACGTATGGCTGATGTAAAAACCATTAGTGGAGTGTTTACCGGTGCATATGCCGAACATCCTTTTACCAAAGAGCCTGTGCCGATTTGGATAGGAGACTATGTATTGGCGGGGTATGGTACAGGAGCTGTAATGGCTGTGCCATGTGGGGATCAGCGTGATTATGATTTTGCGAAATATTTTGAAATCGATATCCCTAATATTTTTGAAGGAGTTGATATTTCTGAAGAAGCTTTTGTCGATAAAGAAAATACCATCATTGCTAATTCTGATTTCTTAAATGGTTTAAGCTATAAGAAAGCAACAAAAACTGCTATTTATGAGTTAGAAAAGATTGGTCAAGGAGAAGGAAAAATTAATTACCGACTACGTGATGCAGTATTTAGTCGTCAACGGTATTGGGGAGAGCCATTCCCGGTATATTATGTAGATGGCATGCCACAAATGATTGATGCAGCGCATTTGCCGATCGCATTACCCGAAGTAGAAAAATATTTACCTACCGAAACTGGTGAACCTCCATTAGGTCGCGCTACAGTTTGGGCTTGGGACGCTAAGAATAATAAAGTTGTGTCTAACGATTTAATCGATGATACTAATGTATTTCCTTTAGAATTAAATACAATGCCGGGTTGGGCAGGAAGTTCATACTATTTTAATAGATATATGGATCCTCATAATGTAGATGAGGTATTTTCTAAGGAAGCAATTAACTACTGGAAAGAGGTAGATTTATATATTGGCGGAAGCGAACATGCAACGGGTCATTTGTTATATGCTCGTTTCTGGCAAAAATTCTTGTTTGATAGAGGTGTTGTGCCAGTTGATGAATTTGCCAAAAAACTGATCAATCAGGGGATGATTTTAGGGACTAGTGCTATAGTATATAGGATTAGTGGTTCGAATACATATGTCTCTAAGGGAATAAAAGATGAGTATGAAACCGAAGAACTTCGGGTTGATGTTAATATGATTAATGCTTCAGATGAACTGATTCCAGAAGAATTAATGAGCTGGCAACCTCAATTTAAAGATGCAGAATTTATTCTGGAAGATGGTAAATTTATTGTTGGCCGTGAAGTTGAAAAAATGTCTAAACGATGGTATAATGTAGTCAATCCAGACGGTATTTGCGAGCAATATGGTGCGGATAGTTTACGATTATACGAGATGTTTTTAGGACCGCTAGAACAGGCTAAGCCCTGGAATACTGCAGGGATTACTGGAGTGCATTCTTTTTTAAAAAAATTGTGGAAATTATATCATAATGGAGATGTTTTTGATGTAACTGATGAAGCACCTACCAAAGACAGTCTTAAGACCTTACATAAAACCATTAAAAAAGTCGAAGAAGATATTGAGAATTTTAGTTTTAATACTTCGGTAAGTACCTTTATGATTGCAGTGAATGAATTAACTGCTCAGAAATGTAATTCGAGAGTGATATTAGAACCATTGACAATACTGGTTTCTCCTTATGCACCACATATTGCCGAGGAGTTATGGCAAAAACTAGGGCATAGTGAATCTATTGCTACTGCAGCGTTTCCAATATTCGAAGAAAAGCACTTAGTAGAAAGTACAAAGCAATATCCAATTTCATTTAATGGTAAGACACGTTTTACATTAGAATTGTCTTTAGATTTAAGTAAAGATGAGATCGAGGCCGAGGTGATGGGACATGAAAAAACGAAACAACAACTAGATGGACGAACACCTAAAAAGGTAATTGTTGTTCCTGGTAAGATTGTTAATGTGGTTGGATAAGTAACTTTAATAATAATTGACAAGAGTTTTAATCTACCTTTATTGTCGAATTCTAAGGCTCTTGAAGGGTGAGTATTGTTATGAGAATTTGTAGAATCGTACACTGAGCCTGTCGAAGTGTACTCTTTTTTTTAGATTATGATAAATCCAATAGAAATCTTAGGATTAGTGGCAGCAATATTAACCACAACTGCTTTTTTACCACAGGTTTACAAAACTTGGAAAACAAAATCTACCGATAGTTTATCATTGTCAATGTTGTATATTTTTGTCACTGGAGTGCTTTGTTGGCTTATTTATGGTTTTTTAATCAATAGTGTACCCATCATTTTAGCGAATTTCATAACCGCGATATCAGGATTTCTATTACTTTATTTTAAGTATCGATATAAAAACTAATAGAAATTTTCAATTTTTCTTGTTTTTTAACAAATAAAGTGATAACCTAGTAAAATTATTGATAAAATATTTTTAGGGTATCTTTTATTGTTTTATTTCATAAAAACAGCTATTTTCGACCAAAAAATAAGAATATGATAATTGGTGTTCCTAAGGAAATCAAAAATAACGAGAACAGAGTAGGTCTTACACCTGCCGGGACTATGGAGCTTGTTAAACATGGTCATACCGTTTTCATTCAGCAAAATGCTGGTCTTCAAAGTGGTTTTGAGGACGAAGAATATACCAAAGCTGGAGGTAAAATATTGGCTACCATTGAAGAGGTGTATCAAACTGCTGAGATGATTATTAAAGTAAAGGAACCTATTGAGCAGGAATATATATTGATTAAAAAAGATCAATTAGTATTTACATATTTTCACTTTGCATCTAGTGAACCTCTTACTAAAGCTATGATTGATAGTGGATCGGTTTGTGTTTCTTATGAAACTGTTGAAGATCCTGATCGTAGTTTGCCGTTATTAACTCCGATGAGTGAAGTAGCTGGTCGTATGTCTATTCAGCAAGGAGCAAAATATCTTGAAAAACCGTTAAAAGGTATAGGGATTCTTTTAGGAGGAGTTCCAGGGGTGGCACCAGCAAAGGTGTTGGTACTTGGAGGCGGAGTTGTTGGGACACAGGCAGCAAAAATGGCAGCGGGAATGGGTGCAGATGTAACAATTTTGGATATTAGTATAAAGAGATTACGTTATCTTGATGATGTAATGTCTGCTAATGTGAATACAGAATTTTCTAACGAACATAATATTCGTAAACATATAAAAACTTCAGATTTAATTATTGGAGGAGTATTAATACCAGGAGCTAAGGCACCTAAATTAATTACCCGAGATATGCTGAAGGAGATGCGTCCGGGAACTGTATTAGTTGATGTGGCGGTTGATCAAGGAGGTTGTTTTGAAACAACAAAACCTACAACTCACCAGGATCCTGTGTATATTATTGACGATGTAGTGCATTATTCTGTGGCAAATATGCCAGGAGCTGTGCCATATACTTCAACTTTGGCATTAACTAATGTCACTTTGCCATATGCAATACAATTGGCAAATAAGGGTTGGAAAAAGGCTTGTGCAGAGAATGAACCACTTAAAAAAGGACTAAATGTTATTAACGGTGACGTAGTGTATCCTGCGATATCAGAAGCTTTTAACCTTCCTCTAGAGGATGTGAATGGATATTTAAAGTAGACTCGATTTATTGGCTAACTCAAGTTTATTTAAACAAAGACCTCGCTATTTTGGCGAGGTTTTTGTATTTTATGTACCCGTATTAATAAGTATAAAAAGTATTGAATTATGATGGGATATTATATCATTGCAGGGATTATATTTCTTGTGAGTTCATATGTAAGCAATAAACTTAAAAGTAAATTCAAGAAATATTCTAATGTTCATTTGCAAAATGGAATGAGCGGAGCAGAAATTGCGACAAAGATGTTACACGATAATGGGATACGAGATGTGAAAGTAATTTCGACACCAGGAATGTTAACGGATCATTATAATCCGTTGAATAAAACAGTGAATTTAAGTGAAGGAGTATACAATCAACGTAATGCCGCTGCTGCCGCTGTTGCTGCTCATGAATGTGGGCATGCTGTACAGCATGCTACTGCCTATAGTTGGTTAACCATGCGATCTAAAATAGTACCAGCAGTAGGGATTTCTAGTAAGCTCTCTAACTTGGTCATTATGGCAGGATTAGTTTTATCTGCTTCAGGGATGGTATTTGGAAATACTATTTTCTTAGTCGGTATTTTGCTCTTTGGAGTGACTACTTTATTTACATTTATAACATTACCTGTAGAGTATGATGCAAGTAATAGAGCGCTGGCTTGGTTAGAAAAGACAAATATGGTAACTAGAGAAGAGCATGCTGCTTCTAAAGATGCCTTAAAATGGGCAGCTAGAACATATTTGGTTGCTGCTTTAGGTTCGTTAGCCACATTACTCTATTTTATTTCCATTTTTTTAGGTAGAAGAGATTAAGTAATTTATGGATCAGATCTTATCTGTTTTCTGACAGGTAAGGTCTGATTATATTTTAATCTGCCGATCAATTTGCTGATCCAGTGATATGAAAGTTTCTGTTCTGGATACTCCTTCTATTGCCTGGATATCTTTGTTTAAAACAATCATTAAGTGCTCATTATCTTTGCATAAGATTTTAATAAAAATAGACCAATTTCCTGTGGTATAATGGCATTCAATTACTTCAGGAATTTCTTGCAGTTGTTTTACAGCTTTAGGATTGCTTACGGCTTTGTCCAGGTATACTCCAACGAAAGCCATGGTTTTGTATCCAAGTACTTTGGGGTCTATAACAAACTTTGACCCTGCGATAAGCCCTGAGGCTTCTAATTTGCGCAGTCTTTGATGAATAGCTGCTCCAGAAATACCAACTTTTCTTGCGATTTCAAGAATAGGCCTTCGTGCGTCTTCCATAAGATTACGTAGGATTTCTTTATCAATTCCATCAATTTTCAAAGTTGAATTTTGATTTTTCATAATATACAAAGTTACAGATATTAATTAAAAACGCAATTAATGCTTTTTAATTGAAATGCAAAAGCATGTATTTTTGTAAAATTGATGGATGTGTAAAGTTGAAATATATTTTATTGTAATATTTTGTTATGTAGATTTCCTTTCTATACTACTAATGTGATTTATCCTTTTACTCCATCAGGATTATAACCAAGATAGTCACGTTCTTTTTCTTTAAATATAATACCGTACTCTTCAAGCTCTTTAAGTATGGGAGCATATACTTCTTCATGGATAGGTATCTGAACCCCTGTAAGAGAAATTTGTTTGTTTAGTATGCGCAGGGTGGCCATTGCAACAGGGAGTCCCACAGTTCGAGCCATAGCAGTATATGTTTGATCTTCACCAGTGCTTACCATAGTTGCATCTATTTGTTTTTGTTGACCATTAAACTCATAACCAAATTTATGATACATGACAATCATATCCTTATCACCGTCATCCAGTGTCCATTTGTCCATCAAAATCTTTTGAAGTCCTTGTGCTGGTGTTGCATTTGGAATTCCAATTTTTTTATTAGGATTGAAAAGATCAAGCTCTAGAAGTTTATCCCACATGATGTCATCCTGATCTATTTTGAGGTAATGACGAAGTTTTAATTCTACCGAATCAGAAGGAGAGTAGGCTAAAAAAGAGTTCGTAAAATCTCGATAACTCATATGCTCAGAGTTCATAATAGTATAATCATCAGCAGTCATGCCTAATTGCACAAAGGTATTCCAGGCTCTGGAGAACCCTACTCTTCTTATGGTCCCTCGATAAAGGGTTAAGATATCTTCTAATCCATAGATGCTCTGGTATTTTAATGAATTTCGGTTTGCATATGCCTCAAAACGACCATAACCTTCAACCTCTAAAAATTCTGTTCTTCTAAATAATTTATGATATGGTATATATTTATATGTGCCTTCCTGAAGAAATTCTGCTGCTCCACCTTGCCCAGCTACTACTACATTACGGGGATTCCAGGTGAATTTATAATTCCAAAGATTAGTATCACTTTCGGGAGCTACTAACCCGCCTGTAAAGGATTCAAATAGAATTATTTTTCCTCCTTGGTTACGTATGCGATCTATAACTTGCATAGCACTCATATGGTCAATACCAGGATCTACCCCAATTTCATTCATGAAAATCAATCCCTTTTCTCGAACTTCAGTATCGAGTTCTTGCATCTCTTTACTTACATAGGAGGCAGTAACCATACATTTGTTAAACGTCAAACAATCTTTTGCAACTTCGATATGAAAACGTGCAGGAAGCATAGAAACTACAATGTCAGCATCTTGAATAGCGTTTTGACGAGAAGTTTGATCAAAAACATCCAAAAGAATTGCTTTGGTGTTTGGGTGATCATTTGCCAAGTTTTTGGCATTTTCAACAGAAATATCACCTATCGTTATAAATAAATTCTCAGTAATAGATTTATCCTGAAAATATTTAATTAATACCGCTGTAGATTTACCTGCACCAATAACTAAGATCTTTCGCATACCTGATGATATTTTAATAACTTTGATACGAATGTAGTAAATACCGTAAAAAGTAGGTTCTCAATTTTGACGGATTAATTATGTTTTTGATAAAAATGTGTCTAAATTTTAAAATTTAATAGCTAGTATAGTCAATTATGAATAAAATATCTACGAATAAAACAATTTTGATTACGGGGGGTGTGATGGGATTGCTTGCGGTGTTATTGGGAGCTTTTGGAGCTCATGGATTGGAGAAATTAGTGAACGCAGAAAGTATTGATTCTTTTACTACCGGAGTCAGATACCAAATGTATCATGCGATTGTGTGTTTGATTTTAGGAAATATGACTATTTTGAGTTCTACTTCCAAAAAGAGAATTTTTTATTTATTTCTGGGGGGAATAACCCTTTTTTCGGGGTCAATATACCTTTTGGTAATAGATGAAGTATTAGGAGTTTCTCTGTCAAGTATTGGTTTTATTACACCTTTAGGAGGTTTTTTGTTAATTCTTGGATGGATTTTCTTTATAATTTCGTTAGTTAAGATTAAATGATTTTTTATCGGTTGGTGTGATTATTATTTATAATTTTGCACGTACATAACAAAACACAACATATTTTTATGGAACCACTGTATCCAATTACGAAAACGTTTTCGTTAAAGCATTACGGTATTGAAAATGCTACAATGCGCTACCAATTATCACCTCAAGATCTTGAGGATGAAGTAGTGCAAAAAGGTCAGGGAAAGATTACGTCATCAGGCGCACTGGCAATTAACACCGGTGAATTTACTGGTCGTTCTCCTATGGATCGTTTTATTGTTAAAGATCAGATCACACAAGACAAAGTGTGGTGGGGAGATATCAACATTCCTTTTGATCCAGATGCATTTGATGCACTGTACGATAAGGTAACAAACTACCTTTCTGGAAAAGAGGTTTTTGTACGTGATAGCTATGCTTGTGCGGATCCCGAGTATAAATTAAATATACGTGTGATTAACGAGTATCCTTGGTCAAATATGTTTGCGTATAATATGTTTTTGAGGCCAACAGATGAGGAGTTAAAAGATTTTGATCCAGAATGGTTAATTGTTAATGCACCAGGTTTTATGGCAGATGCTGCTGTAGATGGTACGCGCCAACACAATTTTGCGATATTAAATTTTGAAAAAAAGATTGCATTAATAGGAGGTACAGGATATACTGGAGAAATTAAAAAAGGTATTTTTTCTGCGTTGAATTTTATTTTACCTGTGTATAAGGAATCGCTTCCTATGCATTGTTCTGCTAACGTAGGAGAAGATGGAGATACTGCTATATTTTTTGGTCTTTCTGGTACTGGTAAAACTACATTATCTACAGACCCTAACCGTAAATTGATAGGAGATGATGAACATGGGTGGACTAAAGAAAATACCATATTCAATTTTGAAGGAGGGTGTTATGCAAAAGTTATTGACCTTGCCGAAGAGAAAGAGCCTGAAATATATAGAGCAATTAAAAAAGGAGCAATTCTTGAGAATGTAATCATTGGCGATAACGGTGTTGTAGATTTTGCTGATACGTCAATTACTCAAAATACCAGAGTTAGCTATCCAATTCATCATATTGAAAATATACAGAAACCTTCTATTGGTAAAAACCCAAAGAATATATTCTTTTTGACTGCTGATGCTTTTGGAGTAATTCCTCCGATTTCTAAGCTAACACCTAGTCAGGCAGCATATCATTTTATGTCTGGATATACTGCAAAAGTAGCAGGTACAGAAGCAGGGATTGTAGAGCCTACACCTTCGTTTTCTGCATGTTTTGGAGCACCATTTATGCCGTTGCATCCTGCTAAATATGCAGAGATGTTAATTAAGAAAATGAATGATACTGGTGTAAATGTATGGCTTGTAAATACAGGTTGGACTGGAGGGTCTTATGGTGTAGGAACCCGAATGAAACTGAAGTATACTCGAGCTATGATAAACGCAGTGTTAAACGGAGATTTAGGAACATATTCATACGACAAATATCACATTCACTCGGTATTTGGAGTAGCGCAACCAAGAGAGTGTCCTGGTGTTCCTACAAGTGTGTTGAGTCCGAGAACTACTTGGAATGATGATGAAGCGTATTACACAACTGCATTTAAGTTAACAAATGCTTTTAGAGAGAATTTCAAAAAATTCGAAGCTTATGCTAACGAAGAAATTAGACGAGGAGGTCCACAGCGTTACTCTTTTTAAAGGAAAAGAATGCTAATATTAAAATAAAAAGGTCTGAAAATTAATTTTCAGACCTTTTTATTTATATGAATAACTTTATCTTAACCTAGAGATATGTGCCTTTAAGATTAAAACTCTAGTTATTTTTTATTTGCTTCTTTGATATATTTCTGAAGCGCCATTGTCATTGACGGAGTCTCTGGTGTAGGAGCTTGAATATTAACAATCAAATTATGCTCTTCTGCAGCTTTTACCGTCGAGTTACCAAAAACAGCAATTCGAGTATCGTTTTGTTTAAAATCTGGAAAATTCTCAAATAATGACTGTATTCCAGAAGGACTAAAGAAAACCAAAATGTCATAAAATACATCTCTTAGATCAGAAAGATCGCTTACCACAGTTTTGTAAAAAATCCCCTGTTTCCAGTCTACTTTTAGATTATTTAAAGTATCTGGAATTAAGGGCTTTAACTTATCAGAAGAAGGTAATAAGAACTTTTCGTTTTTATACTTCTTGATTAGTGGGGATAATTCCTGAAAAGTACGTTTTCCCACGTAAATCTTTCTTTTGCGGTATACCACATATTTCTGAAGATAATAGGCTACAGCCTCACTTTGACAGAAATACTTAAGTGTATCAGGAACCTTAAAGCGCATTTCTTCAGCTATTCTAAAGAAATGATCAACAGAGTTACGGCTAGTAAGAATAATAGCAGTGTATTGTGATAAATCTACTTTTTGCAATCTTACTTCCTTTGCATCAACTCCCTCTACATGAATGAAGGGGATAAAGTCAATTTTTACCTTTTCCTTTTCTTCTAAATCAAAATAAGGTGAATTTTCCACTTTAGGCTCCGGCTGTGAGACCAAAATTGTTTTCACTTTCATATATATTCTTTCTTTTTGTAAAGGTCCTACTAATTACTAATAAGCTTATATAGTATAAAATAGGGTGCGATTTCAAGTGCGCAAAGATACAAAATAAAATAAAACAAGTAGTTTAAAATAACATTTTCGTTTTTCTTATAAAAGGAAACGAGCACAATTATGTTTAGAATAGACAGTGAAATCAATAGTATTATAAAAGCAATTTTAGAAGGATGTACAGCATATATAAATATGATATTGACAGGTAATAGGATGACACCCATAAAATTGCGATAGGATACTTTGTAAAATAAATATTCATCAATTATAGAATCAATAGAAAAAATAGCGGCAATAATTTTTTCTATTAATAACTTACAAACAACGATAACCGTATATAAGATTGCAATTTTAAAATATAATGTAATTTCATTGGGAGCTACATTCCATTTAAAGACATCAAAACATAAATATATAAACAATGATACCGAAACTACCTGAAATAAAAGCAAGATTGCGTTAAATAAGGATGAAAGTTTATTTTGTTTTTGATTAGATATAATATATTTATTATTGCCTAGTAACATGATAAAATCAGAAAACCGTAGGGTATTCACACCCTTGGCTGTCACTAGGAGCATTAGGCACGCCATAATTAAAATGGTAAGCCAGTTGGTAGGTGTTATTTCGCGTAAAATATATTCCATATTGTATTCAGGGGTAAAATTACGATCAATTAACTTATAAAAACAAGAAAATATCTAGTAATTATTTAGTTATATTTGCCTGAAAAATAGCCTAGATGGTGGACGCATTAGTCATAATCCCTACCTATAATGAAATTGAGAATGTGGAGCGAATCATTAGAAATGTATTTTCGCTTCAGCGTGATTTTCACATTTTGATCGTAGATGATAATTCTCCAGATGGAACTGCTGCCAAGATAAAAGAACTACAATTAGAATATCCAGAATCTCTTTTTTTACTAGAACGAGAAGTAAAATCTGGACTGGGAACTGCATATATAGCAGGTTTTGAGTGGGCATTAGAACGATCTTATGTTTATGTTTTTGAAATGGATGCCGATTTTTCTCATAATCCTAATGACCTCATACGGTTATATAATGCTTGTGCAAAAGGATCTTCTGATATTGCCATAGGATCTAGGTATGTTACTGGAGTCAATGTAGTAAATTGGCCAATGAGTAGAGTTTTATTGTCTTGGGGAGCCTCAAAATACGTTCGATTTATAACAGGAATGGATATTCATGACACAACTGCCGGATTTATCTGTTATAAAAGAGAGGTATTGGAGAAAATAAATCTTAAAAAAATTCGATTTGTGGGATATGCTTTTCAGATAGAAATGAAATTTAAAGCACACTTATTAAAATTTAAAATAAAAGAAGTTCCTGTAATTTTTACAGATAGAACACGTGGGGCTTCAAAAATGAGTAAAGGAATTATTTCTGAAGCAGTTTTTGGAGTTATAAAAATGAAATTTAACAGCTTATTTAATCGTTACGAAATATGATCATGGAGAATGTACTTATTAAAAATGCCAACATTGTTAATGAAGGAAATGTTTTTAATGGAGATGTATATATAGAAAATGGTGTCTTTAAGGAAATTGCACCACAGATAAGTGCAAAATCACCTGATGTGCATATTTTTGATGCCGAAGGAAAATATCTATTACCAGGGGTAATAGATGATCAGGTGCATTTTAGAGAACCTGGATTGACACATAAGGCAAATATAGAAACAGAATCCAGAGCAGCTATTGCCGGAGGGATTACTTCTTTTATAGAAATGCCTAATACCAATCCTCAGACCACTACCATAGAAAAACTCGAAGAAAAATTTGAAATCGCTGCAAAAACAAGTTACGCAAATTATTCTTTTATGTTTGGAGGGACTAATGATAACTTAGAAGAAATTCTAAAGGTCGATCCTAAAAAAGTAGCAGCACTTAAATTGTTCTTGGGGTCTTCTACAGGAAATATGTTAGTAGATAATCCAGAAGTATTAGAAAAAATATTTTCATCTACAGATTTATTGATCGCAGTGCATTGTGAAGACGAAGAAACAATTAGAAAAAATACGGCAGAATATAAAGAAAAATACGGGGATGATATTCCTATTGAACTTCATCCAACTATCAGAAGTGAAGAAGCATGTTACTTGTCATCATCTCAAGCTATAGCATTAGCAAAAAAAACTGGAGCAAGATTACATGTTTTTCATCTTTCTACAGCAAAAGAATTAGCGTTATTTACCAATAAAATTCCGCTAAAGGAAAAGAAAATTACTGCCGAGGTTTGTATTCATCATTTATGGTTTTCTGATGCTGATTATAAAGAAAAGGGGACATTAATTAAATGGAATCCAGCTGTAAAGACATCAAAAGATAGAGATGCTTTATTAAAAGCACTATTGAAAGATAAAATTGATGTCATTGCTACAGATCACGCTCCACATACTATAGAAGAGAAAGATAATGTGTATACCAAAGCCCCTTCAGGAGGTCCTTTGGTGCAGCACGCACTTCCAGCAATGTTAGAATTTTATCATCAAGGTAAAATAACTTTAGAAAAAATTGTGGAGAAAATGTGTCACAATCCCGCAATATTATTCCAGATTGAGAAACGTGGATATATTAAAGAAGGATATTATGCAGATGCAGTCTTAGTAGATCTAAACGCTCCCTGGACTGTAAACAAGGATAATATTGCTTATAAATGTGGATGGTCTCCTTTTGAAGGAACTACGTTTAAATCAAGAATCACGCATACTTTTGTAAACGGAAGTCTAGTATACAAAAATTTTAAATTTTATGAGGTGCGACATGCACAACGATTAACTTTTGATAGATGATTAGAAACCTAATATATGCTATAGTTTTTCTAACATGTTGTATTGCATGTCAGAGTTTGGATAAAGCTGAAAAGCCAAAAATAATAATAGATGAAGATCGTATGGTTGACATCCTATCGGATATCGCTTTTATAAAAGCAGCAAAATCATCAAATAGAAAAACATTTGTAGAGGACAGTATTAATCCCGAAGCTTTTATTCTTAGGAAATATGATATTGATAGTATTGTTTTTGCAGAAAACAACACTTGGTATACCAGTGATATGGAAAGATATAAAGCTCTTTTTGAAAGAGTGAAAACAAAACTTGAAAAAGAAAGAACTAAGTTTGAAGCATTAAAAAAGGAGGAAGACTCTATTAAAAAAATAGAAGATTCTATACAGAAGAGTTTAGATACGTTGAAAATCGAAGATGAATTGATCAATACTAAAGATCTTCTTATCGAAGATGAAATCGAAATGGCTAAGAAAAAGCGAGTTACTCCTACTCCTGATTTAGAAAATAAGTAGCTGTTTTTTGTATGCTTTTTTCCATCGTGATAAAATCATAGTCTAATGTTGTCCTAATCTTATCATTGTTATAGTAGCTATTAGAGAATGCACTGCGTATTGACGATAGAAATACAGATCGTTTTGTTCTAAAGAAAAAATGACTGATACGCTGTGCGTGATATGCTATTTTCATTAAGAAAGGAGTAGCTTTTTTGCTAGGGATAGGCTTCTGTAATCCTTTAGCAATCATAGAAAAGGCACTTTTGTAGCTTATGTTTTCGCTAACAAGAATATAACGTTGATTTGTAAATGTACTATTCATAAGTCGAGTCATGATATTGATCACATCTTCAATATCTACATATCCTGTTATTCCTGTGGTATAATATTTCATCCCGGCATGGATTCTTTTGAATAGAAATCCGCTACCACTATTAAAAAAACCTGGTCCGATAATAATTCCTGGATTTACGACCACAGCATCCAGTCCTTCCTGTACGCCTCTCCAGACTTCCATTTCTGCACCGTATTTGGTAATTGCATATACCGAATTAGGAACTTCGGGGTTCCATTCTGCATTTTCATTAATAGCAGCACCTGATATATTTTCTCCCAGGGTTGCGATCGAACTCACATAGCATAATTTCTTTACGTTTTGTATTAGGCAAAGATTTA
The DNA here is from genome assembly GCF_900312735.1 of Aquimarina sp. AU119. Lineage (NCBI taxonomy): Bacteria > Pseudomonadati > Bacteroidota > Flavobacteriia > Flavobacteriales > Flavobacteriaceae > Aquimarina > Aquimarina sp. AU119. Next base: position 730,652 of record NZ_OMPF01000001.1, on the reverse strand, counting down.
CAATATTAGCAGTACCTTCAATATTGGCTTTTCGTAATTTTTTATAGTGAGAAGGATTAAAACTAATTTTGGCAGCACAATGATACACATGAGTGACATCTTCAAAAGCCTCGGTAAGTGTTGGGATATCACTTATATCAGTTTGTACCCATTGGATGGTTTCGAATAAGTGTTCTTCTTCCTCAGAGAAATATGAGGAAAACACTTTTTTAGCATGCTCTTTTTTGGCTTCGGTTCTGTATAGTGCACGTACAGACTGTTTGTCCTTTATTAATCTAACCAATAGATGAGTTCCTACTAAACCTGTGGCACCTGTAACTAATATCATAGCATATATTCTGCGGGTACTAAAATAAGTAATTAATGACTGTTTTTTGTACTCTTTCTTATAGAAGAAAATATTTTGTCGGGGAAATATGTTTCTGCATGATGCAATAGTTTTTTTAAATATAGATTTTGTTCCTACTTGAAGTAGAAAGTATTTCTTGTCATCCCAGACTTGATCTGGGATCTACTTAGGAATATTTAATAATAGATTCCAGCCTTTAGTTTATCCTGAGCTAGGTCGAAGGACTGGAATGACAGGGTTAAGGGTAAATGCATTCAACAATGGGTTTACATGTCATTCCGGACTTGATCCGGAATCTGATTTTGTATAATGGACCTGACAGGTCTGAAAATACTAGTTAAACTTTATTCCTCCTTCTATACCAAAACCCTACAAGAATTATTATTCCTAAAACACCTAATCCCATAGCCCAATATACAAGTGTGTTGTTTTCAAAATGCATAGGAGCAGCATCTCCAACTAAATAAAACGCTCCCCAATAAAAAGGAGCTGTTCGATTAATATCTGCCTTGGCTAGGTATTCTAGTTTGGCTTGTTGTAGGGCTTTACCTTTATTCATGCCAGCTTTTAGGTTGATGTAGAAATATTTCATCACATCAGGTGTGGTTTTATCAGACACCTCCCAATTCGTCAATAACAAACTCTTGGTTCCTGCATATTGAAAAGCATTACCCAAACTCATAATTCCTTCTCCTTTGGCAATTTTACCTGCACCCGTATTGCACGCACTTAATACTGTGAGTTCTGCAGGGATGTCCAAAGCAAATAATTCATGGCTATACAATAGGTTATCTTCTATGGTGTCTTTACTTTTGGTAAAATAGAGTTTTGAGTTCTCTGGTCTTTCGTTGTCTACCTCTCCATGTAATGCCAGATGTAGTATGTTATATCGACTTGCATTGCTTTTAAAATTAGCTTCTACCGCCTGCGAACCATAATAATATTGTCCATCGATAATATCAGCAATTGCTCTGATTTCTTCACGAGTTCCTGGTAAATCACCTCCGGCATCTCTTAGCGTCGCTAATCGCACTGTATTGGTTGCTGTGGTTTGTGTGCTATCTGAAAAGGAAAATGCAAGACACTCCTGTAGGGTTTCTGAGTGCTGACTGTTTTTAAAAGGGGCAAATAATAGATTTGCAGAATTAGCATAAGTGATGGCGTAATCATTTAGGAGATAAGATAAGAGTGCGGGATTATTAGAATCATCTTTTTGAGTTAATAGTAAATCAAAATTAAGATGCCATAAAGGACCATCGGGAACGATTATCAGTTCATCACCTATCAATTCATCTACTATTGGAGCGATAAGTTTTTGGTATAATATATTTGCTTGTTTTTTATAAGATCGAACATCCTGATCTATGATGCTTTTACGGAATGCTTCGACCTGTTCTGTGAGTTTTGGAGTAGAAAGCTCTTTTACCTTGATATCATGTTTAGAAATAGTAAATGCATAAGAGATACTATCTCCTGTAAAAAATTCTAATACTGTAGTTTTATCATCTAATTGCTGTTGGATATCGGTAACAGAAACGATATCATTTTGGTACTTAAGTTGATGATATTTAGGATAGTTTTTTTCTAAGACTTGGGTTAGTGAGTCTTGTTTTCTGTTGATGTCGAATAGTTTGTTTTCATAGGTAGTCATTCTTGATAACCTTTCGACAGAGTCCGAACTCACTTTATTGAAGGATTCTGTAGCTTTGGATTGATAAAACGCTTTATCAATTCGTAATTCTTTTTCTAAGGTTAACACATCGTTTGGTAAGCCTGTAAAATTCTTTGCATTTGCTTCGCTAAGTAACTCTTTAAGGGTATTAGCTTTGCTTTTCTCCGCATAGTAAAAAGCACGCTCCAAAGTACTTTGCTCTTTTTGTATCGCATATAATAACAATTGTGTTTGTATCGCGCCTTGATAGACATCTTTTGCTTTTTGGGCAAAGGCTACTTTGTCTTGATAGGTCGTAAACGTTTGTCTGATATCATTGATTAACGTATCTTCTTTTTTATAGGTAGCTATAGCTTGATTAAGGTCGTCACTATTATTACTTTCTTTATACAAACCAATATAGGTTTTGGCTTTGCCTGATAAAGTGGTCAATAGAACATTTGAATCTAAGTATTGATTCCCCTTTATATTAGCATTAATTGCTTTTTTGTAGTATAACAGACTATTTTTATAATCTTTTTGTAGTGTATATACATTTGCGATATCGTTATTGGATACTGCAACTTTGGGGTGATGTACTCCAAATACTTTTTGTCGTATTCTTAGTGCTTTTTGATCGTTTTCTAAAGCAAGTTTATATTGTTTTTTATTCTTATAAATATTTCCAAGACTTACATAAGAATCCGCTATCTCAGGATGGTATTCTCCAAATACTTTTTGTCGTATCTCTAATGCTTTTTTTGTATTAAACAAAGCTTTATTATACTTCTTTTTTATAGTATATAACTCTCCAATATCATGATAAGAATATGCTATATCAGAGTTATTTTCATCAAATGTCTTAGTTCGTATACTTAATGCTTTTTTATAGTAATCCAGAGCTTCGTCATAATCTTCTTTTAATCTGTATATTTTTCCAATATTGTTATAATTAAGAGCAATATGTTTATTATTACTCCCTCTTTTTAAATTGGTATGAAGTGCCTTTATATAATATTTCAAGGCTTTTTCATATTGTCCTTTATATTTATAAATAACTCCAACATTATTATAAACTGAAAAATGATAATTCTTTTTATTCTGTTCAGACTGATTATTTTCAATATCAATTGCCTGATTATAATAAGTCAATGCCTTGTTATAATCTCCTTTCTGTTTGTGACAAATCCCTATAGTATTAAAAGCATCAATAAGAGTATGATGTTTTTTTCCATAAATATGAATTAAAATAGACAAGTTCTTTTCTAAATAAGGAATCGCTTTATCATAAGTTCCTTTTTTTTGATATAGCCATCCAATAACTCGATTACATAAAGCGACATCTTTATGATTTTCTCCTAACTTTTTTATTCTTATTGCTAATACATGATTAAAATAGAGTAATGCTTTATTATATTCTTCTTTTCTATCATAGGTCAAACCAAGATTAAAATAGGACATTCCGGTATCTATATGATCAGGCCCTAATTTATCTTCCCTAATAACTATAGCCTTTTTATAATATTCTAATGCTTTATTATATTTTCGTTGCAGAAGAAGGGTATTTCCAATACTTTGATAAGAGTCAGCAACATATAAATGATTTTTAGAAAAAATAGTTAATTTAATTTTTAAAGCTTTTTGATAATATGCCAAAGCTTTATCTAAATCTAATTTCTTTCTTCGGTAATAATCTCCAATATTATCAAATCCATATGCCTTCTCTCTATTGTTTTCTTGTAAATATTGATCGCTAACCGCTAAGGCTTGTTTTGCACTAGATAATGATTCTTCATATTTCTCATTTCTCCATTGACTCTCAGAAATTTTGTTATAACATCGTGCAACACGTTCCCAGGTTTTAGCTTTGGTATAAATAGGTAATCCTTTTTTAAAATAGACTACTGCACTGTCTAATTTTCTATACGTTAATAAGGTATCCGCAGTTGCAAAATATTGAGAAGCCAATAGTGTGTCTTTTTCTACTTGTGCATGTATAGTATGGCATGTGATTATGAAAAAGCTAATGAATACAAAAGGAACCAAGGAAATAGGAGGAGATGTTTTCATACGTGATAAAGTGCGTTGTTCTCTATAGTTAATAGCAAAGAAACTAAAAATGTTACCTTGATATTGAGGCATGTGAGTTAAAATTTGATATGTAATTGTCATCCCGACCTTTGAGAATGCTTGCACTGAGCGTAGTCGAAGTGCTTAGGATAAACTAAAGGCTAGGATCTGTAATTATGGATTCCAAAATGGATCCCAGCCTACGCTGGGATGACAAGGCTAATAATAAAAACAATATCATGCTGATTTCTTACATATTCATAGCTGGATATTGTCCATATTTTTATCTTTGTCGCTTCGAATCGAATTATCATAAAAATGGCTAAGAATTTTATAGAAGAATTACGTTGGAGAGGGATGTTACATGATGCAATGCCCAACACCGAAGAATACCTAATGGAACAAATGAGATCGGCTTATGTGGGGTTTGACCCTACCGCAGATTCGTTGCATATTGGTAATCTGGTTCCGATTATGTTATTAGCACATTACCAGAGAGCGGGTCATAGGCCATTTGCCTTGGTAGGAGGTGCTACAGGTATGATTGGTGATCCTTCTGGGAAATCAGCAGAGCGTAATCTACTTGATGAAAAAACATTACGTCATAATCAAGAAGCTATAAAATCTCAATTAAGCAGATTCCTGGATTTTGAAAGTGAAACGCCTAACGCTGCAGTATTAGTGAATAACTATGATTGGATGAAGGATTTTTCATTTCTTGAGTTTATTAGAGATGTCGGTAAGCACATCACCGTAAACTATATGATGGCCAAGGACTCTGTGAAGAACCGTATTTCATCAGAATCTTCAGAAGGAATGTCATTTACAGAATTCACTTACCAATTAGTACAAGGATATGATTTTTTACACTTGTATAGATCACATGAATGTACGTTGCAAATGGGGGGTAGTGACCAGTGGGGTAATATCACTACAGGAACTGAGTTGATCAGAAGAATTGCTGGCGGTAAAGGATATGCTTTGACCTGCCCATTGATTACCAAATCAGATGGGTCTAAATTCGGAAAATCTGAAGGAGGAAATGTATGGTTAGATGCTAAACGAACATCTCCTTATAAGTTTTACCAGTACTGGTTAAATACCAGTGATGAAGACGCTGAAAAATATATTAAGATTTTTACCTTTTTGACAGAAGAAGAGATAAATACTTTGGTTGATGAACATAAAGAAGCTCCACATCTTCGTGTATTACAAAAGAGATTGGCAGATGAGGTTACAGTGATTGTGCACTCTAAAGAAGATCTCGATAATGCAATTAAAGCTTCTGCTATTTTGTTTGGAAAATCTACATCAGCAGATCTTAAAGATTTGGATGAAGCTACTTTTTTAGATGTTTTTGATGGTGTTCCTCAGGCAGAAGTAGGAAAAGAAGAGATAAGCAATGGTTTGGATATTATCGGAGCGTTAGCAGAAAAAACAGGTTTCCTAAAATCAAACGGAGAAGCAAGGAGAGCATTGAAAGAAAATTCTATTTCGGTAAATAAAGAAAAAGTTGCCGAAGGATATTCGATATCAGAAAATGATTTGATTAATGATCAGTTTGTATTGTTACAACGTGGTAAAAAGAATTATTTTGTGATTAGAGTAGTTTAAAAAGATAATATAGACCTCACTGGTTTTCAAAATCTATGAGGTCTGATTTATTATAAAAACTTCATAAAAAAACAACGCCTGCATGAATCTACTCTAGCAGGCGTTGTCAACTAACCAATCAATTATTGAAAAAACTTAGCATTACATACAGCTTCAATAAGGCTGCATTACTTTTTTGTCTTTATGTTTTGCCAATTCGTATCAGCTTTTGCTTGTAACGTATTAGCATCTTCATTTTTCCATTTTTCTAGCGTATTTATTCCCCAGGAATTATAAAATAAGTATAATTTGTTATCTCTTATTTCAAATGTCTTTGGGTTTATATCCACTTTTTCACTATTTACTGCGACTGCATAGGCGCAATATCCTCCGTACTGTGGTATATACTTATCAGGATTCTTTTTGAACTTTTCTAAGTTCTGCTGACTTGCGAATTTATATTTTACAGTATCGTGAGTGAATACAAATTTGTTGTCTCCTTTTACCGCTTTATTGTTAAAATATTCTGTAACATCATAGCCTTCTGCGATATAATTTTTATCGGTATTATAATCTATCTTTTGGGCGCTTATGACCGTCACAAAAGCAATAAAAAATAAGGTGACATATAGTTTCATAATTCTCTGTACTTATCGTCTCGTTAATTCAGTCGTAAAAAAATCCAATCATTACATTTTTAACATAATTATAAGTGTTTTTTAGTACTTAAATTTAATTCATGTTTGATGAAGTAGTGTTTTGTATAATTTTGGTAATCATTGGGTTAAGGGTTTAATAATAAAGCCTGCATAGATATTGCTCTAGCAGACTTTATGAACTAACCAATCAATTAAAACTTAACACTCTTTATGATCATTGATCACATTGATTTTTTTACTCTATAGAATTATCACAATGTGGGAGTTTAAATAATTCTTTATTTTGAGTACATGTATTAGGTCGTAAAAAAAACCAATCATTACAGATTGAATATGATAATACTCAAATTGTTGATCAACTTCCCGGTTTTAGTAGGAATGAAAGCGATATAATTTTGAAGTTTGAGACTCTAGAGTAAGAAATTACTAGTTTCGGGATATGGGATCAGTGCACTAATGAGTAAGCTAATACTATCTTTTGCAATTAAAGTAATAGATAATAGAGTTGCGGTAACCACTATTGCAGTCGAGATATTATTTTGCTGAATATCTTTAAATTCATTTACACCTTTGGTTAACACCGAAAAAAGTAAGAATACAGAGGTATTGATTATGACCGCAAATGCAAATCCTATGAATAAGTATAATCCCGAATATTGAGCGATCTTGCCAAAAGAGATCTCATCCCCATTAGACATAGATAGTCGTATTATATTAGTAATAGAAGGAATAATTTCTGCTAGTATGACACCAATTGATAAGATAATACCTGCAGTAAAAATCGAAAACGCAATATTGTCTTCTCTAAGAGAAATGTTTTTAAAAAATACTCTTTGTAATATTTTAAAAGAAATGAATAATATAAGTACAGAAACCACAATAGCAAGAGCTATTTCTATGAAAGCGAGAGTTAATAATTTGGTTTGCATGATTTTTTAAGTGTTAGTAAGTACAATGTACCATTGATTTATATTGTCAAAATTTTTGGGAAGTGTTCCGATGGTAAAATATTTATTGGTGGTTTCCCAAACATAATATCGTTTCCCGTTCTTGATTTTAAATTTTCCTTTTGCAGGAATATGTAATCCAAGGATAGAGTGTTTGTAATAATCACTATTAAGTATGGCGACATCATATCCAAAATGGCTAAGAATAGCATAAATAATAACGGTTCTGGTGTCGCAATCTCCTTTTAGATTTCCCATAAAACCCACAGGGTTTTGTATTCCGAAAGGAATGTGGCCAATACAACAATCCTTGCACTTTTCTAATAGTACACGAATTGAATCTTCGTATTTGTCTGGAGATTCACATGCCGTATCAAAAACAAAAGCATATGGGATATCCTGTATGAAGGTAACTACCATTTCTGCAAATTCGAATTGATTGAGTTTGTTTGTGGTTTTAATTTTCTCGAGTTCCTTCAGAATTAAATCAAGTTTTGGAGTATCAGAAGTCGCTAAATGTTGATATAGTTTTCCCCAGGTCTGTTGTCTGTATTTTTGTGAGTTATTTGCGTATTCTGTTTTAGATGTAATATATTCTTTTTCCCGAACTGAAAATTCTCCTTTAAATGAATTTCCATAATTATCCGTCCATACTCTTTTTTGACGCAATAGTATAATAGAGTCTCCTTTCTCTAAAACCTTTTCGCGATAAATATCTTCTGAAATTACAGGTTGCTCAGTTTCTTGAATTATTGGAATGGTGCTAATAGCATATCTAATTCCTAAAACAAATACGATAACGAGTCCGCTATATATCATATAACGCCAGTGTGACTTTTTTTGATCAGCATCTTGTATTTTTCCAAGTATCCATGAAAAAACAAGTAAAACTATTACAAAAGAAGTGAATGAGGAAATGGGTAAAAAAGTCTGTACAAAACTACTTCCAATTATTGCTAATATAATAATCGCAGGAAAGGAAAAACAGCCTAATTTGTTTTGTGCCATAGTTTATAATGCCATTAGATTACAGCCTCTAATATCGCTATGATCAAATCTACCTAAAATTTCTAAACTTCCATCATTATAAATTTTACCAAGATCCTGAGTTGCTATAAATGAACAAGAATTAATGTTGGCAAGATCGATGATATTTATCCCTCCGGTTTTGTTAATGTCTAGTATGGTTAAGGGGTCTTCGGGATCTCTTATAGAGACTTTCATCCAGGGAGGACAATAAAAAATACCATGACCCTTAGAATAAGCCTGAGATAATAACTCGGTCATTCCGTATTCACTATGGATTTGAGAAATGCCAAATCCGTCTTTAAGAGTTTGATGTAATTCTTGTCGTATCATTTCTTTTCTACGACCTTTCATACCTCCTGTTTCCATTACGACAACAGAATCATTTAGCTTGATATGAAAATTTTCAACAAGATCTAATAATGCAAAAGAAACCCCAAGAAGTAAAACTTTTTTTCCTTTTGCTACGAGTTCTTGAAGGGTTTTTACTAGTTTTTGAGTTTCATGCAAATAAAATCCACTTTCGGTTTGATTGCTGTCTTCAATCAATTTTTCTGCCATATAGATAAGAGAAGAACCTTCTCTTTCTAGATATGAAGGTAATAATGCTAATACTATAAATTCGGTAATATCTCCATAGAAATGCTGAAATCCTCTTCTAAAACTTTTTTCATAAATATTGAGATCACTGACATAATGTTTACTCGTTACACTGCCAGTAGTGCCACTACTAGTAAAGATTTTGGATATTGAGGACTGAGTACTTACTATTTTTTCCTGTTTAAAAAATTGAATAGGTAAAAAAGGAATGTCATCAATTTGTTTTACAGAAGATTTTGTAACTCCAAGAAGATTACAGAATCTTTGATAAGTTAGAGTATTATTGTATTGGTGATTAAAAACGCGTAATGCTGACCGCTCAAAATCTGTATTATTTTGAATAGAAAAAATGGTATCAGTCAACATAAAATTTGTTCAGGAATTTTGTAGAACAAATGTATAAAAAAGACTGTCCTTTTTATAAATGTTTGTTTATTAAGATAAAAAAATGATGTATTAATGTTTAAAAATAAATGTAAGAATCCTGTAAATTTTTTTTAAGTTTTTACAAATTTTACAGTAGATGTTCTGTCTTCCTCTTTAATTCGTATGATATAGATAGCAGGAGGTAAAGATGAGATGTCTAATTCTTTACCAATTAAAACTTTAAACATTACTTTTTGACTTAAGGCCGTAAAAATAGTGACGGTTTTAGTAAGGTTTTTTTCTGAAGTAATATAAAGTGTGTTTCCACTGGCAGGATTAGGGGAAATTCGTAATCCTTTGATCTTTGTGTCATTGGATTGTTGTCTGTCAAAATTGCCAGACTGTGCTTGTATTCCTGGAGCAAAGGAAAAGCATATAAGACCAATAAATATGAATAGCAAGTAGATTTTTTTCATACAAAAAATTATTTTGGGGCAATAAATATACAACATTAAAATTAAAAATATAATAAAAAAGCGGCTTACTTCCCTTTAATTATGGATTAGACGGTTGTCCTCTACATGAATTACGGTTTTTAACTCAATTTTAATTTTTTATTCAAAAATAATGCCGCATATTTGTATCATCATGAAGTTATAAAAGAATTATGTACATAATTGTGCACATAGAGACCCCGCGATTTAGAAGCTAAGATTTTCTTCTTAGTCTTTTCTTACTCTAATTTTATTTATTTCTAATATTTCATAATTATAACTCATCATGACTGAAAATAAACTCACGTTTACTCGTCTATTTACATATTTTAAAATCGCATTAACCGGTAAGGAACAAGAATTCACTTCGGGAAGCATTCGCAAAGCTGTTTTTATGTTATCTGTACCTATGATTCTAGAGATGATGATGGAGTCTATCTTTGCTTTGGTAGATGCCTATTTTGTTTCTAGTCTTGGTGCAAATGCTATAGCCACAGTTGGTTTAACCGAATCTGTACTCACCTTAATTTATGCGGTAGCCATAGGATTAAGCATGGGGGCAACTGCAATTGTGGCACGACGAGTGGGCGAAAAAGATATTAATGGCGCCTCGCAAGCGGCAGTACAATCGATACTTTTAGGTACTATAATAGCGGTGATAATTAGCATATTCGGGATTCTTTTTCCTAAAGAAATTCTTGGGCTAATGGGTGCAGAACCTGACCTTATAGCAAGTGGTTATGGATATACTCAGGTGCTACTAGGAGGAAACATCACCATTATGTTATTGTTTCTGATTAATGCTGTATTTAGGGGAGCAGGGGATGCTTCAGTAGCGATGCGGGTGTTGATATTTTCGAATCTACTCAATATTATTCTGGATCCTATTTTTATTTTTGGATTTGGCCCTATCCCTTCATTCGGAGTTCAGGGAGCAGCAATTGCTACTACAATAGGTAGAGGTAGTGCTGTCATATTCCAATTATTGATCCTTTTCTATGGATGGAGTAAAATTAAAATTGCTTTTAAAGACATTGTTTTTAGAGCAGAGATTATGTTAAATCTGGTAAAAGTATCTCTTGGAGGGATTGGACAATTTATCATAGGGACTTCTAGTTGGGTATTCCTGATGCGAATTATGGCTGAATTTGGGAGTGAAGTATTGGCAGGATATACTATTGCAATTAGGGTATTAATGTTTACCCTTATGCCGTCATGGGGAATGAGTAATGCTGCAGCAACATTGGTAGGTCAAAATCTAGGGGCAGCAAAACCAGAACGCGCAGAACAATCAGTTTGGAAAACTGGAAAATACAATGCTTATTTTATGCTTGTTGTATCTGTAGTCTATCTCATCTTTGCCGAAGTCATTATAAAAATATTTAGTACTGAAGCATTAGTTGTAGAATATGGAGCATTAAGCTTACGGGTGATTGCCGCAGGATATGTATTCTATGCCTATGGAATGGTCATTATACAATCGTTTAACGGAGCAGGAGATACAAAAACACCTACTATTATTAATTTCTTTTGTTTTTGGGTGTTTCAATTACCATTTGCATACTTCGCTGCTTTAGTATTGAATTGGGGAGCTATGGGCGTATTTCTGGCTATTACTTTTGCTGAAGTGCTTATTGCTGTAATTGGTATTATTTGGTTTAGAAAAGGAAAATGGAAAGAGGTTCGAGTATAAACTATTAGATAACAAAAAAACGGAAACGAGTTGCAATACTTCGTTTCCGTTACTATGATAAAATAGATTTATTTTAGTTTTTCAAAATTTACTCCTTAACCACTTTATAAGTGTCAGTGCCGTTTTTGATAATATAGAATCCTTTAGGTAATTGATTTGTGATTTCTTTTTCTTCTACTTTATTATTTACAGTATAACTTGCTTGAATAAGACCGGTAATAGTATAAACACTAATCTTATATGGGCTATTGGTATTAACTTTTAATGAAGAGGCAGATCTAGAACATGCAATACATCTTACATATGTGGGTATATTTACAAAGTTATTACTTCTGTTTGTATCTTTACTGCCTGGTTCCACATCGATTACGATATAGTAAGGGCCTTGAGCAGCTCTAAAATCATCATAATCAACATTTGCCTGCACAACATAAGTATAATTTGCAGGAATACTAGGAATAGTCACTGTTTTGTCATTTGCTTTTACCCCTTGTATGCTATTATAATCTTGAGACAAATAAAAGTTTACATCTACAGGTTCTGATGGACCATCTCCTATATTTTCTATGGTAAAAATCATATTTACAGAACTTCCAGCACCTGCTGGAGTGAAATCTATGAAATGTTTTCTTACAGGAAAGGTTCCTCCAGCAAATTGTGGGTTTAATAGATTTAATTGAGAGGGACAACTACCACAAGTACTATTTACCGTAACCTTAGATTCTCTAAGTTGTAAATCATATTTAGCGTTATTGTCGATAGGATCACAAACATCGCCAATACCATCACTATCTGTATCTGACTGACTTGGGTTAGATTTATCAGGACAATTATCATTACTATTAGAAATACCATCTCCATCTCGATCATTATCGCATACATCCCCTATACCATCTCCATCAAGATCTGCCTGGTTATTATTACTGTTGTCAGGGCAATTATCACATACATTTCCTTTACTATCACCATCATTATTAGCTTGATCAGGGTTATATGTAGATGGGCAGTTGTCCAATTCGTCTGCAATACCATCCTTATCTTCATCGCAAAAAATATTAATCGAATTGGTGCTTAAGGAATTTCTAGAATATATATCTCTATCCGAAAAGGGGTTAGAAGATCCATTTATTATATAAACATAATCAATACCTCCGTCTTCTAAAGTTCTTTTGTATATTTTTTTAGTATTCAGAAAATTAAAATTTGATTCATAATCAATATTAAATTTAAACACAGGTAGGTTTTCTAATGTACAAATTTTTTCATTTGCTTCAGCAAGTGTTCTTCCTAAGCGTTTATATGTGTATCCTTGATCATATTGACCAATACATATAGTGATTCGCTCATCACTGAAATTTGAACGATTATAAACATCTCGATCACTTACTTCTTCGTTTTTTGTTCCAGTAATAAGTAAGTAAGAAGTTTGTCCGTCATAATTTCTTGTGTAAACTGTATTTAGGGGTAATGTGCCAGCCATATTAATGTTCGTTGACTGAATAGGTAGATTTTGATAATTGTTAGAATTACAGAGATTCTGAAATGCTTGATCAAATGTGCTTCCTAAATTCTTAAATTGATGCTCTTTCACGTATGGGTTATCACATATATTATCAATTAGGGTAAAGCTACCTTCAATATCATCTCTATCTGTAATAGGAGGTGTTATTTCGTCAACATAGTAATAGCTAATTCTACCATCATTATTTCTTTTGTATACTTTTTGTGTTTGTAAAATGGAAGAAGAAAAAATGTTAACATGCGATGTGGATAAATTAGCTATGTTGTTATTGTCAGGACAAACTTTATTTGTAGCTGCTAAAAGAGTGGATCCCAAATATTTTAGCTTGTAACCTTTTGCAATTCCAACATCAGCATGTGTAATAAATGCAGATAATGCAAACATAATTGATAAAAAGCACTTTAAGTTTTTCATAATAAATAGGTTTTAAAAGTTATATTAAAACTACTACAAAATTGAGTTGATTGTGCTTTGGTTTCCAGTACTTGGTTGTTAATTTACTATTGTTTAACAGTGATAAGATTTTAGTAACATTGTGAGATATGTAGTATTGATTTTATAAGAGTATTGTAAGTAATGATTGTGTTTAATATATAGATGAGCAATTGTTAGAAATAATACCTTTAGAAAAATTAGTTTAAAAAGAAAAAGCTGCTCAATCGAGCAGCTTTTTAGATATATTGGCTAAAACTTTTATATCGTGTTAAAAGAGTATTAATTAGTTGCCCAAGCAAAGTCAGATGCTTCAGTTGTTGAAGTATTATAAGTTGTAGCTTCATTTGCGTCAGCACTATCCGCTTGTACGTTAGAAGCAGGAGCACTATCTCTAAAATCAAATTGAGTATCAAACCCAGTTAAAGTAAGTCCATTAATGGTGCAACCAGAATCATTTTTAATTTGAATTCCAGTTCCTCCCATAGTTGATACTGCTGTAAAATTAACAAGAGTAGGATTGTTATTTACACCATCAGCTTCAATAGCTGTAGAGAAATTATTTATAGTAAGATTTACATAGGCGTTAGTAAGAGTTCCATTCCATCCTTCAGTCCAATCTACAGAATCATCTTCAAGGTTTTCAGCATAAAAATTAGTTAGATTTACAGTACCTCCAAAGAATTCAACACCATCGTCAGAACCTCCAATAACTGCTACATTGGTGATAGTTGTTCCATTACCCACAGCATAAAGAGTCAGACCATTAAATTGCGAATCTGCATTGATTTGTGCTCCGGTATTTTTTAGGATAAGATAGTTAATAGTACCAGAATTATCAGTATTATTATTTCCTCCATATACAAGACCACCTACTTCTGCGATAGCATCAACACCTTCGGTCGTTGTAGCATCACCACAAATAAGTAATCCACCCCAAGCTTGACCATCATTTGACTCCATTACCACTGGATCTGCCATAGTTCCCTGAATATCAATAGAAGCTCCTTTTAATACAGCTAGGTAATTTGCAGTTCCAGATTCAGATACAATTTTTGTACCTGCAGGTATTGTTAATTTAGCATCGTTACTAACTAAAACAGGTCCGTTAATTGAATATTCTATAGAAGCATCAAGAGTAAGATCACTAGAAATAGTTGCCGGGAGTACTGAATCAGAACCAGAACCTGCATTTGTTACCCAGGCGAAAAGACTAGCATTTGTCGAAGATGTGCTAAATACGGCATCAGTAGCAGTATCTGCATCAGCACTATCAATTTGTAGATTAGATGCAGGAGCACTATCTCTGAAGTCAAAAGAAGTAGTGAAACCAGTTAATGTTAAACCATTAATTGTAGCTCCCGAGTCATTTTTAATTTGGATAGCAGTACCTCCTGTTGAAGAGATTGCTGTAAAATTAACAAGAGTTGGATTGTTGTTAACACCATCAGCTTCTATAGCTGTAGAGAAATTTGCAATTGTATTTGTTACATAAGCATTTGTAAGTGTCCCATTCCAACCTTCTGTCCAATCAACAGCATCGTCCTCGTTATTTTCAAGATACATATTTGTTGCAGATACAGTTCCACCAAAGAACTCAACACCGTCATCAGTACCATTAATTATAGCTACGTTCTCGATAGTAGTTCCAGAACCAACCGCATATAGCGTAAGACCATTAAATTGTGAATCTGCATTAATTTGTGCACCAGCATCCCTGATAATTAGGTAATCAATACTACCTGAGTTATCTGTATCATTGGTTCCTCCATATATAAGGCCACCAACTTCTGCTGTTGCGTCTACTCCTTCTGTAGTGGTTGCATCTCCACAGATTACTAAACCACCCCAAGCACCTGCTTGTCCGTTAGCTCTCATAATTACAGGATTAGAAGCTGTTCCTTGTATGTTAATATCTGCGCCTTTCAAAATAGCAAGATAGTTTTCTGTTCCTGCATCTGATACGATCTCAGTACCTGCAGGTATAGTAAGTGTAACTCCTTCGGCAACAGTTACGGTTCCCTTAATTTTATATTCAACTGAAGCATCTAAAGTAAGATTCTCACTGATAATTCCAGAAAGTTCACTTGGATCAGACCCTGGGCCTGGTGCTGGGCTGTCGTCATCATCACTACAGGATACAACACATAGTCCTGTAATTAATAAAAGGCTTAATAATTTACTTAACGTTTTCATCATTGTTTTAATTTAAAATTTAAAATTTATAGTTAAGGCTTAAAGACACCTCTACTCCTGTGGAATAAGATAATATGGTACTGTCAAAAGAATTCCCCGATACAACTTCTTGTACAAATTGCGTTCTCTCTATAGTTGGGTTCAACAAGTTTTTAGCGGTTAATCCTAAGGTCCAATGTTCATTAATTTCTTTATTTGCAATAAAGTCTAAGGTTACAAAACCTTTCTCTACAATTTCACCATTAAAGAAGACATCTGGTTGTTGCTGATTTCGAGGAGCTCCTAATGCGAAAATCTTGTCAGAAGCATAATTACCGGTAAGCGTAAATTCATATGGAGATTCATCACCAGAGTTAAATGTTAGTGATACGTTGGTAATCCAGTCAGATGCTCCTTCTAATCCAATTTCGGTTTTATCACCATATTTAAAAGTTTGTTCGAGAGTTCCATCGGCTCTAAAAACATCTTTTAAGTCTTGTTCATGGTCTAGATAAGCAATATTACCGCTAACACGTAAGTTAGGATATGACTCTCTCTTTTTTATAATGTATACTCTTCCTTCAAGTTCAAGACCTATAACACGCGCTCGATCACCTGTGTTGAAATATGAAAAGATATCTTCTCCTCCTCTTTGTAAACCTCTGTTGATAGGATCGTTAATTCTTTTGTAGAATGTGCTAAGAGATAATAACTCATCACTCTGTGGAAAAAACTCTACCTTGAAATCTATGTTGTAGTTTTCAGATCTTTCCACATCAGGATTTCCCTGAAATACTTGTCCAACTTGAGAAACATATTGGAATGGAGCAATTTCTTTGAATTCTGGTAATGTTTGACCTAAACTTCCGGAAAGACGTAAGGCTAACTTGTCATTTATTGCATACTTTAAATTTAAATATGGATAAAGATTGTCATAGTTTTTGTTAGAAGTTCCGATTCTTGCTTGACCAGTTTCACGGTTAACAAAATTTCCTACATCAAAGTTAACATCAATCTCATCTTTTTGATAGCGAATACCAACTTGAGCGGTAAATTTATTAAACTTCCCTGTAAAGTTAGCAAACCCTGCATAAGAAAGAAGTTCGGCATCATACATGTCTACAGGTTGTGTATTAAGTTGTAACAAGCCATTATCAAAATTTTGCTGTGTAAAAATATCCCCTATTGCATCAATTGAAGTAGGATTAATACCTGCGCCACTTTCTTCTACACCGAAGAATTGAGATGAAAAATCTCTAGTTTTATTTCTAAAATTTCCTCCGACGTTTACAATAAAAATATCTTCTTCGTTTTCGTTACGTTTAAGAATCCACTTGTCAGATATACGTCCATTAAATTCTTCGTCTGTAATTTCTTGTACCGATTTTCTTTGTTGAAAACCACCTGTAAAACCAAGTTCGATAACTCCTTCTTCGTTTTCAGTGGTGTTTGGATTATCATTAAGAATGTTTACCTCATTTCTAATTCTGTTAGGCTCGTTAGCAACTAGATAGTTAAATCCTGCAGCCCATTCTAATGTGTTTTTATCGGATATATTATGTTCTCCAAGAAGTTGAGTTGCCGATAAAAGCGTGTTTTTAATATTTTGATCTCTAATAAACTGAGACCCTTCTTCGATGTTGTCTAATTCTTCGAATATTTCTGTGGTACCTTGCCTACCAGCTTCTAAAGTTTCTTGAAAAACTTTGTTAATGATAAAACTATTAAAAGACAAATTGTTATTGTCATTAACTTTATACTGACTATGTAACATAGCAGTAGTATTAATAGTTCTTAACCAACGTCTTAAGTCATCTGCTGGTACAAAATCTCGTAGATTTCCTTGGTCATATTCTCTAAACAGCCCTTCTCTATATTCATTATCTACAGATTGACCACCACTAAAATAGAGCTTAAGTTTTCTTTCTTCTCCTAATATTCCTCCTATGTTGAAACCAAATCCATAGTTTATAGGTGTAGAAATCTCTGAAGGAGTCCATGATTGTTCTGTTAAGGCATTAACTAGATTTCCTGACTCATAAGCACGACTATACACTCCTAATGAAACATCTCTGTTATTTGCAGTAGTCTTAAAACTGCTAAAGATATCGCTATCGCTTACATTAGAATTTACACCGCTGGATACACTAAAAGCTATATCTTTCCTTTTAGAAACTTCTTTAGAGACAATATCTATATTTCCTGAAGCCAAGTCAGCCGAATTAACAGGAGAAAACGTTTTGCTTATCGAAACGTTTTGTATAAACCTTGACGGAAATAACTCTAAATCGATATTTTTCTTATCAATGTTGTCAGATGGTATTGGTAGTCCATTAAGCGTTGTGCTTAAGTAACGATCGCCTAAACCACGCACATATATTTGACCAGAACCTTCGGCCTTAGAAACACCTGATATTTTAGTGGTTGCAGCAGCAGCATTTGAAACACCAAGTCGAGCTAATTGTTCTGCACCAATACTTTCTTTTATTTGTATAGCTTCCTTCTGTTCTAATAATAAAGCTTCTTCACGCTCTCTATTGGTTACTACTTTGATTACAACCTCTTCTAATGCTGCTGCGGTAGCACCCATAGTGGCATCTACGACAGCTACTTTATCTGCTTCTACTACTACATTAGGTATCTCTACAGTTTGGTATCCAGTAAAACTAAATTCAATAGTATACGTACCAGCAGGAATATCTGTGATCTCGAATAATCCATCAAAATCTGTAGAAGATCCCTTTGAAGTACCTTGGACAACTACATTAGCAAAAGGAAGTGGTTGATTGTTTGACTCTTTGTCTAATAGTTTACCGGCAATTGTCCCGGTTTCTTGTGCAAAAACAGCACCTAAACAAAGTAGAGCTGCTATCGTAAATAATTTTCTCATTTTGTGTTTTAAATCTGTTACAAATAAATACGGTTTTACAGTAATAGATTTTATCCCACTATTATGGTTAGTTTAAGGGATTGTGATGTAGGAAAAATGAAGAAAAGGTGAGATTTGTAGGATTTTTTAGTGTGATTTTTAGTTAGGATTTGAAATCAATAGATTAGTGCTAACCTTTTGTATAACAGGATTTTTGAGGAAATGAAAAAGTGTAATAGACGATAAAGATTTAGTTGCCTTTTATGGTGCTGTTAAGTGAAATTCTATTTGCTGTAATGTATTAGAAAATTGTTATGTAAGTGTTAATCCTAATAAAATTGTAGAAATGGACTTAACAATGTGGTAAAACAGAATCGACAAAATAAGAATTTTTTTGGCAAGTTTTTTTATGTGATTCTTTCCTTTGTGTTGATTGTTAGGGATTTGTGGTTTTGTGTACTGAAGAACGTAAAAAATAAGCCTGGCATTTGCCAGGCTTATTAAAGAGTAAAAATAGTTACTATATGTTTTATAAACGAGTCCAATCTGATGTCCAGGTATCTCCTTCTTGTAATGCTCCTACATAGTTAGCGGCATCAAAAAATGTTCCTAGAGTTGAAGGATCAAAATTATCTACACCATCTACAGCAACGGTAAACTGATATGTGCCTCTAAAACCACTGATTACAAATTCATCATTATCAGGATCAACATCAGGAATAGAAGTTCCAGCAGTATTGAAAGGAGCTCCAGAACCATCTGTAGAATAGTTGTTAAACGTTGCGAAATCTGCGAGATCTACTGTTGCGCCACCATGATCTAAGTCAAATGAATTCTCATTATCAATGATTGAATTTCTAACAATAACTTCATTATTGTTTAGATTAATCAGTGTTTGATCATCATCTACTTCAATACCTTTGTCAGAAAATGCTTTGATGATGGTATTGTATATAGTTACTTTAGTTCCCGCTCTGAATTCGATACCTTTATTTTCACCATCTCCATCTTCTGCACCAATTAAAGTGATGTTAGATAATGTAGGGTTTGAAAATGGAGCAGCGTTAGGAGTACTTTCTAAATTGTCTGCTTCAATACCTTTATCTCCAGCGGCAGAAGTTTGTTGCGCAATCCAAAATTGTCCGTTTCCTACCCAACCATCAGTCCAGTCAAAAGAATCATCACCTGCACCAGTTACAATAGCATATTTCAGATTTACCGTTCCTCCAAAAAATTCGATACCATCATCATTACCATTAAAAGCCTGAATGTATTCTAAAGTAGTTCCGTTACCTACACCATATAATGACAATCCATTATACTCTGCTTTCTCATTAATTTTTCCTCCCGTATATTCTAAACGTACATAACGTAAAACCCCTGAGTTATCTGCAGGATCGGTTCCTCCATAAGTAAGATTTGCAACTTCTGTAGTAGCGGTAGTTCCTCTGTTGATGGGGGCTTTACCAGCTAATAATAAACCTCCCCAATCACCAGGGTTAGGAGTTGATTTGTTAGAAGTAAATACGATTGGTTGACTGGCAGTACCTTCTGCGATGATTTTTGCTCCTTGCTCTATCGCTAAGTATGCAAATACACCACCAGTATTTCCAGCGATAATTCTTGTACCTGCTTCTATAGTTAATGTTACTCCGTCGACAACAGAAACTCCACCTCTTAATTCGTATACTTCACTAGAAGTTAATGTGCGGTTTTCGGTAATTTGACCTTCTAATATTACTGCTCCAGATGTAGTACCAGTTCCTCCTCCTTCATTGATGGTGATATCACCAATATTATCTTCCTGAATTGTACATGCACCAAATACAAGTGTAATGCCCAATATGATTCCTGTAAATAGATTTCTTGTTTTCATCTTTATAAATGCTTAATTGTGTTGTTGTTAAATTTTCTTATAATTTAAATGTTACGCCAAGGCTTATATTGATTCCGTTATCAAACTTATAAGTAGTAAATTCCTGACCGATATCTTCTTGATCTTGGTATCTTTCTATAGATGGGTTTAACAAATTCCTTGCCTTGAAACTTAATACGATATGATCGCCAATTTCATCTTTAAAATTAAAGTTTAGTAAGCCAAATCCTTTTTCAAAAATGTCTCCTACGCCATTACCACCTGCAGAATATACTCGGTCTCCAAAAATGTTGAAATCTAATCCTGAAGTTATTTTATGAGTATTAAAAGTTTTAGAATACGATAGATCCGTATTGATTAAGTAAGGTGATGCACCTTGCAATTGTCTGTCTAGATTTGTAGGAGCGATATTAGAACCATTAAATGTAGTTACTGAAGGATCGATTTCTACCTTGGTGTACATTAAAGTGGCATTGATTCCAAAACTTAGGTTGTTCCAAACTGTTTCTTCTACTTTAAATAAATTTCCAAGATTCTTTTTGTATTCTAATTCTGCTCCAAAGATGATAGCATTATCAGAATTGATAAATGTATTAACATTTGAAGCCGAGGCTACAAATACTTTTTCAATAGGATTGTCGATATATTTACCAAATAATGTAGCGGCAACTAATTCTCCGGACTGTTCAGGAAAATGTTCCCATTTAAGATCAACATTATAGTTATCAGAATTTTCAAGAATAGGATTTCCTAATGTTGCTTCTGTAACATCTTCATCTAAAAAAGGAGCAACTTCTGTAAATTTAGGTAATGTTACTGTTTTACTAGCTGCAAAACGTAGATTAGATTGCTCATTGATTTCATATTTGAAACTAATACTAGGTAAAATAAAAGTTTCGTCAATTGTTTGCTTTCTAAAAGGAGAAGTTTCCAAATCCTGTTGTTCTCTATAAAACACATTTTGCTCAAATAGCTCTGTTCTTATTCCTCCATTAAAAGTCAATTTAGAAGATAGTGCATATTGCAGATTAGCAAAACCAGCCAAAGTCAATAGGTCAGCTTCATAAATTCGGGTTGTATTTAAGTTTTCCTGAACTACATATGTTCCATTTAAGAAATTCGTTTCATTTAATAATGCATCGGGATTATTGAAATCCACACTTGTAGTTCTAAAGTTATTGAGGTTGTAATTTAATTGATTGGCTTCAAAGTCTCTATCTTTTGATCTGGCCGCTAATCCAACAGTCAATTTGTTTTTAAAGTTATCATCCTCATCTTTTCCGAAGTTAATGTCGAAATCCAGTTTTCCAGAATAGTCGTTTTCGTCTAATTCCTGATAAAAACGTTGGTTGTTAGCCAAATCAGGACTTGTTCTATCGCCAAGAACAAGAAGGCCACCGTCAAGTTCGGTAAATACTAATTGACGTCTATCTGGTATTAATCCTTGTGCTTTATTGTAGGCACCTCCCCAAGCTAATTTATACTTATCTTCAGCAAACTTGTGCTCACCAGTTAATTGTTGTGTAAACAAAGTATTTTGTTCATATGTTCCTCTTCTTGCAAATATTCTAACCTCTGTTGTTTCACTACCAAAACCTATGAACTCTCTTAACTCATCTTGAGTGTCATTTACAAATAAAGTAGTTGCTAATATTTTGTTATTAGAATTCCAACGATATCCTAAGCTTCCTAATACGGTAGTATTGGTACTGTATTGATATCGATCTGTGTTTTCAAAACTTGTGATAATACCTCCCAAAGAATTAAAAGAAGATTCAATACCATTTAATGCAGTTTTATGATCTTGACTAAACGATGCGGTAACTAATACATCAAGTTTTTGCTCATCATTAATAGTAAAGCTTTTTCCTCCAGTAATGTTAGCACCACCATCAGGAGCATTAAATCTTTTTCTAGGATTAAAAGAAGTGTCAAATGGGAAATAATCGATTTGAGTACTTACATAGTTGTAATTAGGAATATCCAAAAATATAGGAACTCTTCTTGATCCATCATCTAATCCCCACTCATCGTATTGTCCGCCATCAAGTAAGAAAAAATCATTACCAACTGCATTAGTGTTAACTCCCGAAGTAAATCCGACTTCTAAAAAGCCTTTGCCAGGACGATCTTTGGTGTCTATGTTTACACTGGCTCCTGCAAAATCTCCGTAGATGTTAGGAGAATAGGTTTTATAGATTCCTAGATTTTCTACAATACCTGTTGGGAATATTCCTAGATCAATAAGTTTTAATTTTGGATTTAATGAAGGAATTGGTAATCCATTTAAATATGCATTATTGTATCGATCACCTAAACCACGTACATATAATTTGTCACTTTGTCTGGAGATACCAGTAGCCTTTGTTAATCCAGTAGCGACATCGCTTACTCCTTTTTTAGAAAGTTCTTGTGCACCTATCTTTTGCTGAATCGTAACTGCATTTTTTTGTTCTAATAAGATAGCAGCTTCAGATTCTTTTTTAGTAGTTGTTTTAATAATTACTTCATCAAGTGCAGCAGCACTCGCCCCAATAGAGGCATTTACTGTTGTTGCTTCATTAGCTTTTACTACAACCTCCTTAATGTCTAATGTTTCGTATCCAACAAAACTAAATTCTACGGTATATGTACCAGGTTCTAGATTGTCAATAGTGTATAGACCATCAAAATCTGTAGTCGTTCCTTTTGTCGTTCCTTTTATCAATACATTAGCAAAAGGTAAAGGTTGGTTGTTAGATTCTTTGTCTAACAATGTACCAGTTATAGAACCGGTTTCTTGCGCGAAGAGTATTCCTACAAAAAATAGCGCAAGGAGCGTAACAATTTTTTTCATTTAACTTGTTCTGAAATTCCCGGCAAAGAACGATAGGAAGTGTTAAATGTGTGTTATTCAAAAATTAATTGTGTATCATTTTAATGTTAGATAATTGTTATGCAAATGCACATGAGACGTGTTTTCTTAACATTAAGAATGTGTTAGTGGTATTTTAAATTGCTTGAAAATAAATACCTGAAATGATGCTTAGCGCAGTGCCTAGTATTGTTAAGGAAATGTTTTTGCGATTTGTAATGTGAAAAAAATATTAAAAACCCTTTTTGTAGAAAAGTCAAGTAAAGGAAAAATGAGAGTCATTTTTTTTCATTTTATGTCATAAAAAAACGCCTCACTTAATGAGGCGTTTTTTTACATTTTTTAGACAATTTTTAATTGTTATAATTAACAACTACATTATCTTTATTAGACCAAGTAGTTACATCTGCAATTTGATTATCACTATAATTTACTTCTGATAATTTATCAGCACTCCAGAAAAACCATTTTCCGGTTTTCACTCCTTGACTATATTGCCCCATGGCAATTTTCTTTCCTGTAGCATCATATGATTTCCATTCTCCATGAAGCTTACCTTCTTTATTATAAAAACCTTGTTGTCTTACTGAACCATCCTGATAAAAGAATGTACCTTTAATAAGATCTCCCTGCTTTTCAAATGTAGGTTTTACTTCCTGAGCAAAAATAGTTGCGGAAAACATCAATGCAATTGCTATTACTAAATTTCTCATATATTAACTTTTTGTTTGGGGGTTCTTAATATTTATATTACAAACATAACATTAATTTTACTTTTAAACAACTTTTACATAACATTAAATTAACAATAAGCTTGTAACTAGCTAATAATGAGTATTTTGTATAATTTATTTTTTAGTAACATTGAGTTTTAAATTTTTGGATTTTGTACTTAATGATAGCTTAGCTTAGAAGTTAAGAGCAGGTTATAACTATTGCATTGTATATTTTTAGCCCTTTAGTAATAGTGTTAAGTATTTGTTTATAAGTGTTTTACTGATTGATTTGGAGTCCTTTTTAGTTTTAGGTACTCTATTTTTATATAGGTGTAAATAACAGTAATTAATCGATATTAATTTATACATTTGAAAGTTGTAATACCACATAAATAGAGGTGAAAAGGCTTTGAAAAGATAACATTTCAATAACATATGACTTGAATTTTAATAACATTTTTGTGGTCAATAAGTACATGCAAAGTATATGAGTGATATTTACATATTGATGATTGTTGCATTAGCGGCTTTAGCTGTAGCCGACCTTATAGTTGGTGTAAGTAATGATGCTGTTAATTTTTTAAATTCTGCAATAGGTTCTAAAGCAATTTCTTTTAGAACAATTATGATTGTAGCAAGTATAGGTATAGCTGCAGGAGCTATTTTTTCTAGTGGACTAATGGAAGTAGCTCGTAAAGGTATTTTTGTCCCTGGAGAGTTTTATTTTGATGAGATCATGATCATCTTTATGGCGGTTATGATTACTGATATATTGCTCCTTGACTTTTTTAATACCTTAGGAATGCCTACATCGACCACGGTATCTATCGTTTTTGAATTATTAGGAGCGGCAGTGTGTGTAGCGTTACTTAAAATTTCTGCCGATTCATCACTTTCTATTGCAGATTTGGGTAACTATATTAATACAAAGAAAGCAGGCGAAATTATAACCGGGATTTTATTATCTGTTGTGGTTGCGTTTTCTGTTGGAGCGATTGTTCAATATATATCTCGTTTGTTATTGTCTTTTAATTTCGAAAAGAAGGCGAAATGGGTTGGAGCATTATTTGGAGGAATTGCCCTTACAGCAATACTCTATTTTATATTTATAAAAGGTATTAAGGGAACAAATTATGCTAAGTCTATTGTTGACATTATATATAATGGAGGAGCAGAAGGATTGCTGGATTGGGCAAATGCATATTTTAATAGTTCATATGAGACCGTTAAAGAATTAGTAGCGGCCAAAAAAGATTTATTTAAAATTGATACTGAAGCAGGAACCATAGCATTAACATTGAGAGGTTTCTTAGAAACTAATGTTCCGCTAATTGTGTCAGCGGGTTTTGTATTGCTATCCATAATTTCATATTTAATAATAGTATTATTTAAAACTAATATCTATAAGTTGATTATTGTGGTAGGAACTTTTGCATTAGCATTGGCTTTTGCTGGAAATGACCTTGTAAACTTTATAGGTGTCCCTATCGCTGCTTTGAAAGCTTATGAAGCATGGAGCGCATCCGGACAGTTACCAGGTGAATTCTCGATGGCAGTTTTGGGAGGGAAAGCAGAAACTCCTACCTTATTGTTATTGGCTGCAGGTATTATAATGGTCTTAACTTTATGGTTTTCTTCTAAGGCAAGGAATGTTGTTAAGACTTCTATTGATTTATCAAGACAAGGCGAAGGAGATGAGAAGTTTCGTCCAAATTTTTTATCCAGAGGCATTGTTAGAGGAACGGTGTTTATTTCTGATGTAATTACTTCTATTACTCCAAAATCATTTAAAGGAGTTACAGAAAGACAATTCGATCAAGAATCTATTGATTCTACAAATACCTTAACAGCCAAAAAGGAGGACCTTCCTGCTTTTGATATGGTAAGAGCAGCAGTAAACCTTATGGTAGCTGGGGTGTTAATTTCTATTGCAACTTCTATGAAATTACCTCTTTCTACAACATATGTAACTTTTATGGTTGCAATGGGTACTTCATTAGCAGATAGAGCTTGGGGAACAGAGAGTGCTGTGTATCGTGTAGCTGGAGTATTAAATGTGATCGGTGGATGGTTTTTTACGGCAATAAGTGCATTTATTGCTGCGGCTACAATTGCTTTTTTATTGAATATTCATCTACCTGCAATGTTAGCTGTATTGCTTTCTTTGGCAGTATTTCTTTTGGTTAGAAATACGATTAAATATCGTAATAAAACCAGAGCAGAAAGAGCTGAAGATAGACTTAAAAAATCTGAAAGTAGTTCTATACAAGGAGTTATAGAAGAGAGTGCAGATAATATTAAGTCTTTTGTAAATAGAGGAAATAAGATCTATGGACAGACTATTGATAGTTTGGCAAAATATGATTTAGCTGCATTAAAGAAAAGTAGAAAAGGAATTGCAAAATTAGAAACTGAGGTCGAAGAATTAAGAGATAGTATCTTTTATTTTATCAAAAACCTTGATGAATCCAGTGTAGGAGCCAGTAATTTTTATATTTCAATTTTGGGATATCTAGAGGATATTACTCAATCTCTGGAGTATGTGGCCAAGGTAAGTCATAAACATGTAAATAATAATCATAAGAAACTTAGGTTTAACCAAATTAAAGACCTAAAAGAAATAGAAGATCATCTTAATGACTTCTTCAGTAATATCAAAACTGTTTTTGATAGCAGAGAGTTTAATACACTTAATGGTATTATAAATGAAAAACAAGAGTTGTTTACAATTGTTAATGATAAAATCAATAAACAAGTTGCGAGAACAAGAACCGAAGAAAGCAGTCCTAAAAATACTACATTGTACTTTGGTTTGTTAATGGAGACAAAAGACTTGATTACAGCCACGATGAATCTATTAACCACTTATAGAGATCATCAGGATTAATTATTTTAGGATAATTGTGACGTTAAGTAAATGTTATCCTTATGAAATTTTTACGTTAGTTTATTGTTTCCTAGTGTAATAGTTGTGAAAACTTTCATTGTAACATAGTATATTTACCTCAATCAAGTGATATAATTCTATAAAAAATGAATAAAAAAGATATTACAATTCTGTTAGTAGATGATGAGCCGGATATTTTAGAAATTGTTGGGTATAATCTTACTGCGGAAGGATATAGTGTTGTTACTGCAGAAAACGGAGTTGAAGCTGTAAAAGTTGCTAAAAAGAAAAAACCACAATTAATTATTTTGGATGTGATGATGCCAGAAATGGATGGCATTGAAGCTTGTGAACATATTCGCAAACTACCAGATTTACAAAATACAATCATCACTTTTCTTACTGCAAGGGGAGAAGATTATTCTCAGGTAGCAGGATTTGATGCAGGAGCAGATGATTATATTACTAAACCGATTCGTCCAAAAGTTTTAGTGAGTAAAGTAAAAGCCTTATTACGTAGACTTAAAGAAGACGAATCTTCTGATAATGTGGTTAAGATAGGTAATCTCGTTATTAATAGAGATGAGTATAAGATTGTAAAAGATAAAAAAGAGATTGTTTTACCTAGAAAAGAATTTGAATTATTATCTTTATTAGCCTCTAAGCCTGGAAAGGTATTTAAACGAGAAGATATTCTTGATAAGGTATGGGGTAATGAGGTGATCGTAGGAGGTCGTACTATAGATGTTCACATCAGAAAATTAAGAGAAAAGATCGGCGATGATAGTTTTAAAACGATTAAAGGAGTAGGATATAAGTTCGTAGTTTAAATGGCAGAGAATTTTAAGAAGTCGTATAGGTTTGCATACCTTTCGTCTTTATACATTACTATATTATTAACGCTCGTAATGAGCGT
Organism: Aquimarina sp. AU119; assembly: GCF_900312735.1. Taxonomy (NCBI): domain Bacteria; kingdom Pseudomonadati; phylum Bacteroidota; class Flavobacteriia; order Flavobacteriales; family Flavobacteriaceae; genus Aquimarina; species Aquimarina sp. AU119. Next base: position 702,957 of record NZ_OMPF01000001.1, on the reverse strand, counting down.
TTTTTTGTATGCGCAATCCCAGTTTAACCTATTATTTATATTAGGTTTTGTAATGGTATGCTATGCGATTTGCTTTCTAATCATTCAATATCGTGTTGAGAAGTTTATTTATAGAAGAGTTCGTAAAATATATGATGATATCGAAATGTTGGAAGTAGATGATGTTATTAGTGATACTCCTGTTACAACAGATATGAGAACTCTTATTAAAGAAGTTGAAAAATTTGCACAACAGCGTAAAACAGAGATTGAAAAGTTAAAAATCAGAGAAGCGTATCGTAAAGAATTTATGGGGAATGTTTCGCATGAGTTAAAAACACCATTATTTACTGTTCAGGGGTATATATTAACCCTTTTGGATGGAGCGATGGATGATCCTGCAATTCTTGATAAATACTTAAATCGTGCTAGTAAGGGAGTAGAGCGTTTAATTTATATCGTGAACGATCTGGATATGATCACCAAATTAGAAGCAGGTGATCTTAATCTTAGCTATACTAATTTTGATATTGTAGAATTGGTACAAAGTGTATTTGATCTGTATGAAATGAAAGCTGCAAAAAAGAATATTGCACTTACATTTGATATGAATTATAGTAACCCTATTCTGGTTCATGCCGATAAAGAACGTATACAACAAGTTCTTTCTAATCTTATTGTAAACTCAATAAAGTATGGAAAAGAAGATGGTACGACCGAGGTAAGTATCGAAGATTTGATCCGTAATAAAACTATTGTTAGAGTTACAGATAATGGAGAAGGGATCGCACAAGCCCATATCCCAAGATTATTTGAACGCTTTTATCGAGTAAATAAAAGTGGCTCGCGTAAAGAAGGAGGCTCTGGTCTTGGGTTAGCTATCGTAAAACATATTATCGAAGCGCACCACGAACGAATTTATGTAGAAAGCGATTATCGAGTAGGAAGTGAATTTTCATTTACTTTGGAAAAAGTGAAAAAGTTCCCCGTAGTCGATGTCAGTACTAAAACTACTTAATCCTCGATACGCATTCAAATCTCTTAACTTAGTTAATGTAAAATCATTCTGAGTACAACTAGGAACTAATTTATTAATTGTTAAACGCTCTGCTAAGTATTCTTGTTCAAACTGACCTGGCGTAGGGATAAAAAATGCTTTTTTCTTCAATTTGGCAAGATCCATTACTGTAGTGTACCCTGATCTCGAAATGATCAAATTACTGCTGTTTATAGTGTCTTCCAGATCTTTCCCGGTAAGGTAATTATGTATTGTGATATTATTCTTTATATACGTCTGTTGTATATCTTCAATAAGTCCACGTACAAATACAATTCTTTTATCACTTTGTTCAAATTCCTGAAATAACTTTTGTTCTAATAAAGTGCGTTGAGGTTCTGGGCCAGAAAGTAATACCATAATATCATATTTCTTGGGTACAACCTGATATTCAAACCTACTTAAAGGACCAAGATACGTAACAGGAATAGTATTCTTTTTTGGGTGACCTAATTCACCACTAAGATTTGGATCATCAGCCATATCAGGAACCCAGCACACATCGAATTTTTTAATGTACTTATTGTGAAGTTTTGTGCTTATTGATGTTGTTTTTCCGCTTAGTACGGTAAGTTGATGAGTTATAAAAACTGAAGGAATACTTTTGTGTCGTACTCCCATTCTGTTGTCAGAAATAATACCGCAAAAATCCTCTTCCTGCATAAGCTTTTTAATGACTTTTTTTTCGGCACTTATTGCATGAGCAATTTTAGGACTGTTAAGTAACATTTTCAACTTAAAATTATTTCCCTTTTTAGAATATTCTATATTGTAGGAAGGAAGGAGTTTTGTTTGTAACTTAGGAAATTCCTTTTTTAATAATGATAAAGCAATACCATCAGAGGCAATAACAGGCTCCAGACCTTCTTCTATTAACGCATTGATAATAGGGATACAACGTGTTGCATGACCTAGTCCCCAATTTAGAGGAGCTACAAGTACTTTTTTTTTCAAATGTTCTAGTTTTTAATTGGTTATAACGACTGACCATTTAATTCTTAATAATAAAAGTAATCCTATTTCCTTATGCGTATATTTCCTTAATTTTACCAAAAAATTATCTTTAGTGAAACTCAACATCATGAAAATTATATTGAACATATTGATTTTTCCTTTTTAAGAAGAGATTCAAATCATATTTTGTTGATAGAAATATTTGAATTGGTGTATTTTTTGATATGTTACTATATATCGAACTCTTTTTACTAAAGAGATTAGTGTTTCTTAATACCAAAAATCATAGGTTTAATGTAACACAAAAAGGATTCGAGAGTCGAATAAGAAAAGAAATTAGAGAATTAGTGGGAAGTAAGAATAAATTAAAACGATTTAACGAGAACAAAACCTTTCATAATGTAGTAGAACCTACACGAGATGAAGTGCTTAATAATACACTTGGATATAAAGGGAAATGGAATGAGAAATTCTTTAAAAATCAAAACCCTATTGTTCTTGAGTTAGGATGTGGTAAAGGAGAATATACGGTAGGACTTGCAGAACAATATCCAGATAAAAATTTTATTGGTATTGATATTAAAGGAGCCCGTTTTTGGCGTGGTGCTAAAACTGCGATAGAAGATGAAATGAATAATGTGGGCTTTATTAGAACACAAATTGAACTAATCGATCATATTTTTGCCGAAGGAGAGGTTGATGAGATTTGGATTACTTTTCCAGATCCACAAATCAAATATAAACGCACAAAGCATCGATTAACAAATCATGATTTTTTACAACGGTATAAGAAAATATTAAAACCAACAGGGCTCATGCATCTGAAAACAGATAGTGAATTTATGCATGGATACACCTTAGGATTGTTGCATGGAGAAGGGCATGAAGTGCTGTACGCAAATCATAATGTTTACCATAATGAAGGTGCACCAAAGATTGTAACTTCAATTCAAACTTTTTATGAAAAACAATATTTAGAACAAAATAAACCTATAACTTACATCCAGTTTAGGATCACGTAATTGGCATAATAATTTTGGAAACTACTAGACTATTTTTAGTTACATTTTTTGCATCACTGGTTGGAGTTATTCCTCCTGGATTGGTAAATATGACCGTTGCACGCACATGCCTTGAAAGAGGAAAGAACAATGGTATTTTAGTGGCAATTGGAGCTTCTGTAGTGGTCTTGTTTCAGGCCTTGATTGCTATTCTTTTGGCCAAATATATTTTTTTCAACCCTTTTGTTAGAAATATTTTACTGCGTACAGGAGCAGTAATCTTTTTTTTGATGGCGATTTACTTTTTCGCAAAAGCAAAACAAAGAAGAACAAAAATCAGAGTATATCGCAAAAATGAAAAGAGAAGTTTTTTCAAAGGTGTTATGATGTCAGCGATTAATGTATTACCGATACCTTATTTCTGTGCTATTGCTGCTGGAATGAGCGTTAGTGGAAAAATGGAATACGATACTTTACGTATTATAGCATTTACTGTCGCGGCAGGAACAGGAACTTTTGTAACTCTTTATTTTTATGTATTGTCTTTTTTAAAGATTGAAAAGAAAACAGCGTCTATCACTAAATATTCTAATTATTTTATGGGAATATTGATGTTGATTTTAGTAATTATAACCTTAGCAAGAATTGTATACACGTGGGAGTAAAAGAAAACGATAATTTTTTTGAAAGAGTATATGAAGTGGCCAAACTAATACCTTATGGAAGAATAACTTCTTATGGAGCAATTGCCAAATGTCTTGGTGCGGCAAGAAGTGCACGAATGGTTGGTTGGGCAATGAATGCATGTGGTGGAAGAGATGATGTGCCTGCGCATCGTGTGGTAAACAGAAAGGGTATACTCACCGGGAAACACCATTTTGATGGAACAAACTTAATGCAACAATTATTAGAAAGTGAAGGAGTAGAAGTAATCGATAATCAGATTATAGATTTTGAAAAACTATTCTGGGATCCTATGACCGAGTTATAATTTTAAAATCACTTAAAAAGAAACCCCGACTCCGGCAGAAAAGGTGGAAAAATCTACGCTACCCAATTTAAGATGCTCATACCCTCCAGAAAATGTATAACGTTTATAGTGATAGTTGAGTAACGTATTAAATTTGTTTACGGTAGTATCATTGATAAAAGCTTGATTAAAATTAGCCTCCAAACTTAACGGTTTTGCAAAGAAAAGCTCAGCCCCAAGACCATAAGTAAATCCTAATTCATCTACTTCACCATCAACATAGGTGGCACCTAATCCCCAATACATGTCAAATCTTTCAGTACGAATTCGATGATACTTTGCGAGAAAAGTATATACGGCTAATGAATTATCTCCAAAAAAAGTATTGTCTTCCCATAATTGTAGATAATCTGCTTCAAAACCAATTCTTTTAAAAAATCTAAAATCGGCATTGAGATGATTTCCATACAATTTTGCATTTTCGACAACGGTTCGGGTAGAAAGTGTAGTCCTAAATAAAGCGGCATCTTCTCCCCAATCATAAGAATAGTTTCCTTTTTTTGAATGAAGATATGGGTATTTGGTAATAGAAGCAGTACTAGCAGCATATTCAGCTTCTCCGGGGGCTTCAAAGATAATTCCGTAGGTTATAATAGCTCCTATTTCTATAAGTAAGTCACCAAAAAGATAAGTGTCGTCATAATTATTTGAAGCTCTTGATCTTGACCTAGAATTATTATAACTTCTATTGCTCTCTTCTTTTTTACTTAAACTTTTTTCGGCTTTCTCTAATTTACCTTGACTAAATCCATGATTAGATACCATAAAGTACGCTAGTAGAAGAAGAGTAATTGGTTTCATAATGGTTATTTTGTATTTTTTTAATTCGCTATTCACATTAATCATACCACTTTATAAAAATCATCTTATTGTGAAATACGATACCACTATAAATCATTTCAATTTGGAGGCTTTATAATCTTAACTTTTCAACCTATCTTTGCACTTAGAATCAATCTAGATAGATGAATTAGTCAGCAAAAGAAAAATACTCATGAAGTTAGAGAAATCAGATATATTAAAGGCATTAGAGACTATAACTGTTGCAGGAGAAGGTCAGAATATGGTAGAGAGCGGTTCGGTTAAAAATGTAATTACTTTTGGCGACGAAGTAGTTGTAGATTTGGTATTGACTACCCCTGCACTACATATTCGTAAACGTGCTGAGGTAGATGTCATGAAAGTAATTCATGAGAAAGTTTATGAAAAGGCAAAAATAACGGTAAATATAAAAGTCGAAGCGCCTGCCGCTAATACGCAGTCTCAAACTAATGAGATCAAAGGAAAATCTATTCCTGGAATTACCAATATTATTGCAGTGGCTTCTGGTAAAGGTGGTGTAGGTAAATCTACGGTAACTTCAAATCTGGCAGTGACTTTGGCAAAAATGGGTTTTAAAGTAGGATTGTTAGATGCAGACATTTATGGCCCTTCTGCACCTATTATGTTTGATGTAGAAAGAGAACGACCCCTCTCTGTAAAAGAAGGTGGTAAATCTAAGATGAAACCCATAGAGAATTATGGAGTAAAGATTTTATCTATAGGGTTTTTTACACAACCTAATCAAGCAGTAGTTTGGAGAGGTCCAATGGCTGCAAAAGCACTAAATCAGATGATTTTTGATGCAGCTTGGGGAGAACTGGATTTCATGTTGATCGATTTGCCACCAGGAACAGGAGATATTCATTTGTCTATTATGCAATCTCTTCCTATAACCGGAGCCGTGGTAGTGAGCACTCCGCAGAATGTTGCTTTGGCAGATGCTCGTAAAGGTGTAGCTATGTTCCAGCAAGAGAGTATCAATGTGCCAGTCTTGGGAATCATAGAGAATATGGCATATTTTACACCAGAAGAGCTTCCTAACAATAAATATTATATCTTTGGAAAAGAAGGGGCAAAACACCTGGCAGAGGATATGGATATTCCTTTCTTAGGAGAAATTCCGTTAGTACAAAGTATTCGTGAAGCAGGAGATGTAGGGAGACCCGCAGCATTACAGACAGCTACACCAATAGAAAAAGCATTTGAGGAATTAACCAAAAGTGTAGTGCAAGAGGTAGTAGATAGAAACGATAACTTACCTCCAACAGAGGCAATTAAAATAACAACCATGGCAGGATGTTCTGCCGTAAAAAAATAAAAAATGACTTCTGAAGAATTAAGAATTAATGTAGAAAAGGCGCTGGATGAAATTAGACCATTTTTGGAGAGTGATGGAGGAAATATTTCTTTAGTTGCTATCGAAGATGATAAAACAGTAAAGGTTCAGTTAGAAGGTGCTTGTGTAGGATGTAGTGTGAATCAGATGACACTTAAATCTGGAGTGGAGATGACTATTAAAAAGTATGCTCCGCAGATAGAAGAAGTACTCAATATAGAATAATAATATCAAAATTATAGAGAAGCAGGTTAACCTGCTTCTCTATAAGACTTTTTAAGTCCAAATAATGGATGTAAAATAGGGATTCTGATGATGATCAAATGATAGATCATCCAACTTCCCAGAAAAGTACCAATAATCATTAAGATAAGTTTAGGTACAAGTCCCCAATCCAAATTCATAATATAATATCCGATTGCTATAGTGATCGTTTGGTGTAAAATATAAAAGGGATAGACAGCTCTATTACAATAGGCAAGCAGATTGCTTTTTCTATTTAGAAACTTTGCTCCATATCCAAATAATACCAATATCCAAGACCATAAGTTGACGACTTTGATTAAGGCTTCAGAGAAGTGTACATAGATGCTATCTTCTAACTGAAGCCAGATGATCAGTAACGTACAAAACGTAACACTTCCTATAATCAATGCTCGAGATTTTATTCGATCCACACTATTCCAAAATTCTTTACCTGATGCAATAAGAATAAAACCGAAGAAAAATAACACTAAACAGTTTATGAAATTGAACCAATCATCAATTAGTGCATGAGTGATAGGAAAAAATGGCTCTAAAAAAGCTTCTGTTAGATACAGTGGAAATATAAAAAGATATAAACCATATGTTTTTTGAATCTTTTTCCTGATCCAGGATATAAGTTTTGAAGGCTTCTTTTTTAAACGGACAAAGATGGGTGAAAGAAATATAGAAAAAAGCAATAAATAAGGTAAAAACCAAAGGTGATGCCAACTAATATTTCCTTCTGGATATACTCCAATAAAGGCCTTTGTTGTAAAGAATTCAATATAAGATCCAAAATATTCATTGTTAGTTAAACGTTCATAATATACCTGAGGAGGAACAATAAAAAGCATACCAAAAAGTAATGGAATAGCTAATCTTTTACAACGTTCGATATTAAATTGCCAAAGATTTCTTGATGAAAGCGCATAATATGTTCCCATACCTGATATGACAAATAGAATAGGTAATCTCCATTGATTTAAAAATAACATAGGCCATCTTATCCAATCATAAATGATGTTGTTTTTAATATGAAAACCCCAGGGAACAAAGAACATTCCTACATGATAAAAAATGAGTAACCCAAATACAATGACACGTAACCAGTCGAGATCATAACGGCGAATTTTTTGTTGCATAATACTAAAAATTTATTTTTCCAAAAATGACGTATTTTGCTTGTAATCAGGTTTTAAAAAATAAGTATTGCGTCTAGAATTATAATTTTAGACGTTTTAATTTTTAAGTATTTGATTTTTGAAGTGTTATAAATGCCTTTGGAGAAAGCTGTACATGTTTTTTAAAAGCGTTATAGAAAGTGGCTTTTGATTTGAAGCCGACAGAATTTCCTATGGCCTCTATAGTGAGATGATCATAAGAGTCATCTAAAAGTCTTTTTTTTGATTCTTCAATTCTGTATTGATTTATAAAATCATTAAAATTTAAATTAGTACTTACATTAATGATTTGAGAAATGTAATTAGGATTAGATCCAAGAGCTTTTGCCAGATCCTTTAAAGATGCAGATTTTGATAAATAATACTCCTCATTTCTGATATATTGCTCTATTTTTTGAATAGAAAAAGAGTCACTATTAATTTTTGAGGTTTCGTATTTATCTGCCAACCATGAATTTTCGAAAAATCGAGACTCTGATAGTAATACAAAACCAGTGATACATACTGTTATAGTATGAAATATAAATATATAATGATCTCCACCATCATCATCAAAATTCAAATACACCAAAAAAATAAGAATAAAAAAAGCTAATAAAGCAAGAATGGTATTTCGAGAGAAATCATATTTATTAACTTTAATATTGCTTGCGTTTTTTGTGTTACCATTGTAGAAATTCTTTAACACCAGTCGTATCGATAGTACAATATACACTATTAAGCTAAAGAGGATAAGCCATCGAAATTCATCTTTGATGATCTGGTAACTATAATCTGTATTCTCAAGAACGATTGCTCTTTCCATATTTGGGAAATATGCACCCAAATATGCATTGATTTTGATCGATGTAGGTTGAAAGTAATATTTAATCTGAGATATAAGATATAATACAGATGGTAAGAGATGTATCCAATGTTTTTTTAAAGTAATTGATTTTCGTTCTAGAAGAGCATATATAAATATGTAAATTGAAGGTGCCAGAAGTAAGACTAATGGTTCTGTACTATCATTTAAATGTGGAGTATATTTCATAAGCCCTGTATAGCATAGAAAAGTATCTGCTGCTATAATTGATTGTATAAGTAAGGACCAGCCGTATATCCTAAAAGCAATATTTTTTTTGGAAGCTCTAAAAAGAATTACAGCACTTAGTAGTAATCCAAAAAAGATTCCAATAGATATAAAATAAGACACTAGATTATGTCTAATAGGGATACTGTCAATTATGTATTGGGTGTTTTGCATCTAAAGGTATACGATCGGTAACAAAATCAGTTAATTTTTGAGGGCCTTCCAGAGGGATTCTAATAATTTTCAAGATACCATCTTCAGTAGTAGAAATTTGCCATTTAATTAAGGTAATAGCTCCATTTTCAATTTCCATTCCAGTAATTGATCTTGGATGAACACAACTACCATCATTAAAAAGTGGTAATTCTCCAGCTTCAGGAAATCGCGGACGATGAGTATGACCAATAATGGTAAATAAATTTTTGTTGTTAGCAATCCATTTTTTAATTCTGCGCTCTATTCTAATAGTTTCTTTATAATTTTTAGCAGGGCTGGTAGGATCAGAAATTCCTATTACCTGTAAAGGTTTCCATAATACACGAACCAAAAATCTATTGATTTTCCATCCTGTATAATTCATAAAATCTGCTTGATGACCATGAAGCATAAAAATTTCCTGCTTCGTATTTTTATGTTTGAGTACAATCGCTTCTTCATATTTTATATTGGGAAAAAGAGCAATTTCCCTATCAGTTTTACGATCAAAATAATAAGATAAATGTTTTTTTACATATTTAGGATTCCTATATACCATATCATGGTTACCCCAAATCATTTCTAATCGATTTTCACTATAAAGAAGAGAAAGTAATTCATATACATTTTTATGAGCTCTAAATATCATGTCAAAATTTCGATTTTCCCATAACTCATCTCCATCACCTAATTCGCAATATGTGAACCCTTTATTGTAGTAATATTTAAGAGCATGAAAATAAATATTCCTATTATTAGCAAACTCATCTGCAAAACTATTATCTCCTCGGTGGCAGTCGCTAAACAATATAAATTTAGAAGTATCATCAAAAGGAATGACTTTGGCATTTTTGTATGCACGGTTTAATCGGGATTCTGATGACATAGGAATCAAATTTATAAGTAAATATAAGTAATGCTTTTGTTTTTAGAATATGTTTTTTTATTACTGAAGTAATGGTATTTGTGAATACAATGTAGTATAGAGGTGTTTTTTAAAACGGGATAATGAAACCTTGTTCTTCCGCTTATATGCGGAAACAATAAAGAGGAGTAAACCTAAAAGCCTTTAAAAAACTTAGCGCTCTTAAAACATTTTATAATAAAAGGAATATAGAAATTCTGTGAGGATATAAAAATTCACTGAAAACGGGGTACTCTATACAATGTTAAATATTCATTTTTGACTAACTATTTTTAACGATGTAAAATTCGTTTTAAAAATAAATTGATAGTTGTTTTCTTGTGCTACTTTTTTTAAGTGTGTATTTAATTAAGGAATAAAATTAAATACAAATAAAAGATGAAGTATCTCGAATATCAATTAAAAGAAATCGTATATATATTTGGTTTTAATTTGTTTAAGTGTACAGATTACTTTTGTTGTATATGCGGGATTAAAAAAACAGAGTGTTGTTAAAAACATCGAATATTTTCTGTGAAATAGCTTTTTGTCGTTAAAAAACGTTTTTTATCGATGAATAAATGTTAACAAAAATTAAGTTAATTAACATTTTTTATTTAATTTCGCTGTTTTTGCGCCTAGAAATGAGGTACATATTAGCATTTAGTAAGGGATAAATGCTATTAAAATCTAACTATCAATTTTAACTAATTTAACCTATGAAAAAAGTAATACTATATTTATTAGTAGCTGTAAGTACGTTTGGGGTCTATGGTCAGGAAAAACCAACTGACGTCGTTTACAGGAGAAGTTCGTTATTTACACTTATGGTAACGGATAAAGAAAGAGAATACGCAGATGTCATTGAAGAGGCATTTACATCAGCCGAGATTCCTGAAAAATTTAATAATCATAACATTGAGCTAAGAACAATAGCCAAAGTTTATGATGAATCATTATCGAAAGAAGAGATAAAAGAAGCGCAGAAAGTAGCTATTCAAGAATACTTTTCTACTAACAAAATTGCAAAAGCAGTAGTTGCAAAATGGTTTAATAGAAGTGAACAAGGAGGCTTTAATATGGATCTTATCTCAGAGAGAGGGTCATATAACGCTACAGAGTTAGATGTGAAAATTGCTAAAAATAGCGAAAGAGGACTTGCTTTGCTAGCAGATGCTGGAGAAGAACTTATCAAGAACACATTTATTGTTGTTAATGATTTTAAGTATATCAGTAAAGAAGAAGTTGCCGAAAAAGCCAAAGCAGGATTAGGGTTTGCTGCAAGTCTTGCAGGAAACGGTGGTGGACTTGGATCCAAGTTAGCAGGTAAGGCTCTTGATGTTGCAGGAAAAGGATATGTGATTAAAACAACTTCAAACCTTTATAAATTGGTATGGAATGAAGAAACTGCTGCTATCTTCTATAATGATTATTGGACAGATGATGCTAATCTTGATGAAGCCAAGAAGAAGGCTTTTGATGAGTCTGATATTTTTAAAGTAGAATTAATAGGTACAGAAGTTGCATGGGCCGATCTGCAAAGTAGCTCATTTACTAGAAAAAGTGAAGAACAACTAGTATCCATTGCTACTGTAAAAGCAGTTGATGCTGTAATTGCAAAATTGCAAAGAAAATACGAAGTATTTAGAACAAAAACTCCTTTAATAAGTGGAGATCCATTATCTGCAAAAATTGGATTGAAAGAAGGATTAGAAGGAGGAGATAAATATGAAGTATTAGAGCAAACCATTGATAAAAATGGGAAAACAGTTTATAAAAGACAAGGTGTTATCAAAGTAAACAAAAAACAAATATGGGATAACCGTTTTATGGCTGGAGAAGAGCACGAATCTACAGAAGAGATTAAAGAATATACACTATTTAAAGGGGGTAAAAACTTTTACTCCGGGATGTTAATCAGACAAATTAATTAAGAAAGAAAACTTTATATTATGAATAAGTTTATCACAAAGATTGGCTTGGTAGTATTACTATTGTTATGTTTTAGTTTTAATGCTAATGCCCAACGAAAAAAGAAATTGGCTAATAAGGATACCCAAGAATGGAGGTATGATGTAGAATGTGAAGGTATTGCTAAACAAGGTTCTAAACTTGTAAAAGTATGGTCATATTCCAAAAACCCAAAGTTTGCAGTTGCTCAGGCAATGAAAAATGCCGTACATGGTATGGTGTTTAAAGGATATGCAGGAGGAGGAAATGGTTGTACACCATTTAAACCTTTGGTAAGTAATCCAAGTGCTGAGGAGGATCATGCAGAATTCTTTAAAACCTTTTTTAGCGATGGTGGAGAATTTAGAAAATATGTTACAGCAGCGGCAGATGGTAATATAGCACCAGGTGATCGCTTAAAAGTTAGTAAAAGAGAATATAAAATAGGTGTAGTTGTAAATGTGACCACTGACCAATTAAGAAAAAAGTTAGAGGCAGAGGGAATAATTAGAGCTTTAAATTCGGGATTTTAAACATAAAACAAAAGATTAATGAAAAAAAATATTATCGTACTCGTTGGGGTTTTAATGCTTACCATATCCTTTGGTTTTGGTCAAGCAAAAAAACCTACTATTATGGTTGTTCCTAGTGATGTTTGGTGCAATCAAAATGGATATATGTTAGGGTTTAACAATCAAGGAACAATTGTAAAGGTTCCCGATTATAAAAGAGCATTTCAGGAAAATGCTGAAGTATTACAGGTAATTAGTCAAATAAATGGTATGATGGCAGAAAGAGGATTTCCTCTTAAAAATATGGAATCTGCTATAAAAACTTTAGAGTCTAATGCTGCCGAAGATAATATGCGTTCTTCAAAAGACACAGGAAGCGGTGTAAGTGAAAGTCCAATTGATGCACTTAAGAAAGTTGCCAAAGCAGATATTATTATGCAATTAACTTGGACTATTAATAAAACTGGCCCTAAGAAATCAGTTAACTTTAATCTTCAAGGGTTAGATGCATATACAGACAAACAAATCGCAACAGCAACAGGTACAGGAGCTCCTTCTTTCTCTGCAGAAGTACCAGTATTACTTTCTGAAGCGGTATTATCACACATGGATAACTTTACCGGTTCTCTACAAACTCATTTTGATGATATGTTTGAAAACGGACGTGAAATTATTGTAAGAGTTCAGAAATGGGATGATTGGGATGGTGATCTAGAATCAGAATATGGTGATGATGATGAAGAACTAGGAATTATTATCGAAGATTGGTTAGCTGATAATGCAGTTAAAGGTAGATTTAATACTACAGATATGACAGCAGATATGGCTTTATTTGAACAAGTAAGAATTCCTCTTTTTAATGATAAAGGAAGAGCTATGGATGCAAGAAGGTTTGTAAGAGGACTTAGCAAAATGCTAAAAAGTGAGCCATATGCAATTCCAAACAAGCTTGTTATGAAAGGCTTAGGTAGAGCAACAATCATATTAGGAGGAAAATAAAATATAAAATGATGAAAAGAGTATTATATATAATGTTGTTTTTTGTTGCGACTTCATTGGTAGCACAAGAAAAAAGTAACAACGATGGTATTTCATTAGCAGCATATGTGCCGAGGCAAGTAGAAGGAATTCCTGCTTCTGCCAAAAAAATGCTATTGAATAGATTAGCACAGATTATTACTAAAAATGGAATTAGCGAAAATCCGTATAACTCAAGGTTTATATTAGCACCAAATGTTAGTGTGTTAAGTAAAGATATAACAGCTACGGCTCCACCAAAAACTGCATTAAATTTAAATGTAACACTATATATTGGTGATGGAGTATCTGGAACCTTGTTTGCTAGTCAATCTATCGAGTTAAAAGGAGTTGGTAATAATGAAACCAAAGCATATATCTCTGCGATTAAAAGATTATCACCAAAAAACCCTGAAATTTTAGAGTTTGTTGAAAAAGGAAAAGAAAAGATTATAGAGTATTATAATTCTAACTGTTCTAACATTCTTAAAAAGGCAGCAGCTTTAGAAGCACAGAATGAATTTGATGAAGCTTTGGTTATATTAACTAATGTTCCTGAAGCAAGTACTTGTTTTAATAAAGTAAAGTCAAAAATCAAGGTTCTTTATCAAAAGAGTATCGATAGAGATTGTAAGCAAAAACTTACTGAGGCATCAGCTATCTGGGCGGCAAATCAGGATATAAATGCAGCAAATGAAGCTGGAGCTATTTTATCAACTATAGAGCCTCAAGGAGCTTGTTATGGTAAAGTAAAATCTTTATATGCAAAAATTGCGGCAAGAGTTAAAGATCTAAGTGATAGAGACTGGAACTATCAGTTAAAAGTATTAGATCTTAAAAAGACTTATATTAAGGCTGCTAGAGACGTAGGAGTAGCGTATGGTAAAAATCAACCTCAAAATGTAAAATATAATGTAAGAGGTTGGTATTAAGATTATATATCATATACCTAATATAAAAAAAAGCTGTCTAACTAATTAGACAGCTTTTTTTATGCTTTTACATATTTAAAAATTTCATAAACTAAAATTGCTGGCCAAACGATTGCTTTTAAAACACCAATTATACCTATCCAAAAACCTGTAGCGTGACTAATATAATAGATTACTGCTCCTATAAAACCTAAACCATAGATTGAATTAGAAGAAGCATTTGTTTTTACTTTTTCTTTCATTGTAGAACTTTTTATCTATATAACATACATTATTTACTTACTCTTCCTATAGCGCAACTCACATACGATTTTGCTTTTATATTAAAGTTGTTTTTATCTCCCTTAATTGGATATCCAAGTTTTAAAAGTTCCTGTCGTACTGTTTCCAGACCCTGATGGGTTTTATAACTAAAAGATACAGAACAATCATTGACGTTTATACATATATCTTTGATGCCCTCTAGTGCATGAAGTTTTTTTGCAATTGTATTTTCGCAACCACTGCATTTTAAATTTTGGATTTCAATAGTTGTTCTCATAATATCAATTTTAGCAATCGAAACTATGAGTTTATACTATGGTAAACTATGATATATATCAGAGAATATCTGCTTCTTATGATGATTTATGTCATTTTTATTAGAAAACACTACTTCTATCTTTGATAATAAACCTGAAGTAGATTATGTTATGATGCAATCCCTTCGTATAGTAGAAAGAACCAAAGCTTTTTTTATAGAGATTGGAGATTTATCATATTTCTCTAGACGTTTTTTCAAAGAAGTTTTTACCAAACCATTTGAGTTCCAGGAGTTATTACGACAGTGCTATCATATGGGCAATCGTTCTTTGCTTTTAGTAGGAGTAACAGGGTTTATTTTAGGGTTGGTTTTTACGCTTCAGTCAAGACCTACGTTAATGGAATTTGGAGCAGAATCGTGGATGCCTTCTATGGTAGGGATTTCTATAGTTAGAGAAATAGGGCCAGTAATTACCGCTTTGATTTGCGCAGGTCGAATTGGCTCAGGAATTGGAGCAGAGTTGGGTTCGATGAGAGTTACAGAACAAATCGATGCGATGGAAGTATCAGGAACAAATCCTTTTAAATATTTAGTAGTTACTCGCATTGTAGCAACTACATTAACGTTACCTATTCTTATTGTATTTGGAGATGCGATTGCTTTATTTGGTTCTGCAATCGTAGAAAACCTAAAAGGAGCTGTATCCTACCGACTGTATTTTAATCAGGTTTTTGATGCTATTGAGTATAGCGATATAGTTCCTGCAACTATAAAATCATTCTTTTTTGGGTATGCGATTGGATTAGTAGGATGTTATAAAGGGTATTATTGTAAAAAGGGAACAGCTGGAGTGGGTGAAGCATCGAATTCTGCAGTAGTATATACTTCGATGCTATTATTTATAATTGACTTTATCGCTGTTTTTTTAGCAGATATATTTTTTGAAATCTGATGAAATTAAAAGAGAATATAGTAACCGTTTTAGAAATCCAGAATCTTAAAAAAAGTTTTGGAGAGAATCATGTACTTAATGGGTTTAATCTGCGATTATTTGAAGGAGAAAATCTTGTGGTAATGGGAAAGTCGGGCTCTGGTAAATCAGTAATGATTAAATGCCTTGTTGGATTGATGCAGGCTGATAGTGGTAGCATAAGGATAAGGAATCAGGATATTACAGTTCTGGGACAAACAGAATTAGATCTATTACGAACCGAAATTGGATTTCTATTTCAAGGAAGTGCATTATATGATTCGATGACCGTGCGAGAAAATCTCGAATTTCCGCTTAGACGGCATAAAAAAAAACTAAGGATGACAGGACATACTGAGGCATTAGTCATTGAAGCACTTGAAAATGTAGGCCTAGTAGATGCTATTGATCTAATGCCTGCAGAACTTTCTGGGGGAATGCAGCGACGTATCGCGTTAGCGAGAGCACTAATATTGAAACCTAAAATTATTCTTTATGACGAACCTACTACAGGGCTAGATCCTATAACAGCAAAAGAGATTATTGAGTTGATGCGTAGTATACAAGAAAAATATGGAACCTCTTCACTAATTATAACGCATGATGTGGATTGTGCTCGTGTCATTTCTAATCGAATTATTTTATTGGTCGATGGGATTAATTATGCAGAGGGGACTTATCAAGAATTATCACATTCTGATGATCCTGAGACAATGGCATTTTTTAAACATTAGAAATGACACTAACCAAAAGTAAAATGTTATGAAAAAAACAACATCTCAAAAATTTAAACTTGGCGTTTTTGTAGTCGTCGGGACAGTACTACTTATTGCAGCATTATATTCGATAGGAAATCGACAAAATCTATTTGGTAATACCATTAAAATCATGACGCAATTCACAAATGTAAATGGTCTCGAATTAGGTAATAATGTTCGTTATTCTGGAATCAATGTGGGAACCGTGAGTAGAATTCGTATGATAAATGATGCTCAAATTATAGTAGAAATGGTCATTGAAGAAAAGATTGGGAAGCATATAAAAAAAGACGCTGTTGCTACAATTGGATCAGACGGTTTAGTAGGTAATATGATTGTTAATATAATTCCTAGGGAAAGTAAAAAACCATCTGTGATTTCAGGAGATACAATTCAATCCTATAGTAAAATTGGAACCGATGATATGCTTACGACCTTAAACGTTACCAATGAAAATGCAGCATTACTTACAGCTGATTTATTAAAAATAACAACAGAAATTGTTAATGGTAAAGGAACACTAGGATTGTTAATCAATGATTCTATTATGGCTAAAGACCTTAAAAAGACAATGTATGAATTAAGAAAAGCTAGTACTGGAGCATCATATGCAATTGAGGAGCTCAAAGATGTTATTTCTTCTATTAAGGAAAACGAAAGTATTGCTGGGGTTTTATTAAATGATAGTTTGTCCGGGCAAAAAATGAAAACTATAGTTAGTAACCTAGAGAAATCGAGTACTGAGATTGTCGAAGTTACAGGAAACCTAAACAATGTGGTTAGAAAGATTAATGATGGAGAAGGAGTATTACATTATTTGGCAAATGACTCTATGTTAGTAAAAAATATAGATTCTACCATGAATAATATTAAAGAAGGAACCAATCGATTTAATGAAAATATGGAAGCTTTAAAGCATAATTTCTTTTTTAAAAATTACTTTAAAAAGATGGAAAAAGAAAAAAACTAATATCATCATGAGTTATGAAAATAGAACATCTCGAAGAACGAATAAGTGATTATAGAAATTCTATAAAAACTGTTGTGGATAAAAGAGTATTATGGAAAAACACAACAAAAAATATTCTTGTTAGAACATTGAACAGAATTGTAAAACAATATGATATTGGATGGAAAGTTCAAGAATTAAGCTGGATACAGAACAATGAAGCAGTTAATATCACTTTTGATTCTTTTCCTCCAGAATTAATAGATTGTACCAACTTAATCCCAGCGTATCAATTTTTACCGGGAGGAGCACTGATTTTTTCTCAATCCTACAATGGGGATGTTTATGTTTTTATGATATTTCCACAGATCGAAAACGCATCTCATGAAAATAATATGGTAGAATTAGGCGTATATACCCCAGAATCTATAACCGAAAAATTTATAGTAGAGAAAGTTGATGAATTTTTGAAAGAAATGATTAAATGGGAAGTCCCTTCATTAAAGAAGAAAGTGGGATATTAAAATAAAGCAAGCTTTGTTATAGTTAATGATCATAACATTTTAGGTATTCAATGCTATTATTACAGTAGTGTATAGCCTTTAATATCCGCTTTAAAGTATTCTTGTTTTCCTTCCTTACTATCCCAGATTGCAGTCATCTTATTTGGAATTATTAGTCCATCATAATCTTGATATTCTCCAACTTCGCCTATAAAATTTTCTAATTCGATATCTCTATATCTTTTGGTTTTAAAGAGGTCTATCATTCCATTTTGATTAAATATAAAAAGACCATCAAGGACTTGGCTATTCTTTGTAATAGTTGCTTTGATTGTTTTTGAGTCAATAGTTTGCCACGAAATATCAGGATCCAGAAAACCCATAGGGAACCATATTAGTTCCCCTAAATATCGTCCTAGTGAACTTTGATCTACTTTTTGACCAGTAAATAGTATTAAGTTTTTCAGGCCTAATAGACTCACTTTTACTTCTCCCCTATGATTAACATATTTATCTCGAATAAGCATTGGTAAAGCTTTAGCTGTCCAGATAAAACCAGGGTTGTTGGATGACATATATTGTATAGCAGTAAACGATAACCAATTTTTTTCGGGATTTGTTTTTATCATTCCCGTTTGTTTAAAAGTAGCATTGCAATATTTTGGTTTTCCCAGAACACCCGTTTTGATGAGATGATTTTTTATAAGATTTGGTAGATTTTTCAGGTCATTTTTGGTGATTTTTTGATCACCTCTTTTTGAATTGAATAGTGCTGTTTTTTCTTTTTCAACCCTACTATTAAAAGAGGATATTCCGGCAACACCTATTAAGAATAGTAATAATACGATACTCCCAATTATCATAAATATTATTTTAATAATTCTTTAGAATACTAATAATCTGAAGTCTTCTAAATTATAGTATGACTGGCTGATTATAAATGATTTATATCATTCTTTTTGAGCCGATAAAATCGTACCTTTTTTTAAACAGACAGAAATCATGAAAAATATTCTTTATGCTACTGATTATACAGAACATTCAGTATCTGCTTTGCGTTATGCATACGATTTAAGTAGTAGAATAAAAGCAAGGTTGATAGTATTACATGTTTTTGATGTTATGACTTTTACAGGAACTACAGTAATAAGTTCCTTAAGGCAGACTTCAAAAAGATTATATGAGGAACAGTATTCTATTCTGAAAGAGTATTGTATTAGACATTTAGGAAATAATTTGTCTGATATGAATATACAAATTGAAGTAGCTAGGAATATATCAATTACAGAAGAAATCCTGCTAAAAGTAAAAGAATTATCTGTTGACATGGTTGTTATAGGAATAAAAGATAAATATAGTAAGCGAGGATTTCTAGAAGGAGATATTGCTAAAAAACTAATAACTAAGATTTCTTGCCCTCTTATGGTTATCCCAAATAATAGTATAGCCACCGAGATAAAGAATATTGTATATGCAACAGATTTTGAAGAAGAAGATATTTTTGCTATTAAAAGACTACTAGAAATCGCAGCATTTTTTGAGGCCACAATACATGTTGTTCATATCTCGTCCAAAGAAAACGATGAGGACGAAAATCAAATGGCTTGGTTTAAAGAAATGTTATTTCAAAAGGTGAGCTATCCTAATCTCGAATTTGATGTCCTTGTTTCTGATAATATCCATGACAAATTAAATGAGTATTTGAAAAGCCTTGATGCAGATATAATTGCAATGCTAGAAAGAGGTAGACGAGGTTTCATTAAAAAATTATTTCATAAGGATGTTGTAAAACAAATAGAATCTCATACAACTATTCCGTTATTAAGTTTCAATATCAATTAATAATCCTCCCATCACCCATTTGTATAATTCGGTCTGTTTTATCTGCAAAATCTTGATCATGGGTCACAACAAGTAATGAAAGCCCTTGTTCTTCACTAAGTTGTTTGAAAATATTAAAAACATTATCAGAATTTTGACTATCTAAATTACCTGTAGGTTCATCTCCCATTATGATAGTTGGATTATTAATCAAAGCTCTGGCGATGGCTACTCTCTGTTTTTCTCCACCCGATATTTGTGATGCTCTTTTTTTTGCAATATGCTCGATGTTAAGGATGCGGAGCTTTTCTATGGCATTATATTCTATTTCTTCGATTGATTTTTCAGCTAACTTTTTAGCTGGTAGCATAACGTTTTCCAAAACCGAAAATTCAGATAATAAATAATGAAACTGAAACACAAAACCAATATGCTTATTTCTAATATAAGAGAGCTTTTCGTTTTCTTGCCCTGTAATCAATTCTGTATTTAAATACAAGTCACCTTCATAGCCTGTGTCCATGGTAGATAATATATATAATAAAGTGGATTTTCCACATCCAGACTTTCCCATAATAGAAGCAAACTCTCCTTGATTTACCTTAAAATTAATATCTTTTAGTACATGAAACAGTACTGGTTTCCTGAAATATTTATTGATGTTTCTTGCTTCAAGAATTGTTTTCATAACTTAAATTATTGTCCTCTGATAATACGAACAGGATCTATTTTTTTAGCCTTTTTAGATGGTAGATAGCCAGCCAAAAAAGTTGAAATCATAGCAAAAGAGAAACCGATAATATAAAACCAGGGATTATGATTAATTGGATATGTAGAAATTGTTGGTAAAGCTTCAGTTTCAAAAGGTAAACTACCAATCAAATGAGATAATCCAAAACCTATTAGTAACCCTAAATTTCCACCAACAGCTCCTATGATCATCGCTTGACTCATAAAGATGAATTGCACATCTTTACCCGAAAACCCAATTGCTTTTAGAATAGCAATATCATTCATTTTTTCATAAATCATCATGTTTAGAATATTATAAATGCCAAAACCGGCTACAATTAATAAGGTAATAGAAACAGCATATGTAATTAGATTTCTGATTGTTGTTCCTGTTTCAAATTGGGCATTTGCGGTTTTGATATCAATAGCTTTTAATTGAAATTGTTGTTCAATTTTTTGTGCTAATGGAATTGCATCTTCGATATTAAATAGCTTTACATTGATATCAGTAATATAATTTTCGGCTTGACCTAATATTCGTTGTACTGTCTTTACATTTGCAAAACTTTGAATATTATCAATATCCGCAATACCGCTTTGATATAACCCTACAATTTTTAACGGAAAGACATCTCCTTTTATCGTACTAACCTGAACTCGATCTCCTATATCTAATGACATTTTCTCTGCCACTCCAGCACCCAATAAAATACCATTATCATTATTTTTTAATGCTTGCGGACTACCTTTAACTACATAATCTTTAAAATTGAAGAGTTCAACTTCTTGTAAAATATCTATACCGGTTAAGTTTCCTCCTAATTCGATAGAACCAGCGATATAAAATATTTGCTCTTTTATTTGAGGAATAGCACCTTTTACTTTGGGATCTTTGTTTAGATAATTGATTATTGGTAATGCATTATGAATCCTTTTTTGGCTTTGTTTTGGTTTAATTGAGTGTACAATGTTAAGTGTGTTTTGAAATTCAAAATATAGATCGGTAGGTTGTTTTTTTGAAGGCTCAATCTCATTAAAAATATGAATATGTGGTGTCTGATTGAGTATTAAATCATCTAGCATTCCATTAAGTCCAGTCATAAAACAAACCAAAGTGATGTATGAGCCAATACCAAATGTCACTCCAAGAGCTGCTGTTGCGGTTTGTTTAATTTTGGTAACCAAATGTGTTTTGGCGATGTTTAATATAACTTTTGTGTTAACCATCATTGAGGTTTGTAAATCCATGTTTTTGAAGTAATTCCGGATAATACTTCTACAGTATCCATACTTTGTAATCCGATCTTGATTTCAGTTAACCCTTTTTCAGTTTTTACTTTATTGCCATCAACCAAATATTCTTTTGGGATAGTCAAGGTTTTTGAGATATGAGCAATTATAATATTTGCTTCTCCGGATAAACCAGGATATAATACCCCAGGACTTTTTTCAAACAGTGCTTCGACCATAAAAGTCTGGTTACGCTCATCTTTTTTCGGATAAATTTTACTCACTTTTGCTACAAAGACTTCTTCATCGTATGCATCTAAGGTTATGAGCGTCTTTTGGTTCTTTTTTATCTTTACTATGTCTACTTCGTCAACCAACATTTCTATAACAAAAACGCTATCACTCCCTAAAGAAGCCAAGGGTTCCAAAGTATTAACAACTTCTCCTGGGTTTTTATACAATGCATAAATCTTTCCATTAATTTTACTATTAATAGTGAAGTCTTTTGTGGTAATAACCGATGTTTTGTAAGTGTTTTTAGCTTGTTTTAATTGAGTTTGAAGTTCTTCCCTAGTCCTGTAATATTTGTTTTTTAACAGGCTTAAATTATTGGTAGAAAGTTCATAGGTTAATTTTTTAGTGTCATATTCTACTTTTGAACCAATGTGTTGACTCCAAAGATTTTTTTGACGGCAATAGTTAATAGAATCATTTGTCATTTTTAATATTGCTGCTTTTATTTCTTCTTCTATGCTACTAAGAATAGCTGCGTTTCCGTCATAATTATTTTTTGCCAGCTCTAAAGATAATCTGGCATTTTCTGCATTTAATTTCGAATTGCTATTTATAACCTGAAGTATAGGAACTCCTTTTTTTATGATTTGTCCTTCTTCTACGAGATTTTTATCCAGGATGCCATTTACCGAAGCATATGCTTGATATAAACTATCTGGTTGAATCGTTACCGATGAATATACTGATTCTGTAACATTACTAACCGTGGGAAGTATTTTATCTTCTTTAGTAGAGCAAGAGATAAAAATGGTAACAAAAAGTATCCTTAATACGAGGGTATGCATACGTATTTGTTTTTTATCAAATTTCTACTAAAAGAGCGGCTTTCGAAATGATATTTATCATATTTAAAACAGGGTATACCTATTATTTTTGAATAAAAATTAAACAGAGATATTTATGAAAACCAATATTCAATTTGTACAAATGCCGACAAGTGAAACCATGGAAGATTATGTACATGAAAAACTAGATAAACTATTCAAGAAATACGGTTGGGTAATCAAATCTGATGTGTTTTTTAAAAAAGAAAATGATCCAAAAGGAAAAGGGAAAATCTGTACTATGGAATTGAGTTTGCCAGGACCTAAAATATATGCAACATCAAATGAAGAGAATTTTGAATTAGCTTTTAAAGAAACATTAAGTGATATAGAAAAACAATTAAAAAAAAGAAAGCAAGAGTTTAAACCTTATCATTAATTATTCAAGATGTATAAACTGATATATATCATATTTTTTGAGTAAAAATAGGAGTACTTTAGCCTTGATGATAAAGAAGTGATTTATAGTTAAAGAAAGGTTTTTAGTATGGTATAGTAGAAACCAAATAGAGAAGTTAATCATGCTTAAAGGAACATAATTAGGTTTCCCTGGCTTAGTAATAAGTTTAAGAATTATAATTATAAGTAATTTACAAGATTAATTTCCTATAAAGAAGCAGGTAGGTGAAGGTCTACCTGTTTCCGTTTATAAACCTTACTTATTTAAATACTTCTGCTTTCTTAATGAAGCATTTAAATTCTATAGGATTATTACTAAAATCTAGTACAAACATTGTTTTTTGTTCTCCTGTTTGGTCTGCATATCGTGTTTGTGGAGGAATCATAAAATCAACATTATTAGTTTTTAATTTTTGTTTTAAAATATCAAATTGGTCTTCTTGTAGGATGCATCCAAAATGAGGAATAGGGACTTTAATTTTATCTACGACTCCGCAATAGTCAAGAGGAGGGATAGTATCAGAGACATGAGCAGAAATTTGATGTCCAAAGAAATCAAAATCAACCCAGTCTGTGGTTTCTCGCCCCAGAGGACAACCTAATATTTTATTATAAAACTGTTTGGTACTACTGATGTTTTTTACTTTAAATGCAAGATGAAATATGGTGTTCATGGTTTAATATCCTTTTTTTAATGAAACTTCGTGCATTAATTCCTTACCAGATGTAAACCTGTTATAGTTTTCTACAATTTGTAATGATGCAGATTCGATATTGGTAAGACTTGCTACATGTGGAGTTATTTGAATTTTTGGATGGTTCCAGAAAGGATGATTATCTGGTAAAGGTTCTGATCTAAAGACATCAAGTATAGCCCCCGAAAGATATTTCTCCTCTAACAGATCTAATAGATCATTTTCTACAAGATGTTCACCTCTTCCTACATTAATTAGATACCCTCCAGCATTTATCTTTTTAAGGTTTGTGATATTAAGAATATTTTGAGTAGTATCGGTAAGTGGTAATATATTAATAAGTATATCGGTGTTGTGCAGGCACCTATCCAGTTCCTGTATTCCTGAGTAACTGATTACATTGTTTATGTTTTTGACAGAAGAGGACCATCCTTTAACCTTATATCCAAGTAGACCAAGCTTTTCTGCAACAAAAGAGCCTATTTTTCCTAATCCAAGGATAGATATGTTAGTGTTTTGAATATTGGTATAGGGATGTTGTTTCCATAATTTTATAGATTGTTGGTGAGCATATATAAAGTTGTTTTTTGAGATAGATAATATAGCAGTCAACAAGTATTCCCACATATCATGAGAAAGATTATTGTCTACTATTCTGCTTAATGTAATTGTTTTACGTAGTTCTTGTGTTTTAATGATGTGCTCTACCGAAGCACCTACAGACTGAACTACTTTAAGATTAGGAAATTGCAAAAGAATGTTTTGGTGTGGTTTCCAGCATAATGCAAATTTAACTATCAGGGGATCATGTATTTCTGGATAAATCTGGATAGGGATATCAGATAATTTAGATTTTAATTTTTCTGCCCAAGGTTTAGGATCTTTGTTATTAAAAACGATCACAATACTCATAGTTTTATTTTTTTATCAAAATTAAAGATAGAAATATTCAATTTGAAGTTGATTCTTTGGTTAATGGCTATATTTGAAATTGAATAAAGTTAATTATGAAGAAATGAAGAACGAATCGGTTGTAGATAATATTGATCACAGAATACTTTCTAGTTTAAAAAAGAATTCCAGGATTTCTTTTGCAGATCTGGGGCGTATAATTAACCTTTCTCCATCTGCTGTTCGTGAGCGAATTCAGAAAATGGAAGATACAGGGATAATTAAACATTATAATCTATCTTTAGATTATAAATTACTTGGATATACAATTGAAGCTTTTGTATTAGTAAAAGTATTTCATGGAAACTTAAAAGCTCTTTTTATGCTTATAAATAAGTTGCCAGAAATCAAAGAAGCCCATCGTATTACAGGAAACCAAAATGTCCACCTCAAAGTTGTACTTAAGGATCAATTGCATTTACAAGATTTAATAGATAAGTTAATGCAATATGGAGATACAACTACTTTTTTGATATTGTCAGATATTACACCTCAAGAAACCTGAACGGTTTTTATTCTTTCGTAGTATTTACTACATGGATTTCCCATCGACTATTATTATTTAAAGCTACTAAGTTTGATGATATAAGATAGGATTGAATTCCAGGTCGCTTCTTTAATTTATCTTTAGAAAAAATTAGATGTTCTGGACCAGACAAATGAGTTATAATAGTTCCATTTGGGTTTATCACCACTTCATCGTAGCTATATGAAATCACTTTTTTATCAAGTAGATCATTTTTCCCCAACTCCTCTTTTGCAATTTTTAGAACAATAGCATATCCGTCATTAAATGGAATAGCATTTAGGTATTCTGGTTCAATTACCGTCTTTCCAGATTTATCAATATATCCATAATAATAAATATCATTTTTTATTTGTTTAATCAGACATCTTTCGTTGCTAAAGTAAGGATAACTTTCACTTCCCTTAGAAGCTACAATATCTTCTCTATACGGTATTATTATTTCTCCTTTTGTATTTATGAAAGCCCATTTATTTCCTTTTCGTATTGCAGCGAGCTCTTCATGAAATGGTGTAATTTCATCAATATCTTTTATAATCTGCGCGGTTCCATAAAACGAAAATAATATCAGGCCTATGCTTAAAATGAGTATTCTTTTCATCAGTATGTATCTTTTAAATTATACTTCTAAAAATAACATATGGATACCAATCATAAAATGAGAAATATCATACTATCAAAATCTTGATTAAATCTTATGAATTGATATAAAAGAATACTGGAAAAGCAAGTTAGTATATAATTTCAAAACATTTAAAAGGCCTTATATCCCCTTCTTCAAATGAAACATCGTCCACTTTTGCAAATTCTGGTCCAAGAGTACACCATGCTATAAAGGAGGTAAGTTGATCGTGATTTCCTTCGGCTTCTATATATACATTTCCGTTGCTTAGATTTTTTACATGGCCCGTGATATGGAGTTCTTTGGCTTTTTCAAGTGTATTTTTTCGATACCAAACTCCCTGAACTTTTCCTGTTACTGTAATGTTATAATGTTTTAACATTTATGATGCTTTTTGGACATATATGATAGTTTTGAAAGGTACCCAAATAATATAAAAAGTGATATAAATTCTTATAAAAATAACTTATCAAAAATCATATTTTTAAGATTTTTGGGGAGCTCGTCTCTTATATGCTTCATCTCTCCTGTTGATACATATTTACGAAGTATGAAAAATGTAGTATTAATATAATGTTCTGCTATTTCATTAGATTCAAAATCATAAGTAGAAGTCACTCCGTCAAAGGACCTTACTAAATCAATAAATTCCTTCATATGTTTTATCCTATGTTTTTTACCTTTAATAGACCACCCATTGACATATACAGCTTTTAGAAACATGGGGAGTTGAGCAATAAATTGCAAGGACTCTTCTATAGATATAATTTCTCGTAATCCATGTAAAATTGCAGATAGAATTCTACCTGCTTTATCTGGAGTCTCGCTTAAGTTCATTTCTTCAGCATATTCTTTTAAAAAAGTGTTTGCTTCTGTTGCATATCGATTAAAATTAAGTGCCATTATAAAGAGGTTTTGGTTTTCGATTATTCGAACATAAAATATAAAGTTATCATCTTCTAAAGAGGATTTGTATGATAATTATCATATTAATTGGGGATTACATCTTATAATTTTGACATTGTAAAAACACTTAATACTTACATTATGAAAAAAATTCTTGTCCCCGTAGATTTTTCTGAATATTCTGAATATGCATTAAAGGTTGCAGCAATACTAGCTAAACAACAAAATGCAGAAATTGTAGTATTACACATGTTAGGATTATCTGAAGCCGTATTGACCAAAAATGAAGGTCAGGAGATTAATGAAGCAATGTATTATATGAAACTTGCAGAAAATAGATTTAGTGCTTTTTTGGATAAAGATTATCTGGAAGGAATTAAAGTAACAGAAACTGTACAGAATTATAAGATTTTTAGTGAGATTAATGAGGTAGCACATGAAAATGATGCAGATTTAATTGTTATGGGTTCTCATGGTGTTAGTGGTTTATCTGAAGAAGTTTTTATAGGTTCAAATACAGAGAAAGTAGTTAGAACTGCAGATGTGCCTGTATTAGTGATTAAGAATCCAGTAGAAGATTTTACTATGAAAGAAGTAGTATTTGCATGTGATTTTAAGATAGAGAATATTAGACCTTATCATAATGCGATAAAACTGTTTAACTCATTTGGAGCTAATGTACATTTGTTATATATAAACCTACCGGGAGAACGATTTAGAAGCTCTGGACAGATTGAAGAAAGGGTAAGAGAATTTTTATTCAAAGCAGATTCTGGTAATATGGATATGTATAATAATGTGGTTTACTATAATGATTATAGTGTAGAAAGCGGAGTATTTAATTATAGTAATAAAATAGAAGCAGACATTATTGCAATCCCTACTCATGGTCGTCGTGGTCTGGCACATTTCTTTAACGGAAGTATAGGAGAGGATATCGCAAATCACGCAAATAAACCAGTGATAACATTTAAAATGTAATCCCATTCATATGTTGTTGTGGCCTCATAGGCGTGTATCTAAAAGACGGATGCTACGATATGCTTATGAGGCTTCTTTATAAAATACCCAAAGCGATTTCTATCATATTGCTAAAAGTGGTTTCTCGTTCTTCAATCGAAGTTCTCTCCCCAGTAACCAAAGAATCAGAAATTGTAAGAATCGAAAGGGCTCTTACATTAAATTTTGCAGCAATAGTATATAAACCTGCTGTCTCCATCTCAACACAGAGCACTCCGTATTTTGCCCAATGCTTATAAGCATCAGGGTCATCCTCATAAAATTCATCTGAAGATAGTATGTTCCCCGCTTTTATAGCAATATGATTATCTTTTGCATAGTGCGTAGCTTTCATCAGTAATTCAAAATTGGCAGTCGGAGCATAATCTGAGTTAACAAATCTTGTAGTATTAATTCCCGATGTAGAAGAAGCGGACATAGCGATAACAATATCTCTAAGTTGAACATTTTTTTGGTATGAACCAGCAGAGCCTACTCGAATTAGATTTTTAACTCCATAGTGATTAATGAGTTCGTGATAATATATTAAAGCAGAAGGAATTCCCATTCCCGTTCCCTGAACCGAAACTGGATTTCCATTATAAGTTCCTGTATACCCTAACATTCCTCTAACTTCATTATAACAGACGGGATCATTTAGAAAAGTGTTTGCAATCCATTTAGCACGAAGAGGATCCCCGGGAAGTAAAACTGTTTCTGCTATTTCTCCTGGCTGTGCTGAAATGTGTATACTCATCTGATTTATTTTGAAGTTACGATGGTGACTCCAGCAGATGTACCTATTCTATCAACCCCCAATTCAATATATTGAGTTGCTGTTTTAAGATCTCGAATCCCACCAGATGCTTTTATTTTTATGGTACTCCCGTGTACTTCATTTTTCATAAGTACTATATCTTCGGGAGTAGCTCCTCCGGTACCAAAACCAGTAGAAGTTTTTATAAAATCTGCACCAGCATTCAAGGATAATTGGCAAGCAATTCTCTTTTCTTCATCAGTAAGGTAGCAGTTTTCAAAAATGACTTTTAAGATATGTTCTCCAATTTCTTTTTTAACTGCCTTGATTTCTTCCTCAACAATCTTATGATAACCAGATTTTAGTAACCCTATATTAAGTACCAGATCAATCTCATGTGCTCCATCTTTGATACATTGTTTTGCTTCATAAACTTTGGCCTTTGCTATTGTCGCTCCAAGAGGAAAGCCTACTACAGCAGCTATTTTGATATCGGTTTTCATGAGCTCACTTTCTGCCAAAGCAACATAGTAACTATTTACACAAACTGCATAGAAATGATGCTCTTTTGCTTCTGCGCAAAGTTGTTTAATATGATCAACTGTGGCATTAGCCTTTAGAAGAGTATGGTCTATGAATGTATTAAGTACCATTGTTAACGATGTGAACTTATTATATTTAAAAGGTCATTTTTTTGTAGTACTCCTGATTGCCTCCATAATTGCTTTCCGTCTTTAAATAAAATCATAGTTGGAACGCCACGAACCTGGTATTTTGATGCCAAAGGTTGGTTTTTATCCACATCGATCTTTACAATTTTGATATTTTCACCGAGATCATCTTTTACTTCCTTAAGGATGGGAGCAAGTACTTTACATGGTCCACACCAATCGGCAAAAAAATCTACCAATACAGGTGTTTTAGAATCTATTATAGTATTAAAACTACTTTTCATTAATTTTTATATTACGTTCAAAGATTAGATGTAGAAAAATATATTTATTTTGAATACTAATTTATAATAATGAATTCGAAAAACTAACCAATTTTGGGAGTATTATTATACTTTTTGATAAGATGCATAATTTTTTTAATAGGAACCTCAATAGAGTATGTTCCTGTGTAAGATGGACAAATAACACAATCGTCAAAGTAGAATTCTACAGTGTCATCATTAACCACAAAGTTGTTTTTATACGCCTTAAAATCACCTTTGGATAACTCCCAACAATCATAATATAAATCTCCAGAGCCTATACCTTCTTTTATGATAGTGTTTATAGTATTAAAAACTTCTTCTTCTGAACCTATTTCAAAAAAATCATCAAAATATATAAAATTATACGTTTTGAGATCAAAGTTGACACAATCAAAAAGGTATGTAGAGTATAACATTCCTGAATAATAATTTTCTTTATAAAGTACTACACTTATGAAATTATTTTTTGTATTGTAAATTTTGTAATCGATACTTCTTTTATCTCTAAATCTATTAATTTTTAGAGTATCACAAAGAAGCTCTTTATCTTCAAGAATCTGGTTTTCTGTTTTTTCAATATTTAAATAATTTTCTGTGATATAATCATTAAATATGGAGTGTTTAGGATTGATTTTTTCATTAAGATACGGATATTGATAATCTAGGATATAGTGATCTTCTTCTTTGAAAAAACGTTTAGAGATTACAAGCTCTTGTAATTGTGGTTTATCGTCTTCTGCGGTTATTAATCGTTCTCTTTTTATAGCCTTTGTTTTTTCTTGATTTAATTCTAAGTTATCTTCAGAAAATATTGATATCGTGTCTTTGGCTTTTTGCTCGACATGAGATTCTGTTTCTTTTTGCTCGATTTCATTTTGAGTAGAGGCCTCATTTTTACAAGAGATTAAATTTAACAGTACAAGGCAAGCGATTAAGGTTTTCATATGTTGATTTTTTGAGTAGTATAAAAATAGGATAGTGCATGGTTATAAAATATGATATTGCTCAGGATATGGAGTACAATAAAAAAGGTGATTTTCAATTGAAAATCACCTTTTTATCAAACTAATTAAGTGTTAATTAAGAAAGCCCGTTTCCAATAATTATTGCAGAATTTATAATCAAACTAGTGATTAAAAGATCTAGAACTAATTTTGGTTTCTGAACGGTTAATATTGCGGCATTATGAGCACTACATACAACTACGCTTAGAAAAACAAGGAACATTTGTATAGGCGCATTTCCATTAAGCAATGTTGCCATAATAGCAATAGAACCCAGACAAGTTGATGCTATGATAGCCAGAGCAGAATATCCTATAAAGTTTTCAGAAAAATCAGCATTTATTTTTGCATAAAGTGTCATAATTGTTACGTTTTAAATTCTAAGTAAAATTAGATACTTTAGGTTTTTTAAAATATGATAAAAATCAGCTTGAATGATAAAATAGATTAAGGCTTTTCATATAATTGTAACCGATTCTTAAGTATATTCATTTCTTCCTGAATTTTTTGTACTCGTTCTAATAGATTAATGATTACCTCTATTCCTTCGAGGTTAATTTCTAATTCTTTATTAAAAAGTAAAATTTGCTCTAGTTTTGGTAACTCATCCACACTTAAAAATACTTGTTGTCGAACAGTAATAACTTTTATCAAACCAAATTCATATAAAGAATTTATGAATGAAAATTCTATCTTATGATTTGTACAGAATTCTTTAGCAGATATGAGATGCTTTTTTGTCATTGTAATGTATTTAAAGTTTTGATAGTTCTCTAAATAATTCTTTTTGTTTTTGGGATAGATTTTTAGGTGTTTTGATAGTATAAGTGATATAAAGATCCCCAAATTGTCCTTCTCTTTTATATATAGGAAATCCTTTTCCTTTTAGCTTAATTTGTGTGTTATTTTGAGTTTCTGGTTTTACTTTCAATTTTACTTTTCCATCCAAAGTGTTAATTGTGATTTCACCTCCTAAAACGGCTGTGTATATATCAATATCTTTATTTAGATATAGATTACTTTTATCACGTTTAAAAGATGTTTTGTTTTCGATAATAAAAGTAATATACAAATCACCTTTGGGGGCACCTCCTATTCCTTGTCCACCGTACCCTTTGATTTTGATAATTTGTCCGTTTTCAACTCCAGCCGGAATAGTAATTCTAATATTCTTTCCATTAATGGTTAGTGTTCTCTTATGAGTTTTATAAACATCCATTAAACCGAGATGTAGCTCTGCATTAAAATCCTGCCCCCGATATTTTACCTTTCCACGACCATAATCTCTACTTCTTTCTCCAAACATAGATTCGAAGAAATCAGAAAAATCTCTAGAATACTGCTGTTGTTGATTAGCATGATTGTATTGTTGTTTTGATTTTTGATGTTTTTCAAATTCTTCAGCGTGTTTCCAGTCTTTACCATATTGATCGTACTTTTTACGATTTTCGGGATTGCTTAAAACCTCATTTGCTTCATTAATTTCTTTAAATTTCCTTTCTGCTTCCTTATCATTTGGATTTAAGTCTGGGTGGTATTTTCTTGCCAATTTTCGATAAGCCTTTTTAATATCACTTTCAGAAGCATTTTTTGGAATCCCTAATATTTTATAGTAATCGATAAATTCCATGTTCTTATTCAGAATTAAATTTTATCTTCAAAAAGTAGTTTTAGTCGCCCCAACATCATTAATTCTGATTTGTTTTTTCCAGAAAATGCACCAGCAATTGCATTGGCTGTTGTCCAAATGAGTTGTTTTATAGCATCTTTAAAATGTGATTTGTTTTCATGATAATACGCTTCAAACTGTTTAAAACTTTCTTCGGCATTAAGTTCTTCATTATCTAACCAATCAAAAACAATTTCGATCTGAAAAGATGCGTCTACGCCAAATTCATCTTCAATGTCATCTATTTTTAACCATTCTGATTTCGCGATTTTTCTTAAAGTATCATACTCAGATTTACGGACTACCTTATCCGAGGCAGCAACGGCATAAAATAGTTTTCCGAGATTTTGATAAAATGTAATTCCTATATTTTGTGCAGTTGTCATGATTATATAAAATTTATCAATTTGTGAGATAAATTTAGGAAGTGATGTTGAGTATTTTTATGATATAAATCAGGTTTAAAAAAGAGATTGGTAAAAGGAATTTTTCATAATTTTCAGTTAAAGTATCCTAGAGAATGCTAATAACAAATGGGAAGTACAAGTTTTTATTATCGTTTGTATTATTTTTGGAGGTAAAATTTAATACAACAATAAGAAGGGATTATTTTGGAATTATTTTTTTGAAGTCAATCTATATACAATAAACAACCACTACTTAATATTTATATGAAGGTTTTTGAAAAACAAAGTAATATTTTTAGACTCTTGTCAGAAGGTGTTTCTGAAGGTATTGTGGTTGTAAATGAAGATCAGGTCATAGTAGCATGTAATGGATCAGCAAATGAGATATTTGGATATGAAACCGATGAATTAATAGGAAAGCCACTAAATATTCTTATTCCGCGAGAACACCATAAAGAACATAAAGGACACTTTGAAGGTTTTGTGCGTAACAAAGAAAAAAGGTCTATGGGTAATGGGAGAGATATCCACGGAGTACGAAAGGACGGTACCAAATTCCCTGTAGAAGCGGGATTAAACCCATTTTCTATTTATGGAAATAATTATGTAATGGCTCTAGTGATTGACATTTCTTTTCGTAAAGAACAGGAACGGCAGATCAGAGAATTAAATGCAAGGTTAGAAGAAAGAATAGAAGAACGTACAGAAAAATTACATAGTACAATTGAAGAATTAAAAGAAGAGGTAAAACTACGAATGGAAGCTGAAGCCAAGGCTAAGGAAGCTTTAGAAAAAGAGCGAGATCTTAATGAGTTAAAAACGAAGTTTCTCTCTTTGGTTTCTCACGAGTTTAAAACACCATTGAGCGGTATTCTTACTTCAGCAACACTTGCAGGAAAATATACTCAAACAGAACAACAAGAGAAAAGAGAAAAACATCTGGGTACGATCAAAAATAAAGTGAAATACCTTAATAATATTCTAAATGATTTTTTATCCATTGAGCGTTTAGAAACAGGTAAAGTTTGTTATAAGTACAGTAGCTTTCCTTTGAGCAAAGTAATTAATGAAGTGATTTATAACGCAAATATGCTACTCAAAGACGGGCAAAGGATTAATTACCCCAAAGACATTGATGGTTATGTTATAGAATTTGATGAAAAAATTCTGGAACTTGTCTTGTCAAACCTAATTAACAATGCAATTAAATATTCTGGGGAACATACAACTATAGATTTAGAAGTTGGCTTTGAAGATAACATCCTTACATTTACCATTATCGATCAAGGAATTGGAATTCCTGAAAAAGAACAAGGTTTTATTTTTAAACGATATTTTAGAGCAGAAAATGCATTACTGGATCAAGGAACCGGGATAGGATTAAATATTGTAAAAACCCATCTAGAAAATCTTGGTGGAAGTATTATCTTTAAAAGTGAAGAAAATCAAGGATCTACTTTTACCGTAACCATACCAACCACCAATACATAACGACCAATAATAATTAGGTAAACCGATGAAAACTATCCTTTTAATAGAAGATGATACTGCACTAAGAGAAAATACTGCAGAGCTTTTAGAGCTTTCTGATTATAAAGTAATTACGTCGCCAAATGGCAAATTGGGAATAACAAAAGCAAAAGAAGAGAAACCAGATATCATTGTTTGCGATATTATGATGCCCGAGGTCGATGGCTATGGGGTACTCGAGGCTTTGTCTTATGATACAAATACAAATCATATTCCTTTTATATTTTTATCTGCAAAAACTGAACATAAAGAAATTCGAAAAGGAATGGATTTGGGGGCAGATGATTACTTAACCAAACCTTTTGAAGAAGATGAATTATTAAGTGCAATAGAAAGTCGTTTAGCTAAAGCAACTATAATTTCAAGAATTCTTGAAGAGCAAAATCAACGTACTGAAACAAAAACTGAGGATGAAGAAGGATTTAGAAACCTAAATGAACTCAAGAATTTTTTTGATGATCATGGTGAAATTTCTAATTTTAAAAAAGGAGGCATAATCTATAAAGAAGGAGAGCATTCTAATAAAATATATCTTATTCTAAAAGGAGTTATTAAAAGCCATAAAATGGATGAAAGTGGCAAGGAATTAATAACAGCACTATATAAAGCCGATGATTTCTTAGGGTTTTCTTCTTTCGTAGATAATACTCCATATCAAGAATCTGCTACTGCGGTTGAAGACACTGAATTGGCCGGAATATCAAAAAACAATCTCAAAGAGATTTTGGAAAAGAGCAAAAATATTTCTCTGGAGTTGATGGAACTGTTAACCGATAATCTTTCTGAAATTAAAGAACAACTATTACAGATGGCATATAGTTCGGTGAGAAAAAAAACAGCACAAACCATTTTACAATTTGCTCAGGTTTTAAATAAAAAGCCAGAAGATAGCATCAAAATATCAAGAAATGATCTGGCTAGTGTTGCTGGAATAGCTACAGAAAGTTTAATTCGTACGCTATCAAATTTTAAGAAAGATGGGCTGATCGAAATCGAAGGGCGTAATATTCGAATATTAGATTTAGCAGGTCTTCAGTTAGTTGAATAAAAATAGTGCTAAACTGATTTTTGTCATTCTTTTCATAAATACATCCTAATACATTTGTTGTGTTAGAAAGTATTTAAGATGAAGAATATCCTGATCCCTACAGATTTTTCTGAAAATTCATGGAATGCCATAAGCTATGCCCTTTCATTTTTTAGAAAAGTAAATTGTAATTTTTATATTCTACATGTTTCTCCCTTTGAAGAAATGATAGGCGGAGATTCTTTCTATGCTTCAAAAGATACAGTCATAGAAAAACATACACATAATAATAAAGAGCAAATGCAGTCATTGCTCAAAAGCATAGAAAAATTACCTTTAAATACGAAACATCGATTTTTCACTATAAATGAATATATTTTTTTTGTTGATGCAATTAGAAAACAAATTCAGGAAAAAAATATTGATTTTATTGTTATGGGAACCAAAGGAGCTTCTGGACTCAAAGAAAAAACTATAGGAAGTAATACAGGTGATGTGATTACTAAGGTAAAATGCCCGGTTTTAGTAATTCCAGAAAAAGCTACATATACCAAGCCAAAAGAGATTGTATTTCCTACCGATTATTACATGTATTATAAAAGTAGAGTACTAAATACTATTAGTGAAATACTCTATATGAATAATGCAAGTTTAAGAGTGTTGCATATTGCCAAAAAGGAACAAGATCTAACGACTTTACAAGTGAAAAATAAAGATTTTCTGGACGACTCCCTTGACAACCTAGATCATAGTTTTCATTTTTTATCCAATACGAATATGGAAGAAGCAGTGCAGTGTTTTATTGAGAGTCGAGAGATTAATATGATTACTATGATAGCTAAAAACCTTAATTTTTTCCAACGTATTTTATTTCATCCTATGGTCGAAAAGATAAGTTATCATACCAACATTCCTTTTTTGGTATTGCATGAATGATATAACTGCGCAGCTTTAATGAATTGAAGAATTTAATGTGTTTCGTTTTGATTGGTGCTATATAAGTTGAACTTAGGTTATAATAGAATTTTAAATAGGAGTAGAAACTACTCAAAATAAAAAATAAAAAAATGCGGACAAACTTAGTTCATAAATACAATATTCCAGGGCCGAGATATACAAGTTATCCAACCGTGCCATATTGGGATGACAATACATTTTCATTAAAAAAATGGATAACATCTATACAAAGATCATTTAATGAAAGTAATGATGATGAAGGAGTAAGTCTTTACATTCACCTTCCGTTTTGCGAAAGCATGTGTACATTTTGTGGATGCAATAAGCGAATTACCAAACGACATGATGTAGAAGTCCCATATATCAAATCATTATTAAAAGAATGGAGTTTATATCTCAATCTTTTTGAAACCAAACCCAAAATAAGAGAATTGCATTTAGGAGGAGGTACTCCTACGTTTTTTTCTGCTAAGAATTTACAACATTTAATTCATGGTGTTTTTAGTGGAGTAGAACGTGCAGAAAACTGCGAGTTTAGTTTTGAGGGACACCCTAATAATACAACTCGTGAACATTTACAAACATTATATGATTTAGGTTTTAGAAGGGTGAGTTTTGGAGTACAAGACTATGATGAGGTTGTGCAGAAAGCAATTCATAGAGTACAGCCTTTTGAGCGTGTAAGGGAAGTTACAGAAGCAGCAAGAGCTATTGGTTATACATCTGTGGGACATGATATTATTTTTGGTTTACCATTTCAAACTGAAAAAGGTATAGTAGATACCGTTTTAAAGACAAAAGAATTACTTCCGGATCGATTAGCATTTTATAGTTATGCTCATGTACCTTGGCAAAAAGGGAATGGACAACGAGGATTTAAAGATGCTGATTTACCTACTGGGGCTCAAAAAAGAAAGCAATATGAGATGGGTAAGAAGTTGTTGTCAGAGGTTGGTTATATAGAAATAGGCATGGATCATTTTGCGTTAGAACATGATACTCTATTTCAATCCATGAAAAGTCAAACGCTACATCGCAATTTTATGGGGTATACTGCTTCTAAAACGCATACAATGATTGGTTTAGGAGTATCTTCAATAAGTGATAGTTGGTATGGTTTTGCTCAAAATGTGAAAAATATAGAAGAGTATCAACATCTTATAAACGAAGGGATTATTCCGGTATATAGAGGTCATATGCTTGATAAGGAAGACGAAATTATTAGACAGCATATTTTAAATTTGATGTGTCATTTTGAAACCAATTGGAAGAATGATATTATGTATTTTAAGGAATTACCAGAAGTAGTACAGAATCTCGAAGAATTAGCACTGGATGGATTATTAGTTAAAAATGATCATAGTATAAAAGTAACAGAAAAAGGAAGGCCTTTTGTTCGTAATATATGCATGGCATTTGATCTGAGATTGCAACGAAGTAAACCTGAAACTACATTGTTTTCTATGACAATATAAATTTTCACTAGAATTAATGACATTCAAAGTCTGCAGAAACCATTTCTACTGCAGGCTTAGGAGAAAGATAAGGAATACCTAAACCAAGCCCTCTTATAATAAATAATAATCCGATAATAACAACAAACACCGGGATAGCTTTTTGAATGTGCTGTCTCACTTTTCTAGTTAAGAAATTTCCGGCATAAACTGCTACAGTCATTAAGGGTATAGTGCCTAATCCAAAGAAAACCATATATAAACTCCCCTCAAAAATTTGACCAGAAGCGATAGCTCCAAAAACTGCCATGTACACTAAACCACAGGGTAGAAAACCATTTAAAAAACCAATTGAAAGAAAGGTGTCGGGTGTTTTCTTTTTAAGAGCAATACCCAATGCATTTTTTACTTTGGTAATGACTTTATATATTGGTTTAGAGATATTATATTTATTAAGGGTCTGATGAGGAATTAATATGAGGATAATCATCAACACTCCTACAGCAATAGATAGATTTTGTTGTAGGCCAAATATATTTAGACTTTTTCCAATAATTCCGAAGAATAATCCAATTATACAGTAGGCTATCAGTCTGCCAAAATGATATAGAAAAACTCGGAAAATTTTCTGAAAAGTATTTGATTGATGTACAGGCAACATAAAAGCTATCGGGCCGCACATTCCAACACAGTGAAAGCTTCCTAATAACCCTAATATGAATGCCGATAATAACATTTTTTAGTATGTAAATGATTTTTTAAACAAGTATGAAGTGTCGTTATACTCCCAATTAATTATGATATTCCAGCGCCCTTCTATTATATTTTCATCTTTGATTATCATTTTAGAACTAGAAAGCGAGATAGGAATTTCAAAATCCAGTTTTTTATTTGAAGGACGATATAGAGATACCATTCCAGAAATATCACTAGGGTTCTTGTCTTTGGGAAAAGAAATAACTAACCCATCGATAGTGGTATGAATTAAGATATTGTTTTCTAGATTTTTTGAATTTTTCTCGGCATCGATTTCATTCTGAAAAGCAAGTTCTTTCTTATAGTAATCTTCTGTTACAAGATCATGTTCATATTTTTTTTCAGTATTCATTCGCACAACAAAATATAGGATGAAAGAAATGAATCCTATAAACACTAATACTATAGCTGTTCCCCAGTTTATTTTCATAATTTTTTTTAGTTTTGTACAGTGGATCCCATTCTACAATGGGATGACAAAGATGCATGGTAGTAAAATGTTTGTCATTCCAGCATAGGCTGGAATCCATTATAATTAACAGTTTTATTTATTATTATAAGTGTTTTGTTCTATATCCGTAATTCTAGGTTCTTTACTATTTTTCACTTATACAAAGACTGAATATTACCTATAACTTCTTGGACCTAAAAAAGCCGTTATTGTTGTTTCAATTAATTTACCACCACTGTAGACACCAATTTTTAATCTGTTACTATCACCTTCTAATGCAGCTGCATTAATTTCTATAAATAAAGTCCCTTCGGCCAAACCTTGTTTTGGGACGGTAAAATTTTTATGAGTAACCAGCTCTATTTTTCCTTTATGAGATAACAATTCGAAGTGAACATCTTTAATCTCTGTTGTTGTTTTATTGACTAGTTTATACGTGTATACATTACTAATTATATTATCGTCCTTATGATCGTATAATTGTCCTGGTAATCGTAGGATATTAGCTTCTACATCATTTCGTAAAAAAGACATTCCCAGAAGAACACCTATTAGAATTACAAGTACAGCACTGTATCCTTTTAACCTAGGAGTGAACTTAAATTTTGCTTTTTTTGCAATATTATCTTCACTGGCGTATCGTATTAATCCTTTTGGTAGGTTTACACTTTCCATCATATGGTCGCATGCATCAATACAAGCGGTACAGTTTACACATTCGAGCTGTGTGCCATTACGAATATCAATTCCGGTTGGACATACATGGACACACTGAAAACAATCAATACAATCTCCTTTTCCTGTAGTTGGACGATCTTCATTTTTCTTAAACTTTGCTCTTCCAGCTTCTTTTTCTCCACGTTTATAATCATAAGCAACAACTATAGATTTGGAGTCCAGAAGTACGCCTTGTAATCGACCATAGGGGCAAGCTATAATACAAACTTGTTCTCTAAACCATGCAAATACAAAGTAAAAGACAGCAGTAAATATAAGTAAGGAAATTAATGTGCTAATATGCTCAGAAGGGCCATCTATGATGTATCGTAGTAACTGATCGCTTCCTATTAAATAAGCCAAAAATATGTTTGCTATAAAGAATGAAATGATAAAAAATATAATCCATTTCATCCCTCTTTTTCTTATTTTTTCAGCATTCCAGGATTGCTTATCTAGTCGTATTTGTTTTCCTCTATCTCCTTCAATCCAATATTCGATTCTTCGAAATACCATTTCCATAAAAATGGTTTGTGGGCATACCCAACCGCAGAAAAGTCTTCCAAATGCAACTGTAAATAGAGTAATAAATAGAACACCTATAATCATTGAGATTACGAAGAGGTGAAAATCCTGTGGCCAAAATGGGGCTCCAAATATGTTAAAACGTCGTTCTAAAACATTAAATAGTAAGAATTGATTTCCGTTTATTTTTATAAATGGTGCAGAAAACAAAAAGATAAGTAACCCATAGCTTACCCATTTGCGATAAGAATAATATTTGCCGCTTGGTTTTTTAGGATACACCCAGGCACGTTTACCTTCTTCGTTGATGGTACCGATAGAATCTCTGAATTTTTCGTTTGCGGGTGTTTCCAAAGGAATATTATTTTAAGTTTTGATATAAGGTTCCAGAAACATTAATGATTTACAACTATGCTTGTCGAATCAGAAATAGTTTCGGGGATCTCTTCTTTAGGAGTTTCTTCTTGAGGTGCATCTGGATCAATCCATATTTCACCTTGAGCTTCTTTAGGTTCGGCAGGAGTTGTTCCCCCGAGGGAAATCACATAACTTGCTACTTGAGCCATTTCTGCAGGCTTCAGAGTTTGTTTCCAGGCAACCATTCCTTTTCCATCACGTCCTCCTTCAGAGATGGTCCTGAATACATTTTTAATACCGCCTCCTAAAATCCAATATTCATCGGTTAGGTTAGGCCCAATACCACCACCACCATCAGCTTTGTGACATGCTACACAATTTGTAGTGAAAACTGCTTTTCCAGCGTTAATATCTGAGGCTTCTGTAAGCAGAGTTACTGTGTTTATATCGACTAAGTCTTTTGCAGTTTTTTTGTATTCTTCGATAGCAATTTTGGCTTCGGCAACCTCAGTTTCATACTCTTCTGTTTGTGTATAATCATTGAAAATATGAAAGCGAACTAAATATACAGCTCCAAATACGATGGTTGCATAAAAACCATACACCCACCATGGCGGGAGATTATTATCCAGTTCCTGAATCCCATCATAATTATGATCAAGAATAATCTCACCTTCTTCTTCTACAGGTTTACTATCCAATAATTTTAGATAGATCTTTTTAATCCACCCAAATTGTTTTTCTTTTTTAGTTTTTTCTGCCAGGAGATAACGTTCTTGGGCCTCTGGATTTAAAGAGCGAAACAAGATGCTTCTTAAAGCCTGTAAACTAATCTCTATCGCCACAATAAATAGTAAAACCATTCCTAAGACTAACCATGTTAATGGTTGTGCAATGAATGCAGATTGTTCTCCAGATTCGACAGTAAGTTCTATTAATATATAAGCAATACCTAAAAAGGCAAGCACTCTTAAATAGGATGAAGTACTTCTCATGATTGTATATCGTTTTCGGTTTCTAAAGGAATTTGACTTACCTCTTTTATATGTTCTTTTTTTGCTGTGATCACCCACCAGAATAATCCGGCGAAGAATATAAAAAATATGAGTAATGAAATCATAGGATAGATCTCAATACCTTCAATACTCTCCATGTGACCTTTTATAAATTTTAGCATGGCGTTTATTCTTTAGTTTGAACTATGTTCTCTTGGTTTTTAACTTTTATATCAGTTCCTAATCTTTGGATATATGCTATGAGCGCAACGACTTCTCTATCGCGCATTTCGATAAAATCCAATCCGTTTTCCTTGGCATATTTTTTATCAGCTTCATATGTTTTTGCAAAATCAGGGTCGGTGTACAGATTTTTTTCAATTTGCGTTGCTTGCTCATCCATCCACTGTTGTGCTCTGTCTATCTCTTCTGGAGTATAAGGGACACCCAGAGATACCATAGCATTCATTTTATCTTCGGTTTGTGAACGATCAAGTTTGTTTTTAATCAACCATTTATAACTAGGCATAATTGATCCTGATGAGGTAGTTTGTGGATCATAAAAATGATTTAAATGCCAGTTATCAGAATATTTTCCTCCAATCCTCATTAAATCGGGTCCAGTACGTTTACTTCCCCAAAGGAAAGGGTGATCATATACATATTCACCAGCTTTAGAATATTCTCCATAACGTTCTACTTCACTACGGAATGGTCGAATCATTTGTGAATGACAGGATACGCAACTTTCTCGTATATAGAGATCTCTTCCTTCAAGCTCAAGCGGAGTATAAGGTTTTACACTGGTTATTGTTGGAATATTGGATTTTACCATTATGGTAGGAACGATTTGAACAATACCACCAATCAAAATTGCAATTGTAGCAAAGATGGTTAGTTTAACAGGTCTTCTTTCTAGCCAGGTGTGGTACCCTTCGTTAGCAGTTCTAAATCGAGTTACTTTTTGTAACGGAGCAGCTTCGGCTAATTCATCAGTAACTTTACTTCCACTTTGTATCGTTTTAATAATGTTATATAGCATTACAAAGGTTCCCAAAATAAACAAACTACCTCCGATAGCACGCATCCAATACATAGGAATGATTTCATTAACGGTTTCTAAGAAATTACCGTAGGTAAGTGTCCCATCGGGATTAAATTGTTTCCACATAGATGCCTGCACAAAACCGGCAACATACATTGGTAGTGCATACATGATAATCCCCAAAGTACCAATCCAGAAATGTAAATTAGCAAGGCCTGTAGACCATA
The DNA here is from genome assembly GCF_900312735.1 of Aquimarina sp. AU119. Lineage (NCBI taxonomy): Bacteria > Pseudomonadati > Bacteroidota > Flavobacteriia > Flavobacteriales > Flavobacteriaceae > Aquimarina > Aquimarina sp. AU119. The sequence goes on along the minus strand of NZ_OMPF01000001.1, from coordinate 660,210 downwards.
ATTTTGTTTTGGTTAGTTTTGGTACCATCCAGTAGATCATACCAAAAGTTAAAAACCCATTCCATGCTAAAGCTCCAACATGAACATGTGCTATAATCCAATCACTAAAATGAGCAATAGCATTTACGTTTTTTAAAGAAAGCATTGGCCCTTCAAAAGTGGCCATACCATAACCTGTAATGGCAACTACCATAAATTTTAAAACGGGATCAGTACGTACTTTATCCCACGCTCCTCTTAAGGTCAAGAGGCCATTAATCATACCTCCCCATGATGGAGCAATAAGCATTACAGAAAATGCTACACCAAGATTTTGTGCCCAATCAGGTAAAGATGAATATAGAAGGTGATGAGGTCCTGCCCAGATATAGATAAATATTAAAGACCAGAAATGGACAATAGATAATCGATATGAGTATACAGGTCTATTGGCAGCTTTAGGAACAAAATAGTACATTAATCCTAAGAAAGGAGTGGTAAGAAAAAATGCAACTGCATTATGGCCATACCACCATTGTACTAATGCATCCTGAACACCTGCATATACAGAATAACTTTTTAAAGCACTTACAGGAAGTTCGAGGCTATTAAAAATATGTAAAACCGCAACAGTAACAAAAGTGGCAAGATAAAACCAAATTGCTACATACATATGCCGTTGTCGTCTTCTTAAAATAGTTCCTATTAAGTTCCATCCAAAAACTACCCAGATGATGGCAATAGCAATGTCAATTGGCCATTCGAGTTCTGCATATTCTTTTGAAGAAGTATATCCTAATGGTAATGTTATTGCGGCTAAAACAATAATAAACTGCCAACCCCAAAAATTAATATTACTTAATGCGTCGCTAAACATTCGGGTCTTTAGCAACCTCTGGGTAGAGTAATAGACTCCTGCATAGATAGCGTTACCTACAAAAGCAAAAATAACGGCATTTGTATGTAATGGTCTTAAACGACCAAAACTCAACCATGAGATACCATCTGTTACATTAGGGAATAAAAACATGAATGCTAGTAGTAGACCTACAGACATTCCTACAATGCCCCAAAACATGGTTGCATATAAGAATTTTTTCACGATTTTATTATCGTAATAGAATTGTTCCATTTCCATATTATGATTGTTTAGTTTTATTGGATTCTGAAGATTTTTCTTTGTTTTCTTTTATAAGTTCATCCTCAAAGAGCATTCGAATAGAAGGAGTGTACACATCATCATACTGTCCATTCCTGACAGATATAATAAAACTTATAAAAAAGACGATGGCAACGATAATACTAATCGTTAAGAGTACATAGATTACACTCATGCTTACTTTGATTGTGAGCCAAAAGTATGTTTGAAGATTTTCTTAAAAAATGACATTTGTCAGGTTTTAATAATAAAGGATCATTCTAGGCTTAAACCAACTCCCAGTACCTGTTTTTGAGGTACAAAATGTTAATAATTGTTAAAATAGTACCTTTTTATACATAGTACTGTAACAAAAATAAACTCTTGACGTCTAGTAAGTATAAATAACAATTAAATATATAAAATATGAGAACTTTAGATAGCAACAGAATTACAAGAAAATTAAGCGCAACTATAGGATATACCTGGAACACAAAGAGACGTTACAGATAACCTAAATACTAACATCAAGAGATAACAATTTATAATCAAAAACAATTAAAATATAGAAATTATGAGAACCTTAGATAGCAATAGCATTACAAGAAAATTAAGTGCAACCAAAGGATATACCTGGAACACAAAGAGACGTTACAGATAATCTTACTATAAAAACCAAAAGATCAATTTATATATCAAAATCATTAAAATACAGAAATTATGAGAACTTTAGATAGCAACAGAATTACAAGAAAATTAAGTGGAACTGTAGGATATACCTGGAATACAAAGAGGCGTTATAAATAACGATAGTTAAATTTTACATCAATCAACTCCCGAAACAACAGGGAATAAAAACTAATCATCATGAGAACTTTAAGAAACATCAGAAAAAGACTAAAATCAGCGACACAAAAACAAAATATGTTTTTGGATTGCACAACAAATCTTTACAATTATGACGAGACTTTGTTTAGAAGAATTAAATGCTATGCGCATTAAGTGGAGTGTTATTATGTGTTGATAAGGCTAAATTCTATTAGGATTTAGCCTTTTTTTTGCAATACATTGATTTTTCCTATTTCATTTTATAGGTGACATTTATCATACAATACTTTCAAATTCTTTAAGAACTTTATAGAAGTTAATAGAGTATTCACTTTTAAATTAAATCGTTATGCGAAAGAATTTAGGAAAGATAGATGCTATCATTAGAATCATTTTAGGTGTAGTATTAGCATATTTATTTTATAACAATTTTATATCTGATACCTTAGGAATTGTTTTATTATCAGTATCAGGAGTATTAGTTATTACTGGTTTTATGGGTTGGTGTCCATTATATAAATTATTTGGGATAGCCAGTTGTAAAGTAAAGAATTAGCTTAATAAAGATCTTTAATCTATAATAATTTGTATATTCTTAGACCAGCAATAATTAGATAGAAGTCTGTATTTTGTCCTGTGTTTAAATTTTATTTTTTCAGAGTGTAAGATAAACTCAATCGTTTCTGGTTTGATTATATATCCGCCCCAATACTTAGGTTTAGGAATGATTTTGTTTTTAAATTTTGTTTTATACTTTTTTAGGCGGTCCTCTAATACTTTTCTAGAAGAAATCACATCACTTTGATGAGATACCCATGCACTTAATTTACTTCCTTCTGGACGTGATTCAAAATATCCTTCAGATAGATTTTCTGGGATTTTTTCTGCTTTTCCAGTAATAAGGACTTCACGTTTTGAAGCAGTCCAATTAAAAGAACAAGAAACTCTATTGTCCTTTGCTATCGCTTTTCCCTTCTCACTATAGTAATTAGTGAAAAAAACAAAACCTTCCCAGGTAAAACGCTTTAATAAAACAATTCTGTTTTTTGGAAAACCATCTAAACCTATAGTTGATAATATCATCGCATTAACCTCGTCTTCTGGATGAGCTTTTTCGACTTCATAAAACCATTGCTGGAAATGTGCCATTGGGTTATGGTCCTCTGTAGTTTCCATATTTAATGTGTTTTAAACATTTAGGAACAAATTATAAATCCTTATGATTATCATTTACTTTTTGACCTATCCAATTGGTTAGTATGGTAACATATACTATTATTGATATCGAACTCAAAGGCATTAATATTGCAGCTATTATTGGAGAAAGCTGACCAGTCACAGCAAAATAAAGTCCAACACAGTTATATAAAAAAGATAATATAAAACTTGATTTAATAATTTTAATAGCATTTTTAGATATCATTAGATAGGTTGATATCTTATCAAATCGAGAGGCATCTAAAATTCCATCACAAGCCGGCGAGAATACATTTACATTTTCTGATACAGCTATACCTACATCACTTTGTGCTAAAGCTCCGGCATCATTTAACCCATCACCAACCATAATTACTTTTTTATGTTGTTGTTGTAACATTTTTATATAATTAAGTTTATCATCGGGTTTTTGATTAAAGATTAAAGAAGTGTTTTCGGGCAATACTTTTTGCAAGTATTCCTTTTCACCTTCATTATCACCTGATAATATGGCTAGTTGATAGTTCTTAAATAGTTGATTAAATACTTTTTTTACACCATTTCTATATTGGTTATAAAAAGTATAATGGCCCTTATATTCATCATTAGTACTTACGTGCACAGTTGTACTAAATACTTTAGAAAGGTCTTCATTTCCTACAAAGTTTGGAGAGCCTATTTTAATGGTATGATCGGCAGATTTACCTTCAATACCTTTGCCCACATATTCCTGATATTCATCCAAAGTTAGAATATCATGTTCTGCTAAAACATTATAAAGTGTTCTGCTAAGCGGATGATTTGAAGCTCGAAGTGTATTTTTGAGCAAAGATTCTTCCTCTGGAGTTAATTGCATTCCTTCATAAGTTACGTTACTCGTTATCGTGGTGGTTATGGTACCCGTTTTGTCAAAAATAATAGTATCAGTCAATGCCAATCGTTCTATTACATCTGCATTTTTAAGGTAAAATTTATTTTTTCCGAAGATTCGCAGAATATTACCTAATGCAAAGGGTCTCGCTAATGCTAATGCACATGGACAAGCAATAATAAGTACTGCTGTAAAAACGTGTATAGCTTTTGAAACATCTGTAAATAACCAATATGAAGTAGAAATTATAGCGATACACAAAATAGCTATTGTGAAGTATTTACTTATAATATCAGTGAGATTAGTAAAAGATGCTGATTTATCAGTGTTAAATACATCATTACTCCAGAGTTGAGTAAGGTAACTTTGTTCTACTGATTTTAATACTTCGATTTCAATAGCCCCATAAAGTTGTCTCCCTCCTGCAAAAAGAGTATCGCCTGACTGTTTATGAACAGAATCACTTTCTCCGCTTACAAAACTATAATCGATTTGCGCATTACCATCGATAAGAATGGCATCTACAGGGATCAATTCACCATTCCTAATCAACAATCGATCTCCCTTTTTGATATCATATATTTGTATGTTTTCTTCTTTTCGTTCTTTTTTATGCTTCGCAGTCGAAATTCGTGTTACTGCGATAGGAAAATAGGACTTGTAATCTCTTTCAAAAGATAAAAAGGAGTAGGTTTTTTTCTGGAAAAATTTCCCAAGCAGTAAAAAGAATACTAAACCGGTTAGGCTATCAAAAAAACCAGTCCCCCAATCAAAAATAATTTCTGCTGTACTACGTAAAAAAAGAACCAAAATTCCTAAAGCAATGGGGACATCGATATTTAATAATTTAGAACGCAAACCTTTATATGCTGAAATAAAATACTCCTGTGCAGCATAAAAAACTACAGGTATAGAAAAGGCAAACATTAACCATCTAAAAATAGGTTTGTATTGCTCAAGCCAGTATTCTGATACTTCAAAATACTCTGGAAAGGACAGAAACATTACATTTCCAAAAGCAAAACCTGCAATGCCTAATTTATAGAGTAAACTCCTATCAATTTTCTTTTTTGCTGTAGCATAATCATCAAGACTAATATAAGGTTCGTAACCTATAGTATGAAGTAAAATAACTACTTCCTTAAGTGAGATAGCATCACTTTTAAAGGTGATACGAACCGTTTTTTTTGGAAAGTTCACTTGGGAAGCGGTAATTGCAGTTTGAAGTTTATGTAAGTTTTCTAAAATCCAAATGCAAGAGCTACAGTGTATATGAGGAATGTATAGTGTTATGATTTGGGTATTTCCGTCATCAAATTCGATTAATTTTTTAGCAATAATATCAGTATCGAGATAATCGTATTTTCCTTGAATTTCTTTAGGAATGGCTCCAGGAGCAGACTGTAGGTCATAATAGCAGGATAGATCATTAGACGAAAAAATATCATATACGGTTTTGCACCCATTACAGCAGAATGTTTTTTGATCAAATTTAATTACCGTTTTACCACAATCAATTCCGCAGTGAAAACAAGTAGACTCAGACATAAAAATCTATTTGTTGCAAATTTGAAGAAGTGTGGTCTGATAAACTATGACAAATATCATAATTGCCAGACTGATAAAAATCATAGTTTTTGCCTCTCTTAAGACTTAGTTTTGAATGCACTATGTCATAAAAAAGAACCAAATGAGAAAAATAGTAATCCCTACAGATTTTTCAGAAAATGCAATGAATGCTTTACAATATGCTGTTGAACTTTTTAAGTATGAGCGATGTGAGTTTTTTATTTTAAATGCGTACGCCGATGAGGTGTATGAGAATAACACTCAGGTGTCCAGAGATGTTTTTGAAGAACTAAAAGAAACGGCATATAAGAACTCTAGTGTTGCATTACATAGTACGTTGTCTACATTAGAAGAAATATCTCCAAATCCACGACATAAATATATTGCTTTACCAGTATTTGGAAGTCTGGTTGATGAAGCAAATGATTTGGTGGATAAGGAAAATATAGATATTGTCATTATGGGTACCAGAGGCAAAACAGATGATAGAAAACTTACTTTTGGAAGTAATACCTTACAGGTGCTTAAATATGTAAAATGCCCTTTATTGGCAATTCCCAGTAATTGTAAATACCAACAACCAAAGAATATTTTATTTCCCACAGACTATCTTTTACCCTTTAAAAGAAGAGAATTAAAGCTGTTAAGTACATTAACTAAAAGTTTTAGATCTGTTATCAATTTTCTATATGTTTCAGATTATGATAAACTTTCAATAAGGCAAGAAGATAATAAGGCATTCATATTGGATTCATTACCAGATATAGAATTGGTATTTCATAGAGAAGATGCAAAAAACCTTACCAATGCAATTAATGGATTTATAGAGAAGAACGAGATAGACTTTTTGGTGATGGTAAACTCAAGACATTCTTATCTGGAGAATATTTTATATCAGTCTACTATCGATAAAATAGGATTACATATTAAAATTCCATTTTTAGCTATGCAGAATTTAAAACGATCTTAAGACAGATTTTATCAGTACAGGTTTGAACAACTAATACATACATAAGATGAAACAAATTTTGTTACCTACCGATTTTTCTGACAATGCATTTAATGCAATCAGATATGCAATGCATTTTTTTAAACATGAGGAAGTTACTTTTTATCTTCTCAATACATTCACCCCAGTATCTTATCATGCAGGATATCTTATCGAAAATCCAACATTATATGGACTAGAGGATGTAGCAATGGTAAATTCTAAACGTGATATTAAACGAACCGAGGAGAAAATTAGGGCAGAATTTGATAATCCAAAACATAGTTTTGTTAGATTATCAGCTTTTAATACGTTGATCGGCGAAATTGAGGAAGTGCTAGAAAAGTATGCTATTGATCTTATTGTAATGGGTACAAAAGGAGCTACTGGTGCCAAAGAAATATTTATAGGGACACATACAATGTACACTATCAAAAAAGTAAAATGTCCTGTTATTGCGGTTCCTTCTAATTTTGAATTTGAAGCGCCAAAAGATGTTTTGTTTCCAACAGATTATAATTTTAATGTAAATAATGCATTTCTGCCATTGATAAAAGAAATATGCGATAAGCATATATGTAGACTTAATATTTTAAATGCATATTATGGAGTACCCTTAAATGATGATCAGCAAAAAGTTAAGGATTTTCTTGATATATATTTTAAAGATAACGCTCATGTTTTTCATATTGCCGATGGAATGGATGTACTAGAAGCCGTAGAAGATTTTCAGAAAAAGTATAAAATCAATTTATTGGTAATGATCCATAATAAACATTCCTTTTTTGAAAATCTATTATTTAAACCTGTTATTAACCAAGTTGCTTATCATACTAATATTCCGTTTTTAGTAATTCCTTCAGAAAAAAGAATGCAATCATAATTTATAAAGTGATGAAACGTATGAAACGAATTCTAATTCCGACTGATTTTTCTGATAATGCATGGAATGCCATATTGTATGCGATCGAGGCATATAGAGATGTTCCCTGTGAGTTTTACCTGTTAAATACATATGAGCTCAACCCGGTACAACTATTAACAACAGTAAGTTCTCAGCGGATTGGTCGTTTCTACCAAGGAATTAAGGTAGAATCTGAACAAGGATTGAAAATGATATTAGATGATATTCAAAACTCTAAACCGGGTTTGGAACATAATTTCAAAACAATTTCTAAATCAGGTTCTTTATTAGATACTATAAATAGACTGATACAATTATATTCTTTTGATATGATCGTTATGGGAACCAAAGGAGCAACGGGTGTAAAGGAAGCTTTTTTGGGAAGTAATACGCAGAAAGTGATTAAGAACATATCCAACTGTCCAATTTTGGTTGTTCCTGAGGATGTATATTTTGAGAAGATTTCAGAAATAGCTTTTGCAACAGACTTTAAGCGATTGTATCATAAAGCAGAGATTTCACCTATACTTGATTTTGCAAAAAATCATAATGCAACCATTAGAATGATCCATGTGTATGATCAACCTGGACTAGATAATATACAACATTACAATTCGAATACGTTAGAGCAGTATTTTAAGAAGGTTAACTATGATTTTCATGTTATTTCAGATTTTTCAACAACAGAAAAGGCTATTCAGGCGTGTATTGAAGAATTGGAGATTAACCTCCTTATTATGATCAATTATGAACATAGTTTTATAGAACGGTTAACCAAAGAACCAGTGATTAAAAAAATGACATTTCATACCAATATTCCTTTTTTGGTTATTCCTTCTGATGACTGATAAATATCATATTATTTCTAATGAATTGAGTATAATTTTATGCTATAATTTTAAAGTAAATATCATGAAACGAATACTTGTTCCTACCGATTTTTCTGATAATGCATACAGTGCTCTTTACTATGCTACACGTTTGTTTAAGAATGAAGCTTGTCAATTTTATATTTTGAATGCTGGTGATGTAGAAATTCCACTTTTTACAGGTATTATTGATACGAGTATTGGAGATGAACAAATAAGAAAAGAGTCTAAGGAAAAATTAGAAGAAACATTCCATTCTATTGTTCGAGATTCTGAAGATTTTGGACATGTTTTTGAAACAATTTGTACCGCAAAAAAACTTCATGAAGTGATTGAAGAAACTGTAAAACAAAGAAAAATAGACCTTATCGTGATGGGAACCAAAGGAGCAACTGGTGCCAAAGGTTTTTTTATGGGGAGTAATACATCAAACATCATTCAAAAAATCAAATGTTGTCCAGTTTTGGCCGTTCCTCACGAATTCAATTTTGAAAACACCGAAACTACATTTTCTGAAGAGGACGTAATAACAAAAAAATAATGAAATTTTAAGGGTATTCCTGAGAATTATCATAGTATTTTTTGTGTTTTGGAGATAGTTTTATGTCCTATATGATAAAACTAAAGATTATGAAAAAAATACTTGTTCCTACCGATTTTTCTAACAATGCATATAGTGCACTTTGCTACGTTACAAAGCTTTTTAAAAATGAGGCTTGTCATTTTTATATTCTAAATACATTTAGTGTCGAAACACCTGTTTTGACTAGTAGATTAAATACAAGTAAAGGAGAAAAGCTATATAAGGAATTAAGTAATGAGTCGCGGGAAAAACTTACTGAGACTTTTCATGCAATAACAAGAGATACAGAAGATCTGAATCATACATTTGAGATGATTTCAGTTTCTAAAAAACTCTCTGAAACCATTAACAAAACCGTAAAAAGTAAAAGCATTGATTTGGTCGTGATGGGCACCAAAGGAGCCAGTGGTGCTAAAGAGGTTTTAATGGGTAGTAATACCGTAAGAGCTATACAGAAAATTAGAGGTTGTTCCATATTAGCAATTCCAGATGAATTTGATTTTAAGATACCACAAGAAATAGCTTTTGCAACAGATTTAAGCCGTTCTAAAAGCAAAGAGGAACTAAAACCGCTTATAGATATAGCATCGTTATTTGACTCCAAAATTAGAGTTGTACATATTCATGAAAAAGAACAACTAGATGAAATCCAAGAACGTAATTTTAAACAACTAAAAGAACATCTTAAAGAGGTTAAATATAATATGCATTGGGTTTCTAAGTTCGATCAAAAATCAAGAGTCATCAATGAATTTATTGATGAAATGAAGATTGATATGTTATCTATGCTTCATTATAAACATGGTTTTATAGAAAGTATAACCAGAGAAGCCGTAATCAAAAAAATAGGCTTTCGTTTGACTATTCCTTTTTTAGTCATGCCAGCATCAAGCTGATAATTATCATAGTATTCATCTAAGTATACCTATACATTTACAACACTAATAATAAAAAACCTAACTGATGAAAAAGAAGATTTTATTACCTACCGATTTTTCAAAAAATGCATGGAATGCTATAGTATATGCTTTAGAGCTTTATAAAAATGAGGCTTGTGATTTTTATGTGCTTAACGCCTTTAATGCTACCGGTTATGCTTTAGAAAGTATGATGGTTCCAGAACCGGGAGAAAAGCTTTATGATGAAGCCAGAGATAAATCAGAGAAGGGATTAAGTAAAATTTTGGAAAGACTAAGTTTTAGAGATGATTATCCCAATCACAAGTTTTTTATGGTATCACAGTTTAATGGAATATTGGATGCCATCAAAGATATTGTAGAAAAACAGGATATAGAAATGATCATCATGGGCACAAAAGGAACAACTAATGCCAGCGAGGTTATTTATGGGAGTAATACTGTTCTTGTTATGGAGAAATCAAGAAACTGTCCTGTAATGGCAATACCAGATGAAGCAGATTATAGAGCATTGAAAGAAATTGTATTTCCCACAGATTATAAGATGAATTATAAAAGAAGAGAATTACAAACTCTTATTGATGTTGTGCAAATGAGTAATGCCGAATTACGCATATTACACATTTCTCATGGAGAAGATTTGACAGAAGACCAGAAAAGTAATAAACGATTATTAAAAGAATATTTTGAAAACTTAAAACATAATTTTCATACACTTCATAGTATCGATGTTAAATCTGGAGTACGGTGTTTTGTAGAAAGTAGAGAAAGTGATATGGTGATCTTTTTTAATAGAAAACACAGCTTTTTTGGGAGTATTTTCTCCAGACCAATGGTCAAGGATTTAGGCCATCATTCTAAAGTACCTGTATTGGCATTACATGATTTAAGAAATTAAAAAACAATAAAAAAAGAACAAATGAAAAATTTAGGAATCTGGATAGATAAAGAAAAAGCTCATATTATTTCTGTAAAAGAAGAAAGTGAAGATATGACAACCATTCCGTCAGAAATTGAGAATTATCGTATACATGGTGGTTCGGGAACACGACTTAAAGGAGGACCCCAGGATGTAGTACAGGATAGTAAATATTTAGAGCGAGAAAAACACCAATTTAGAGCATATGTTAAAACGATAGTTCCGTTAATACAGGATGCAGACAGGATTGTCATTTTTGGACCAGCAGAGGCCAGAGATAGATTTAATAAAGAATTAAATGATAATTATAAAGATGTTGCCAAAAAAGTAAAAGATGTCCTTATTGCAGATAGTATGACCGACAACCAAACCAAAGCTTTGGTAAGAGATTATTTTAATAAGTTTAAGAGTGCTTTTTAACCATAATTAATAAACATTTAATGCAAAACCAGGATTTTGATATTTTAAAATCTACTGGTGAAAAGGTTAAGTTTTCACTGCATAAGCTTCGTAAATCTTTGCAACGAAGTGGAGCCGATGATAAAGCGATAGCATATATTCTAGATGTTGTTCGAGATGAATTATATCAAGGAATTTCTACTAAAGAAATTTATAATCGGGCTTTTGCTTTACTTAAAAAGAAGAAATCTGTTTTTGCTTCAAAATATAAACTCAAGAAAGCAATTTATGAATTAGGGCCAACAGGTTTTCCTTTTGAACGTTTTGTTGCAGCAATATTGAAATATTCTGGTTACCAGGTGAGGGTTGGACAAATTATTCAGGGTAATTGTGTATCTCATGAAGTAGATATAGTAGCCGATAAGAATGATGATTACCTGCTAATAGAGTGCAAATTTCATGGTGAAGAAGGACGTAATTGTAATGTAAAAGTTCCACTATACATACAATCTCGATTTCAAGATATCAAAACACTAAATAAAAATAAAAACAAAACAACTCTTAAAGAAGGTTGGGTGGTAACTAATACACGATTTACAAAAGATGCAATTCAATATGGAGAATGTATGGGGTTGTACTTGCTAAGTTGGGATTATCCAGAAAAAAACAGTCTTAAAGATAGAATAGATCGTTTACGATTATACCCTATAACGGTTTCTACATTATTAACCAATCGAGAAAAACAATTTCTATTAAGCAGAGATGTGGTGTTGTGTAAACAATTAACAGGTGATGTTTTCTATTTAGATCATTTGGGTATTTCTGAGCAGCGAAAAAAGAAGATTCTTAATGAGATTGAAATGTTATGTAATGAGTAAAAAAAACTTCTATGCCACTAGTTCGAATTCATTTTTTGGGTGCTGCAGGTACCGTTACTGGATCCAAGTTTTATATTGAAACACCTCAGTATAATATTTTGATTGATTGTGGAATGTTTCAGGGGGTAAAAGAATTACGTGAATTAAACTGGAAAAATTTACCTATTGCGGCCTGTGGTATTGATGTTGTGCTTCTTACCCATGGGCATTTGGATCATACAGGTTACCTCCCTCGGTTAATAAAACAAGGTTTTACCGGGGATATTATTGCTACTGCACCAACTTTGGCAATTTCAGAAATTATAATAAAAGACAGCGCAAAGATACATGAGGAAGAAGCAGAAAAAGCAAATGAAGAAAAATACTCAAAACATCATCCAGCATTACCTTTTTATACACAGAAGGATGCAGAAAAAACAATACAACGCTTTAAAAGCGTTGAAAAAGATATATGGATTCCACTATCAACAGATATAAAATATAGGTTTCGGTATAATGGTCATATTATTGGGTCAACTTTTATAGAATTAGATATTCATGGTAAAATCTTTGTGTTTTCTGGTGATATAGGAAGAAATAATGATGTGTTGCTTCGAGCTCCAGAAAAACCCGATTGGGCAGACTTTCTTTTTATAGAAAGTACATATGGTAATAAGCGTCATCCCAATGATGACATAGAAGAAAAACTGATTACTTTGATTAATGAGACTTTGCATAACAGAGGAACGTTAATTATTCCATCATTTGCAGTAGAACGTTTACAAACACTGATGTACATATTATGGAAATTATATCAAAAAAACAGAATCCCTAATGTACCAGTTTATGTAGATAGTCCCATGGGGAATAATGTACTTTCTGTTTTTGAACGTTTTCCCGACTGGCATAAAGTTCCTATAAATGAGTATTATGCAGCTTGCCATCATAGTACCATTGTGACCTCATATAGAGAAACATGGGAGATTATTGATAACTCCCACCCCAAAATTGTTATTGCGGGTAGTGGTATGGTTACAGGAGGAAGAGTACTTACTTATCTGCAGCAACTGATAGATCGAATTAATACTTCAATTTTGTTAGTTGGTTATCAAGCAGAAGGTACTCGAGGAAGATTATTGCAAGAAGGAACTCATGAGGTTAAGTTATTTGGAAAATATTATCAGGTAAATGCAAAAATACATCAAATAGAAAGCCTATCTGCTCATGCAGATCAGCAAGAATTATTAGAATGGATGCGGGAGATCAGGAACATTCCCGAAAAAGTTTTTCTGATACATGGAGAAGCTTCTGCAGCAAATGCATTACGGGTAAAAATACAAGATACTTATCGTTGGAAACCTCATATCCCTAAGTTACACGAGATTATAGAAATCATGGTTTAATTCCTCATCGAAGGGCTAATTCCCTAAGTTTGCTTCGAGGTTATTGATTTTTTTCTTCTCCCAGAAGCATAAGGTATTGTCCCGCTATATAAAATATAATTCCCAGCATCCGGAGAAAGGGGCTTAACCCTCCAGAAAAACCAAAAAACCTCCCGGGAAGCTATCTCGATGTCCCAGGGAAACAAAAAGAACTTCGGGGAAAGGATAAAATACTGCAGGGAGGAACTTTATACTGACAGGGATCACTTTTAAACAGCCGGGAAACTATAAATAGTCATTAGGAGAGGAAGTTATTAAATCTGATAATTATCATTTTCTACATGCCTAAATTTGGTTACCTTTTTTTGACTTTAAAAACCAAGAAAAATGACAGCAGAACCAAATACAATTTTAGAAAAAGAACTTAAGAATATACATTTTGATGTTTTAGAATGGAAGTCAAGCCTTTGTTTTATCAAAGATGAAATACTTTTTATTAATCAATTACTAAATTCTTATGTGTTCGAACCCACCACGCCAAATCTTTTTGAACGATTACATGAATTTAGACTAGAAATAGAAAAGATAGAATTGATATTAGAAGAGTTTAATGATCAAATAAAAAAGCATGAAAATCAATTGGGTGGTATGATGGAGTGCGATACGATTTCCTGCGATCATTTTTACAATAAGAATCATGAATCATTAAGAGATAAATTACGAGATTTTTACAAAAACTTTAGAAAATTAAAATCAGAAGTTTTTAGCTATGCTGGTGGCATTTTAAGAAAGAATAAAAAGTAAAGTTAAAAACTAATAAACTGATAATTATCATTTTAATATGATTGTTGTCAACTTAACTTTGGATATAATAACTCTATTAAACCTTAACGTTATGTCATTAATTAAATTTAACAAAAACAGATTTCCTTGGGTAAATGATCGAGTATCCAATTGGTTAGATACCGAAGATTTTTTTGCAGATGATTTTTTTGTAAGAGATAGAAAGCTTCCTGCAATGAATGTAAAAGAGAACAAGGATGATTTTGAAATTGAACTCGCGGTTCCTGGTTTTTCAAAAAAAGATATTGAAATAACTATGGAAGATGAAATGCTACACATTTGTGCAAAAAAAAGAAAAGAAGAGGTAGAAGAAGAGGAAGGATATACACGCAGAGAATTTAGTTACAATGAATTTGACAGAAAACTACAATTACCTGCCAGTGTAAACCAAAATGAAGATGTAAAAGCCACGTACAAAAATGGAATTCTTACCCTTAATCTCATAAAGAGAGAAGAAGCAAAAGAACAACCAAAAAAGGTAATTGAGATCGATTAACCTCAATAACAAAAACAGAGGATAATAGGGGCATTATCCTCTGTTTTTTAATATTCCTTAAAAAAATAAGATATCATGAAACCAAAACAACCAAATGTAAAATATATAGAATGGCGAAGTCCCGAAGAGTTGCATGAAACTTCTATTCAATGGGTTTTAGAACTTAAGTTTATTAAGGATGAACAACATTTTCTAGACGAACTTATTAAAAACCATACTATAGAATTAATCTCTGAAAAAACTTTTGAAAAAAGTAGAGATATCGTTAATGAATTATCTACTAAAAGAAAAGAAATCGATCCGCTTCTAAAAAAAATAATCAACCATCATAATGAATTAACAATACTGATGGACGGTATCGATCAACCCAAAAAAGAAAAGCAATATAAAGAAGATCATAGAGAATTGACCATAATAGTAAATATCTACCTTAATGATTACAAAGTATTGAAAAGAAAGATTTTTGACCTGATTAAAATGATAATGAAACTAGGGAAACAAAAACGATTATTAAGTTAATTTTTGATGAGAGTTGTTAGAAAAATACTCATCCTGATTTTTATTCTTTTTGCTGGATATTGGATATGGTATGAATATAAGTATAGTATGGATACTGTGATTCCTTTAAAAGTTAATCAGTCTAGTCTACAAACTAAAGTTTTGATAGCATCACAAGGTAGTAGATTTAAAGATTCACTAGTACAAGGGATTTTAAAACATTATAAAAAAGATGATATTCATTTTAAAGTAATCGATGCATATACTTTTTTTACTGTAAATATTGATAAATGGGACGCCATAGTGATCATTAATTCTTGGGAGTATGGCAGTCCACCGCTTAATATTAAAAAATTTATAGAAGAACACCCGGATCAATTAGATAAACTTATCATCCTATCTACAGTAGGGAGTAGCAATATTGCTCTCGAAGAAGTAGATGTTATATCGGGAGAATCTATTCTAGAAAAAACATCTGAGTATACAAGTATTGTAACAGAACGATTAGATAAACTTATAAAGTAAAAACCAATTTAGAAAACATGAACAAACTGTATCTTTCTCTTTTAATAATTACCGGATTATTTAGTGCTTGTACATCAAGTGAACTGGTTGAAAACTGGAAAAATCCTGATATCGATACGTTTGAAGCGCAAAAGGTGCTGGTAATAGGTATTACTCCAGATGAAAATGCAAGAAAAGTATTCGAGAAGAAACTTGCAGGAGAACTGAAAAAAAACGGGGTTAAAGCAGTAAAGAGTTTAGATTATTTTGAAAAATCTTTCACCAATTCTCCCAAGACCGAAACAGAAGTGATGAGCCTTGAGTCTCAGCTTATTGAAAAAGGTTTTGACGCTATTTTACTTTCCAAAGTACTTGGAGTTGAAGATAAAGTCACGGTGGTAAAAGCATATAGAAATCTTGATAAGACATTTGATAGTTTTAGAGACGATTATTATGAAAATCAAGATATTTATTATGATGAAGATTATTATTCTGCATATCAAATTTTTCATGCAGAATCATCCCTGTACTGTATTTGCCCAGATAAAGAAAGAGAATTAATTTGGAAGGGATCAATAGATATTACAGAGCCAGAAAATATTAAGAAAGCCGTAAGCGATTATGTTAAAGTACTGGTATGGGCGTTAAAAGGGCAACAATTATTAATTATTGAAGAAATGACAGATGAAGGTATTGATATATAGTGCTAAAGATTTTGAAATTCCCTTTCTGGAAAAAGCAAACAATGAAACACATCAAATAAAATACATACCAGAGCAGCTTTCTTGTGAAACAGCTAGGTTGGCTATTGGTTTTGATGCCATAGCAATTTCTTCTGATGATAATGGATCCTCTAGAGTATTAGAAAGATTAAAAGATTTCGGAGTTAAACATGTTGCACTGCGCTCTACAGGATTTGATAATGTAAACCTTATCGTGGCTAAGAAATTAGGAATAAAGGTTGCTAATGCTGCCGGATATTCCCCAGAGGCAATAGCAGAACATGCGGTTGCATTATTGTTAAGTCTTAATCGTAAATTGATACAGGCTAATGATCAAGTAAAAAACTATAATTTCTCGGTAAGTAACTTGGTGGGATTTGATCTTAATAAAAAAACAATTGGTATTGTAGGAACAGGTAGAATAGGAACGGTAATTGCTAAAATAATGCATGGATTTAATTGTAAGATCATTGCCAATGATATTTATGAAAATCAAGAATTAAAGGAAAAATACCAAGTAACATATGTGGAGTTAGAAGACCTATGCAAACAATCTGACGTAATATTTTTAAGTATGCCGCTTACTACCGAGACACACTATCTTATTGATGTAAATTATATTAATCATATGAAAAGAGAGGTGTTGCTTGTTAATGTTGCAAGAGGTGCAGTGGTGTACACTCAAGATATATTGGAGGCACTAGACTCAAAAAGGATTGGGGGGTATGGAGCAGATGTTTATGAGCATGAAAGAGGTGTTTTTTTCTATGATCATTCTAAGGATAAACTCGATGATCCCATATTAAAACGTCTTATTGATCATCCCAATGTATTACTTACTCCCCATCAAGCATTTCTTACAAAAGAAGCATTGACTAATATTGCAGAAACCACTTTTTATAATATCAATTGTTGGGAGCGCAATGAACCTGGTAAAAATGAACTGACATTGGAGTTAGTGGGGTAGTTTTGCTTTTAACACTCCATATAAAAAAGTACCTAAAATGGCTGAGATAATTACAATGAAAATTGGTAAATAACCAGCTCCTAAAAGCACAAACATAGGACCAGGACATGCACCGGCTAGAGCCCACCCTAACCCAAAAATTATTCCGCCATACATGTATCTCTTAAAACTTTTGTCTTTTGGTAAGATAGTAATGTTATCTCCATAAAAGGATTTGACCTTATATCTTTTTATAAATTGGGTGACTACTATACCTAAACCAACTGCAGAACCAATGATGCCATACATATGAAAAGATCCAAATTGAAACATTTCATAAATTCTAAACCAAGAAGCAGCTTCGGATTTGAATAAAACAATTCCGAAGAAAATACCGATACATAAATATATAATTGAACGCATATGTTTAAAATATTAAAGGAAAAATAATATGTATCATAACCAATCCACCAATAAAAAAGCCAATGACCGCAATTAGTGAGGGCAGTTGTAAATTGCTTAACCCCGAGATAGCATGTCCAGAGGTGCACCCTCCTGCATACCTGGCTCCAAAACCTACTAATATACCACCAATTATAAGCAGTAAAATTCCTTTTGGATCAGTTAGTATTTCGTTAGAAAATAGAAAATCTGGCATGTAAGCATTACCAGCATCTATGAATCCTTTAAATTGAAGATCAGTTATGACTTCAGGATTCATTAATACAGCTGTATCATTAGATAAAAAATTGGTAGCAATAAACCCTCCAATGATTGTTCCCAAAGCGACCAAAAGATTCCATCGTTGAGTTTTCCAATCAAACTTAAAAAAATCAGTTGTTTTTCCTGCACCACATAGGGTACACATGGTTCTTAGATTGGAGGACATCCCAAATCCTTTTCCAACCATTAGTAATAGGAACAATACTAATGCAATTAATGGTCCTGATATATACCAAGGCCAAGGTTGATAAATCCAATTCATAAGCAATATTTTGAAGTAAAGAAATTAAAACTCAGGGGAGTTATCAGTAACAAATGTTACATTGCACGTATTTTTAATTTATTTCAAAGTCGAAGGACACACATACTCTGTAGTTTTTATACCAACTTCTTTGATATCTTTAAATCCTCCTGCAACATCAATTAAATTATGTATACCTCTACTTTTTATTATTGATGCAGCAATTACAGAACGATATCCTCCTGCACAATGTACATAAAAGGGTTGGTTTTCTGGGAAATGAGCTAAATAATCGTTGATAAAATCTAAAGGAGAATTATGCGCATTATCTATATGTTCTGCGACAAATTCACTTTCTTTACGTACATCAAAGACAGGAAGTTCCTGATTCTCCATTCTGTTTTTAAATTCAGAAGCAGAAATAGATGTTATGGTATCGTATGTGGCTCCAGATGCTTTCCAAGCTTCAAAACCACCTTCTAGATACCCAAGAGTATGATCAAAACCTACTCTTGATAATCGAGTAATTGTTTCTTCTACTCTACCTTCTGGTGTTACCAATAAAATAGGTTGTTGTACATCGGCTATTAAAGCACCAACCCATGGAGCAAATCCACCATCTATTCCTATAAATATAGACCTGGGGATATGCCCTTTTACATATTCGTTTTGATGTCTTACATCAAGAACAATAGCTCCGGTTTCATTAGCTAAATTTTCAAACTCTTTTGGGGATAACGGTTTTGTTCCTCGTTCTAGAACGTCTCCGATATCAGTATACCCTTCTTTGTTCATTTTCACATTTAGCGGAAAATATAAAGGAGGAGGCAACAATCCATCTGTAACTTCTTTTACAAATTCCTCTTTGGTCATATCGGATCGCAGTGCATAATTCATTTTCTTTTGATTACCAAGAGTATCCACAGTCTCTTTCATCATGTTTTTACCACATGCAGAACCAGCACCATGAGCAGGATAAACGATGACATCATCAGCTAGAGGCATAATTTTAGTTCTTAAACTATCATAAAGGGTCTCTGCTAATTCTTCTTGTGTTAAATGAGCCGCTTTTTGCGCAAGATCAGGACGTCCAACATCACCAAGAAATAATGTGTCTCCACTAAAAATAGCATGATCTTTCCCGTTTATATCTCTAAGAAGATATGTGGTACTCTCCATAGTATGCCCAGGAGTATGTAGTGCTATAATAGTGATATCTCCAAGTTTAAACTCTTGTCCATCTTTAGCGATAATGGCTTCAAAAGAAGTATTTGCGTTAGGACCGTATATAATTTTTGCACCAGTCTCTTTTGCCAAAGTAACATGACCACTTACAAAATCAGCATGAAAATGTGTCTCGAAGATGTATTTAATTTTTGCATTATCTTCCTGAGCTTTTTCTATATAAGGTTGTACTTCTCTTAAAGGATCTATAATAGCTACTTCACCATTACTTTCGATGTAATAAGCTCCTTGTGCAAGACATCCTGTATATATTTGTTCTATTTTCATGTGTTCTATTTTGAGCTTTCCTCAATTTTATAAGGAAAAACTAGTTCTTTATTATTTATTGGTCAAAAATAAGGGAATTATTATTGCAATACGGTAACAATTGTTACATAGGTTCAGAAGTGTACTATTTCAATCGTATTTCTATTCAGTTTTACGATACCGTTTTGCTCAAGCTTTTTAAGTAATCTTGAAATTACAACTCTTGATGTATGTAAATCATATGCAATTTGCTGATGAGTATTATTAATGATATTGGTTTGGTTGATTTTTGTTTTGTCTTTAAGATATTTAAGTAGTCTATCATCCATTTTAAGGAAAGCAATACTATCAATAGTCTCAATGGCTTCTATTAATCTTTTATGATAACTTTCAAATACAAAAGCTCTCCAGGATTTGTATTTTGCAGTCCATTCTTCCATTTTTTCTACTGGAATCATAACCAATCTAGCATTGGTCTCAGCAACAGCTTTAATTTCGCTTTTATGATGTCCTAAACAACAAGATAAGGTCATAGCACATGTGTCTCCACGTTCTAAGAAGTACAATAATAACTCATCGCCATCAGTATCTCCTCTAAGAATTTTAATAGCTCCATTAAGAATTAAAGGCATAGCGGTTATATAGCTTCCCGGTCGAATAAGCTCAAAACCTTCTGGTACTTCTTTAAAAGTAGCTACATTGTTGATTTCCTGTAGAAGCTCTTCTTCAAAAAGATGACCATAATTATTTTTAATTTCCTGAATCATTTTTTCTGTTCTTTAGAAATAATTCTAATTGTAATTGAGCTTCTTCATATCCCAGAGCATATACTTTATCCATACTGCTGCTGTTAAAGATTCCGTGATTGACTAATTGCTTTGGTTGAATTATAATATCACAGTGTTTAAATTTGATTTCGGCATTTGGCATTGCCCTAAGGTAGTAGGCACGTTGCATTACATTATAGGAGTGTTTAAAATCTGAAATCTTGGGTTTTTTAATAGGAGATACATCTACACCAATAATCATATCACAATGTTTCATAAGTGGTGATACCGGGAAATTATCAAGAATACCACCATCGGCATAAAGTTGATCTTGGATCATTATAGGAGTAAAAACTCCGGGGAAAGCGGCAGAGGCTAATATAGGTTTGATTAATTCTCCTTTATCAAATACTTCTACTGTTCCTTCTATTAAATTTGTGGCGGTAACAAAAAGTTTTTTAGGTAAAGCTTCAAAAGAATTCTCAGGGAAAAAATTCTCAAGGTCATCATGAAATTTTTCAGAATCTAAGAACCCTGCTTTTTTACGGGTGAACCTGTTAAAATTAAATATGGATGTTTTTTGAAAGAAATTTCTGATTTCCTGAGGAGAATATCCTCCGGCATATAACGAGCCTACTATTGCTCCAGCACTGGTTCCTGAGATGTAATTAGGTTTGATTCCGGCTTCTTGTATTGCCTGAATTGCACCAATATGGGCAACACCCTTAAACCCTCCGCCAGATAATACCAATCCTATATTCTTAGATGTTTTCATTATAGAAATTATATACAATTATAAAATAGGACTAAAGATCTTAGCAACTCCTTCTTTAAGTTTTTCATGCCAAGGTCTTAATACAAAGGTATCATAGTTAAGTCGAATACTTTTACTACAATCATTTAAAAAATCATTTTTGAGAGCTACTGCAAAGGAATCATCGTAGATTACTGCGTTAACTTCATAATTTTGTTCAAAACTTCGAACATCCAGATTGGTTGTACCCACAGATGATATCGTATTATCGGCAACAACAGTTTTACTATGTAAAAAACCTTTTGGGAATAAATAAATCTTTACTCCAGCTTGTAATAATCTTTCAAAATAAGATCTGATACACCACTTAACAATTATATTATCAGATTTGTCTGAAAGTAATAATCTTACATCGACCCCGCTTAGAGAAGCTACTTTTAATGCATCCAAAATAGATTCTCCAGGAATGATATAAGGGTTGGTGATATAAACATATTCTTTGGCCTCATTGATTATAGAAAAATACATCTGTTGTGTGGCAGAAAAATCAGAATCTGGTCCACTATGTACGATTTGAGCAGTAGAGCCGTCTGTTTTTTTATGAGGATGGAAATATGAAATATCTAATATTTCATCATCCCCACTCACCAAATACCAGTCCATAGCAAATATGGCCTGGAGATTATGTACGATAGGTCCTTTTAATTGTAAATGCATATCGTACCAGGCTCCAAGATCAGGATCTCCATTAACATATTTGTCAGATACATTTATCCCTCCTGTAAAGGCAATTTCATCATCAATAACTATGATTTTACGATGATTCCTATAGTTTATCGAGGATAAAAATTTACCAAAGCGGATAGGCAAGAATTTATGAATTTCTACTCCTATATGCTTAAGCTTATTAATATATTTTTTGCTCAGAGATCTACTTCCTATCCCATCATAAAGAATACGAACTTTTACTCCGTTTTTTATTTTTTTTCTAAAAAGTTCAAAAAGACCATTGGTCAATTCACCTTCTTCAAAAATATAATACTCCAAGTGGATAAAATGCTCAGCTTTTTCTAATGCATTGAATATTGCCTGAAAAGTAGCTCTTCCATTTTTAAGAAGCTTTAAGTCATTTCCTGTACATGGAGAAAAATAGGAATTTTTAGTAATTAAAGAAATCATCTTGTGATGTTCTTCGTATTCTTCTTCAGTTATTGGAGAATATTGATCTAAAGCTTTTTTGATGTATGAAGTTATTTTTGGAGTATGCCTAAGTTCAAATAACTTGTTTTTTCTTCGATTTCGACCTAACATCAGGTATAAGAACATTCCTCCGACAGGAATGGTAAAGATTGCAAGTAACCAAGCCAATGTTTTGGTAGGACGCATCCCGTTAAGAAGTAACCTAACAATGATAAAAATTCCGATTAGGATATAGAGCGAGATGATAAAGTATAATAACATCTATTATGCGAATTTGACTATTTCCTCTAAAATATTTAAAAAAAATAAACAAGTATAATAAAAGAACATAAATAGCAGATAAGAGAATATATCAATGATGCATAACCATCAAAGGAACTCGGGTTCCATAACTTATTTTAGAAGTTTCTGAACCCTTAAAAAAACGTTCTAAAAAAGTTTCTTTTTGAATAAACATCGCTGTCATGTCTACATTCATAATCTGTACAAAACTTGTAATAGCCAAAGCGGTTGGGACATTGATAATAGAATGAAACGTATGATTAAGGTCTTTAAAATATTCCTTCATGTGTTTTTTATCATCAAAATCAGCAACTGTAACTGTTTCATCTTCTTTAATCTTAAGGATTCGTATGGAAGATTTATATTTTAATACCATATCCATCAATGGTTCTATACCTTCAGTTTTAAAGTGGTCACTTTCATCTATAGCATATAGTATAGTTTTAGGTTTTTTAAAAGTATATCCTTGCGGAATTGCAATTAAAGGACAATCTATTTTGCGAATTACATTAAGAGTATTGCTTCCAAAAACAACTTCTGAAGCGCCTGTAGCACCATTGGTTCCCATGACAATAATATCTATCTCTTTAGATTTAATTGCCTGTTTTATAGCATCAATAAAAATATCATAATCGGTAATGGTGTGAAAGGTATAGTTCTCATGAGGATATTGCTCCTTTAATTGCTCTACCATGAGATTAAGTTTATTTTTTACATCGCTAATCACAGATTGATGAACTGAGGTATTAGCTGGGGCAACCATAAGATCATCAGTGGTATAATTGGACGCTTTTTGCACGTTGAGAATATAAAATGTACAGAGTTCATTTTTAAAGAGTTCCATAGCATAATAAATTGCATTTTTTGCATTTTCAGAAAAATCGGTAGGAAGCAGTATATTTTTCATAAGTATATCATTTATCAGTATAAAAATAGATGAGACACCATAGAGTAACTATGATATTGGTCATAATAGAACCTAAAGCATACGTTCTTAATTTTATATTAAACTTGGTTTTAAATAGAGAAAAGGTGTAACGAATGTCATCCCTATTGGTCTTATATATATGAGAAAGATTCTATTAGGTACTATATTCTATTTGATTAGTATCACTGGTATTTTTGCCGGAGAGAATGTGCCTGAGTTTTTTCTGGGGAAGAATAAAATTACCTTCCCAAAAGCTGAGATTCTAAATGAATATACAGCTAGAATCCCTTTTAAACTTATTGATCGACTTATTGTTGTAGAAGCAGAATTACTTCAAAAAAAAGGAAATTTTATTATTGATACTGGTTCAGAAACCCTGATGCTTAACGAAGTTCATTTTCCTGTTCAGTATCAACATCTTTCAAGAAAAAAGCAAACTTCTGGAGTTATTTCAGTGATGGACGATACGTTCGAGCAAAATGTAAAAGAATTTATTCTTCAAAATTTTAATTTAAAAAATAAAACATCTGATATTGTTGATTTATCTCATATTGAGAAAACTAAAAAAATGAACCTGTTAGGAATTATAGGATTTAGTATTCTAAAAGATTATGAAGTATTTGTAGATATGCATCTAAATCAAATTACGCTAACAAAGGTTGATGAATTTGGAACTAAATTGGATCAACATGTATATGCCGAGAAAATTGTGGATAGTATTGATTTTAAATTAAGAAAACATACTATTGTGTTAAATGGTTATATTGGTGATCAAAATGTTAAATTTGGATTGGATACTGCTGCAGAATTTAACCAAATCAATAAAAAAATAGGAAGAAAAGCACTTAAAAATTTTTATCCAAAGAAACGATTGGTTTTATTAGGAGCCAGTGATCATAAGATTGAAGTGATGGCAGGGAAATTATTTCGCGTAAAACTAAGCGAAACCGTTTATTTTGGACCAATGAATACGATATTGACTAATTTAAATGCAATGAAAGAAGCTTTTGGAACCGAACTGGATGGAGTTTTAGGGTATGAATTCTTTCAACAAAAAAGAACTATTATTAATTATCAAAAAGAAAAACTGTACTTTGTAAAGTATCCATTAGTACGAAATTGAAAAGGAATATACTATATAGCATTTTTTTAATCCTTGCACTTGTAAGCAAGTATTCCTATGCTCAGACCGAACCCTTTAAAGGATATCGCATAGAAGGAGAAGAATTGATATTTTCTTTTGATAAAAGAGATTATGAAAAAGCAACCACTGATCATCATGGAAGTATACTTGATTTTGAAGATTTGGATATACAAAATGTTGTGGTCTCAGGAAAATTTAACAATTGGTCAAAGTATAAATGGAAGATGACCAAAGTTGATGAAAATAAATATGAACTCAGAAAAAAATTAAGTGATTTTACTGATGAGTTTTCTTGGGAATTTAAATTTGTAATCAACAATGCCTATTGGGCAGAGCCTTCAAAAAGAGATGGTAATGCGGTTAGAGCTTATAAAAATGGATATAGGTTGCGATCTTATAATCTAAAATTTTATACCGCATACCCTGATAAAAATGGAAATATAACATTCACACTTAATGGATATGATACTGCAAGAAAAGTAATTTTAAGTGGTAGTTTTAATAAATGGAATGAAGATTTATTTAGGATGACTAAGAACGAGGACTGCTGGACTTTAACATTAAAAATAAGACCTGGAGAGTATCAATATAAATTTATTGTTGATGGAGATTGGATAGAAGATCCCGATAATCCTAGAAAAACGATTAACGAATTTAGTGGATACAACTCCTTAATAGACATAAAAGCACCTGCAAAATTTATTCTTAATGGTTTCCTGGATGCTCAACAAGTTATTATTGCGGGTTCATTTAATAATTGGTCAGAAGGAGAATATAAAATGACTAGAACCAAGAATGGTTGGGCAGATACTCTGATGCTGTCTGGAGGCAAACATCATTATAAATTTATTGTTGATGGCAAATGGATGGAAGACCCTGATAACCCTGTAAAAGAATACGATTTCAAGGGAAACGTCAACTCGGTCTGTATGGTAAAATGAATGTATTATTATTCGCTGGTATCGACATAAAGATCTTGCTCCCACACACCTTCCTTTACTACTGCTCCGTTATTGTCGTATAATTTTCCTTTTCCATTTTTTTGATTTTTCTTCCACTTACCACTATATTTTGAACCATTTGACCAATGCATAGTTCCTTTCCCATGGCGTTGATTATTCTTAAAACTTCCTTCATAGTAATCGCCGTTAGACCATGTGTATGTGCCTTTTCCTGAAATCTTATTGTTATAAAAACTACCAGAATATTTAGTAGAGTCAAACCATAGAATATTACCTTTAACTAATTTTCCAAATGCAACTTCTACATCAAAAGCAGCTCCTTGAGAGGTGAATTTATGCCATCCATCAGTTAACTGATTGATGTGTTGAGTTGGTACATTATTTAAATCTTGAGCGTTCCCATAAAAAACCATTCCTACTACAAAAACGAATATACTTATACTTTTTTTCATGTTTTCCCTTT
Source organism: Aquimarina sp. AU119 (assembly GCF_900312735.1). Classification (NCBI taxonomy): domain Bacteria; kingdom Pseudomonadati; phylum Bacteroidota; class Flavobacteriia; order Flavobacteriales; family Flavobacteriaceae; genus Aquimarina; species Aquimarina sp. AU119. The sequence goes on along the minus strand of NZ_OMPF01000001.1, from coordinate 633,846 downwards.
TTTATATTGTCGTACAATGTAAAGGGATACTTACAGAAGGATATAGAAAATAGTAATATTAATGTTGATATTTAGGGAATTAGAAAGAATAACGTTGTACTATCCTCCAATTGCAATCATACTTCGGTTATTATGAGAATCAGGTTTGTTAAACTTATCTAAGGTATCCATTCCGTTACGGACTTTTAATTTAGCTTGTATTGCTTTTTGAACAATAGGAGAGATAGGTTTTCCTTCTCTTAATGGTGTTAATAGATCTGATTCTTTAGAAGAAAACAGGCAATTTTTTATTTGACCATTGGCAGTGAGTCGTATTCTGTTACAACCATCACAAAAAGGATTGGTTACAGAGCTTATAACAGCAAAAGTACCTTGATATCCTTTTATTTGATAACTTTTTGTAGTGTCATTTGGCGCATCTTTACATTTTATAATGTCATCTTTTTCAAAATTTGAATGCACTTGATTAAGAATTTCCTGTAACGAAACTAGCTTATCCATATTCCACTTATTACCATCAAAAGGCATAAATTCTATAAAACGAATTTGTATGGGTAAATCTTTACTAAGATTGATAAAATCGATAACTTCATTATCATTAAAGCCTTTCATCAAAACACAATTTACCTTCACATTAAATCCTTCCTTAACTAGAAGAATAATATTTTGATATGCTTTTTCAAAATAAGATCTGCGAGTGATTTCTGAGTTTTTATTAGCATCTAAAGAATCAAGACTAACATTAAGTGTTGTAATCCCACATTTTTTGAAGTGATCAATAAACTTATCTACAATAACGCCATTGGTTGTCAAAGTAAGTTGTACGGGCAGTGAAGAAAGTTTTTCCATGATTAGAGCAGCATCTTTACGTACCAAAGGTTCTCCACCTGTTAAGCGAATTTTTGTAACTCCCAGATCTACAAATTCTTTGGCGATAGTGTAGATTTCTTCATAGGTCATGATGTGTGCCTTGGGAGATAACTGGATTCCTTCTGCAGGCATACAATAGGTACATCTTAGATTACATCTTTCTGTAAGCGAAATACGTAAATAATCATGTTTTCTACCAAAGGTATCGGTAAGAATATCAGTGGCTACAGGTTTGCGATGTCCAGCGTCTGACTTAGTCATGTCTAGCTCCTTTTAAAATTCTAAATACATGTAATACTTCAGGAAAAATAGAATCCATAGATTCTTTGGCTCCTTTGGTAGATCCAGGAAGCGCCAGTACTAATGTATTTTTAATAGTTCCGGCTACGCTTCTTGAAAGCATGGCATAAGGCATACGATCTTGTCCATATTTACGAATAGCTTCTTCAATACCTGGGATAGTTCGATTTAACAACGGTTTTAAAGCCTCTGGAGTGACATCACGTTGGGATAATCCCGTACCGCCGGTATAAATGATAAGATCAGCTCCTTGTTTCTGATATAACTTTGCTTTTTCTTGTATCACTTCGGCTTCATCAGGAATGATAATATAATCCATGATATCCACTTCACAAGCCTCTAATTTGGTTATAATAGCTTTACCAGCTCTATCTTCTTTTTTTCCTTCAGAAATAGAATCTGAACATACAATTACGGCTGCTTTAAGGTCTCTCCTAAACTTATCTTTATAATCAGATTTTCCTCCTTTTTTATCAAGGAGTTTGATATGATGAATTTCTACGCCTTTATCAATAGGTTTTAGCATATCATACATGTTTAGGGCTACAACACTTGCCCCATGCATGGCTTCGACCTCAACCCCTGTTTTATAGATGGTTTTTATAGTAACCAGAACTGTAATTTCCAGTTCGTTTATGGTATACTCGATACCAGTATATTCTATTGGTAGTGGATGGCAATCAGGAAGTAACTCGGGTGTTTTTTTTACACCCAGTAAACCGGCAGCTTTACTCATAGCAAATACATCTCCTTTGGGTACAGTGCCTTTTTCTATAGCTTCTATAGTTTCTGGTTTACTAACCTTAACAATAGCTTGAGCAGTTGCAATTCTTAATGTTGATGTTTTATGTGTGATGTCTACCATATTGTATAAATAAAAAAATTCAAAAAACAAGAGCCAAAATTCAATCTTTAGCTTTATTAATAATATTAGATAAAATTTTGTTTAATTCGGTCGCCTCCTGAATAAGTTCTTCTATTTTGTTTACTTCTTCAATTTCTGAAGAGATTTTTATTAATTTTAACCAATATCTGCTTTCTTTTGCTTCTTTTCTGGCGATTTTCAGACGCATTTTAAAATCTTTTGCACCCAACGGTTCGTTGGCTTCAATATAATTTGCTCCAACAGAACCAGAAGAACGAATTACCTGTTTAATGTCATCCATATTGATTAGAGATTTAGTCAAATTTTTGCAAAAAAGTCTCACATCCGCCGCAAAGTTGAAAGCTCTATCTTCTAAATCATATTTTGATGTTGTCATTTGTATTTTTTGAAGTTTGAAACTTACTTTTTGAGGTTTGCAAAACAGTTTTAACTGTTCTGTTTCCATTGATGTGTTTGGTCTTCAAATAGTTCTTTTCCAAAAACGGGGACATCTGCTTTAATGGCTTCAACGACATATTCCAGAGCTTCAAAAACAATTTTTCTTCGAGGAGAAGAGACAAAAACAAATAGACAAATCTCTCCTGCATTTACTTTTCCCAAACTATGATAAATATGCATGCAAGTGAGATCAAATTTTTCAAATGTAGCTTCTCGTATATCATGGAATTTTTGATTTGCCATATCTTCATATGCGGTATAATCAATTGCGACAATGCGATTTCCATCGATTTCGTCTGCCCGTACTTGACCCAAAAAGATATTGTGCGCTCCAATACTGGTTTTGGTCTGATGCTTGGCAATAGAATTGCCTATGAATTCAGATGAAATTGCTCCTTGAACAAATACATTTTTTGGTTTCTTTTTTTCCATATATTTAATTTCTATACTTCTTTTATGGTTTGAAATTCATAAAGTGCCATTGCTCCTCCTTTAACATGAGAAACATTTTTAAATTCGTGTTCCAGAAGAATTTCTACTGCTTTTTTACTTCGAATACCTGATTGACAAAACACAATGATTTCTTGCTCTTTATCTATTTTATTGATGTATTGTTGAAGCTGACCTAATGGAACATAATCAGGGTTTAAATTGTCTATTTTTGGTTGTTCATGGGGTTCGCGTACATCAATGAATAGTATATTATTCATCTCAAAAGCATCTCTAGCGTCTATCTCTGATATTTTTGATATTCCGCAGAATACATCATAATCTGTAGTTTCAAAGTTTTTAGCATTGGCAATTACCTTAGAGACTTCAGACTCAACTCTGGGAATACTAAAAGAAGAAGATTGTGCTGTCAAACAATCATAGGTAAATAATATCCCGTTAAGGATATTGCCTAAATGTAGAATAATTTTTAATGTTTCATTTGCTTGCATGCTTCCTATGATACCGGGTAGTACTCCTAAAACACCTATTTCTGAACAAGAAGGTACACTTCCTGCCTTTGGAGGTTCTGGAAATAAACAGCGATACGTAGGTCCCTCTTGATAATTAAACACAGAAACTTGCCCTTCAAACTTAAAAATAGCTCCGTATACCAGAGGCTTTTTAGCAATTACACAGGCATCATTTACTAGATATCGAGTAGAAAAATTATCAGTGCCATCTACAATAATATCATATTCAGAAAAAAGAGAAACTGCATTTTTTGTAGTTAGTTTTTCTGGATATGCATTGATAGTAATATCTGGATTGAGATCTTCAAGACGATGTTTTGCAGCTAATGCTTTATTCATTCCTAAAGAACTATTCCCATACAAAATCTGGCGATGTAAATTAGAGATGTCTACCGTATCAAAATCGATAATACCAATCGTACCGATTCCTGCTGCGGTAAGATATTGCAGAACCGGACAGCCTAAACCTCCAGCGCCAATAACTAATACTTTGGCGGCCTTAAGCTTTTCCTGGCCAGAAATACCTATTTCTGGTAGGATAACTTGTCTGTGATATCTGGGGTTGAAATTCATTTGTACTATGTTAATAGTTTTTATTCTATCATCCTCCTGCAAAAGGAGGTAATAAAGCTATTTCTGCCTTAGAGTCGATCATATAATTTTGATCTACTAATTTTTGATCTACAGCTATTTTAAAATTCTTATCGCTTAATTTGGGATGTTGATGTTTTAGTTTCTCTACTAATTGTGATACCGAACATACTTCAGTTTGGACCTCTTCTTCATTAATAGAAGTGGCCTCTGCCAGCATACCAAAATATTTAATAGTCAATTGCATCTGTAATTGTTTTTAAATCTTCAATAGTATTTAAATTTATAACCAATGCTTCTTCTTTTTCAGAAACCGTGATTGTTTTTGTACGCATTGCTAAAACCAGTTTACGTAAACGTCGCTCTCCGTTTTTTAATAATTCAAAACATTTTTCTGCACATTGTTTTTTATATAAAGCAATTAAGGGAATTGTTTTTCCTTTGCTTTCGAACTGAACAATATCATAGTTCTTGGTTCTATATTCTAAAAGTTGTTGTAAAACCCCAGTATTAATTAATGGGACATCGCAACTCACAATAAGGTTGTTTTTTGTTTTTGAATGCAGTAATCCTGCATGAATTCCTGCTATTGGTCCTGATTCAGGTACGATATCTTCAATTCTTTTTATATTGAATGTATCATAATCAGGGTTACTACTTACAATGATCAGTTCGGTAACCAATGGTTGTACTACATCGATAATATGTTGTATAAAAGGTTTGTTTTGTAAAAGAATCAGGCCTTTTTCACGTCCCATTCTCGAGCTTTTTCCGCCCGCTAGAATAATTCCCGTTATGTCTTTTTCTTTATTCATCAATACAATACCTTAATGCATAAATCTAATTTCTAGAAAAAGTTCTCCTTTTTTTAAATTATAATGTTATTTCTTTTGATTGTTGATCAAGAAACTCCCAACATTTTTGATTAATGGTGTCAAATGTTTGAATCATCTTTTCTCCGTACGGAGTTAAATAAGCACCTCCACCGCCTTTTCCACCTGTAGAAGTGATAACTAAAGGCTCCTTGGTAGCCTTATTCATACTATCCAATAAATTCCAGGCTTTCTTATAAGACATTTCCAAACTACTTGCTGCCTTACTCAAAGAACCTGTTTGATTTATAGCTTTTAATAATTTTACTCTTCCTTCACCAAGAAAAACACCGTTCTCTGATTCGATCCAAATCCTACTCTTTATTTTGTAATCCATAATCCATGTTTACTAGCGTTTGGTTTTCAAAGATACAACGATTTTTCTGGATAGATTTTTCTTTATCAGAATTTTAGCAAATAATGATTTTTCGATCTGTTTTTTTATAATTCTCTAGTGAAGAGTGTGTTTTTATGGCAGATTTATCACGGTAACAGTATCTCCAATGTTTACTTCGGTTACTTCTTCAGGAAGGTATACTATTGCATTGGCTAATGCAAACGATCTAAGCATAGAAGATGCCTGCCCATCTAGAATGGTTATTTTATTACCATCTATTAGGGCCTTTAGAAATTCTGCTCGTTGCCCTTTTTTTTGATAAGGATTGGCAGAAATAGCAGTACTTCGGGTTAAGTTATGGTTTTCATACCCTGCGATTTTCAATAAAGAAGGAAGTACATAAATATAAAAACAACTTAGAGAAGAGGCTGGATTACCTGGTAATGCAAAGATATTTGTGTTTTGTTTTTTAGCAAAGTAAAGTGGTTTCCCTGGTTTTTGCTTTACTTTATAAAATATCTCTTCGACATCCAGGGCTTGTAATGCTTTGCCAACAAAATCATAATCCCCTACCGATATTCCTCCAGAAATCAATACCACATCATATTGGTCAATAACAGTCTCTAAAATAGAAAGCGTAAGATCATATTCATCTTCTATTTTATAATATGATATATCTGTAAATCCAGCTTTGGTGAGTGCGCTGGATAACATAATTGAATTACTCTCATAGATTTGACCATATTTTAGTTCTTGTCCCGGAGGTATTAATTCATTTCCTGTTGCAATAATTGCGATCGAAGGTTTTTGGTACACAGGAATATGAGTAATTCCTAAACTAGCTAAATATCCAATAGCCGCAGCCGTCATTAAGGTTCCTTTTGCTAGTGCGATGTCATCTTTTTTGATTTGTTCGCCAAAAGGACGAATATTCGCATTAGAAACGACATGTTCGCTTAGTATAACCTGATTATTTTGAACAGTTACTTTTTCTTGCATAATCACTGCTTGAGCTTGCGAAGGTACTGGAGCTCCTGTAAAAATTCTAATTGCTTCTCCTTGTTCTAGCTTAGGATCGGTATCATCTCCAGCCTTAACTTCACCTATAAGCGTAAAGGTTTTTTCGTCTATAGAGCCTAATGCATATCCGTCCATTGCAGATTGTCGAAATGGGGGCATATGAATCGGAGAAAGAATATCTTCTGCAAGGACATATCCAAGTGATTTTGATATGAGAATATCAGAAGTTATAGTTGTTTTTTGAATATTGTCTTGGGCTAATTGAAGGGCTTTCTCTACAGTGATCATTGGTAATTTTTTCTATAGGTAAAGGTACTACGAAATTCTAATATTTTTTAAATTATACATTAACAATGAATGGGTGGTATAAAAATAAGTTGAGAAAGATTTATATATTCAAAAAACCTCCCAAGGGTATACTAAACGTAATAGTATTTCTGGGAGGTTTTTTAATGAACAAAATAAAAGATCAAATGCAAAAGCTGTCTAAAAAATGTTCTTAGCTGTTATGTCGAGTATTCCAATACGTTTTGATATAACAGTGTATTCCTTAAGATATTTTTTATGCAGCCCCGTTTTTGATTTTATCATATTTTTCAAATTATAAAGACACGATAGTTGTAATCTTTAAAGTAGGATTGATTTGAGAAATAATGGTAATACTTTTATCTGTTTTTTCGATCACCTTGGTTTCAGGTACGATATTAATCAGATCGATTTCTTTATCCCGGTATACAGGATTAATTTTTGGTTTACTTACTTCAGGTAATTTGATTTCATCTTTAGACGAACTTTTGGCATTAGGTCGTAGGTAAACCGATAGTGGCCTTTGTTCAAAATCAATAAGCCAGCTAATCAACTCCATGTTGGCAGGAGTGGTGGACTTTGTTTCTCCTATTAAAAAATTTACAATGGGCTTAAACTTGTCACCCTTCATATTCTCGATGGCTTGAAGCTTATCTTCTCCATCTTTAAATTTAAAAAAACGATTTAAGATCTGCTCGTCATACTTTCCTTTTCTTTTGTCGAGCAGCCATATGCACGCTTCTTTAATTTGTTTTCGAGTAGGCTTTAAAAGATAACTACTCATGTCTCCACCTTTTTCCCTGTTGTACTGATCAAGAATTTCATTCTTGTAGGACATACTTGTTTTCATTCTCATAGATATAAATAGGTTTTTAAAGGAATCTTCTGGTATTCCAAGGAATCTTTGGAATCCTTGGAATGGGATGTGAATCCAGATTTGGGTTCTTTATAAATTCACATCAACAAAATGACTCCGGTTTCATATTGCTAACATAGTAAATGTACGGCTTTAGTTTTTACGGTAACCCGTAATTCTATGGTAAAAACTTACATGAAAAGAGGAAAAACACCACTGCGCAGACTCTTTTTATGTTAAAAAATTAACAAATACCCAAGTATTAACGGTTGCTGACAACCCAAAACAAGTATCTGGATAAATATCCGGACGGCAACCACTTTTTTTAAATCGAAAATAAAACCCAAAAATTATGAAAACTATTTCTTACCTACTTATTGCACTTTTTATAACTGCTAATTTAACCTCTTGTACTGCCGATAGTGTAGCCAATGATGAAGATATCTCTGCTGAGCTAGTTGCTACAGGAAATGATGGAAGTGTTGATGAGGAAGATGAAAGTGGGAGTTAAGTAAACTACCTAAAATATAAATATTGTTAAATCCGGTGTCTATGTTATTCTAATAGCATAAACACCGGATTTATTTTAGTATTTTAGAGGGATGAAACTTTGGCGTGTCGATTTCCCTTTACTTACAAAATTTTGGGTGTTTACAATGTATATCATCACGTTTGCTTTTGGTCAACTATTAGCACAAACTCCATTGCACAAAAAAGAAATAGATAGTATTATTCAATACTATGAGCTAAGCAAAGCAGACTCATTATCAATAAAAGAAAGGTTACATAATGTCACTTTGTTTTTAAAAGGTGCAAGATTATCTAATCAGGATTCTCTGATGTATAATGGATTGATGACAAAAACATGGTTACTGGGTAAAGTGAAACAATATGATAGTGCCATTGTATACTCTCATCAATTATGTGATTTAGCAAGGCAAAATCAAGATACGACTTATTTAATAAAAGGTTTTACAAAATTAGGAATTTACCACAAAAATAATAATCAATTAGCAGAGGCTTTTAGGTATTATAATGAAGCTTTTAGAATTTCCAGAATTATTAAAGATAGTCTAAATGCAGGTAAGAAATTATTGCAGATGGCCAATATTCAAGCTTATTTAGGAGATTACTCAGGAAGTAAAACTACGGCGATTGATGGAGTGAAATATCTAGAATATACTACTGATTTAAGAAATCTTGCAGGATTATATCACAGGATTTCTGTAGGAAATAGAGTGCAGAAAAATTATAAGGAAGCCTTAAAATATAATGAATATGCTTTAGAGTTGGGAAAAGATAGCTTAACTATAAAAGCCATAGGCATTAAAAACATTTTAATTTTTAAAAATACTAAAGCCTTAATATTAGGAAATCAAGGAGATTATCGACAGGCAATAGAATTGTTAAAGACATTAGAGTCTAACACAATCGTGCAACAAAACAAGACTGAATACGCTAGAGTATTGAGCAATCTAGGTCATATATTGTGGTTAGAGAATAAAGAGAATAAGAATTCTGAAGTCATGTTACTTAAGGCATTAAAAATACGAGAAGAAATACATGATGTTCTAGGTTTGATGTCAAGTAATATTTATTTAACTAAGTTTTATCTTGAAAAAGATAAAACTAGAGCTCTGGAGTATACGGAAGCGGCGTATGATAATGCGAAAAAACGCCATAGTTTAACTTCTATTCTTGAAGCGCTTGATTTTATATTTAAGCTAAGAGAAAATACCAATGAAGAAGCGAAGGTATATAGTCGTATCCATAAGGAACTGGAAGAAGCTAACCAAAATAATAGAGAAATTTATGCAGTCACACGGTATGAAAACGATAAACTTGCGAATAAAATCCTGATTTTAGATGCACAAAAAGCACAACAAGAATCTGAAACAGCCAGACAACGTTCTCAGAAAATTATGTATCTTTTAGGTACAGTTATTCTTGCATTATCAGGAGGTTTTGTGTTTTATCTATTACAACAACGATATAAACGAGAAAAAATACGAGAAGTGTATGATGCAGAGACCCGTATCTCCAAAAAATTACATGATGAGCTGGCCAATGATGTATATAATGTAATGGTGCAGATACAAAATGAACAAAATAGTCCTGATGTATTAGATAAATTAGAAGAGATCTATAATACGACCCGGGATATCTCTAGAGAACATAATAGCTTTACGACGGGAGAAAACTACGCTGCAGAGCTCACCAATATGTTGAGTGGGTATAGTTCTAATGAGACCAAAATCATTATAAAAGACATCGAGGATGTCAATTGGGAATCGGTAGACCCCGAAAAAAAGATCATTGTGCACCGTACTTTACAGGAATTAATGATCAATATGAAAAAACATAGTGAAGCAGGGCTGGTTGCGGTGACATTTAAGAAAACACTGAAAAACGTAGGAATTACATATGCTGACAACGGAATTGGAGTGTCAGAAAATGAAATAATACATAGTAACGGACTCCGAAATGCGGAAAACCGTATAAAAACCATCGGAGGATCGTTTATCTTTGATTCAGAAAAAGGAAAAGGCTTTAGAGCCAGGATTAGTTTCCCAAATTAATTATAATAATAACACTTATGTTCAAGAAAGTTTTAGTAACAGAAGACCTTGGTAGTATTAATCACGGTATAGCACAGATTCTTCATGAAAGAACTGGCATTAATGAAATAGATCAGGCACAATATTGTGATGATGCACACCTAAAGGTGAGAAGAGCTATAAGTGACGGCAAACCTTTTGATTTGTTGATCACTGACCTTTCTTTTAAAGAGAGTCATAGAGAACGTAAATTAAAATCAGGTATTGAGCTTGTAGAGGCGGTACGTGCTATACAACCCGATATACGGGTTATCATATATTCTATGGAAGACAGACCTGGTAAGATCAAATCGTTTTTTGCTGATCAGGCGATTAATGGATATGTATGTAAAGGGAGGTATGGATTAAATGAATTGGTGCAATCGGTTACGGAGGTATATAATGGGAATGCATACTTATCTCCACAATTAGAAAGTTCTATGAGTAAAAACAATGTTTTTGAACTCATGGACTATGATATTTTATTACTTAAACATTTATCTGATGGGTTAACCCAGGACGAAATAGGAGATTATTTTAAAAAGAATCATATTTCTCCAAGCAGTATTAGTTCTATAGAAAAAAGACTTAATAAATTAAAATTCAATTTTAAAGCTAAAAATGCGATTCACCTGGTTGCAATGACTAAAGATTTAGGATTGTTATAAATTGAAATTTAGAAATAAATCAAATACATTATACCTTCTTTCCTTTCTTCTAGACATCAAGGTGTATTGTAATTAGATAAAAGTACTTTCTTGTGGTATTCCGGACTTGATCCGGAATCTTTTTTTACCAAATATTCTTATCTCAAATAGACGTAGATTATTATACGTTGCATTCTCCACAAGAGTTTGATCGAATAAAATAGTATAGAAATTCATTTTTTAGTTAAAAATAATCGTGATCACATACATAGAGAAAGTATAAGGTCATGCAAATTCATTCTCTCCCTAATTGTTAACTCCTGCTGATTTGCATCAAAATTGTGTTAAATACACAAATGTTATGGAAATCCGTAATAAATTGCTAGGGATTAATAATAGCTTTACAGAACTCTCGAAATTGAATAGAAAAACTGACTATTATAAAAATAACAACCCCGCAATTGTAAAACTTTGGCGAGCCAACAAAAGCAGGGTCTGAATAACGATTGATCTAATAAAACCAACCATTATAATGGTATTTTTATAATAACAAATCATTCAAAAGCACTTCAGTGCTTTTGAATGATTTATCGTTAAGTACGTGTGTAAATTCTTACAGAACTAATGTTTTTTATATTCCTACAGGCACAATATAGTAAGAAGGTTTTATATTTTTACGGTTTCCCGTATATTATTTATTCTTTTTTTTAAAAAAAGAGGTTTAAAATAATCTTATTCCCGCATGCTTTAAAATTTAAAATTCAATGCTTTATAAAAAGTAGTCGTTGATATCAGTCTATAATTACAAGAATGTGATTAAGAATTACTTTGTCATTAGAACTTAATCTAATTTAGGGGACCGAGATGGGGTTTTTAGAATTCTTTTGTAAGAAAGAAATATGTTAAAAAAAACCCGGGAAGTATTGAGATAATCAATTATTAATCTTATAGTAAGCGAATTACATCAAATAACACAAGTTTGAGAAAGGGATGTTTTATTAAGATTAACTATCGTATTAAATTTTTTAACTAATTTGGATTATAATGAATTGAAATTTAGCCGATAATGGATAACAAATTATAAACATGCATATTTTTTGTAATGCACTTTTTTTTATACGACTAAATAGTTTACTCATCTAATTTTTATAATGAATTGATAGACCAACATGAGCAAATAGCGGTTCTCATATTTGCTAATTCTTCAGAAGAAGAATTAAAACATAAATGCATTCCTAAAGGGAAAGGTTTATTTAATTATTTTAATTCTCAAACACTTAAGAAAGTTCGTAAAACCAATTTACCTTTCTTTCTTTATTCAGAAAAAGATCAGTTGGGTAATAATTTTGCAGAACGTTTTGCAAATGCAATTGAAGATCTTTTTAATAAAGGATATGAAAAAATCATTACACTTGGTAATGATAGTCCTAATTTAGAAGTTTCTCATATTATTGAGGCTAGTAAAAAACTATCCCATAATGATGCTGTTATTGGTCCATCTATGGATGGAGGGGTCTATTTAATGGGGCTTCATAGAAAATCTTTTAATAAGCTACAATTTCTAGAATTACCTTGGCAAACGAATACACTAGCTAAAACATTTATCAATAAGATTTTAAAGCTTGGATTAACGGTTCACTTCTTGAAATACCTTAAGGACATTGATAATCTAAAGGATTTAAAACAATTTTTAAGAGATATAAGAAATTTGTCATCAATATTTAAGAATATTCTGCTGACAATTTTTAAAACTTCTTTTCAGGAAATTCGATTTCAGGATGTCTTTATTTCCAAAGTCGTAACTACGTTACATTTTAATAAAGGTTCGCCAAGTTTGATTTAGTAAATCCTAAATTAAATTTTTCACTATTTATATTATTATTAAGCTTGATGAAACACTTTTTATTAGGGCTTACACTATGTTTGATATCATGTAGTTATGCCCAAAATTCGGTTACAGGTACAGTGACCTCTTCTATCGATGGTACATCTTTACCATTTGTAAATATTGTAATTAAAAATACTAATCAGGGAACAACTTCTGATATTGATGGTAACTATACTATCGAGATTAATGACCAGAATGTTATCCTTATATTTTCATCTTTAGGATTTAAAACTAAAGAAGTTTTTGTTGGAAATCAATCTACGATTAATTTGATTCTAGAAGAAGGTTCTACAGGTTTGGAAGAAGTAGTTGTAACAGCTCTTAACAGGGAAAGAGAAGCAAAGGAATTAGGCTATGCGATACAGAGTATTGGACCTTCTGCTATAGCTGAGGTAAAATTAGTTAATTTTTTGGATAATTTGGCAGGTAAAATAGCAGGAGTTACCATTACTCCTGGAGGAGCAACAGGAGTAGGTTCTTCTTCTAAAATTATAATTAGGGGAGAGCAATCGTTTACCAATAATAACCCCTTATTTATTGTTGATGGTACACCTATTAATAATAATACAGTCTTTAATTTCACTAATGAAGCGGCAGCTGGTTTTCAAGAAGTTGATTTTGGTAATGGAGCGATGGAAGTAAATCCAGATGATATTGCTTCAGTATCGGTACTCAAGGGGCCAAGTGCTGCAGCGTTATATGGTACCAGAGCCTCTAATGGAGTTATTATTATTAATACCAAAGATGGTTCTAAAAGTAAGGGCCTAGGAATTAGTATTAACTCTAGTATATTTATAGATACTGCTTTTCAATTACCTCAATTTCAGAATGAATATGGGCAAGGTAATTCGGGGCAATTCGAATTTGTTGATGGATTAGGGGGTGGAATTAATGATAACATCACTTATAGTTGGGGACCAAGATTAAATCAGGGAACGTTGATTCCACAATTTGATAGCCCGGTTACTTTGGCAGATGGTACTATAGTTCGCGGGGGTGATACTTCATTATATAGTGGGATACCAATTACAGCAACGCCTTTTGTGTCTAATCCAGATAATTTGAAAGATTTTTATGAGACAGGAGTAACAACGATAAATAATGTATCGATTTCTTCGGGTTTTGATAAAGGAAATTATCGACTATCTTTTACAGATTTAAGAAGTGAATCTATTATTCCGGGAGTTAATTTAGATAGAAAAACGGTTGCAGCTCGCTTAGGTTTTTCACCAACTGATAAAACAAAAGTAACGACTAGTATTAATTATGTAAACACAAGTAGTGATAATAGGCCATCTAATGGGTATGGGTCAGAAAACGTGAATTATTCATTGGTAGCATGGGGTCCAAGGTCTTTAAATATAGATAATTTACAACAATATTGGCAACCAGGCTTAGAAGGAGTACAACAATACTCTTTTAATTATACCTTCTTTGATAATCCTTATTTTATTTTATCTGAAAATCGTAACAGCTTCAATAGGGATCGTGTTTTTGGGAATATCGCTGTAAGACAGCAATTGACTAAAAATTTTAATATAACCATTCGTACAGGAATGGACTATTCCAAAGAAGATAGACAGTTTCTAAGAAATTTTAGCACCAATCGTTTTAGAAATGGAGCCTATGCAGAACATGATGTTTTTTATAGAGAAATCAACACAGATTTCCTGTTCAATTACACTAAAAAAATAAAAGACTTTGATATTGATGTATCTGTAGGAGGAAATCGTTTAGATCAAAAAGCCAAAACAACCCAGACGCAGACTACACAATTGGCACAACCAGGGATTTTTAGTTTTAATAATGCGGCATCACCTATAGAAAGTTTTGGTTTCGAATCCGAGAAACGTATCAATAGCTTGTATGGGTTGTTAAAAATAGGATATAAAGATTATTTGTATTTGGATATTACAGGAAGAAATGATTGGTCCAGCGCTCTGGCAACACCATTTTCTGCAGATAACACTTCATTTTTTTACCCTTCAGCTTCTACAAGTTTTATTTTGAGTAATGTGGTTAAACTACCAAAAATGATTTCGTTTGCCAAACTAAGGTTTAGTGCTGCTCAGGTAGGTAATGATACCAATCCATATCAAACTTCTGGAGCATTTGTATCCCAGACAGCTGTTAATTCTCAACCTACGTTTAGTAACCAGGACTTTATTCCAAACCCGGATTTAAAACCAGAGAAAACTACTTCTTTTGAATTTGGAACAGATCTTCGTTTTTTTAAAGATCGGTTGAACTTAGATGTTACGTACTATAATTCCTTAACCAAAGACCAAATTCTTTCTTTGCCTATTCCGATTTCTTCGGGATTTAGTCAACAAGTAGTTAATGGAGGAGAAGTGCGATCTAAAGGCTTAGAAATTGTATTAGATGCGATACCCGTTAAGAGTGAAAATTTTCAATGGAACACAACTGTCAATTTTAGCAAAAATGTATCGACAATAGAATCTTTACCGCAGCAAGATGGCAGAATTACTTTGGCATACTCCAGAGTATATGATAACCCTGATCAGACGGTATGGTTTCAGGTAGAAGAAGGAGGGCGTATAGGGGATTTTTATGGTACCGGATATCTTCGTAATGAAAATGGGGATTTTGTATTGACTTCTGAAGGGCGTTTTATCGCAAATCCCACGCTAAAAAAACTTGGGAATTATAACCCTGATTTTGTAGTAGGGTTGACGAATCATTTTTCATATAAAAATTGGGATGTTGATTTTGTATTGGATTGGCGTCAAGGAGGAGAGCTTGTTTCCAGAACTTTATCACTAGCTGCTGTTGGAGGCCAATTAGAAGAAACTGCTTTTAGACCCGAAGAAGGAATTATTGCTCAAGGAGTTGTAAACACAGGAACAGCAGAGAACCCTGTATATGTGCCAAATACAACCGCAGTAACACCAGAGAGCTTTTATCGCCAGTTTTATGACCGTAATCATGAAGAGAATAATGTATATGATGCCTCCTATTTAAAAATGCGCCAGTTTGAGATCGGATATTCATTTAGTCTTGATGAAAATAAGATAAGCTTCTTAAAAGGAAGTGCGGATTTTAAGGTTTCACTGGTTGGCAAAAACCTATTTGCGATTAGTGATATTCCTCATTTTGATCCAGAACAGTTAGCAGTACAAGGGCAAGGACTAGTTAGCGGTGTAGAAGATTTATCATATGCTACATCAAGAAGTTTTGGACTCAAATTAGGTGTTAATTTCTAATCGTACGACAATAGCGAATTGTTAAAAATAAAAGAATGAAAAAATACATATATATTATTTTGAGCAGCATATTTTTAATTGGCTGTACTTCAGATTTTGAAGATATAAATACGAATCCTAATGCGCCTGTTGATGTACAACCTAGCTTATTGCTCAGACAAGTAATCTATGATTATGGAGAACAGATGTCTTATGAAGGTTTTGTTGCAGGTAATTTACTAGGACAGCATTTAACAGCATTGGATTTTAATTTATTTGATCGTCATGCACTCAATTCTCCACAATTGGGAGGGAATCCCTGGTCGATTTTTTATAAAAACCTTCGGGATAATGAACTCATTATAAGAAAATCGAGAACATCAGAGACTTTTGCTGTATATGAAGGACCTGCTTTAATTTTTAAAGCATACATGACAATGGCGTTAACAGATCTTTTTGGAGATGTGCCTTACAGTGAGGCTTTTACAGGAGATGTCGGAGTGGTAAGACCAATTTATGATACGCAAGAAGATATTTATCTGGCTGAAGGAGGAATTTTGGATAATCTGGAAAAAGGTATAGAAGCAATTAATATGTATTCTGGAGTAATTACTTTGGAAGGTGATATTCTATATGATGGAAATTTGGATAATTGGATTAAGTTTGCGAATTCTTTAAGAATTAAAGCATTGATACGAATATCTTCACAAGAAAATATAGCGACAACGCTGCAGGATATCGTAACTGAAGGTAATTATATAAAAACCAATACAGAAAATGCCATTTTTGAATTTACCGATGGAGAGCCGAATAATTTTAGAATGGCCAGATTGAGAGCTGGAGATTTTAATAATTTTGTGATGTCAGAAACTATAGAAGATGTCCTGACTGGATTAAATGATCCCCGTGTAAATGTATTATTCAGGTCATTTGGTAATGCAACCGGTATAGCATATAATGGATTGGTTAACGGTATTGATGCTTCTCAGACAACAATTTCTTTATCTGATTACTCACTTGCGGGAACTGTATTTAGAGAAAACACAGGTGATCTTAATGCCAATTATATGACAGCCTGGGAAACTAGTTTTTTATTAGCTGAAGCTGCATTAAAAGGAATTATTACAGAAAATGCACAGACATTATATGAAGAAGGAGTAGCACAAGCTTTTGAGTATTGGAATACCGAATTACCATCAAATTATTTAGCAACCACAGCAGCATATAATAGTACCAGTGCATTAGAACAAATTATTACCCAGAAATGGATAGCCAATACAATTAATGGTTATGAGGGATGGATAGAGTATCGCAGAACGGGTTTTCCTGTTCTTAAAAACGTTTCTGCTAGTTTAAATAATGGAGTAATTCCTATAAGAATGCCATATCCGGCAGAAGAAGCTACGCTTAATACTACTAATTATAATAGAGCAGCAGAGAGAACCGATAACAATAGTATCAATTTTCCGGTATGGTGGGATCAATAGTAAAATAAGGATTGTTTGATGAAAGAAATCGAAATTTGGCAATGGAGTTTAATTGTACTTTCTAGTCTTTTGTTTTTCTGGTGGTCTCCATTAGCAAAAACAAGGGAACAGTTTTATCAGGCTAGTAAGAACGAAAAGCAGCGACCTACATTATGGATGCTAACAGGAAGTCTGGTTATTTCCTGGATCTTTGCCAAAAGTATTACGAATGCTGCCAATTTGGGGTTGAGTTTTGGAATTGTTGGTGGAGTAGCATACGCAGGGTATTATCTCTCATTTGCAATTGCTGGAGTCATTATATATCAATTACGAACCAAAGGAGGGTTTAAAAGTATACATCACTTTTTAGGATCACGCTTCGGGCAAGGGTCTGTATTGCTTTTTTCTGTATTAATTGGTTTTCGGTTGTTTAATGAGGTGTGGTCCAATACAATGGTGATAGGATCCTATTTTGGAACTGTAGGAAGCTCATCTTATTACTTAGCTATCATTGTTTTTACAGTATTAACACTTGCTTATGCATTAAAAGGAGGCTTGAGTAGTAGTATTTTTACAGATGTGATACAGATGGGGTTATTTTCTATACTGTTATGTATTATATTATGGAATATATTCGAGGTAAAAGATTTCTCTATTAAGGATGTTGCATTATCCGGAGAATGGACAATGGCTTTAGGGGGAAATTTATTACTTGCAGCAATCATACAATCATTTAGTTATCCGTTTCATGATCCTGTATTGACCGATAGAGGATTTATAAGTGCTCCAAAAACAACACTGAAGAGTTTTTTATGGGCTACTGTGCTGGGTGGATTATGTATTATTTTGTTTAGTGTTGTAGGTGTTTTTGCAAAACAACAAGGAATTGAAGGACAAGCTGCCGTAGCAGTAAGTAAGACTTTTGGAGTGTTCATACTCCTGGTAGTAAATTTTATTATGATTACATCTGCTGCTTCTACATTAGATTCTACTTTTTCATCGTCGGCAAAACTCATAGCTATTGATTTAAAATTAGGAAAGGAAGTATCTTTTGGACGTTGGATGATGGTCATTGTTGCTATTATAGGGACAATACCAGTATTTCTTAATGCAGAAATTTTATCAGCTACTACAATTAGTGGTACGATGGTGATTGGATTAACACCTATATTTTTGTGCTGGAAAAAAGAAGTCCCTAAAATCAGTTTTTTCTTATCTGTGGGTAGCGGATTAGTATTTGGAGTACTATTAGTTTTTGATATATTTCCACAGCAATTCATATTTACTACTGGGAAATATGCAGATTTATTATGGGTAAATATTTGGGGATTGATAGTTTGTTTCATTTTATATTTTATACCAACATGGATAAAAAAACGATAAATCTGGGAGAAATAAGAGGTAAGGTATTACTGTTTGGAGGAGTATATAGCAATTTACAAGCTTTAGAAAGTTTGATTGCTATAGCAGAAAAGGAAGGAATCTCTCCCAAAAATTGTTTCTGTACCGGTGATATAGTTGGATATTGTGCACAACCAGAAGAGACAGTAGATCGTTTTATAAGTTGGGGAGCACAATCTATTATTGGTAATGTAGAAGAACAATTACGATCAGGAGCGCTGGATTGTGGCTGTGATTTTAGTGTAGGTTCCAGGTGTGATAACTTCTCTAAAGAGTGGTATCCTTTTGCTCAAAAAGAATTGTCAAAAGATTCTATTGATTGGATGAAAGGATTACCAAACCATATCTCGTTCGTTTTTTCAGGTAAAAAGGTAACTTTAGTTCATGGGAGCTATAATCATATTTCAGAATTTATATTCAGATCATCTCCTTGGGAAATAAAACAACAATCTTTTGATGCGGTTAAAAGTGATATTATAGTGGCCGGGCATTGTGGATTACCATTTTATGATATTCATAAAGAATTACTTTGGTTAAACCCTGGGGTAATTGGCATGCCGGCAAATGAAGGAAAAACAAGGGTTTGGTATGCAGTTATGGATGACCTTAATGGTTTTTCTTTCCGATATCATACCTTAAAGTATGATAATCAAACGGCTAATGAACTAATGTTATCCAGAGGTCTGCCAAAAGAATATGCGCATACATTGCAAACAGGTTTATGGGATAACATGCAAATTCTTCCTGAAGAAGAAAAAATGTTATGTGGAAATGATATTAATGATACTATAATGATGAAGCATGAAAAAAATAAAAATCAGGAGGTGATCTGAAACGTATAGTTTAATAAATTTAATGTTTAACCAAAGATATTATTACAGTGCAGGTATAGCATATATGTTTATCATCCAAACTATCAGTATATGTCCAAAGAAATCCCAAATATTTCATTTAAGACTCAATATCCAGAAATAAAGGGGATAGAGATATTTTTATTTGAAGACTTAATTGAAAGAAAGGATAATTTGGACCATAATCCAGAAAAAGCACACCAGCTAGAATTTTATATGTTAGCTTTTTATACTAGTGGAACAACGCAGCATTTGGTAGATTTTACTTGGCATGAAGTACAAGAGAATACTATTGTTTATTTGGTTAAAGGACAAGTTAACGCATTCAATTTCAAGAAAAATGTGAAAGGTTTTATCATACTTTTTACCGAAGAGTATTTTAATGAGAGATTAAATCACCTTCCGAGTGATGCTGTAATTAGATTATTTACTTCGCATTTATTTTCTCCAAAAATTAAAATTCCTGAAAGCTCAAGTGTAAACAATTATATTCAATTATTATATAAGGAGTTTTATGATGAGGATGATAGTCAGTACAATAAAAAGAATATTATCAATTATTTATATAACATTCTCTTCTCAAAATTAGAACAACTACAGCAATATCAGACATTCTATCTTAAAGACTCTGGTAAACTCAACACTTTTTTAAAATTCAAATCACTCTTAGAAAATAATTTTTATAAAAGTAGAAATGCCGATTTCTACGCTTCCGAATTGCACATTTCTTACAAACATTTGAATACCATTTGCAAAGAGATTATAAATATTACTGCCAAAAAGTTTATAGATGAATTTATTATCCTAAAAGCAAAAAGGAGCCTGATAAATTCATCTATAAAAAGTACTCAATTGGCTTTTTCTATGGGATTTGAAGAATCCAGTAACTTTGTCAAATACTTCAAGAAACATACGGGATTAACCCCAAATATGTTTAAAAAACTGCATGATTAGAAATGTAGGTTCGATATTAACCTATTTTACATCAACATTAACCCACGATACTTCATATTCTCACGCTAATTTTGTGCTATAATCAAAACTTAAAAAGTATGAAATACTCAATCATAGTGTTGCTTATGCTTGCTACGGTGGCTTGCAATGCAAAAAAAGAAGTAAAACCAATAAAACAAGAAGAAAAGATGGAATTATCTAATAAAGAAAAAGCAGTAGCATTATTAAACAGCTTTAATACAGGTGACCAAACAGCAATAGGGTACATCAATACAAATAAATATATCCAACATAATTTGGCTGTGGGTGATGGTTTATCAGGTTTTGGAGCCATAATGAAGAATGCTCCTGAAGGAGGTTTTAAAGCTAATGTGGTACGAGCATACCAAGATGAAGAATATGTATTTATCCATACGATTTATGACTTTTTTGGACCAAAAATCGGTTTCGATATATTTAGATTTGAAGAAGGTTTGATTGTAGAGCATTGGGATAATTTAACTGCAGTAACTCCTGCAAATCCAAGTGGACATACACAAACTGATGGTCCCACAAAACCTGAAAGTTTAAATAAAACAGAAACCAATAAAGCTTTGGTGAAAGATTTTATTTCAGCGATTTTAATGAAAGGCGAAATGGATAAAATAGGGAACTTTATTAATGAAGGTGCAGAGAATTATATACAACATAATTCTGTTATCGCTGATGGATTATCAGGACTAGGTCAAGCATTAGAGGGAATGGCGAAAGAAGGAATTGCTATGGAGTATTCGACTATTCATAAAGTATTGGGAGAAGGTAATTTTGTACTTTCCGTCAGTGAAGGTAAACTTGGAGGTATTCCAACTTCATATTATGATCTTTTTCGTGTAGAAGATGGAAAAATTGTTGAACATTGGGATATCGTTGAAACCATATTACCAGAAGCAGAAAGAAAAAACAACAACGGAAAGTTTAATTTTTAAATAAAATCGACTTTTTTAAAGAATAATAGATAGTAAAAAAGGTTGCTTGATTACAAAGACAACCTTTTTTATCAAAATTACCTTTTGTAGATATGCATGCTGGTGATGCACTTCCTAAAGTTTCACAAAAAGGATGTGAAATGGTATTGGCAATGGGATTTGATTATTCGATTATTTTTAATGTTTCTGAGAAACGACTAAAAAAACTTAGTTTAGCCTTCCATCGCAAGATTCCATCTGTGGATATCGAATGTGGGCGATTGGGTATTCCTACCAAAACTGAAATTGATCGAATTGTAAATGGAATGTTCTCATTGTTTATGAACTTAAAAATGATTAACTCAAACAAACAATCCGATTTAACGAAAACAAAACCCATAATAATTGATAAATGATTTATGATAAAAGTAACCCAACCAGACTCTTCTATACTAAAAAAAAGGCTGGTAATTTAATTGAAAAGAGAGAGCCGGTTGGTTACATTACGATTTTTTTTGGTAACAAATTAGAGGATATTAAAGCATCGCAAAACAGTATGATACTTTATATGATAGGTACTCCACCCATCAATAAAGATGAAACCATTATGAATATTGCTATAATTCCTTAAGTTTTTAAAAGTTTTTTCATTATAAACGCCGTACCATTGGTATTGAAATTAACATCATAAACACTGATGCTAATAATAAGGGTAACATATCCTGTACGGGTTTTAAATTAGCTTTTGTGTTATAATATTCAGGAGTAAATTGATTCCAATCAATAGTATCCGCATGCTGCTCTTCAAATATTTTTGGATAGAAAAAAAGCCTTAACCTCTCATGAAACGCCTCGGTTTCATTAAGGTATTCTATATGTTGACTCATGCTGGTGCCTGCTGATAGATTAAAGGCCAATTGGATATACATATTAGGGATTACTGATGCAATTTGCTTACTAGTGCGCTCCCGTAACTCGATCTTTTCACTTAAGGCATTCTGCTGAGTCTTTGAGTCATCATCTCCCATTTGTTGCATTGCATAATACCATAACCAATTAAATCCATCTGTAGGATATCCGTATTTTTTAAATTGTGGATAATGCTGATAAAACTTTTCAATTGTAGCCAGCTTATCAGTATCCCATTTGGTATGATACCCATCTCGTTGTGCTATTGCAGTACTTAAAGCTTCAGGTACGGGATATTTTGAAGATATATAAGCATTGATTCCAGCAGGTAATAGAACAATTAAAACCAGCCAAATCGATAGCAGTAACAGTGCATTAAAACCAGAAGACTTCTTAAAAACAATAACAAAAAAAGTGAGTGTAAACCAAAATATGATATATAGCATAGATAATCCCAGTATAGAAAGAAAACCGCTATTTATAGGTATATTGAGTATAAATTTTGCAAGGCAAAAAAGAAATATCAATGCCACAAATAATAACCCTAATCTGATCAAAAGTTTGGAAACAATAAACCCTAGTTTGGATTTCGTTTGAATCGACACCAGGCGCCAGGTACCGGTTTCTGTCTCTTCAGAAATAACATTAAAGGTTAAAACAATAACCAATAGAGGGAATAAATAGATAATTACAAAAGAAAGATCAAGATTGCCAGATTGTAAATTCATAGGATTGACCAAATCGGTATCAAACTTTTGCGCTTCAAAGGTTTTGATTGTAATTCGTTTAACTGTAGGATTGATATCTCCTTGACCAATAGATATTCCTGCCAATGGATTTAGAGTATTGATATGGGCAAACTTCAAATAATATAATAACAATCCTAAATCCTCATTATGAAGAGACACTTGTCGATCAAAATGTTGCTCTTGATACATTTTTACTTCAGTAATTGCTTCTTGTTGTCGTGAGAGGTGTTTGCTCCCAATGATTATAGATAAGATACCCAATAATGTAATTAGCAATAAACTAATCCAGACTTCTTTTGACCGAATGCATTGTTGCAAAAATAACCTGTATTTTATCATATCGCTTTAGCTCTTTTTGAGGTGAATAGCAACAACGCGAAAGCAATTATTGTCCATAATAGTATCGAAATTATTGCCGGAATGGCTTCTTTAAATGAAGCACCAAATTCTATAGGCTTATGGTGGAAATCTGAGAATTCTTCCCAATGCTCATGATCCACTACATGAGTTTTTCCTTCAGAACCACTTTCTTTCTTTGGACTGATATATTCCATTTGAAGTTCATTCATCGTTTGAGATAACTGATAACGATAGTCATCTGCCTGATTTTGGAAATCTATATAAGACGAAAAATCTGTTCCTGCTATCGTCATCGATAATTGTTTGATAGCCGTAAATGGATTGATAAAAGATGAAAATCTAGTAATGTTATTTTGATTAGTATACGTGTTTACCAAATTTGCATGATGTTTTTTGTATAAAGTAGAAGTGATTTTTTCACCTTCCCGCATCACAAAACCAGAATAATTAAAAGGTAAATCGGTAACCTTACTTACATTATGTACGGCTAATACCGAATCCCGTAGCTTGTTGTAGTGAGGATCATTAGGATTATGGCTGTCCCCTTTTTGGATTTCTTCTTTCTCTATTGCCGATTGAAAAGCTAATTTTGTAGGTGTTGGAAACCAGTAATTTCCCATAGCTTGAGCAGATTTAGGCAAAAGCACGATCAGTAACAACCAAATGCCTAATAACCGTAATAAAGCATCTTTTGGGCTACTACTACTAGCAGATACTACGATGGTAAAGGTAGAAATGACAAACAGGAATGCTAAATACCCCAAGCCTATTAGTGAAACTCGAAACCACTGAAGGCTATTTGTCATTTGATTTTCTAATACCAAAAGCGTAATAATTACCACTAATATAGCGGGAATAAAAAATAGAGTCGAGATTCCGAAAAGTCCAATTGATTTTCCAAACAGAATTTCTTTCCAGTTCCCTCCTTGAGATAGTACTATTTTTAAGGTTCCATTTTGTTTGTCGGCAGCAATACTTGAAAATCCTATGAAAAATAGGATCAATGGCAGCACTAATTGTAATAGTAGGGCTAAACTCAATTCTCCAAATCGCAACGTACCCGTAGAAAATGTTGCTTCAGAAAAGTTAACACTGTTTTGCCTGTGAGCTTCCAGAAACACAGTACTTCCTGTAAAACTTTCTAATCCGTAATCAAAAATACCCAAAGATGGGTTTACTCGAAATGCAAAAGTACCAAAATGAGCCATTCGGTGAGGATGTTTATCAGGGTTGGCTTCCCAGCTTTGTCGGGCTTTAATTTGGTGATCTTGTCGAATATCATTTTGAGTGATAAGATTTTGAATACCGCTAACAGCTGCAAAAGCTGTTAGCAGTATAAAAATTGAATATAAGAGATAAAAAGTTTTTGGCGTAGTCGCATTGTGCCAAAAGTTTAATGCGAATAACCGAACGTTTGCCCACTTCATCTTTTAGAATTTATACGTTGTGGTTAACAATACGTTTCTCGGAGCGCCAGGGAAAAGCCTGGTGGCGTTTAATGCACCATTCCAATAGGTTTCATCCAATAGATTATTAAGCTTTAAAGCAATTTGCATATCGATTCCAGAAGGGCGATAGTATACTGCTGCATCAAATATCGTGTATGATGGTAATTCTATACGATCTCCATACCATGACAAACGATCTCCACGATATTCTGTACCAAAACCTACTCCGATATTTTTTAAAGCTCCATGCGTAAAATCATATCGTCCCCAAAAATTAGCACTATGTTCAGGTGCTCCTCCAATACGTTCACCAATTAAAGCTGGATCATCATCTTCTATGATTTCTGCATCAATAAAGGCATAGGAAGCACTTACTTGAAAGTTAGGTAATACATATCCAGTAAGATCCCACTCAAAACCTCGACTACGTTGTTCTCCTCGTTCTGTCAATACGGATTCATCATTAGGATCTTGTTGTAATAGATTTTTTTGAGTTATTTGATATACAGCAGCATTAACTATTACTTTTCCGCCTAAAAATTCTCCCTTAGCACCAAATTCTATGTTGTCACTTTCTAAAGGATCAAAACTAGCAGGAGAACCTGCCCAGAAAAAATCTTCGGTAGCAGGTGAAAGCGTAACGGTGTTAGACTGTGGCTGAAACCCTTCTACATAGGAACCATAAACACTAATATTTTCAGTAGCTTCATATGTTAGCCCTATTCTAGGTATAAAAGCCTCGTTCTTATTAGACTCTTCATTATTTGATTTGTAATCAAAAATATCTTCATACCAATCATATCGAAGATTTAGTAATGCAGAAAACTTACCAATCTTAAATTGATTCTGGATATAAATACCGTTTGAAGTGGTAAGATTCGCAGGAATAGCAAATTCTGAAGTGATATAGCCTGAAGTTTCTCTGGCTGTATTATTAGGATCCGCGAGATTAAAATGGTCAACATTGGGTCTAGGTGCTGTTACACCATTGATGTCAATAGTTTCAAATTGAGCTGCTTCAGCAGGGTCAAAAGAAGTTGCAGTACCATTCAATCTTCTATATCTACGAGCACCATTCGATGCTCCACCTATAGTTCGTTCCCATCTGCTACCATCATATCCTACTAATAGTTTATTGGTAAACGAATCATTTTCAATATCAAAATTAATATATGCGGTGTAATTATCTGTAATCCAAAACTGTTGTCGTTCTACGTAACGTAATTCGGCAAGTGTAGGAATCGCATTTCCATCAATATCTACAGCGGCAGAACCGGCAACACGATGCTCTGCAAGGTCTTCTTCCCAGGTTTGCTTCATATAGGAAGCATTAAATCCAATATTATCAGTAATTTCTTTACTAAAATTACTGATCACCATAAACTCTTTTGAAGAATAAAAGTCGTTAGCGGCTCCAACATTTGTTGAGATATCTGTACTTTTTAGATCAAATTGACCATTAATAGGGCCAAAAAGCGGTTGACCCCGATCCAAGTTTCCAACACCACTGCTATATATCATTTCTACGTTTAGTGCTGTGGTACTATTTGGTAAAAACGTGATAGACGGTGTTATCAGAAATTGATTGTTCTGTACTAAATCTCTAAAAGACCTTGCTTCTTGAACTGCAGTGTTAAAACGATATAATAAAGTTCCAGAATCATTTAAGGGGCCTGTAAAATCTGCGGTTGCTCTTAGTGTTCCAAAACTTCCTACTGTGGCACTTACTTCATTTCTTTTTTCCTTTAAAGGTTTTTTAGTTACCAAATTAACTGATCCACCAGGATCAACACTAGAAAAAGTTACAGAAGAAGGTCCTTTAATAACTTCTGCTCTTTCTATATGTGATGTAATAGGTTGTAAAAAATAATATTGACGAGTTCTCATACCATTAATAAGCTGGCCGTCTTCTGCCTGAATGATACCTCTAATATTAAAATGATTATAGAACCCTGTATGCGTTACACTACTAGAATTTTTTATAGCATCTGCTATCTGAAAGGCTTGTCGATCGTTAATTAATTCTTTAGTAATGGTTGATACTGCCTGAGGTAATTCTCTGTTTTTTATGGCAACCTTTGTCGAAGAAAACGAATAATCACTGTTGTAATCTGTTCGTGCACGACCAACGACTTCTACACTTTGTAGTTGTTCTGTACCTTCTTCTAATTGAATAGTCCCTACATCAAATGTTGAACCATCACTAATTTCAATTGTATTTTTATAGGACTGTAATCCTAAATAACGTACTTCGATATCATAATTTCCCGAAGGAGCATCTATTTCAAATTTCCCTGATTTATCAGTTAATTTTCCAAAAGTATTTTCTGCGTTTTTTAATAAAATTGTAGCTCCAATTATTGGTGTATTTCCAGTATCGATGATAGTTCCTGTTACTTGTACTTGTGCAAATGTGGCACAACTACATAATACAAGTAAAAGGATGGATAGTGATTTAAAAAGTTTCATTATGTGAATTGATTTGTTTTACGTTTAGATAGTTTTTAAGTATAAATCTTGTAATTGAGTTGCATTGATAGTATCGGTGTTTGAAGTATGAACTAATTGTCCTTCTTTCATAATACCAATTTTGGTTCCCACATTTACTGCATTAAAGATGTCATGAGTAGCCATAAAAATAGCTTTACCTTCATTGCTTAATTCTTTACAAATTTTGGTGAATTCGAGTGTGGCAATGGGATCTAGACCTGAGATAGGTTCATCCATAAAAATATAATCTGCATTTTTTGAAAGTGCTATGGCAATGCCAACTTTTTGTCGCATTCCTTTTGAGTAGGAAGACAATTTATTTTGATGTGCCACCTCTTGAAGTCCAGCTTTTGATAGAAAATTAGACAAGTCAGTATTCGTATATTTAAATCCCGCTAATCTGCTGAAGAAATTAAGGTTTTCTATTCCAGAAAGATTTCCATAAAGTTGCACGACCTCTGGGATATATGCAATCATTTTGGTGGTTTCGTTATTATTTGATTTTACGGTAACACCATTGACCAATGCTTCACCACTTGTAGGTTCAATAAGACCTAAAAACAGATTGATTGTTGTTGTTTTACCCGCACCATTTTGACCGAGTAAACAAAATATTTCACCTTTGTCAACAGATAAATTTAGTTGACTTAGCGCTTGGTGCTTACCGTATGTTTTGGTAAGATTTATTGCTTTAAGCATTTTTATAATGTAAAATAAGATTGACGACTAATGTGTTTAAATTCGGTTAGAACCGATAACTGACTGTTTTTGAAGAAATACCTTAAATACAAAGTAGTACACTATTTTGAACTACAAATACCTTTGTATACAATTTTTTCCCGATGACCTAACAATGATGCAAGCTCTGATGACAAATTGATATTAAATAAATGACTATAGTGAGTATAAATTCACATAGCACAATGCTTTTTAGGATAGTAAGAATATTCCTGAGAAAACAGGAGGGGGTTTATTGTAAATAGAAATAGGAGAGGCAATTTTCTCCTTTGGAGTATTATATTGAGTAAAGATCACAAATGAGCTTGGAATATTTATTTGGGTATCTTCGAAGCAATAAGTATCATTAGTAATCAAGTCAAATTGATGAGAATTGGATATAATATCACAAAGCTCACAAGAAATAGGTTCGTCATCATCTGATAGATGGCTTAATGCGTGCAAGTTGGCAACCCTTGGAACAAGGAAAGTTGCTGTGAACAGCAAAGTAATAATATTTGTAATTACCTGTCGGCGCATGACCGCAATTTCAGAAATATAAAAAAAAGATTTTTTGATTTAACAAAATTTTAAGTTGTTATTTAGACATATCGTTGAATTTTAGGAAATTCTAGTTAGTACAAAAAGTTAAATACATGGTAAGAAGTAAAACTTGTATTATTCAAAGGAGTTTCTTCTCTCTTTAATGATCCTCAAAAACTCATTTCTGAGTTCAGTTTCTATAAATTCACCTCCGAACTCCATTGTAGTAGTATAACTACTTTTGTCCTTAATTCCTCTGGAAGAAACACATAAATGTTTGGCATTCACTATAACAATAACGTCTTTGGTATCCAAAGTTTGCTGTAAATCCTCTAGAATCTGTAAACAAAGTCTTTCTTGTACCTGAGGACGATGTGAATAATAATCTACTAGTCTATTAATTTTTGACAGTCCGATCACTTTTTTCTTAGGGATGTACCCTACATGGGCATTACCAATTATGGGAAGAAAATGATGTTCACAGGATGAATCGATCGTTATGTTTTGTTCAACTACTATTTTTTGATATTTATATTTGTTTTCAAAAGTGGAAATTTTGGGACGATTTTTTGGGTTTAAACCATAAAAGAGTTCTTTTACATACATTTTAGCAACTCTATAGGGTGTTCCAGAAAGGCTGTCATCTGTTAAGTCAAGCCCCAACTCTTTCATGATCTCTGAAAAATGATGTTGAATACTTTTGATTTTGTCATGATCAGATTTTTCAAAAGCATCTGCCCGTAAAGGTGTTTCTGTCGAATTGGAAATATGAGCATCTCCAATTAATTCTATTTCATTTTGACTTTTTGTGCTCATTATAAATTAATTTGTACAGCATTTTTCACCTTCACAGCTGCAGTATTTTTTATTATAAAAATGTAACCCCACCAATGATAGAGATACTACATAAATGACTTCTTCCGGTAAAGGAAATATGGATAGCTTTTCATTTAGTATAATAATAAACAACAACAGCCAAGTTGACCAAAAAGCATATTTTATTTTTAGGTTTGTAGTGGTTTTGGTGGATTGACGAATTGCTATAAAGGAAAGTCCCAAAAAGATAATATCCAGTGATTTCCACCAAAAAGAATATCCTTCTTGAAATAGAGCAGATCCTGTATGCGCAAGGAATAAAAAAGGAGTAAATAAGCAATGTAATAAACATAAGCCACTGGCTAAGATTCCTAAAGTATCCGAGTTACTATGTATATGTAATATTTTCACAAAAAAATGAATTTGTTTAAGTGAGGCAAATATAACATTATTTTATAAATGCAACTTTGTTGCGTTAGTAATATTTATTTATTTTTGGCGAAATAATATTATGATACGAACCGATTCTCTTCAGTTTACCTATCAGGATACACAAAATAACACCTTTTGTTTTCCAGATATCGATTTGCCTCCTACAGAAGATATATTGATTTTGGGGCCTTCTGGTGTTGGTAAAACAACATTGTTACATCTTCTGGCAGGCCTTTTGCCTCCAAAAGAAGGAGATATTTTTATTGGCGATACATATTTAAATAAACTTACAAGAAAGCAATTAGATTATTTTAGAGGGCAAAAAATTGGATTGATTTTTCAACGAGCTTATTTTATTAGGTCTTTAACTTTATCAGAGAATTTGACTTTACGCCAACGATTTCCTAAGAACAAAAGTAATCGATATCGAAGAGAAGAATTAATTATGCAATTGGGGCTGTCTAATCTCGAAAACAAAAGAGTTTATCAGTTAAGTGAAGGACAACAACAACGACTTTCAATTGCTTTGGGAGTTATACACAAACCTAAAGTTATATTGGCTGATGAACCTACATCTAATCTGGATGATGCGAATTGTGAAAACGTCATTTCTCTACTTAAAAAAGAGGCCCAAACCTGTAAAAGTAGTTTAGTAATTATAACTCATGATCAAAGAGTTAAAACACATTTTGATAATCATATAATTTTATAACATTGTTACATCTGGCCTATAAAAATTTGATTTCTAAACCTTTGAATACAACTTTAAGTGTTCTGCTTTTAATACTAAGTATCTCGTTAGCTACTTTTGTCTTACAAGTAAGAAATCAACTTAACCAACATTTAGAAAATAATATTAAACCATTTGATATGGTTATAGGTGCTAAAGGAAGCCCGCTACAACTTGTTTTATCTTCTGTTTTACATATTGATACACCTACTGGTAATATACCATTAGAAGAAGCTTTAAAGATGAGTAAAAATCGCATGGTTAAAGAAATGATACCGGTGTCTTATGGGGATAATTATAGGGGTTATAGAATTTTAGGTACTTCAAAACAGTATTTGATTAGATATAATGCAGAACTTCGAGAAGGGAAACTGTATGAAAAACCATTAGAGGTAGTTATTGGAGATAATGTAGCAAAAAAAATCAATCTACAAATTGGTAATACTTTTACAAGTGCACATGGTTTGGCCGAAAACACATTAGAAACTCATACAAAGAAACCTTTTATTGTTACCGGAATATTAAAGCCAACAGGTACAGTCATTGATCACCTTATCGTTACAAATCTGGAAAGTATTTGGGAAGTACATGAACATACCGAAGATCACAATCATCCTGAAGAGGAGGATGAAGAACAAAGAGAAATAACCTCTTTGTTAGTGAAATTTAGAAATCCCATAGGAGCTTTACAAATGTCTAGATTTATTAATGAAAAAACAGCAATGCAGGCAGCGCTCCCCAAATTAGAAGTAGAGCGATTAATGAGGTTTTTAGGGATTGGCTTCAAGGTAGTTAATAACATCTCTATTGCTATCTTATTCGTAGCAGGGCTTAGTATATTTATTAATTTAATAAAAACGGTAAGTGAAAGAAAACAGGAGTTGGCTTTGTTACGAACCTATGGTGTCAATACTTTTCAGTTGATAAAATTAGTTTTCATAGAGGCATTTTTTTTATCCTTTGTAGGATTTGTTTTAGGATGGTTTTTAGGAAGAATAAGTATTTGGGTATTTTCAGTTTTTATAGAAGACACATATGGACATCTTTTGGTGTTTGACTTTCCTAATCAAGAAGAGTTACTATTGCTGGCTCTAGTGATTTTAACCACTTTTTTGGCCTCAATTTTGGCCTCATCATCCTTATATAAATTAAACGTTTCTAAAATTCTTGCTGATGCGTAAAATCCTTTTATTACTTTTTTTTATAAGTATTCCATTTCATCTCTTTGCTCAGCACAAATTATCTTGGAATAATTTAACAGATGTTAGTTTTCATGATGTTTATAACGTGCACTATGATGATTATTTTTTGAAACCTACATTTGGACCTATTATAAAATCTTATGAAGGTTCCAAAATTACTATCAAAGGTTATTTCTTGGATTTTTCTCATGAAGAAGAATTTTACATAATTTCTAGAAATCCTATGTCTTCTTGTTTTTTCTGTGGAGGTGCTGGCCCCGAAACCATTGTAGAAGTTATTTTTAAACAAAAACCAGCTTTTAAAACAGATCAAATAGTAGAGGTTACCGGAATCTTAGAACTTAATGCTGATGATGTGGATCACTGCAATTATATCTTGAAAGAAGCAATAGGTAAATTGATACATTAAATACCTACCTAAGTAAAACCTGCTATCTCAGCATTTGATAACAGGTTTTTTCTGTTAATTTTATATATTTATTCTTTTAATACAACAGTGCGAGTAACTTTATTGAAAGGGCCAGGGATTAATGCACCGGTTTCATCCAGTAATTCCAATTGAATTGTAATTTCCCCCATTGGAAGTCCTTTGATAACCTGTGGAGCCCATTCTGTAATCATAAATTCTTCGCCATTAATAGTGGCACGAACTTTATGACCGTTTTCTGAAAGCGTTGTATTAAGTACAAAAAAGTCTAATAAAATTTGCTCTGTGTCTTTTCCAACATATTCTCCTTTTGGCCTACTGTAAATAAGTGTAGGTGCTTTCATGTCTAATCCAAAAGTATCTTTGGGATCATCTCCTACTATGAGTTTACGCACAATAACCGAATTATCATTTTTTACCGATTCATGAAATGAACGGCTTAAAAAAGCAACCAAGTGATGTACCCCTTCAGGAACTTCTTTCTTGAAACTTGATTCATAATGAGCAGAATAGGGCTGGTTATCCAAAATAAAATGTATATGTTGTCCTTTTCCTGAATTTGCCAGCTTTTGAGCATTTGGACCTTTAGTCTGAGCCCCTAATTCGTAGTTTTCTACTTTAAAAGAAAATTCCATTTCTCCTGATTTAACTACTTCTATATTCTCTGGGGTATCCAAAACAAGTGATGCATTAACATAGGTGGGAGAGTCTTCTAATTTTTCTAGTGTAATTTTAGGTCTAACAGTTTCTACTTCTTTTTTTGTGTTGTTATTTAAGCTATCTTCTTCGTTTGGAGCTTTTTTTTCCTGTTTGCACGCTGTAATTGTAAAAAACATTAAGAGTGTTGTAATAACCAGATGATGTGTGTGTTTGTTCATTTTGTTTTAGTTTTTTAAATAATGTTAAATTCTTCTATGGGTTGTTTTTATATAGTTCATCGAAGTTCCAGATGGATTTGGTACCTTTATTACTAATAGTAAGGTTGCCTAATTGCGTGATGCCGTCGTTCATGTTGTTTAGTCGACAAACTATTTTAGTAATTCTGCTATATTCGATATTGTTCGAATATCCAATATTAATTTTTACATCACCACCAGCAATAGTGAGTACGTTATCGTTTTGTTCTAAAAATTTACACCCCAAATATCTTAACTCTTGAACGATACGGCGATAATCATTTGGAATACAGCTGAGATAAATTTCTTTAATTCCATTAAAAAGTTTTTGATCTGCATAGGTAGATTTAAGAAAGGCTTCGCGTGAATATGACGTATATTGCTTTCCATAAAGACTTTCTAAAAAAGCTGGATTATAAAAACCATACCAAGTATGCAAGGCGGTTCCTGGGCTTGGTGTGTAGAAAGCTTTGAACCAAGTATGTTTGTGTTCGCCCAAAGGCATTTCTACAGTTTCGGCAGCATAAAGAAATGAATCTTTTGTTACTTTAAATTTAGGCTCTACACCCAGATGAAAATGTTCATCATCATTTTTTAGAGAGAAACCAATACCACTTTTTCCTATTGGTTCATTGTATTTATTTTTTGGACCTAAGATTTCAATGTAATGTTGGTGTCCACGCAAATAGCAAGTAGAGGAGTAATTGGTTACCGGAGCAAAATCAGGAAGTCCTAAATCCATGGTTGCATATGTATCTTTCCATTCATTATCCTTTGTTAATTTAGCATAGGTAATACTATCTACAACAACATATAAATGATCTAATAGCACTTTAGACACATCTTTACGAAAAACAGCATCAATCTTTTTTCTATCAATAACAGAAGGTTCTTTAGGTTGCTGTATTGGTTTCTGACAAGAAATGAGCAGTACATAACATAAAACAAATAAAGTGATACGATTTAACATATTAAAATTGTTTTAAAAAAGTGATTTTACTTATAAATTGTGTATTTCGTTGTATGGGGTCAAAGACATCAGTTTGAGTATCATTAAATACGAGATAGATAAATGATAAAGGCATATATTCCCAGCTAAAACGTATATTCCATCTACCTTGTTCATCAAAACTATTGTATTGGTAAAAGGTAGATAGTTGGACTCTGGGATTTAATGCAAGTCTGAGGCTTGCGGTATATAAATCTGTGTCTAAATCCCCCTGTAAAATCCCTACTCCATTAATATTGTTGTGCTCATAATCTGCAGACAAAGAGATATGTGGCGACGGCGCGTAACGCAATCCAGCGAGGACAGTAGTACGTGTGCCGTTATAGAAATTTCCGAAATCATATCGAATAGACCCTGATAACTTTTTAGATTGATCAGTATTGTATCGAACTAAAAATCGAGTATAATGGTATTCTCCTTCTTCGATTTCAAGGCCTAAGGGAGCAAAATTGAAATTGATATTTTGCCAGGTAGGAGTAAAAGAAGCTTCAACAAAACTATTATCCTTAAACCATGTATAAATAGGGAATATGTAAATGCTTGCTTGTTGAAAGTTACCAAAATCTTCAAAATCGTGATAATAATTGAAAAAGGCTCCAGGATCCCATCTTCTCACAAAAGGTAACCCTTTAGGACGTAAAATTGCATATCCTCCCGGACTATGGTACATTACGTCTTTCTGAAAGACAAACCCCATACTGGGAGTATATGTGTCGCTTACAAAGGTGTTAACATATCCAAGATAGTATTTATTGGTCCTAGATCCGGCAAATATTCTTCCGGCATAACCCGTGTCTCCGGTTTCACTATCCAATGAGGTCGACAGCAAATAGGAAAGTGTAATCTCGCTTTTAGGACGAATAAACCCATCAACAGAAATGGTTGTGTTATTTTGCGAAGAAACACCTAAATCTTCAGAAGAATCATCTAATCGGTATGTGACCATAGCTCCCACATTATTTTCTTTACCATAATTTTGGGTGTATCTCGCTACTCCAAATGTACTAGCGGGACTATTGTCAGTATCCCGTTGACGAACTGCAAGAGCTGCGATGGTTCGGTTCTCATTTCTGTCTGTATACCGTGCTCCGGCATCTAGAGGAGCAGGAGCAGCATTAAACGTGTTTTCCAGCCCAATGGTTCTACTAAAGAAAGGACGTAACTCAGAATTACCTCCTCCGGCCCAGATACCTGAATTTTCTAGAAAGAATTGCCGCCTTTCGGGGAAGAATATGTTGAAACGCTCCAAATTATTTACGGCTCTATCAACATCTGCCTGTGCAAAATCAGTATTAATGGTAAGATCTAATACAGCATTTGGATTGATCGCCCATTTTACATCGCCTCCAATTTTGGGTTCATTCAATTTATTTGTAATTGTATTACCAGTTTTACTTTCGTCATATTGGTACAAAGCATAAGGTTCAATGCGAATATTAGCTGAAGGAGGAGGAACTTCTAATCCTGTAAGTTTGGCTGCATAAACCATCCTGTTTTGCGAGAAGGATTGAGGAATAGCAGGAAATACTGTCTTTTCAAAATCTTTCCGAGCTAGTCTATAAAAAGTAATTCCCCATTCAATAGGAACGCCCTCAACTGATTTATCATAGCGTATAGATTTGAATGGGATGGCAAACTCAGCATAGTATCCTTCATCTGTTCGTTGTGTTCGTACACTCCAAAGGGCATTCCAATCCCGATCGGTATTATTATCATTAAAACTCTGAAGGTCTAACTGATTTCCGTAAGGAGTGGTTTGAAATGATGCGGCATATTGTTTAGTATTTTGAGCATCAATTTGGATACCAAATACATCATTTTCTCCACTATTAAAGTCACGTCGCAAATCCTGCATTCGTATATTTTTCTTTCCAAGAGAATCTTTAGCAAACACTCCAAAGTAAAGGTATTTGTTGTCATAAAGTACGCGAACTGTTGTAGGGTTTTTGATTACTCCTCCTTGTGCTGGTTCTACTCTAAAAAAATCTGTGACTGCTTCAGTATTTTGCCATTCCGTTTCATTTAATTTACCATCAATAATTATTTTTCCCGAAGTTCTGGAGGCTTTAATTTCTACAGGTATTTCGGGAGGAGGAAAATTATCTGTTCCTCGTTGTTGGGCAATGAGTACTGATTGCAACATGAGTACGAGAGTCATTAAATAATACCGCATATCAAGATGTAGTTAACATACTTTTTTCTTTTGCTTTTTTGGAAGTAATAAATCCAATGCCGAAAAGTAATGTTGTTATAATTAAAAGAAGAACTGGAACCATAGCTTGTTTTGTTTTTGTTTTTGGTTGAAAAGTAAATTGAGGAAGCTTAGGATAATCTGCTGGTGTAAAATTTTGATTATTGTACAGAAAAGGAATTAAAAAACTCCTCCAGGTTTCAGAAAAAGTAACTACTTGTTTTCGAAAATGTTCATAATCCCCAGTAGAGGTTCCTGCCATTTTGTTTAATGATTCTTGAATTGTAATTGCTGGTGATACCCATTTTAATCTTTCTACCCATGCCTGTTGTTTTTTTAGTTGGTTTTCATAAGCCGTAAGTACTGGTTTTAGTTCTTCTTTGACCAGCCGTTGAGAAGCCATATAACGATGATAAAACCCACGGGTTTGTGTTGTGTCATTTATTGCATATTCGGGATGATCTCTTAGGAAATTATCCAGAATTTTATCTTGTTTTTTAGCAACCTCGGCTTTTAATCCCCTCATTTCATTTATCATTAAGGTACGCGAAGGCATCGGATATAAGGTAGTACTTAATTGATTTAGCATAGACGGGACCAGTAAAACAAAGAGTACCCATAATCCCAACAATGAAATGGCGTTCTTGGCAGAGCTTCCTACCCAAAGGTTAACCAGAAAGGCCAGGGCAAACCAGAAAAGCATATACGTTAATATAAGCCCGATTAACATAGAGAATGATTGAAACATTGAAAACCATTCTATATTGAAAATTAAAAATGTAACTAATAGAGACAATATCACAAGTACAGATAACCAAAAAAAGCGTAGTGACAGCTTTTGTAATACCCAATTTTGAATTCGAATAGGTTGAGATGCAAGTAATCGTATTGAACCACTTTCTTTTTCTGAAGAAAGCACATTGTATGAAAAGGCAATAATGAGTAAGGGTAATAAGTATACGATGACAAAGGCTAAATCAAAACTACCAAACAACAATTGAACTGGGCTGGTCATCTCAGTAAAGTTTAATGCAAAATCATCCCCAGTAACTTTTGGTTTTACATAATGTGTAAAAAGATCTGCCTGTCCTGTTGCTATAAATGCCATAGATTGGGGCTCCATAGCAACAACACGAGGGTGGTAATTACCAACTACCATGGGACTAGTAGGGATAGTCCATCTTGAAGCACTTACTTGCATTCCTTTTTCTACAGAATCCAATAATTTAAGCATCATTTCATCATTTTCTTTCACTTCATCTTTGGCAGCAACAATATCTGTTTTTCGTTTTGTTACTTTTCCTTTTCCGTTATAAATCGAAAATCCAAACAATAGCAATAAAATAATGCTTAATAATTGTATCCATTTACTTCGTAAAAGTAGTTTTAGTTCGTATCTAAAATTGTATGAGAACATTGTTTAAATTTTTTTGATGAGTAATAGTAAGAGAAAAGAACCTATAAGCCAGCACCCTAAAACACCTAGATTGGTGATGTTTCCAGAGAGTACTGTGCCTAATTTAGGTGGTGAATATTCAAAAGCAGGTAACCGTTTCCAAAAATTAGCATCAGCTCGATATCCCCAGTTACCGTAAGTTGAATTCTTGGCAAAGTCATCATTCAGAAATTTTTGGGTCGCTATACGATAGTTTTCTGCAGCATCGGCAAAATTCCAATGAGTAGCATAATCTGTATGAGCAATAGCCATACTCATAAATCGGGTAGATAAATAAGGAGAAAATGCAGCTAATCCTTTATAAACATTAGATTGTTTTGCAAACTGATCTTTAAGATGATTATAATGTTTAAAATATATTTCAGCTTCATGTTCCTCACCTTTTTGCATTCGATACGCATCAAAATTAAAAGGGAGTTGATGCAGGCTATCAACTCCATGTTCTGCTAATACGGCTTCTTTTAATAGTTTGGCTTCTTTACTCCAGGGATTATGACCATCTAGACCTTGCTTTTTATCTTTAAGAACGTTAGCAACAAATTCTTGTCGGGTAGGATATGGGTATGTATCTTCTGCAATATTACTGGCGACTTTAGGAATAGCCAAACATGATAAAATCCATAGGGATAGAGATATTACTAGAGAAATTCCAGATTTTTTTGTTTTGGCTGAAATGAATAATACGAGGTTAATAAAAATAATGTAATACGAAGAATAAATCAGGTACATCCATAGCAAAGAATTCCAATCAAAAACACCAAAATCCTTTAGATTCGATAGGATTAAACCTGCTACTATAAATAGTGCAGTAATCAAAATCAAAATGGGAAGAAAAAGTGCTGTCCATTTACCTAAAATCCATTTCCAAGAAGAAATTCCCTGGCTTTTCAATAAGGTAAGTGTTCCCATTTCGTTTTCTTTTGTAAAGCTGTTGTACCCCAAAAGAATAATAAGCAGTGGTATCATAAATAACAACATAAAATCTGGAGTTAAATCTCCAAATCTTGCTAAGCCTGTTTGGTCGGCTGCTGCGCTGAACTGTGCTTCGTTGCGTTTGTGTGCTTCTAAAAAAATAGAAGTACCAGCATATTTGTCTACTCCCTGATCCACCAGAGATAAGGGGTATTTGGGCTTAAAAGCATAGGTGCCATAATGTGCAGCAGAATGAGGGTTTTTTTTACCCTGATTATCCCAAATAGTACGTTCTGCTGTTTTGGCTGCTTCATATTGTTCATTTGTGTTTTGATATTGTCGTGCACTAATCCATATGGATACACCCATTAATAATACCACGATAATCATTGCTATACGTACACGTCCATCACGAAAAAGCTCTTTACTTTCTTTAATAAATGTTTTTCTGATCATAGCACTACTTCTTTATAGTTCATGGTACTCAAATAGGTTTGTTCTAAATCAAGTAAAGAAATATCATTCGCAATGAATTCGTCTTTTAATTGACCATCTTTCATAATGCCAATATGTGTGGCTACTTCTTTTGCTCTAAATAGGTCATGTGTTGCCATTAATGTTGCTACTCCTTTTTGTGAAAGCTTTCGAAGGAGCTGTCCAAATTCGTTACTGGCTTTTGGATCAAGACCAGAAGTGGGTTCGTCTAATAATAAAACCTTAGCATCTTTAGCAAGAGCAATGGCAATACCTACCTTTTGTCGCATTCCTTTTGAAAAAGCTGATACTCGTTTTTCAAAGGCATCTTCTTGTAACCCTGCTTCTATCAAAAAGGAGATTAAGTTTTCTTTAGAAAGCTTTTTACCCGCAATTCCCGAAAAGTAATCTAAGTTTTCTATTGCGGAGAGACTTGGATACAACATTAGATTTTCTGGGATGTATGCAAGGAATTTTTTAGTTTCTTTGGGATTTTCAAACACATTAAGGTCATTAATCAAAGCATCCCCAGAAGTAGGTTCAATAAACCCCAATAGAAGATTGATAGTTGTAGTTTTACCAGCACCATTGGCTCCAAGTAAACAATAAATTTCTCCTTTGCCTACCTGAAGGTTTAACTGATCAAGAGCTGTTTGATCGTTGTATTTTTTTGTAAGGTTATTTGTGGTAATCATTTTGACTGAATTTATATTTGTATAAAGAAGAAAAGCACTAGTTATAGAATGCTAATCTGTTAAATTATTGATCATTAAGAAGTCTTGCAAAATATGATCCGGTGAAATAGGAAGTATTTTTATAACTCAAAAACTACTAGGAAGAATGCTAATTAAATATAGACCTATCACTCTGACTTAAATCAGAATCTAATGATTTGAATACGTTTCAAACTTAAAAATTAGAATAAAATGAAGTGTACAATTATTAATTGATGTCCCTAATAAAGTATAACAATACTATGATTTTACTATAGGAGGAGGTTTATTGTAAATACTTTCAGGTAGTGTAACACTATAGTGCGATGTTTCGTAAACAAAAGTAGTTTTATGTTCTGGAAAGTATATTGTAAATTTTTGTTCTACTTCAACAAATGTATTACCTGTAAAAGGCGTAAGTTTATGAGATGTGGTAATAATTTCACATAACTCACAATGTAACTGATCTTCGTCGTCAGAAAAATGAGAATACGTATGGAAATCAACAATTCTAAGAAACAGAAAGGCTGAAACAAAAAAGAGAGAAATTATATTTTTTAGAACATTAATCCTCATTTGATAAATATAGGAATTAGTTCCAAACTTTAATCTTAAGATATTTATAAGAATGTTTTTTTTGTAAAACTTTAAGTAAAATGATTTATTTGTTTAACATAAATTCAGGGTTTGTCAAACAAGAACAAGGTGTTAATCTGTACTATTTAGTTAGCAAAAAGTTAATTAAAGTTAATATATGTTAAATATTTAAAACATGTAAAGTGCCATTTTCCTACAAATCTGACCTGAAAGATTTTTCTTATTAAATACTTTTCTAAGCATTGATTTTTCTAAAGCAACATTGTTGCAATAGCTTATTTTTTAACTCAAAATTCCCTCTTAATTTTTGTCAATCAGCAGTTTAGCCTACGGTTTTACCACAGTGTATTTTTTTTTTGAATTTATACTTTTGGGAACTAACACAAATTTAACTCAAATGAAAAATTTTAGCAAACTTGCTTTGAGTGCTTTACTCACTGCATTAGTAATTACTTCATGTCAGGACGAAAATGTTTCTGATGGTGTGGTAGAATCAGTCGTAGAACCAACAAGTACTGAAGGAAAAATTATTCCAGGCCAATACATTGTTGTTTTCAAAAATTCAAAAATTCAACCAGCTTCAAAAGTCCTTGAAAAGACATCATTTTCTAGTAGGGAGACAAAAGCCAAATCGGTTAGGGATGTTTCTGAAGTTTCTATCAAGAAGATGAATTCTATTTTATTGGATAATGATTTAGATCAATCTAAAGTTCTGGACTATTACACCACAAAGATTTCTGGGATGACCATTAAATTGGGGGATGATGAATTTCAAAAATTATCAAAAGATCCTAATGTAGCTGGTATTGAGTATGATAGAGTAGTAGAGCTGCCAAAATTCAAAATTGAAGAAATTATTCCAGGTGATGCATCACAAAAAATGGCCCAACAAACGCCATGTGGTATCTCACGAGCAGGAGGGGCAGCTAACAGTGCTGGTAAAGACCAATGGATTTGGGTAATCGATAGTGGTATTGATTTGGACCATCCAGATCTTAATGTGGTTACTAACTCTACATATGCAAGATCTTTTGTAGGAGGTTCGCCTAATGATTGTAATGGACATGGAACTCATGTTGCCGGAACAGCTGCTGCTATTAACAACAGTGTTGGAGTTGTAGGTGTTTCTGCAGGTGCAAGCGTTGTACCAGTAAGAGTTTTTGGATGTAGTGGTGGTAGTAGTACGTCTACCATATTATCAGGAATAAATCATGTAGGACAGTATGATTTACCAGGAGATGTGGCTAACCTAAGTCTTGGAGGATTCTTTGGTTCTGGTTGTTCAAGTAATTCATCATATAGAAATGCACTATTAGCGCTAGGAAATGCAGGTACTTTGGTCGCTATCGCTGCCGGTAATAGTAGTGCTAATGCGGCTAGTTATCAGCCTGCTTGTGTTAATGGAAGTAATATATACACTGTAGCTTCAATGACATGTAATCGTGGGTTTTCATCTTTTTCTAACTATAATATGAATCCAATTGATGTTATTGCAACGGGTAGTAGTGTAACAAGTACATATTTGAATGGAGGATATGCGACATTAAGTGGTACTTCTATGGCCTCTCCTCATGTAGCAGGAATTATGCATGCCAGAGGAAGTGGACCTAGAACATCGGGTTCTGTAAGTAATAGAGGGGAAAATTATCCCATAGCAGTAAGATAAAAGACATATCATTTTACTTACGTTGGGAACGTGTAGTTACGAAACCACTTGTTGGAGAACAGGTGGTTTCTCCTATTTTTTACATTTATTGCAAATACCGATGACTAAAAATTGAGTTTCCTGTATAGTAAACCCTTCTAGATTTGGAATGTGTAGGGTGTTTGGTTGACAAGTCACTTCTTTACATTCCTGACATTCAAAATGAATATGATTATGAATTTTATGAGAAACACCGCAATTATCGCAAAGCGCATAATACGCCTTGCCATTTTTACCCGTAATAAAGTGAACTTCACCTTTTTCTGCAAATCGATCTAAAATCCTGTAAATAGTAGTTTTATTTACTTTGATAGGCATAGCATGAATAATATCCTCGGCAGACATAGTGTGTTCTGTTTTGGATAAAATATTCCTTACGAGATTTT
Source organism: Aquimarina sp. AU119 (assembly GCF_900312735.1). Classification (NCBI taxonomy): domain Bacteria; kingdom Pseudomonadati; phylum Bacteroidota; class Flavobacteriia; order Flavobacteriales; family Flavobacteriaceae; genus Aquimarina; species Aquimarina sp. AU119. The sequence goes on along the minus strand of NZ_OMPF01000001.1, from coordinate 591,295 downwards.
GCTTTTCGGTATTTCTTGTTTTTTTGGATTCCATAAGATAGTTATTCAAACCCCTATACTTTTATCGAAAATAGTAATTTTTTAAGCATTAGAGGTACTTTTCAGAAAAATTGAAAGGATTGGCATTTTTTTAGAAATCCTTAAATGTTTGTCCTCAATAATTATATTAGATCAGAGTATTTGTATAAATTACTCAACATCCATGAATATTAAAGAGAATATTTTATCAAAAAAACAGTTTTAATAGATAAATTTGAATAATAAACACATTAACCACAAAATCATGAAAACACTTTGTAAGTTAACAGTAATTGCAGTAGCATTTTTCTTTGTTTCTTGTAAACAAAATCCAGCTGAAGCCCCAGAACATAAAGCCATGATAGAAAACCATAAAGAAATGGAAACTTCTCATGAAACTATGGCCAAAGAGCACAATGCCATGAAAGATGATCATCAACAAATGGTAGATGGTCATAAAACCATAGAAAATGATTCTCTTCACATGATAACTGAAAAGAATCACACAGCTTTATTAGCTAAACATGGTGAACTTATTGAAGCTCATAAATCATTGATAGAAAAACATGCCGAATTAGAAACAAAACATGCCTCTGGAGAGATTACATTAGAACAAATGACTTCAGAACATGAATCAATGAAAGCTGAGCATGAAAATATGGAGAAGGAACATCAACAAATATCTACCGAACATAAACGTATTACCGAGGAAGACCAAAAAATGATGAAAGAAGATCAGGAGAAAGAAGCAGAAGCCACATCAGACCAAAAATAGATTAGTAATAGATTAATTATTGTAAGGTCATGTTGAGCATCAATGTTCAATTTGGCCTTTTTTTGGAAATATGCCTGAACAAAAAAAGCTTCTCGGTTAAGAGAAGCTTTTGTTTTACTGTGCGGGCGGAGAGACTCGAACTCTCACACCTCGCGGCACTAGATCCTAAGTCTAGCGTGTCTACCAATTCCACCACGCCCGCATTAAAAACCTTTACAATACTTAGGACTCTTTGTAAAAGCGAGTGCAAATATAAACAATACTTTTAAAATAAAAAGACCCATTTAAAAAAATATAACTTTTATATCAATTCTTATATGAAATGACTGTTTTATAAATGGAGTTGTTTTGATTTTAGGCAAGGAAGAAAATCTATGGATAGCCTTAGCTATCGATACTATTTTGTGACGAAGTATAGAATCAAAAGAAACTATTTTACAAGGTTATTTCATATAAGAATTGGTATTAGTACTTTAGAGCCAAAATTAACTCAGATTCATGCAAAACATACACACCTATGTTCAAGAACATAAAGATCGATTTATAAACGAACTTCTTGAGCTCCTTAAAATTCCATCAGTTAGTGCTGACACAGCATATAAAGATGATGTAATCAGAACCGCAAAAGAGATAGAAAAAAGCCTTAGAGCAGCAGGTTGCGATATCGTTGAAATATGCGAAACTCCTGGTTATCCTATTGTATATGGCGAAAAAATTGTAGATAAGAACCTTCCAACAGTATTGGTATATGGTCATTATGATGTGCAACCTCCAGACCCAATAGATTTATGGGACAGTCCGCCATTTGAACCTGTAATAAAAAAAACAGAAATTCATCCCGAAGGGGCTATTTTTGCTAGAGGATCCTGCGATGATAAAGGTCAGATGTATATGCATGTTAAGGCATTAGAAATTATGACAAAAACGGGTCAATTGCCTTGCAATGTTAAATTTATGATAGAAGGGGAAGAAGAAGTAGGGAGTAAGAGTTTAAGTTGGTTTGTAGAACGTAATCAGGAAAAACTTGCCAATGATGTAATCTTGATTAGTGATACGGGAATGATTGCCAAAGATGTACCTTCAATCACAACAGGGCTAAGGGGATTAAGTTATGTTGAAGTTGAGGTTACTGGACCTAATAGAGATTTACATAGTGGTTTGTATGGTGGAGCGGTAGCTAATCCAATCAATATCCTAACAAAAATGATTGCATCTTTGCATGATGAGAATAATCATATTACTGTTCCAGGTTTTTATGATAAAGTAGAGGATCTTTCTGCAGAAGAACGTGCTGAGATGGCAAAAGCACCTTTTTCGCTTGATAACTATAAAAAATCATTAGATATTAATGCTGTTTATGGAGAAGAAGGATATACAACGAATGAACGTAATTCTATTCGTCCTACACTAGATGTTAACGGAATTTGGGGTGGATATACCGGCGAAGGAGCAAAGACGGTGATTGCAAGCAAAGCCTATGCTAAAATATCGATGCGGTTAGTGCCCAATCAAGATTGGGAAGAAATAACAGAATTGTTTAGCAAACATTTTGAAAACATAGCTCCAGAAGCAGTAACGGTAAAAGTGACCCCGCATCATGGAGGACAAGGATATGTAACACCGATAGATAATGTTGGATATAAAGCGGCAAGCAAGGCATATCAGGATACCTTTGGTAAAACTCCGATCCCGCAACGTAGTGGAGGAAGTATTCCGATTGTCTCATTATTTGAAAAAGAATTAAAAAGTAAAACAATTTTGATGGGATTTGGACTCGATAGTGATGCTATACATTCTCCCAATGAACATTTTGGAGTTTGGAATTACCTAAAAGGTATCGAAACTATTCCTCTTTTTTATAAGTACTTTACAGAATTGAGTAAATGATTCAGATATAAAAGTAGATATACAAACCACTCATAATGAGTGGTTTTTTTGTTTTTAGGAATAAATAATTTGGAAATATAAAATTTTATTCTACATTTGTAGAGTTAATTCTAACAACGTAGAACAAATGCAATTATCAAAAACAGAAGAACAAGTGATGCAATATCTCTGGAAACTAGAGAAAGCCTTTATGAAAGATGTATTAGATGCTTTTCCAGAACCAAAACCTGCAACGACAACTGTGGCTACGTTACTCAAAAGAATGACAGATAAAGGATTTATAGATTATAGATTATACGGGAAGTCCAGAGAATATTATCCTTTGGTAAAAAAGACAGATTATTTCTCTAAGCATGTGAATGGATTAATTAAGAATTTTTTTAATAATTCTGCTTCACAATTTGCATCTTTTTTTACTTCAGAAACTAACTTGTCTACTACAGAATTAGAAGAACTTAAAAAGATAGTGGATCAACAAATCGAAAAACAAAAGCAATGATCATATATATCATAAAATCATCTCTTTGTTTAGTGCTGTTATGGGGTTTTTATACCTTGTTTCTAGAACGAGAAAACATGCATCATCTTAAAAGATTTTACCTTCTCTTTAGTTTGATTTTTGCATATACAATCCCTTTGATCACAATAACATATGAAACTGATATTGTCATCAATCCAGAAGAATTTCAGCCAAACGTTACTTATACCCCTGTAATGAATGATCCACAGGTAGAAGAATCTTCTATTAACTATCTGCCTATAGTGTTATGGAGTATATATGGAACGGGCTTCCTGATTTTTGCAATTAGGTTCATTAAAAATATGTATAGTTTGATAAAAAAGGTAAAGCAAAATGAAAACCTCAAAGAAACTTCACATGTAAATGTATTATTAAACAATACCATTGTTCCGCATACATTTTTGAAATATATTTTTGTTTCTAAAAAGGAATTTCGGGAAAAAGCTATCCCTCAAGAAGTATTGTTACATGAAAAAACACATGTACGACAAAAACATACATTAGATATTTTATGTATAGAGATTTTTCAAATGGTTTTTTGGTTCAATCCTATATGGTTTTGGATTAAAAAATCTGTACGATTAAATCACGAATTTCTTGCAGATCAAAAAGTATTGAAACAACAATGTTCAATACATCGATATATGGATTTACTTGTTAGCTATCCAAATAGTACTAATCACACTATGTTGACAAGTCCCATTAATTATTCATTAACCAAAAAACGAATTGTTATGATGTCACAAAAATTTTCGAAAACAAGAGCAACAGCTAGAATGCTGTTGCTTTTACCAATCCTTTTTGGATGTGTACTTTTATTTAATAATAAAATAGTAGCACAACAAAAAACGAGTACTACTACTATTGCTCCAACTCATCCAGATAAAAATATCAAAATCAAATTAAGTGGAGAAAAGATAAATGTAAATGGTATTAATACCGATATTTCTGGTTTTGCAAAAGTAATTGATGATGTTACTAAGCAATGGAAAGATAATGAACTTACAGAATTTCATTTTGATGTTAAAATGGAAAACACCACAGATACCTTTCTGAAGAAATTAAATACAGCATATAGAAAAACCAGATTATATAAAGCAAATCCTGATGGGCATGATCTTGTTCCACCAAGTCCTCCTTCACCAGAAGATATAGGAGTTGGAGCAGTTTCTCTACCACCTGCTCCACCATCAGCTGTAAAACCTCCAGCGCCAGCCAAAGCACCAAAAGTATCACAAGGTGTGAAAAACCTAAAACCAGTCGAAGTTCCTTTATCTAATGCTGATATAGAAGCCGATTATAGTGTAATTGAAAATGAAGCAGAAATAGTAGAAGAAGAATTAGAAAAAGCGAGATATGAAGCCGAAATAGCAAGAGAGGAGTCCGAAATAATAGCAGAACAAGAGATTGAAAACGCAATGAAACATGCAGAAGAAGCAAGAGAAGAAGCAGAGATCTCAAGAGCAATTGCTATGGATGAAGCGCATAGAGTTAGAAGAGAAGTTATGGAACAAGCGCATGAAGCTAGAGCGATTGCCAGAGAAGAAGCGCGAGTGAAAAGGGAACGATCGCATGAGTTAAGAGAACAAGCATTAAGAAGATCAGAAAGATCGAGATTAAAAGCTGAAGAACGAGCTTTGCACAGATCAAAACTAGCAAGGGAAGAAGTTAAAATGGTAATGAAGCAAGCAGAGAAAGCTAGAGAAATGGCAAGATATAATGCAGAAAAGGCAAGGAAAGAAGCAGAAAAAGCCCGTAAGCAAGTTAGAAAAGAAGCTAATGCAGCTAGGGAAAAAGCGCGTAAGGCTGTAGAGAAAGCTAGAAAGGAGAGAGAAAAAATCGACAAAAGAAAAAATTAATGTAATATTCATTTCTCAAACAATTTTAATAGCCAAAACTCCCGCCTGGGAGTTTTTTTGTGCAACATTTGGCTATAAATCAGCGTTATACCTATTATCAATCAAAAACCCTTAGATCATGTTAAAACGTTTTTTTATTTTATGTTCTGGAGCCGATGCAGATATATTGGCCGATAGTTCTGGAGGAGAGCAGAACAAATATGCTGGTATAGGAGCAACAGTATTCTTTACTGCAATCATGGCTTTTATTGCTGCTAGTTATGCCTTATATACTGTATTCGATAACTATTTTTCAGCGGTTTTCTTCGGATTGATTTGGGGGCTCTTGATTTTTAATTTAGATCGTTTTATCGTATCGACTATAAAGAAAAAAGAAAACTTTATAGATGAATTGTTACAAGCAACACCAAGAATTATTTTGGCTATAATTATTGCAATAGTTATTTCGAAACCCTTGGAATTAAAGATTTTTGAGAAAGAAATCGACCGTGTATTACTTGAGCAAAAGAATGATTTTACACTTGCAAATAAAGAACAAATAGCAACGCAGTATACACCCGCTATTGCAGCAATTGAAACTGAAATCGGTTCACTAAAGCAAGAGGTGACAACAAAAGAGACAGAGGTTAATACCCTTTATGAAACGTATATCGCAGAAGCAGAAGGTAGAAAAGGGACAGAAATTATAGGAAAAGGTCCTGTTTATAAAGAAAAACGAGAAAAACACGACGCGGCTCTAGCTGAATTAGCAGCATTAAAAAAAACTAATACAGAGAAAATAGCTGGCTTAGAAATTCAAAAATCACAACTAGCAACAGAATATGAGAGTCAGGTAGTCACTTCACAACCTGTAATTGATAATTTTGATGGTTTGATGGCAAGAGTTACTGCTTTGAATGAGTTACCATGGCTCCCTTCGTTTTTTATCTTTTTACTTTTTCTGGCTATAGAAACCTCTCCTATTTTTGCAAAGTTACTTTCGCCAAAAGGAGAATATGATTTTAAATTGGAAGATCTAGAAAGTGAAGTAAAAACATGGGTAGCCCAAAAAGAAGATCAAAGAAAAGTATCCTTGGAAACAGATCATGTAATTAATGATCGAGTTTATGGTGATCTCACCGAAGAAGAAGAGTTATATGAATATAAAAAGAAAATTGCGAGAGAGATGATGAAAAAACAGCAAGATGCTTTTTATAAACGTCAAACAGGGATTTTGTAGCTAAAACCTACGATCAGGATGATAGGCATCAATATTTAACGATGTCTTTTTGTTCGATATAATTTCCGAAACCAATTTTCCAGTTGATGTTCCCATGGTCCATCCCATCATGGCATGTCCTGTAGCTATAGTTAGATTTTTACAGAGATGGGATTTGCCAATATATGGTATTCCATCTGGAGAAACGGGTCTTAACCCACAAGCTGCATCATCTTTTTCTTGTTGTGAAATTTCGATATCTGGATAATAATTACGGGTTGCCCGGGCGATAGCTTCCACTCTCACTTTGTTAATATTATGATTAATACCCGCAATTTCCATAGTTCCTGCAAATCTTGTAAAGCCTTGCATTGGAGTAACAGCTATTTTTGCTTCAGTTAAGATTGCAGGCATAGAAATACCCAAATCTCTTTCCGAATTAATACGATATCCTTTACCGGCTTCTAATAATAGTTTAAGACCTAGTTTTTTACTCAAGATATTTGACCATGATCCAGCAGCCAGAACAAATTCATCTGCTTTGTAGGAAGTGCTTGTAGTTTGTACGGCGATTATTTTCTCATGTTCTAAAGTAATATCCTGTACCTTTTCATTTTTATGAATAACAACACCTGCTGCAGTAAGATGAGTTTTCATCTCTTCCATGAATACTTGCGGAGTTGTATGCCAATCACATTCATACAATACGGCTCCTTTTGCATGTAATCTTACATTAGGCTCGATGTCTTGTAATTCTTTTAAAGAGAGATCGCGAACTGCTAATCCTTCTTTTCTGGCAATTTCTGCAACATGAGCTTCTTCTTCCAACATTTTTTCTGTCTGAGAGATCATGAGAAGTCCATTTTGAGCTAGTTGAAATGTAAACTTTTCTTCTTCCTTTATTTCTGCATAAAGATCTCGTCCTAATATAGCTATATCTTTGATTGCCGAAATACCCCGATTTACATTTTCTAATGAGCACGATTTATTAAAAGCCCAGGTCCAACGTAAAAAATCTGCATTAAGACGGGGTTTTATATATAGAGGACTAGAAGAATTAAACATCCATTTCAATCCTTTTTTCATTACGCCAGGAGCTGCAAGGGGAATGATATGACTTGGTGAAAGATATCCTGCATTTACATATGATGCTCCAAAATCCATAGAGGATTGATCCAGTATAGTTACTTGATGCCCTTCTTTATTTAGATAGTATGCTGTGCATAATCCGATAATTCCACCGCCAATGATAATACAATTTTTCAATGTTTTAATGTTTTAATGAAACAATGAATACGTGTTAAATGGTAATTTTTAATCAAATGTTATATTTTTTCTAGCTTTGGAAACTACTTTTAAAATTTCTTTAGCTTCACTTATTAATGGATTAATTATTTTTTCTGATCCTAGTCCAGCATCTTTTAAAACTTCCAACCAAAATAAGGTTTCATCAGCTTCTTCAACTGTTATAGAAATTTTAGAATAAAATTCTTTTTTAGATCTAGAAACACAAGATGCTCTATAATTTGCAGCTGTAGATGTGGCACTTTTAATAATCTGATAACCAATTATTTTAGTGGTTTCGGTTTTTTTTGGTGTATTGTACATTAGAATAATATCAACAGACAGTTTTTTTAGTTCGTTTTTTTAACTTTTCAATGAATTCTGATTTCTCCATATATAATTATTCAATTTTATTAAATCATTTTCTCATTAATAGCATTAAGTCATTTTATTATTTAAATAACCTGAAATCCATATGCATAAGGGTCATCTTCATCATCAATAGAAATAATATTGTCACCATATATTTTTGCCCAACCCTGAATACTGGGAACAATAGCTTTTTTATTGTCTAGTGTTGTTTCTTCCTCGATACGTCCTGTAAATGTGCTTCCTATAAAACTTTCGTGAATGAATTCATCTCCTTTTTTTAACTTTCCTTTGGCATATAATTGTGCCATTCGGGCTGAGGTTCCTGTCCCACAAGGGGATCGATCTATAGCTTTTTTACCATAAAAGACGGCGTTTCTGCCAGACGAATCAGAATGAATAGGCTCTCCTGTCCAAAGAATATGACTTACATCTCTTATGGTTTCATTTTCTGGATGAATAAACTTATCTGGATATTTTTTATTAATACGCTCCCTTATGATCTGGGAGTATTGAATCAACTTCCCGGCGGTATAATTTTGTATTCCATCAAAGTTTTGTTGAGGATCAATAATAGCATAATAGTTACCACCATAAGCTACATCAAAAGTTATCTCACCTAGCTCTGGACAATCGATGCTTAAATCTTCTGCAGCAAGATAAGATTTTACATTTTTTAGTTTTACCCAATCTACTTTTTTCCCTGTTTGTTGGTATTCGATTTCTACCAAACCGGCTGGGGCTTCCATTCTAATTTTGCCTGGTGTTTTTGGTTGTATCAAACCTTTTTCGATTGCAATTGTGATTGTTCCTATAGTACCATGACCACACATAGGAAGACAACCAGAAGTTTCTATGAATAATATAGCAAAATCATTCTGTGGATCATGTGGATCAAACAAAAAGCTACCACTCATCATATCGTGGCCTCTTGGTTCGAACATTAATCCAGTTCTGATCCAATCATACTCTCTTAGAAAGTGTTGACGCTTTTCACTCATTGTATTCCCTATAAGATTAGGATGCCCTGTAGTTACTACTCTTACTGGATTTCCACAAGTATGTGCATCAATACATTTAAAAGAAGTACTAGCCATTTTTTGTTCTTTGGATATAAGCATTAATTCTATTTTCTAAAATTGAAAGCGTAACTGTTCCTTGCTCTAGAATAACTTCATGAAATTCTCGTATGTCGAATTCACTACCTAATTCAGTTTCAGCTTTTTTTCTAAGTTCTCTTATTTTTAATTCTCCGATTTTATAAGATAAAGCTTGTCCGGGCCAAGAGATGTATCTATCTGTTTCTGTATGTATTTCGTGTAACGATAATGCAGTATTTGAAGCCATATAGTCTACTACTTGTTCGCGGGTCCAACCTTTTGCGTGAATTCCTGTATCGACTACCAATCGACAAGCTCTCCACATCTCATAGGTTAATTTACCAAAATGCTCATAAGGAGTAGTGTACATGCCCATTTCTTCTGCCAGAAATTCTGAATATAATCCCCAGCCTTCTCCATATGCAGATAAGTAGAGATCTTTTCTGAATTTTGGGATGCTATCTCCCAGTTCGTTATTAAGACTCCCCTGTAAATGATGTCCCGGGACAGCTTCATGAACAGTAAGAGAAGGTAATGTATATAGTGTTCTGCTTGGTAAATCATAGGTATTTACCCAATAATATCCAGGTTCTGAGCTATCTGCTTTTGTTCCTACATACCTTCCCGTTGTATATTTAGGTGCAATTGCATCGGGTACAGGAGCTACGCCATATGGTTTTCTGGGTAATGTTTTAAAAAACCTGGGTAACTGCTCATCTACTCGCTTTGCCATATCTCTGGCAATCATTAATAATTGTTCTGGAGTCTTAGCATAAAATTGCTCATCGGTACGAAGGAATTTTAAAAAGTCAGCAAAACTACCCTGAAATTCAAGGTCTTTTATAATTTGCTCCATTTGAGTTTTTATACGAGATACTTCTTTTAATCCAATATTATGAATATCATCTGCAGTATACTTGGTACTGGTGGTATAAAAGTTTATTTTATTTTGATAATATTCTTTTCCGTTAGGAGTTTGAGATACGCCAATTGTAGTTCTTGTATTGGGAAGATATTCGGTTTCGAAGAAGGCTTTAATTCTTTTAAATTGAGGGACAACATTATTTTTTATAGCCTCTTTTGCAGAAGTGATTACAGAATCTTTTTGAGTTTGTGATAATGTCTCTGGCAAATTTTTAAATGGAGAGTAGAAGAAACTATCTTCAATGTTATCAATAATATGGTTATTGTAAGTGGATTCATATCCTTCGAATATAATTCTTGGTTGCGAAACTCCTTTTTTGAGACCTTCTCTTAAATTTACAAAATGTTGATCTACAAATACAGGGATCGCATTAAGTTTACTTAGATATTCTTTTACCTGTTCATAGGTGGTTAATGGCTTAACCATATAGTTAAGATTACTATGAAAACCAGAATCTGATAGTAATGGATTTAAGTAATTTTCGAATTCATAATGATCTACTTTATTCTGTAAAACAAATTTTAAAAGATCAAAAGATATTCTATCAGTCTCTTTAAGTTGGTTTCTATCAACGGTAGAGAGTTCTAGTAGTTTTTTTTGTGCAAAATCTGCTTCGGTTTTGAAATATTCTTTGGTGAAGATGCCTAAAGGATATTCTTCTCTATCATAACTTTCTCTTTCGTCAATTTCAGTGATAATAGCATGAAGTTGATCTGATGGGTTTTTTTTGTCTTTCACCTCATTTTTTTCGGCGCACCCAAAATTTAAAAGTAAAATTGTAATGATGATAATTTTGGAAATTTTCATTTGATATTGATGTTAAATGTAGATTTTAAAATCAGATTTTACGTTGACTAGGATTACCGTCAACAAGTCTTGAAATCCCTAAAGGATTTTCGTTTTTAAGTTCATCAGGTAATAAATGATTTGGCCAGCTCTGATAACTAAAAGGTCTTACCCAACGCTTTATAGAGTGAATGCCAACTGCTGTAAACCTACTGTCAGTAGATGCTGGATAAGGACCTCCATGTAGCATAGCGGGACATACTTCTACTCCAGTAGGAACGCCATTAAAGATGATTCTGCCAACTCGGTTTTGTAATGCTTCGATCACAGAGTTGTAGTGTACAGCTTCTTCTTTTTCTGCAAGAATAGTTCCTGTAAGCTGTCCTTCAAGATTCAAAATTATATGCTCTAATTCCTCAGTATCCTTGCATTGTACGATCATAGAAAAAGGTCCAAATACTTCTTGATGAAGTTTAGGGTTTTCTAAAAATGTTTTTCCTTCTACTTTTATTATCGTTTGTCTAGCATGATTGACTAATAAATCACCATTATATTCTGCGGTTACATGTATACCATTTTGTTGTAAAACATTGGTTTTATTGTTCTCATAGTTGGCTATAATATTGGGGTGTAACATACATGAAGGTTCTATACTAATGATTTCATCAGAGAGTATATTGATAAAATTATTGAGAGCTTCTCCTTTTATGCTCAAAATCAAGCCCGGATTAGTGCAAAACTGACCAGTTCCTAATGTTATGGAATTAGCATAGGTTTTAGCTAAAATTTCTCCTCTTTTTTTTGTTGCTTCAGGAAGCAAAATGACAGGATTGATACTTCCCATTTCAGCAAATACAGGTATGGGTTCTGGTCGTTGCGAAGCAATATCAAATAATGCTCTACCTGCGCGAATACTTCCTGTAAAACCAACGGCTTTTACCTTAGGATGCTTTACCAATTGTACTCCTACCTCAATACCCGAGCTATTTAGATTAGAGAATATACCATTTGGCATTCCTGTTTTTTGAGCAGCGTTGTGAATTGCAGAAGCGACCAGTTCTCCTGTTGCGGCATGCATAGGATGTGATTTTACAATCACAGGACACCCTGCAGCAAATGCAGCAGCTGTATCTCCGCCAGCAGTAGAGTAAGCCAGCGGAAAGTTGCTAGCTCCAAAAACGACTATAGGTCCCAATGGCACTAACATTTTTCTAATATCTTGTTTAGGAATCGGAGCTCTATCGGGATCAGCAGTATCTATAGTAGCTTCTACCCAGGAACCCTCGGATACTAATTCTGCAAAAGTTCTTAGTTGCCCAACGGTTCTTCCGCGTTCTCCTTTTGCCCTTCCTTCGGGTAAGCCTGTCTCAGATATATAGGTTTGTATTAAAAGATCGCCTAAAGCCAAAATCTCATCTGCAATAGCAGTTATAAATTCTGCCTTTTTTACTCCAGAAGTTTTTTTATATGTTTTAAATGCTTCAGCAGCTAATAAGACTGCTTTTTCTATCTCTTGATCAGAAGCTTCATAAAATGTATGTTCGTTTTCAAGATTTAGTTTGGGATTATATGTTTTATAGGTTCTATTTCCTTCTGAGGAAAGCTGATTTCCGATATAGTTTTTTCCAGTTATCATATTCAATGAGATAATGAATTAATGTTTTAAGGAGCTAATGTTTTAATATTGAAATTGTACAATACTTTAGTCAAATGAGGTATTTTTTCTGGCTTTTGAAACTACTTTTACAATTTCTTCTGCTTCTTTTAATAAAGGATCAATTATTTTACGCGAGGCCAATTCTGAATCTCTTAAAACCTCTAACCAAAATACTGTCTCATCTGCTTCTTCCACTGTTATTGAAATTTTAGAATAAAATTCTTTTTTAGATCTCGAAATACAAGATGCTCTATAGTTAGCTGCAGTGGATGTTGCACTTTTTATGATTTGGTATCCGATTACTTTAGTTGCTTCTGTTTTTTTGAGAGTATTATACATTAAAATAATATCCACAGATAATTTTTTAGTTCTGTTTTTAAATTGTTTAATGAACTCTATTTTTTCCATATATAGTATCTATTAATTCAATGTTTTAATACTTTAATGTTGAAATTATACAATACTTTAGTCAAGGGAGGTAATTTTTTTCTAGAACTAGAAACTACTTATAATTTTTTTTCGATGCTGTTTTTTAATACTCCTTTATAAGCTTTTATTGTATCATTAATTCATTTTCACATTAAATCACTGTTTTTATAATCAGGTAATTCTGGTCTTGTTTTTAGCCCATTTTCAATGACTTTCAATACCGTTTTTCGTTCTTCTCCAACAAGTGGTAATCTAGGAGCACGAACATTTTCGGTGCCGATTCCTGTAGCTACTTCTGCTAGTTTGATATTCTGTACTAATTTAGGGTTTATGTCTAACTCTAGCAAAGGTAAAAACCAACGATATATTGCTATTGCTTCTTTAATTTTTCCAGCTTTTTGAAGCTCATAAATAGCCACCGTTTCTGCAGGAAAAGCGTCAACCAACCCTGCAACCCAGCCATCTGCACCCATCAATAAACTTTCGAGAGCTAATGTGTCTACCCCAGATAGGATTTTTAAACGATCTCCGAACCTATTTTTAATGCGGGTGACATTAGAAATATCTCGTGTAGATTCTTTTACTGCCCTAATGTTATCAAATGCCAATAATTCTTCAAACATATCCAGAGTCACTTCAATCTTATAATCTACTGGATTGTTGTATATCATAATTGGAAGGTGAGTACTTTTGGCTACTTCTTTAAAATAGATTACAGTTTCCCGGTCTCCAGCTTTATATCGCATAGGAGGGAGCATCATTAATCCACTCGCTCCATCTTCTTCTGCCTTTCTTGCAGCTTCAATCGCTCCTTTTGTAGTTTGCTCAGCAATATTTATGATTACCGGAACTTTGTTTTTTACAATATTAACCGTAGTTTTTACAAGGATTCTTTTTTCTTCGTCGCTCAATGTACTGGCTTCTCCTAAAGTTCCACCAAGTATGATACCATGAACACCAGCTTCTATTTGTGCATTAATATTCACCTCAAACATTTGTAAGTCCAGCGTATCTTGATCTGTAAATTTTGTTGTTACGGCGGGCATTACGCCTTTCCAGTCTATAGTCATAATGTATTTTTATTCAAAAGTATAATGAAACTAAGAGGAGATATCTTTTGAAATTACCCAAATATGATACTATATTACCTTATATTTTGTAATTTGATTAATAAATGGATATTATTGATCTAATATGACACAGGTATTACCTTTTAAAATTCCAAAGACTTCAACAGATACTCTTATCATTCAGGAAGATAGAGGGCTTAAGTTTTATGATACATTACACCAGCATGAGGAGATTCAAGTATCGTTTATTGTGTCAGGAGAAGGAAGTGTGATTGTGGGTGATACGATTACTAATTATCGTATTAATGATATTCTGGTTTTTGGAAGCCAGGTTCCTCATGTACTGAAAAGTATTTCATCTTCTGAAGAATCATATATGATTTCATTATTTTTCACCAAAGAATCTTTTGGGAGCGGGTTTTTTGAACTTTCTGAATTTAATGATTTGTTTACTTTTTTTGATAGCTTGTCATATGGGATTAGAGTACTTTCTGAAAAAGAAGAATTAAGAGAATTGTTTTTTACTATTAAAAAGAAGAAACATAGGCTGGATCGCTTTGTGATATTTTTGCAGATATTAAAGTTTTTTAGCCTAGCGAAAACTGAAACTATATCTTCATCGATTACCAGAAAAAACTACACAGATTATGAAGGAAAACGAATGGCTGATGTTTTTCAATTTGTCATGGAGAAATTTTATAGTGATATTAGCTTACAGGAAGTGTCTGATTTAGCAAATATGACACCTAATGCTTTTTGTCGTTATTTTAAACAACGAACGAATAAGACTTTTTTTCAGTTTTTGACCGAAGTGAGAGTAACACACTCTTGCAGGATCTTATCAAAAGAACCAGATATATCTATTGCACAAGCATCGTATTCTAGCGGATTTAAAAATGTATCAAATTTCAATAGAAAATTTAAAAGGATTAAAGGAATTACACCTTCTCAATTTCGGAAAAATCTATATGATATTCGTGTTTTGAATGATTGAGATTTATCAATTCAAATTTTGTATCCAGTCATAAAGGCGATCATTCCATGTTTGTAAATATCCACGCCCAATAGCTAAAGCAAATCCATGTCCTCCTTTGGGATAGATATGCATTTCTGAGTATACACCAGCATCTTTTAAACCTTGATAAAACAGGAGGCTGTTTTCAACAGGGACTGCTTTGTCATCGGTTGCATGAACAATAAAGGTAGGCGGTGTATTCTGAGTTACATGTAATTCATTTGAATAGAAATCGATTAACTCTTGTTTTGGAGAAGTACCCAAAAGATTATCTCTAGATCCTTGGTGAGTATAAGGAAGTTTCATGGTGATTACTGGATACATTAACACCATAAAATTTGGTCTAGCACTAATTGAATCTATAGCATCTACTTGACTAGTCTTATTGTCAAAGTGAGTTCCCAAAGTCGAAGCAAGATGTCCACCTGCAGAAAACCCCATAATACCAATTTGTTCTGGAGATACATTCCATTTTTTTGCATGATGCCTAACCAATCGAATTGCTCTTTGTGCATCTTGCAGAGGTGCTTCGTTAGCAATGATAATAGATTTGGATTGTGGTAATCGATATTTTAAAACAAATGCAGCAATTCCCTTAGAATTTAACCATTTTGCGATCTCGGTACCTTCCCAATCATATGCCAAAGAGCCATAACCTCCTCCTGGACAAATCACTATACCTTTTCCGGTAGTGTTGTTTTTGGACGGTAAATAAATTTCAAGTGTAGGTTTTTGTACATTTTTAATGCTAACTATGTTTTCATTTTTCCTGATCTCAACTTCATCGGTTTCTTTTTGATTTGGAATTTTTCCTTCCCATAATTCAACAATGTTTTCTTGACCAGAACATATTATTATAGTAGATAAAAAAAGGAGACAGAAGCAAAAACATGTTTTCATAGTTATTATGATTTGTTGTAATTAACTCATTTTTAATTGAAACATTAAACGATCCCCATTTTATTTAGTAAAAAAGAAGCATTCATATTCTGACAAATTCCATCTTTAAATTTATAATCAAAATAAAGTTCATCGTTGACAATTTGTGCATCAAAAAAGCGATTTTTCACTTGAGGTAATTCTGATGCTATTTCACAAAGGCTTAAATCATGAGTAGCAATAATCCCAGTGGCTTTAGCTTTTACTAATTTTTCTACAAATTTACGAGATCCCGCAGCTTTGTCTTTACTATT
Source organism: Aquimarina sp. AU119 (assembly GCF_900312735.1). NCBI lineage: Bacteria > Pseudomonadati > Bacteroidota > Flavobacteriia > Flavobacteriales > Flavobacteriaceae > Aquimarina > Aquimarina sp. AU119. Next base: position 575,210 of record NZ_OMPF01000001.1, on the reverse strand, counting down.
AGTGCCTTTTAGGATTTCGTCCAAAATGATAAAATACTCATCAGTTTCTAGGGCATCTACGATTTTTTTTAGTTGAGTAAGTTCTGAGAAGAAATATGAGGCATCATCGCTAAGAGAATCTGATGTACGCATACTACTAATAAGTTTAATAGGGCGATACTCGCAAGATGCTGCACAAATTGGTAAGCCTATATTTGACATCACAAGTTGTAATGCAACAGTACGTAAGAAGGTGCTTTTTCCTGCCATATTGGCTCCAGTGATGATAAAGAATTCTTCTTTATGAATGGTTATATCATTATCTATTCTTTTTTGAGTGTTAAGCATAGGGTGTCCCAAATCCTTGGCATCAAGTATAATATTGTCTGAGGTTATTTTTGGGTAAATATACTCTGGATGGTTAAACGCAAAATTCCCAAGAGAGTTATACCCATCAAAAAACGCAATTACTTCAAACCATTGAGAAACTTTATCATGGTTTTTGGCAATCCATTTTTCGATACGATAACTTTGTAAAATATCCCAAAGTATTAATCCATTAGCCAAGACACCAAACATCATATTGTTACGTTGATCAAAAGCATTAAGGATACTTGCAAATTGTTTTAGTGTATGTGAAGCTTTTTCTGTTTCACTAATGACTAGTTGTTTCTTTTCTTGTAATAGAGAAGCTTGAAAATCTGTGTTTTCAATTTTATCGACAAGTTTATAATATTGTTCGAATGTGTCTTTTACTTTATTGGCATCACTATAGAGTTTATTGATTTTTTTGATTTGTGTTCCTGTTATTCCGAGTCCGATAAAAAACCATAATAAAAAGATATTAAAGGTGATTACCTCTGTAAATAGTAATATTAACATGATAACTGAAATCCCCGAAACAATAGCGGGAAGCACCCTCATAAGTTTAGGAACAAAAGAAGTATAGTGCTGAAGCCATTTTTGAATCGAAGAAACGGTAACTGTAACGTTCACTAGAGAAGCAATGGCACTGAATTCTTGCCGCCACTCGGGTAACTTAGATAAATTCTCTATAGCTTCCTGTTTTTGTTCAATATAATCTATCGAATTTGCAGTAAGTATCTTTGCCAATTTACTTTTTCCTGCCAAAGTGGTGGTACGATTGGCATATTGAAAGAAAGATTGTTTCCCAAACAAATCGATATCATGGCTATAAGGGTGGGTCGAATCAATAAAAGATGCTCCGTCATCAAGTAGACTTATATCACCTTCAAAAACATCAAGTTCTAGCTGATTAATATCAATCAACTGTTTTATTTTGTTTTTGGTATATGTAAGATTAGTATGTCTATTGACCAAAAATATAAAAGCAGTAATTCCTATAACAATACTAGCAATAATAATTTGAGTGTTGGGATAACCAAAATATACAGCTGCAACGAGAATCAAAAAAACAAACAATCGTATGGTACTGGAAACAGCTAGTTGTTTTTTTATTTTTTTGAGTGATATGGTATGTAGAGCAATTTGTTCTCTATAAAATTTGTGTGGATTATTCATATATTTTGAGAAGAACGTGAATATAATATAAAAGAAAGTATAGTTTCAAATACACTTCTTATTTATAAGCTTTTTGTTCTCTAGTGCTTTTAATTAAAGTTTTTCTAATTCTTGTTTTACCTTTCTAGTCAAGCCGCTTACTACTAAATCATAGGAGTGATCTATCAACTCTAGTATTATATTAGTAGCTAATCCTTCAGAAAAGTTAACAGTATTCCAATGTTTTTTACTCATATGGTACCCAGGAGTGATTTCAGGATGATATTCACGAAGTTCGATGGCACGTTCTGGGTCACATTTTAGATTAACACTGAACGGAATTCTTTCTAATCCGGTCAAAGCAAACATTTTGCCCATTACTTTAAAAACAAGTGTATTTTCATCAAATGGAAATTCTTCTGTAACTCCTTTTTTTGCAAGACAATATTCTCTGAATGCTTCTATATTCATTTTTAATTATTTACAAGTTTTCCCATAAGTTTAGAAGGGTCCTCAATAGCACTAAAACCAAACTTTTTATACAATGAATGTGCATCATGAGTAGCTAACATCCATCGTTTAATATTTTGTAAATCTGGATGATCCATTATGGCTTTCATCATTAGTTTTGCATATCCACTTCCTCTATGCTCTTCTGTAATAAATACATCCATCAAGTATCCAAAAACAGTATAATCGGTTAAGACTCTTGCAAAACCGATCTGCTTTTTATTAAGGTAAATGCCAAAATTCAAGCAGTTTTTCATGCTTATACTTACTTCTTCTTTGGTTCTACCTTCGGCCCAATATGAATGGGTTAAAAACTGATGAATAAAATCTATATCTAATTTTTCATTATCAGTAGAAATAACTATGCTCATTGTTCTCTATTCTAACTGTTTTGTATTGGGATTATTGTCATCTAGCTGTAAAGCAGAGTAATCTAATGTCCAGCCAATAGATTCGGCCAGAGTTTCCATAAGTGCAATTGCTGTTAACGCTTCTTTTCTTGCAGACTCCATGAGTCCACTTTGTGGAATTTTATCTTTAATAAATTGTTTAGCTTCTTTATTAAGATCAGTAAGATCAGAAGAGGTAAATGGGTTTAACCATCCTTCTTTTTTATCATAGTATTTAAAATCAGTCTCTATAGTCAATAGTTTTGGTTGTGGGAAATGAGTAAGAATTATCTTTTTGTTCTTGGTGTCGCTTTCTAATGAAACCTTTGACAGATCAAATCCAACATAAGCTTTGGCTTCAATAATAATCAATGCTTTTTTAGTTCCGGACAGGAGTTTAAAAAATTTATCTTTAACACTTTCATAATGGTATATTTCTGCAAAATCTCCTTCTACAGTAACAAGTTTACAAACGCTTTTGATTTTTTCCATAAGAACAGTAGATTGTGTTCGTACAGATGATTTTCTTTGTGCAGCACTAAATCGTGCAAAAATAAAATATGCTAAAATAGCACCTCCCAAAAGTCCAACAAATAATAATTCCATTCTAACTCTTTTTCCCTATTTCACCTAAGTGTGTAAATTTAAATCCTTTTTCATATTTTAAACCATAACCTAAAATTCTATCAAAAGCAGAATGAACAAAAAGAATGATTCCTGATAATTGAAGCGTTTCATTTGGGATAGAAATTCCTATACCATATATAATAATTGCTAGCCCTTTATGATGAAATATATTATAGCTCAAAGCACCAAATTTACTATTTATTACGTAACCTATCATCCCTATGTCGGGAACAAGAAATAAAGCTAAAAATAACCACCAGGAATAAGGAAGTAAACTAAATGCATAAATACCTAATCCAAACATTGCAATTTCTTCAAGCTGTATAGTAGTTTTCATTTGGATTTTAATTTTAAAGTATTTTATAAAGGATAGGTTTACTTGGAGAAGCATCGTTTTCGAACGATGCTATCTGAAGATTAAGTATATATAATCCATCAGAAATTATATCATTTACATAAATCATTTCTGTAATTGTAGCATGATAACGAGGAGCAGAGGGGTAGTTCCAAAATGCTTTATGCGCAAGTAATTTCCCATCATCTTTTTCTTTATCAACAGAGGGCAAATCAATAAGTAGATGTTCAATATTTAGTTTTGAAATATAAGCAGCTGCTTCTTTGGTGAGATAAGGCCAATTAGTATTCGAATATTGTCTGTTCTGTTTGTCTTTTACGTTGGGGATTGTTCTTATAATTAAGGCTTCAGAGGTGGATGAAGTAATCATATTTTTAATACAATCTTTTGTTATTACGTAATCCTCTTCTTGTTTTTTTGGGGTAACAGAAATAACTTCTGCTATATAAAAAAAGTGTTGTAGAGCCTGATTTATACTATGAAACTCTGTAGTGATATGGCCAACACATTCTGTATGGGTCCCATGGCTATGAGGGTTAAATGTGATCGTATTAAAATTAGTAGAAGCTCCTTTAGATACTTTTCCAATCCAATCACCATTTGTTACAGGTTCAATCTTTGGTTCATCAATATACCAGGCATTTACGTTTTCTTTAGAAGCTCTTAGTGGTATGGATATATCCAGAGGTTTAGAAAGATCAATTGTATAGGATGTTTTGTTGTGTTCAATTGTCGTAATCATATCATAGATTTCAGGCTATTTTGATATTGTACTGGGTTTCAATACTAGTATATTTTTCTTGGATAACCCCCATGGTTATTTATCCTAAATTTAGTAAGAAAAGATCACTTGCGATGCCGTCACTTAAAAACTTTCCTTTTTTAGTAATCAATAAAGTATCATCATCTATAAATAGTAGGTGTTTGTCAATATGTTTTTGAGCTTGTTTCATAAGATACTCTTTATGTTTTTTACCAAACTCATGTTCTATTTTCTGTAATGACACTCCCCAAATGGTTCTCAAACCTGTCATTATGTATTCGTTATACGTATCAGTTTTACTTAAATCTTCAACTTCTCTGGGGATTTGCTGCTGCTGCAGGGCTTTAATATATTTTATATTGTTATTGATATTCCAGCTTCGTTGTTTTCCATTAAAAGAATGTGCAGATGGCCCAATACCTAAGTAGTTTTTCCCTTTCCAGTATGCGGTGTTATTTTTACTGAAGTACCCGGGTTTTCCAAAATTAGAGAGTTCATAATGCACGAATCCTCGATTTTCTAATGTATCTACGAGAATTTCAAAATGTTCTTGTGCAAGATCATCACTTACAGGTTCTATTTTACCATTTTGAATTAGTTTTTTTAAAGCAGTTCTGGGTTCGACAGTAAGCGCATAACAAGAGATATGAGGTACTTTAAAGTCCATTGCCACTTGAATGTTCTGTTTCCATTGATCAATCGACATATTAGGGATGCCATAAATCAGATCAATCGAAATATTTTCAAAATACCGACTAGCCATTGCGAGGCATTCTTTTGCTTCATTTGCATTATGAGCTCGATTCATGAGCTGTAAATCTTCTTGAAAAAAAGACTGAATACCTATGCTTAAACGGTTTACATCACTACTAGATAGTAATTTTATCTTTTCTTCGGTTAGATCATCCGGGTTTGCTTCTACTGTTATTTCTGGATTTTGGATAACCGAATAATTCTTATAAATGACCTCTATAATGCGTGTGAGTTCTTCTATAGACAATACGGTAGGTGTACCTCCTCCAAAGTAAATAGTTTCGATATTTTCATTAGGATCAATTTCTGATTTCCGCAACCGTATTTCATCACATAGTGCGGTAATCATTTCATCTTTTTTTTTCATAGAAGTAGAAAAATGAAAATCACAATAGTGACAAGCTTGTTTGCAAAAAGGAATATGGATGTAAATACCGCTAATAATGTTGTATTTTTAAATTGATTGGTACGAATTTAAAATTCTCTGAAATCAAAAGTTATGATCTATAATTATTTTTTTACTCTCTTTTCATTTTGCTTCACAAAAGCAGCCCAGCCAGTATAACTTTTTCCCACAATATCTGCTCGCCCCATATTATAGAAATGGCACACAGCAGCAGCTAGTCCGTCAGTAGAATCGAGGTTTTTTGGAAGTGTTTTTAGTTTTAGTAAACTCTGTAGCATTTTAGCTACTTGTTCTTTACTGGCATTTCCATTACCAGTAATAGCCATCTTAATTTTTTTTGGAGAATATTCTGTGATAGGTACTTCTCTGCTAAGCCCAGCTGCCATAGCCACTCCTTGAGCGCGTCCGAGTTTAAGCATAGATTGTACGTTTTTTCCAAAAAAAGGAGCTTCGATAGCAATTTCATCTGGATGATAAGTGTCTATAAGCTCTATTGTACGTTCAAAAATTAGCTTTAGTTTTAAATAATGATCATCATATTTGCCAAGTTGAAGTTCATTAAGTTGTAAAAAAGACATTTTCTTATTTCGTATTTTAATAAGTCCGAAACCCATAATTGTGGTTCCAGGGTCAATGCCTAATATAATTTTTTCGTTTTCCAATGAAATACAGAGTTTTTACAAAACTACGCAATTCAAAATAAGTATACTGCTAATCTATGTGTATTACAATAGGAAGTTTATAACGTGTTGTTACAGGGGTACTTCTCGTGTGTGCGGGTTCAACCTCTGGTAAAGAATCAATGCTTTGTTCTAGCCTGTTTTTAAGGTCTGGAATCTGAGCAATTGTAGTATCTGGTAATGTAAAATCCTCAAGTATGATTTTACCATCTTTGGTAATTAATAAAGGTACCCAAATGGTGTCATTAATTGTTCTTTTTACTGTGATAGGATATTTGGTAAGATAGTCATGTATGTGTTTGGTAATCGTATTTTGAAAACATGAATCTAACTCATCTTCTGCTTTTCCTTTACAAACAGAAAATAGAGGAGGTTGTTCTACTTCATTACGATTTAATTTATCCATTCCTTCTTTTACAATATCTTCTTTGTTCTCTTTTTTAAGAACAAAATTTTTACAAGAAAATAAAGTAAAAACCAATAGAATGATATGCCAATTTTTAGTACTCATTAATCCATAAACTATTTCGGATTGCCAAGCTACATAATTTTTTTAAGAGTAAGAAGTGTTACTTGTTTTTGACTTCCTCTTCTAATTGTGCTATTCTTTTTTCAACAATAGAATTAAAATACTTTCCTTTTTTATCAGAGCCAAACTTTTTTAGATAGATTTTATAATATTTCAACTTGATCTTAGGATCTTTATAGTATGCATCGGCGAACATTGCCAGTTGATACTGAGCTCTATCATAGTTAGGGTTTTCTTTGAGTGATAGTTTGATATAGCGTATCGCTTCTTCCCATTTCTCCTGAAATCGATAAATTAATGCTATAGAAAATAAATCTTCTTCAATAGGAAGATCTTTTAATTCTAATGCTATTTTATAATTTTCTAATGCTTTATCAAATTTTTCTATTTTTTGATATGCATATCCTAATGCAGAATACCAACTAGGAGTATTGTTGTTGTATTTTATTGTTTCCTCAAAATGGATTACAGCTTTTTTGTATTCAGAAGTTTTACTGTAGCAAATTCCTAATTTTGAATGTACAAATTCATTTTTATGATTTAGTTGCAGGAGTTTTTCAAAATAAGGAAGCGCACCATAATAATCTTTTCTTAGTAAAAAGTTTTGCCCCAGAATACTGATAAGTTCTACATTTTCAGGATATGCATGCAAACCTAAATTTGCAGTATCCCAAACCATATCATAATTTCTTTTCTTTAGATAGAATTTAGCAACTTCAAAGCAACTTTTTTGATGTGTACTATCTAATTGAAAAGCTTTTTTAAAATAAGAAATAGCAATTGTATCTTTTAATTTTTTCTTTGCTAACCCTAGTTTATATTGAAAATTAGGGTTTTTGGGATATTTGGAAACAAGATCAGTATATACACTATCTGCAGTAGCAATTTTTCCTGTTGTCATCAATAATTTTGCATACTCAAGTTTTGCAGAAGTTATGGAACTATCTATTTGTATAGCTTGTTCATAATAGTTTAAAGCATCTGTATATGTTCCTTTGGCTTTATTTGCTTTAGCAAGCTGCAAAAATGTATATTGATCTTTAGATACTATTTCTTGGTATTTTTTGATAGCATTAGAATATTCTTCCAAATGATACAAACTGTCTGCTGTTATCAAGGACGAAGATTGTGCTCCAACCTCGATAACTACTCCCAAAATTAATATGGAAAATAACCTAAAAACCTGTTTATTCAGCATTTACATTTATTATATAAATATTTTCATCGTATCTACCACTCATATTACCAAGGAGTGCTTTTTTTGCTTGATCTATTTGATCATGTCTTTCTAAATAGGTATAAAAATAACCATCTTTAGGATTTTTAAAAAAATTAGGCGAAAACCCCTTATCTTTTAGCCTTTTTAATCCCTCTTGAAGGTAGTTTTTATGTTTAAAAATATTTGTAATCAGATAATATCCAGACTTGATATTGTGATTTTTGTATTGTGATAAGTCTTCAGAAAGTATAGTTGTTTCAGAGATATCATTTTTGTATTGTTTTTTCTCAGTATCAGAATTATTAGTTACATTAAAAACAATTGGTAGGGAATATAAAACACTAACTTTTTCACCGTTGTGTTCTCCAGGAATCATTTGCGGCAAAGAAGAAACTACTCTTTTGGCTTCTATTTCAAGCGCTGCAGCTGGCCCCCGAGTTTGAACATCAGTAACTATTCCTGTCTTGTCAATTTTAAAACGAACATAAATACGGTTTATGCCTGGTAAGGCATATTTTTCCATTTCGGTTATGTTAAAATTTGTATTTACAAACGCCTTAATTTCATTAGAAACACATTTTTTTATTTCTGTTTTATCTGTAATATTCTTACAATTTTGCATTACAGGAACCTTATCTATTTTAGCAAAGGGAACTCCCTTTTTTGCGCTATCAATCTTAGTTTGCGTTATTTCTTCTTTAGGTAATTTGATGTCTTTTTTTTCTTCAAGAGACTTGTCTACTATATTAGTCGTTGAATCCACTATCTCTTTTTCTGAAAAAGAAGAAAAAGTAATCATTAATAATAAAATGGGTACGAGGGTTAGATATTTATATTTTGCGCTTGTAGCTGATTTTGATTTTTGTAGCATCATAATTCTTTTTTTGAGTAGTGAATGATTGAAAAATTGATTAATGAAATTAATTTTCTCGGTATTAAAGGCCGTATTTAATAATTGCTCGTAATACTTTCTTTTTCCTAAGACATCCGCACTTTTTGAGTCTGCAATAAATTCATGTAATATATTTACCTTGGATTGATATATATACACCAAAGGGTTAAACCAAAAGATTATTTTAAGTAGTTCAAACCATAGTAAATCTATGGAGTGCTTTTCTTGAAGATGTACCATCTCATGCAAAATGATTTGTTCTCTTTCTTCTTTTTTTATTAGATCTCCTAAATAAATTGTATTCCAGAAAGAAAATGCACTTTTACTATTGTGTAATGTAATTAAGGTAAAATTATCTATTTTATTATGTATGGCGTGTTTTCTTAATCGATAAAGTCTTCTGTTGTTTTTGAAGAAGAATATGAGAGTAATGCCAATACCAATAAAATAGATTAGCAACCAATAGTTTATGTTTTCAATAGGTATTGAAGTTGGTGTAATCGTTTTAATTGATTTATATTGAGTTTCTTGGCCAATAAATACAGCTGGTAAATTAAAGATGTATTCTTGAGGAATAGCTTTTTGTATGCCTTTAATCTTTATAAAAGGTAAGATTAAGGAAAGTATAGAAGTCGAAATAAGATATATTCTGTTTAAAGAAAAAAATGTATCCTTTTTATGAAGTAGGTCATAGATTACTAAAAAAAGCATCTGAAAAATCAGTATTTGGAGTATATAATGGAGCATAGGGATTATTTTTCTTTGTCTAATTCTTTTAAGATCTTCTCAAGATCTTTGACATCCATGTCATTCTTTTTCACAAAAAAAGAAACCATGTTTCTAAAAGATCCATTAAAGTAATTATCCATCAACTTATTGAGTGATTGGTTACTGTATTCCTCCTTTTTAACCCTAGGGAAATATATATACCCTTTGCCTTCTTTGCGATGGGATACGAATTCTTTATTCTCCAGAATTCTAATAATAGTAGAGATTGTATTGTATGCAGGTTTAGGCTCAGGCATTTTATCTATAATAGAAGCCACGTTGGCCTCTTCTAATTGCCATAGCCATTGCATAACTTCTTCTTCGGCTTTTGTAAGTTGTTTCATTGTCTTTTTAACTAAATATTTAGTTGAATGAAACAAATGTAACTAATTTTTTAGTTATAACTAATTTTTTAGTTGAAAAAAATCAAAAAAAATATTCCCAATAAGAGAAGAGTATATCGAATCAGTCGTTACCCGTTAATCTTTTTTGTGGTAAATCAATTTTGGGTCCTTCAGCATTAAAAGTAATGAGTAAGGTGAAAATGTCTTCAAAAATCTGTTCTTTAGAAACTTCTTTTGGTATTGGGATCAAATTTGGGAACGATTGTAATGTTCTTATAGCTTCTAGTTCTAGTTGCATAGCAGATCCTTTTGCCTGAATGTCTATGATTTTACCTTTCTGGTCTACTTTAAATCGAGTATAAATTCTATTAAGACCAGGTTTAGTGTAAGATAATACGCTAGGGATGTCGTAATTAGTATCTACAAATGCTTTGATTTCATTAGTGATACAATTCTTTATGAGACGTTGATTTGTTTCGCTTTTGCATTTTATAGTAGTAAAATTACTTTGCGAAAAAGAAATAGTGGACATCATTAACGCGATGGATAATACTAAAAAAGATTGCATAATTTAGGGGGTAGTTTTATATCAATTAAATGTTGATTATAATTTTCAGAAACAAAATAATTAAATAAAAATGTATTTAAAGCTATATTAGGTAAATTAAAAGCATGAGTGTAGAGTTAAATCATATTAGCGTAACAAATCAGAAACATTATCGTCATATAAGCAAAAGAATATGGATATAGCATTAATCATAATTGGTCTTTTATTTTGTCTTTTAGGGATAATAGGAAGTTTTCTACCTGTGTTACCAGGGCCATTTACTTCATGGATAGGATTGTTGATTATTCATTTTACTGATGTTATTCCACAAAACTGGACATTTTTAGGAATTACTTTGGCCATATCCCTTGTTGTATGGGTGCTGGATTATATTGTTCCTGCTTTAGGTACAAAAAAGTTTGGGGGTACAAAATATGGGATGATTGGCAGCTCTCTGGGGCTTATTGTCGGAATTATATTTATGGGACCATTTGGTATCATTGTAGGTCCTTTTGCAGGAGCTTTTATAGGAGAATTTATACGAGATAGTAGTGAGTCTTCAAAGGCGCTTAAAGCAGCTTTTGGTTCTTTTATTGGTTTTCTGGCAGGTACTTTTCTTAAGTTTATTGTATCTGTTGGTTTTTTGATATTTTATTTTATTAAAGTATGGGAAAATTGGGGAGCACTATTTTAGAGTATATGTTAATTTTGTAGTGATAGAAGCAGTTTTTTCTCTAGACGAAGTGTTTAATGCACCTCCCCAAGAATGATCTTCTCCAGAATGCCTTCCTGTTATTTGAAAAATCCCCATTTTAGCAACCGTTAATTCATCTAGTTCTGATCCTGAGTTCACAGCTATTTTCTCAGCTCTTAATTTAGCGTTTTCTGTTGCTTTTGATATCATTTCAATTTTTAGTTCTGCAAGTTTTGTATAATAGTATCGAGGTTTTTTTGAATAAAACTGCACTCCTTTATTAAGTAGTTCTGTAATTTCTCTTGATATTTTTTCGATCTTTTCTACTTCATTTGAGCTTATCATTATGGTTTGAGAGAGTTCATAACCAATAAAATTTTCTCCTATGTATGTTCCGGTAGCAGAGTAGTTGGATTGTGTTTTACGATCTGTTATCACGGCATTAAAAACCGCTGTAGTAGCGTCGATTCCATGAGTTGCTAAGTAATCCATTACTACTTTCTTATCTTTCTTAAGATCAATATAAGCTTGCTGTAAGTCAGTATTTGATTTAGTAAACTCTCCTTCCCATACAATCAGGTCTGAAGTAAAATTTGTAACTCCATGTCCAGTCACCGCAATTGTTCGTTCTGGTTTATTTCGATTCATGTATGCGTTTCCTAGAACAATGGACGAAATAACAATAGCTGTTGAAAATACGATAGAACTAATATTGGTTTTCATTTCTTTGATTTTATATGAGTCTAAGATATTGATAAAAAACATATTAGAATCCCCTGAATTCTGGGGTATTTGAATTTAAATGATTATTTGCAAGGCTTAATGTGTTTTAGAATTTAACTTAATAGAAGCTATTTTAAATTAAAAAATCCCTCCTGATTTACTATTACTTTTTATTTATGTTCTATATCTAATCAATTATCAAACATAAAAACGTATTTAATACGTTTATTCTTAAAACTAAACTCTTTTAAACCATGAAACACAAAACATTTATTAGTACTATGATCGTATTATTCTGTGTTAACTTAAGTATAGCACAAGTAATTGAATCACACCGACAAGCCGCCAATGCATTATGGGAAGCCTATGGGAGAAATCCAAGTAATCCCTCACAAATGCCCAATGCAGTGCCGCTCAATGTGAACTCTAATATAGATCAAATAGTAATTGATCCTACTTTTGGTAACCTGGAAACAGCGCTAAAAACTCTTCTGGATAATAATGGTGGAATTCTTCGTTTCAATAATACTGCTCCAGCCACTATTAATTTTAACAATGTTATTCATCTTAATCCGTCATACCAAAATAGAGATAAAGTAAGAACAATTGTAATTCAAGGAAAGAATATCACATTTGATGGTCAAAACAATACTAGTCTTTTTTTGATTAGGGGTAGTGTTAATTTAGTAATTCAAGATGCAAAGTTGACAAATGCCAACTTTAAAGGAGTCTCTCAAGCAAATCTTAAGAGTATCTTTCGTTCTGGTGGTGGTGCGATAGAAGTAGCACAAGCCGGATCATTTTTTGCATCTTTAAGAGTAAGAAACTGCCAATTTATTAACAATAAGGTATCACATTTTAAAGGTATAGGTGAAAACCAAAACGGTGCAGCAATTAGAATTAACAACAAAAGTACTGCAGAGGTATTTGGTTGTAGTTTCAAAAACAACCAGGCAGTTACAGGAGGAGCCATAGGAGCAACTTCAATTGAAAGACTTACTATTATCAATAGTTCTTTTGACTCTAATTTATCTAATGGATATAAATCGACTACTGGTTATATGGATGTAGTAGAGGGTGCTGGTGCTTTACGAGTGGATAGAACAACAAAACCTCTTGAAATCTATGGAACTAGTTTTACCAGAAATTCTGCAAATGTAAAAGTATCAGTAATGGAAGTATTTATAGCTCCGGTTTTTGGGTCTTCACCAGGCTATCCTACCAATGAACCAGCTCTAGTTATTGATAATTGTGAGTTTAAAGACAATACATATAATAATTATGCAGGTGTAAGTAACTTTCAAAGAGCTTTTTTTGCAGGATGTGTTGTTTTTCATGGGGATAGTGCTAAAATGAAGTTAACCAATTCTGTATTTGATAATAATGAAGTAGGACAAGCCAATGTTAGATTAATTAATAATTTTGAATTTAGTAACTGTACTTTTGCAAACACTAAATTTCTCAATGTTGTAGATGCACCACAACAAGGAGCTGTTTTTTTACAAAAAATACCAGAATCAGGGTCATTTAATAACTGTACTTTTTATAAAAATGAACCTAGAAATGGAACTTTTGCCAATGATATCATGTTTTGGCAGAGCACAGTGCCTTCAAGAGTTACACTAAACAACTCTATATTTTACCGTACTAATACAAGCGCAAATATTAAGCAGGTAAAAGCTCCTTTAATGGGGAATGGCAATAATCAATTTATCCCAGAAGCTAATATGTCATTATTTGACGAAGTTTCTACTACAGCTTCAAATAAAACTAATCCTAATATTATTGCTAATAACATAGTAGATATGTGTTTGGGAACTAATTCGCTACCTGCTAATATTGGTGGACTTAATGATTGCTCGGGGACACCACCGCCACCGCCACCAACAGGTATCGCAATTCCGGGAGTTATTCAAGTAGAAAATTATGTAGTTAAAAATGGAGATGTAAAAACTGAAAACACTCCTGGAGGAGGACAAAATCTTGGGTTCATAAGAAATAATAATTATACCGAATATGATATCAATGTTGCTGAAACAGGAGCATATAAGCTAGATATTTTTACTTCTTCAAACGGAGTCGGGGGTAATGTTGTGGTTTCAGTCGGAGGAACAAATTTAGTAACACTAGCAGTACCTGTAAATAATGCATGGCATACTTATAATACCCCGGTGACTGCAAATTTAGATTTGGTTGCAGGGGTTCAGAAAATTCGTTTTACGTATACAGGATCAGCGGGGTTCTTGTTTAATTTTGATCGTGCAGAATTTAATATAAATACTACTACACCATCTACATTAGATTGTAGCAATGCACCTACCGGATTAAAAGTAACTAACACAACTACAAGTTCGATTACATTTTCTTTTGATAATTCGAGTACTGATACCAGGAGATTTGAACTAAGAGCATTTCCGCAAGGTGTTTTTGCCGGAAATATAAACTCTGGAGCAGTTAGTTATGCTGCGGCCGAAGCCGGAAACCCTTCTGTTACTATTAAAGGGTTGCAATCAGGAACGAACTATGATTTTGTATTTAGAGCTTTATGTTCTGGGGGCAACCCGGGAGCTAGTTCGGTTGCTCCTATAGTTATGGCTTCTACAAGTGGAGTATCAACTAAGCATGGAAATGAGGAAGAATTAGGGATTACTGTATATACAAACCCTACCAGAGGGAATGATTTAGAGCTACATGGAGATGTTGAAAATGTAATGTATATATTATATAATTTATCAGGTCAAATCGTTAAAAAAGGTGTTTTAACTACTTCGATAATTTCTACCCAAGGTTTTCCAAAGGGAATCTATATACTTGAGTTAAATAAAGGAACAAAAAGAAAAGTTCTTAAAACCTTAATGCAATAATTTTTAAACTGGATCAAGCCTAAAATTGTGCTTATATAATTTTTAGGCTTGATTTAATTAGTCTTTTAGTGTGCATTATAAACTTTGCTTAGGTAGCAATTAAAAAAAGCCTCTCCAAGTTTATATGGAAAAGCTTCTCATCGGTTTACTACGAAACCACTCACGCTTAGCGTGAGACAACACAACATTTTTAATTGCCAAAAAAAGCTTCAATGTTAATTGAAGCTTTTGCAATTTTGCGGTCTGGACGGGACTCGAACCCGCGACCCCCTGCGTGACAGGCAGGTATTCTAACCAACTGAACTACCAGACCAAGGTCTTATTGCGGATGCAAATATACACCTCATTTTAATACCCGCAAATATTTTTTTTGTTTTTTTTGCAATTATATTTTTTTGTTTAAGCAAATTTCTGTCTTTCAACAAAATAGGTGGTTAATATTTTGTCAAAATCTTTAGTGGTATCTGCTTCAACATACTTAATGCCGTACTGAGCACATTTCATTTTCAAATCATAAAAATAAGATGACACTTCTTTTCGATAATTATCTTTGATATTGTCTGCATATAAATTGATGAAATCACCAGTTTCTACATCCACAAAACGGGTAGGTCGATTACTAAAATCAAAGTTTAATTCTTTTTCACTATCAAAAGTATGAAATAGAATAACCTCATGCTTATTGTATTTAAGATGCCTGAGCGCTTCAAATAACTTTTCTGGGTTAGATGAAGCTTGTAACATATCGGTAAATAAAAATAGTAATGATCTCCTATGTATTTTTTCGGCTATTAAATGTAAAAATTTAAAAGTATCTGTGTTTTTATTATTCGATTGATGAAGTATGGTTTTGTTTAACGTGTTAAGTAACATCTGATGATGTCTTTCACTACCTTTTTCTGGAGCATAATAATCATATTCGTCGCTGTAGATACTTAAACCTATAGCATCACGTTGTTTTTTAAGAATATTCATCAAACAAGCCGTAGCAAGAACTGAAAAACTGATTTTATTCAAAGATCCTAAATGATGTTCTTTTACAGCAGGATAATGCATTGAAGAAGAGTTGTCAATGATGATATGACATCTAAGGTTTGTTTCTTCTTCATATCGCTTGGTAAACAGTTTATCAGTTTTGGCAAAAAGTTTCCAATCAATATGTTTTGTGCTTTCACCATTATTATACACTTTGTGTTCTGCAAATTCTGCAGAAAAACCATGAAAGGGACTTTTGTGCATGCCAGAGATAAAGCCTTCTACAACTTGTTTTGCAAGTAGCTCCAGGTTAGTAAACCCACCGGTTTTGTTGATCTCTTTTTGTATATCCATGATGTAATCTTTTGTATGAAAGATGAGGGGCTATGTCAATTGATTGATGTCAACAATATACGTATTACAAAATAGTATTCATAAAAAAAGGTTTGATCATTGACCAAACCTTTTTTTATATCTAATTGAATTCTCTTACAAAAGTGAATCCAGTGCTTCTGCATATACATTTTTAGGAGAAACTCCTACTTGACGACCTACTACTTCTCCATTTTGGAAAACTAAAACAGTTGGAATGTTTCTTACTCCATACTTAGCTGCAAATTCTTGATTAGCATCAACATCAACTTTTCCTACAACGGCCTTACCATCATATTCATCGCTAATTTGTTCAATGATTGGGCCTACCATTCTACAAGGACCACACCATGCTGCCCAAAAATCAACTAATACAGGTTTATCACTTTTAAGTACTACTTCATCAAAAGTAGCATCGGTTATTTCTAGTGCCATAGTTATTTATTGTTTAAAAAATTCTTACTTATTTTTAATGTTCACAAAATTAGTCAATTATTCTGCCAAAGCTTACACACGTAATATTTGTTTTGACTATTGAGCCATTTGATTTTCTGATACCAAAGGTAAAATAAAATTAAAGATTTAAAATACAATTTAGCCTATGCACTTTGAAAAACATGAAAAAGAAGCATATTCTAGTGACAAAAGAAATGTTTTAAAATAAAATTAACATTATATTTGTGAGTATGAGCCAAAGATAATGAGAGAAACCCAACTACCTTATTGTGATCTTTTTTTCAAGGATACTCATGTGATTTTAGTGATGCATGAGGGGTCTGCTATGACCATAGAAATAGCTGCGGAGATCACATCTATTTTAGAAAGTTACTATAAGGGAAAAAACTTTATATTAATTACCCATAGAAAATTTCCTCACGATATTGATCTTAATGTGTATAAAGGCAGAATATTAAAAAATATGATAGGCTTTGCCATAGTTTCTGATGATCCAGAAGAGATGCAAAGAGCTATGGAAGAACAGTCCTTGTGGGATGAAGCTTTTACTTTTTTCACAACTCTGGAAGAAGCAGAAAATTGGGCCACTAGTTTTTTTGATTAATTTAGTTTATAATACACTGCATCATTTTCTAAAGCAGCCAGTAGTTCTGGTGATATATTTACTTTCTGTTTTCTACTAGGCATATGTAGTTTTAGTTTTTCTGCCATTTCGAATATTACAAAATTTAAAGTATGATTACCAGAATGGTCAGTTAACAAATTCTTTAATCCATCGATTCTATGATCAGAAAGGTCATTAATATCAAGTTGTATGGTTAATTTTCTTGCATAGGTCTCCATTACGTCATGTAATAATTGAAAACTATTAAATTGTACTCTCGGATCTCCTTTTTTACCGGTATCACGATTAACCCATCCTTCCTTTATAAATGCTTTTGCATAAACAAATGTACTTTTTACAAGAAATGGTCTATGTTTAAGGTAATCTTCACCAAAAATTCTAAATTCGTGTGCAGTGTTATAATCTTCGATAGAAAAAGTAGCCCATCCTTTTCCGTTTTTTGAGGTACGGTGTTCTACATTTGTGATAACCCCTCCAAAAGAAATTTCTCTGTTGACATTGCTTTCCAGGTCAGCAAAATTAAGAAGGGTACCATTGCAAAAATATTTCATTTCGTATTTAAAATCATCCAGAGGATGTCCAGAAAGATATATTCCTACTACCTCTTTTTCTCGAGCCAGTTTTTCCATTGTACCCCATTCTTCGCAGGGAGGGACTATAGGTTCTGGGATTTGTACGTCACTTGCTTCTCCAAATAAACTTACTTGTGATGAATTCTCACTCTCTTGATATTTGGATCCATAACGCATTGCTTTTTCTAGAAATGTGACGCCATCGCCTTCTTCGTGAAAATATTGTCCTCTATGGGTGTCGGAAAAAGAATCGAACCCTCCTGCAAGAGCTAAACTTTCGAATGCTTTTTTATTTGCTGCGCGAAGATCAATGCGTTTGGCAAGATCAAAAATAGATCTATATGGGCCGTCCTCTTTTCGATTTTCAACGATTGTTGCTACTGCCCCTGTTCCTACTCCTTTTATAGCTCCCATCCCGAAACGTACCGCACCATCTTTGTTAACCGAGAATTTACGATAGGATTCATTTACATCAGGGCCCAAAACGTCTAGTTTCATACGTTTACATTCCTCCATAAAGAATGTAACTTGTTTAATATCATTCATGTTATTAGAAAGTACAGCAGCCATATATTCTGCGGGATAATGTGCTTTAAGGTATGCTGTTTGGTATGCAATCCAGGCATAGCATGTGGAGTGAGATTTGTTAAAAGCATAGGCAGCAAAAGCTTCCCAATCTTTCCATATTTTTTCTAATTTATCCTCGGCATGACCTTTGGCAGATGCTTGAGAGATAAACTTGGGTTTCATCTTATCCAGAACCGCTTTTTGTTTTTTACCCATTGCTTTACGCAATACATCAGCTTCACCTTTTGTAAAATCAGCAAGTTTTTGCGAAAGCAACATCACTTGCTCCTGATATACCGTGATTCCATAAGTTTCTTTCAGGTATTCTTCGCAAGCCTCAAGGTCATAGATAATTTCTTCGGTACCATGTTTTCTATTAATGAAACTAGGGATATATTCTAGAGGCCCAGGGCGATATAAAGCGTTCATTGCAATAAGATCTGCAAAAACAGTAGGCTTTAGTTCCTTCATGTATTTTTGCATCCCAGGGGATTCATATTGGAACACCCCTACAGTTTCTCCTCGCTGGAACAGTGCATATGTCTCCTCATCGTCTAGAGGAAAGTTTTCTGGATCGAGTTCTACTCCATGTTTTGCTTTTACAATTTTAACAGTGTCCTTGATTAGTGTTAATGTCTTTAATCCCAGGAAATCCATTTTTAGTAACCCTGCATTTTCTACTACCGAGTTATCAAACTGGGTGCAATACATATCAGAATCCTTTGCTAAAGCAACGGGAACGAATTTGGTAATATCATCTGGGGTGATAATTACACCACAAGCATGTATTCCTGTGTTTCTAACAGATCCTTCCAGTACACGTGCCTGGTTTAAAGTTTCTGCTTCAAGATCACTACCTTCTGCTATATTTAGGAGTTCATTGACTTTTTCTAACTCATCACTTCTAAATTTTTTCTTTAGTACAGCCTCGTCAACACCAAAAATCTTTCCTAACTTAGACATATTAGGAATAAGTTTGGCAATTCGATCGGCATCACCAAGAGGTAGGTCTAGTACTCGTGCAGTATCTCGTATAGAGGATTTTGCTGCCATTGTACCATAAGTAATGATTTGTGCTACCTGATTAGCACCATATTTTTCAATTACATAATCCATTACCCGACCACGACCTTCATCATCAAAATCGATATCGATATCTGGCATACTTACACGATCCGGATTAAGAAAACGCTCAAAAAGCAGGTCATACTTTATAGGATCTAGATTGGTGATCCATAAGCAGTAAGCTACAGCTGATCCTGCAGCAGACCCACGTCCAGGACCTACAGAAACATCCATGCCTCGTGCCGCTCTGATAAAATCCTCCACAATCAGGAAATATCCAGGATATCCCGTTTTTTCAATTACTTTTAATTCAAAATCCAGGCGTTCATCAATCTCTGGAGTGATCTCTCCATAACGTTTTTTTGCACCTTCATAAGTGATATGTCTCAGGTATTTGTTTTCTCCACGTTTACCTCCGTCAATCTGGTCTTCTTTAAATTGAAACTCTTCGGGGATATCAAAAGCAGGAAGGAGAACGTCTCTGGCAAGTTCAAAAGGCTCAACCTTATCGATGATCTCCTGAATATTTATAATGGCTTCTGGCAAATCTTTGAATAATGCTTTCATCTCTTCCTGAGTTTTGAAGTAATATTCTTGATTTGGTAAACCATATCGATATCCTCTACCGCGACCGATGGGGGTAGCTTGTTTTTCCCCATCTTTTACACATAATAATATATCATGGGCATTAGCATCTTCTTTTTCGCAATAATAGGTGTTGTTAGATGCTACAGTCTTTATATTATGTTTTTTTGCAAATTCAATGAGTACTTGATTTACTCTATTTTCATCTTCTTGGTTATGACGCATAATCTCAATATACAGGTCATCACCAAATTCCTCGTGCCACCACAAAAGTGCTTCTTCAGCTTGTTTTTCGCCAATATTCAAAACTTTACTAGGTACCTCGCCATATAAGTTTCCTGTAAGCACGATAATATCCTCTTTATACTGTTGTATGACTTTTTTATCAATCCTTGGGATATAATAAAATCCATTGACAAAAGCGGTAGAGGACATCTTGGCTAGATTATGATATCCATTTTTGTTTTTGGCTAACAATACGATTTGATATCCATTATCTTTTCTGGATTTGTCGGTGTGATTTTCACAAACAAAAAACTCACATCCTACAATAGGCTTTATTTCTATTCCTTCAGGTTCCTGCCCATTTTCTATAGCTTCTGCATTTGCAGCTTTTACACTTTTATTGTGATTAGCAACGCCTTGAACAAAATGGAATGCTCCCATCATATTTGCATGATCGGTCATGGCAACTGCATTCATCTTGTGTTTTGCTGTAATTTTAATCAGATCAGGAATACTGGTAGTAGATTGAAGTACTGAGAACTGAGTATGGTTATGAAGGTGTGCAAAATTAGCTTCTTCTAGTGCTGCAATATTATTATTAATCTCTTCCTGAGATAGATCAGATGATCCTTGTTTAGTAAGAGCTTCTTGTATTTTTTGCGAAGCCTTTTTGAGATTAATATGCTTTAAACCGATAAGTTGGATCGGTTCTGGGTGTGCTTCATTAAAATTTTGAAAGTAATCTGATTCTACATCAAGTTCTTCCTGTGTGAAAATTTGTTTACGAATTAGCTCAAGAAAACATCGTGTAGTAGCTTCTACATCAGCAGTGGCATTATGGGCTTCTCCAAAAGCAACACCAAAAAGATGTTGATGTAACTCAGTAAGTGTTGGAAGCTTAAATTTACCACCACGACCACCTGGGATCTGACAAAGCGAAGCAGTAGTTTCTGTACAAGTATCAAGAACCGGAAGATTTTGTAAGTCATTTTCTACGCCTAAGCGATAAAACTCGGCCCCCATTATATTTACATCAAAACCAACATTTTGCCCTACAACAAATTTAGTCTTTGATAGGGCTATATTAAATTTTTCAAGAACTTCTTCTAGTGTAATACCATCTTGTTCTGCTAACTCTGTAGAAATACCATGAATTTTTTCGGCATCATATGGAATATTAAACCCATCAGGTTTTACCAGATAATCTTGGTGTTCAATACAATTTCCCATAGCATCATGTAATTGCCATGCAATCTGGATACATCTTGGCCAATTATCTGTGTCACTAATAGGGGCATCCCATCGTTTTGGTAACCCGGTGGTTTCAGTATCAAAAACTAAGTACATAAAAAGAAGTATTTCTAGAAAATCATCCCTTACAAAGGAGTTTCAAAAATAACCAAAATCAAGAATTCATTTTTCAAAAGTTATCCTTAATTATTAACTAATTCTTTTCTAGTTAATTATGAAGGTAAAATATAATCAATAAAAAAGCTTAGGAGAATAATTCTCCTAAGCTTTAGATATATATAAGTTCTTTTAATGCTTAATTATTACGAGGTGATCCAATTTGAGTACCTATTACACTTGCTCCAGGTTGTGTAATTACCGGGCAGTTAATAATTGCTCCTGTTGCAGTTAATAAATCAGATAATGAATTCGCTAAAGGACTTGGATTTGCATTTCCTCTAAAAGGGATTAAAGTACCATCTGCCAAAAGTTGATTGATTTGATCAAAACTTCTTAGTATTGGACGTTCTGATTCAGGAACTGTAAACTCAGTGATATGTGCATCCCACATAGGAGCATATCTCTCATCACTAGGATCAATTGGGAATGTATTTGTAGGATCCTGCACTTGTCGATCACTTAAGGAAGCCGAATTTAAACCTTGCACTCCAAAACCATCAGTATCTGTAGTTCTACCATTTGCCGTTGGGCTAAAAGGTAACATAGAACCTCCTGGGAATAATCCAAATGTTGGTAAGTTAGCCAATCTTGGAGCAAAAACTCCTAATTCTATAGTTGCTGGTCCTGGGTCAGAAGTATCTGTTACAATATGGAAGTAGTAAGGACTACCGTTATGCCATCCATCCAAAAGTTGCATTACAACAGATGCTTGATCTATAGCAAGGTTTGGATTGTTTAAATCATCTTCTTGAGCAGGGCCATTACCATCTGGATGAGGGATTCTATCATGAATACCAGTGCTGTTAGCTACTAACTGAGCATTGATTACCACCCCACTAGGTAAAACAACATAAGAAGACCATGCTCCATCTGCTATCGCACCAGGATTAACTTCTGCTGGCGGGAAACCAAATAATAATCCATCTGCTGATGTTCCTCCGGCGGTCAAAGATCTTTTTGGTGAAAAATCTACAGATCCTTCAAAAACAAGCCTCCCTTTACGAGTGAAATAAGCATTTTGTTCTCCTCCTGATCCAATTGATGCTGCCATTCTAGGTGAGAAAATAACACCTAACTTTTTAGCCATTTTTTTGTCAGATGCTTCAGTTATAACATAATAACCTTTTCTACGACTTCCATCAGGCAAAGTTTCCCAACCTTGAAACATCGGAAACCTTGCTGTTGGACCTGCCGGAACTACTGACCTATCTATTCGATAATCAATACCTAATACACTTGGTAGAAAGACATTTTGTTCTGCAGTAAAAGTAAGTGCAGGGCGAAATACATTATAAGGAGTTCCTCCATCTCGGCGAATACTGTTTAGTAATAGTTTAGCTTCCTTTAAGGCTTTAAAAGATTGAAAGGATTTTGAATCTGCTACAGATTGATCATCTGTTATTACATTGTCATCATTACTACAAGCTGAAAATAGTGTAGCAGCAAATAGGCTTAAAAGTATTATTCTAAAATTTTTCATGTTTTGTTTTTTTAAATTTTTGTGTCTTTAAAAAAACAATTGGCCAATCGTTTTAAGAGTATCAAAATATTCTTTAGGTTTTGATGTTAATTGAGACGACAGCAATATTTCATACTTACAGAGAAAAAAAATAAAAAATATTGAGATTTATAAGTGTTATGTGTTCAATTTGAAGAAAAGCATTGGTTTTATTGGTCTTTTGGAGGAATGTGGCTTAAGCGAAAAACATAATAAATCAATGATTTTTGCAATTAATTAACAGAATTTTTGCACCTTATAAATGAGATAGAAAAGCGCAAATGTTAGATAGCTAACATATTAGTGCAGGTTTTTAATGTCAATAAAAATGAAAATAAACGATTCGATCTGATTTTTTAAAAAGTGGTCGATTTGATTTTAATTAAAAAAGTAAGGTTTTTAGTTTTAATATTGTATTTGAGGTACAAAAAAAGCTTAAGAGAATTAATTCTCCTAAGCTTTAGATATATATATAAGTTCTTTTAATGCTTAATTAATTATTACGAGGAGACCCGATTTGAGTACCTATTACACTTGCTCCCGGTTGTGTAATTACCGGGCAGTTAATAATTGCTCCTGTTGCAGTTAATAAATCAGATAATGAATTCGCTAAAGGACTTGGATTTGCATTTCCTCTAAAAGGGATTAAAGTACCATCTGCCAAAAGTTGATTGATTTGATCAAAACTTCTTAGTATTGGACGTTCTGATTCAGGAACTGTAAACTCAGTGATATGTGCATCCCACATAGGAGCATATCTCTCATCACTAGGATCAATTGGGAATGTATTTGTAGGATCCTGCACTTGTCGATCACTTAAGGAAGCCGAATTTAAACCTTGCACTCCAAAACCATCAGTATCTGTAGTTCTACCATTAGCTGTAGGGCTAAAAGGTAACATAGAACCTCCTGGGAATAATCCAAATGTTGGTAAGTTAGCCAATCTTGGAGCAAAAACTCCTAATTCTATAGTTGCTGGTCCTGGGTCAGAAGTATCTGTTACAATATGGAAGTAGTAAGGACTACCATTATGCCATCCATCCAAAAGTTGCATTACAACAGATGCTTGATCTATAGCAAGATTTGGGTTGTTTAAATCATCTTCTTGAGAAGGGCCATTACCATCTGGATGAGGGATTCTATCATGAATACCAGTGCTGTTAGCTACTAACTGAGCATTGATTACCACCCCACTAGGTAAAACAACATAAGAAGACCATGCTCCATCTGCTATCGCACCAGGATTAACTTCTGCTGGTGGGAAACCAAATAATAATCCATCTGCTGATGTTCCTCCGGCGGTCAAAGATCTTTTTGGTGAAAAATCTACAGATCCTTCAAAAACAAGCCTCCCGTCATCGGTCCAAGTAGCGTTTTGTTCTCCTCCAGAACCTATAGCTTCTGCCATTCTAGGTGAGAAAATAACCCCTAATTCTCTTGACATTTCTCTATCAGATGATTCTGTAATTACATAATAACATTCTCTAGGCCCACTAGGTGTAGTTTCCCAACCTTGAAACATCGGAAATCTGGCTGTTGGACCTGCCGGAACTACTGATCTATCTGTTCTAAAATCAATACCCAATATACTTGGTAGAAAGACATTTTGTTCTGCAGTAAACGTAAGTGCAGGATTGTCTGCATTAAAAGGAATTCCTCCGTCTTGTCTAATACTTTCTAACAATAAACTGGATTCTGATACTACTGGTGGTTCTACTACTATTACTGCATCATCGTCACTACAGGCGGTAAAGATTGAGGCTGTTATTATACTTAAAAATATTAATTTTAACTTTTTCATTTTTGTGTTTTTTAAATGTTTGTGTCTATTAAAAAAAACAATTGGCCAATCGTTTCTATGAATCAAAAACTGATGTTTTAATTTTGATATAAGTTGAGACGACAACAATATTTTGTACTTACAGGATAAAAACTTACAGAATAAGTAAAATTTATGGATATTTTCTTTGCGATAAGTAAAAAGTATCTTATTCTAAAGGGTTTAGGATGGAAAACTGATCAAATATTTTTTTTCAAAAACAAATGTTTTTATTGAAATATTAGTAATTAATTAACAGAATGATAACGTTTTGAAAGAGAGATTGAAGTCCGTAAATGTTAGGTAGCTAACACATTTAGAGGGAGTTCGGGAATTTGTATTTATAGTCAGAACATAAAAATTCTTCTACATCGTTTATGACAACCTTTGAAATTTTTAATTCTTAAAAATTAAAAAGCGCTCATTAATTTATATGAGCGCTTTTCATCAAAGTTGAGTGATATTTAGGGGTAATTATACGTTTAATATCCAAAATCAAAGGAACCTTCTGATACTTCGACACCACTTCTGGTACTAAATTCGAAACTTCCGCTAATACATTTTGATTCAGTATTATGTTCTGTGATTATAAGTTTTCCAGATGAGGCCGATGATTTGTCCTTATCTAGTGCATATGAAGCACTATAATTTCCTGACCCAGATAATGGATATTCTCCTGGAGCTACATCTGCTAAAAATACTACAGTAATTTCCTCGGTTTCATTACTTGCAGTAATTAATATAGAAGCGTCATCAACACCAAATAGTTTGGCGGTATGATTATCGGTAATCATTTCAGAGTCGTTAACCATAGCAGTTAATGATGCATTAAGCAAACAAGGGTTGATTTGTTCGGTAACATTGTCTTCTTCTTCGATCACTCCATTTTCGAGTGGGAGTCTATAAAACCATCCATCACTAAAATTCAAGATGTTACCTTTATCATCTTTAAGGTTTTTAAAAGTAAAATTACCAGAAACCTCATTGTTATAAACTTCTGTTATTGTTACTTGTCCTGTGGTCTCTCCGTTTTTTGAAAGAAATTTTGTTTGGTTTTTCTGAAAACTGGCTTTACTTACCGTTTTTTGCGAAGTTTTATACGTTCCTACTTTGGTTGATGTAGTGGTAAAACTTATAGATTGATCTCCTGCACTTCCAGATATTACTAAAGTTCCATCGTCATAGATAACAGCTTTTTTAAGGGAAGTTCTAAATAGTTCTCCATCAACTTTTGCTTGAAGAGCAGGATCGTTGATTTCGATATCGGTTGAACAAGAAGTAAAAATTAAGCAGACTACTGCCATTAATAGAGTAATTTTTTTAATCATAGTATGGGGCTTTAGTATGATTTTTTTACGGAATTACCGTAATTACATCGTTATGTGTACAAACATAAAGGTAAAATTTCAAGAAAACAATTTTTTGATCGAAAAAAAGCATATTTAATCGATGAAATACACAAAACAGGCTTTAGTGAGAATAAAAAGTAGGTTAAATAGTCGTTTTTTGTTTAAAAATCTACTTTTGAAATGTTCTTTTTTTAGGATCAAAATATAAATATTTGTAGTTCAATGAATAAACTTCACTTCAATGACTCTTTTTAGTTAAAAAAAGTTATCTTTGCGCCCTTAATTATAAATAGGGTCGAGTACCCAAAAATTAATTTTTATGCCTGTTAAAATCAGATTACAAAGACATGGTAAAAAAGGGAAACCTTTTTACTGGATCGTAGCAGCGGATGCTAGATCAAAAAGAGATGGTAGATTTCTTGAAAAATTAGGTACGTATAATCCTAATGTAAACCCGGCAAGTGTTGACTTAGATGTTGATGGAGCTGTAAAATGGTTACAGAATGGTGCACAACCTACTGATACTGCAAGAGCAATTTTATCTTATAAAGGAGCTTTGCTTAAAAACCACCTTGCAGGTGGAGTAAAGAAAGGTGCTTTAACAGAAGAACAAGCTGCAGAAAAATTTGAAGCTTGGTTATCAGAAAAAGAAGGAGCTGTTAATTCTAAGAAAGAAGAATTAGCAAAAGCTGATGCATCTGCAAAAGCAAAAGCACTTGAAGCTGAAAAAGAAGTTAATGCAAAACGTGAAGCTGCTGCAAAAGCTGAAGAGGCAGAAGCAGAAGCAGAAGAAACTGTAGAAGCTGCCGCTGAGGAAGCAGAAGCAACTACCGAAGAAGTAACCAAAGAAGCTAGCAACGAGGAAGAATAGTTGCAATTATTAACGATGAAGAAAGAAGAATGCTTCTATCTAGGAAAAATCGTAAGTAAATTTAGCTTTAAAGGGGAGGTATTAGTAAAACTAGATACCGATGAACCCGAAAGTTATTCAAGAATGGAATCAGTATTTGTTAATTATAACAATAATCTGGTTCCATTTTTTATTGAAAGATGTGCTTTGCACAAAAGCGATTTACTACGTATAAAATTTGAAGATGTAGATACAGAAGAGGATGCGGATGACCTTATGAAGGCTGAGCTGTATCTTCCACTTACATTATTACCTAAACTTGATGGAGATCAGTTTTATTATCATGAAATCATAGGTTTTAAAATTGTTGATGCTTCTTTTGGAGAAGTAGGAATAATTAAAGCTGTAAATGATACAACGGCTCAGGCTTTGTTTGAAATTGATCACAATGGGACTGAGATTCTTATTCCTATGAATGATGAGTTTATTGATAAGATAGATAGAGAGTCCAATGTGATTCATGTCAAAACTCCCGAAGGATTGATAGACCTTTATTTGTAATACAGACCTTTTACTATACTTTATAGGATTAATATTTTCAATATCTTAATTAGGATGATGTCAAAGCCTTTTAAATTTAAAGAATTTACTCTTCATCAGGATCGTTGTGCTATGAAAGTAGGAACAGATGGGGTTTTACTGGGAGCCTGGGTGCCAATTGATGGTGCTGTGGATTCGATTTTGGATATCGGTACAGGAACGGGAGTAATTGCTTTGATGTCAGCCCAACGTTCTAATGCAGAGGTTATAGATGCTCTCGAAATTGATGCAGATGCCTATGAGCAGGCAGTAGAGAATTTTGAAGCTTCATCCTGGGGAGATCGGTTGTTTTGTTATCATGCATCCTTTCAGGAGTTTATGGCAGAGATAGATGATCAGTATGATTTGTTAATTAGCAATCCTCCTTTTTATAGAGAAGATTATAAAACCTCAGATACCAAAAGAGATATGGCCAGGTTTGAAGATGCTCTTCCTTTTGAACATTTGTTAGTAGGAGTATCAAAATTACTATCAGATCAAGGAAAATTTGCAGTAATTGTACCCTATAAAGAAGAAGAGCGTATTATTGACCTTGCTTCACAAGTAACATTATTTCCCCTTAAGATTACAAGAGTAAAAGGAACTCTTACTTCAGAAGTTAAGAGGAGTTTATTGTTATTTGATCGAGAAAAGAAGACTCCCGAAATTGACGAATTGATTATTGAAAATACTCGTCATGAATATACTAAATCCTATATTGATTTGACTAAAGATTTTTATTTGAAAATGTAATACATAAAAAAAGGAGAGTTTGTTAAAACTCCCCCTTTTCCAAAATTCAATCACTCTATGGAATTTAATTTATTGCACTATAAATTAAAGTCTTATTTGTCATCAAAAGATGTTGTTATTTGGTAATCCAATTACCTTCTGCATCACAGAAAACTTCCATCTCTTTTTCTCCTTGTTTTAATACTAATCTAAATTCTGATGCGTCTTCTTTAGCACCTGCTTTTTCGATAGTTGCTCCTGCAAAATCTTTAGCTACTGCATCAATTACAGGTTGAGGTAAATTTTCTA
The DNA here is from genome assembly GCF_900312735.1 of Aquimarina sp. AU119. Classification (NCBI taxonomy): domain Bacteria; kingdom Pseudomonadati; phylum Bacteroidota; class Flavobacteriia; order Flavobacteriales; family Flavobacteriaceae; genus Aquimarina; species Aquimarina sp. AU119. The sequence continues at coordinate 546,659 of NZ_OMPF01000001.1, read as the reverse complement.
TGGCTAAATCGATATATTTATCCTGAACCGGAGCATTTACTTCTGTATCATTAGAAGCTACTTCTTGAGCAATCATATTTTGAGTTCCTACTAATAATCCTAAGGCTAATACTGGTAATACAAATAATTTTTTCATCTTGTTTAAGTTTTAATTTTTTAAATCCTTTATTGTTATACTATATCTATATAGAAGAATTATGCCAGAGCTTTTGAAATGTTAATAAAATGTATTTAAAAATCTAATTACCAGTCGTTTATATTTTTATTTGATAAGCTAAACTTCTTTTTTTATTGCTTTTTTGTGTGGAAAAAAACGTTGATCTGCGGAATTTATACACGGAATTGAACCACTACTGTATAATTAAATATTTCATTCTTTTGAGTTCATGTAGGTTCGTATTCTAAAATAAAAAAAGGAGAGTCGTTAAAACTCTCCTTTTTCCAAAATTCAATCACTCTATGAAGCTTAATTTATTGCACTATAAATTAAAGCTCTTAGTTTGTTATCAACATTTATCCTTTGATGTTTCCTTCTGCATCAAGAACAACTTCTGAGGTCTTTTCTCCTTGCTTTACAGTTACTTTAAATTCTGAAGCGTCTTCTTTGGCTTCTGCTTTTTCAATAGTAACATCTGGCATTTTACTGGCTATAGCATCTAAAACTGGTTGGGGCAAATTTTCAACTGCTATTTCAATAAATTTATCTTGAACCGGAGCATTTACTTCTGTATCATTAGAAGCTACTTCTTGAGCAATCATATTTTGAGTTCCTACTAATAATCCGAAAGCTACTACTGGTAATACAAATAATTTTTTCATCTTGTTTTAGTTTTAACGTTCTTTATGCTATACCTATATAGAAGAATTATGCCATTGGAGAATTGAGGTTTGAAATTAAAGATCAATACATTGTTTTTCAACAAGTTAATGATGTTTTTGCATTGAGTTGATTTTTATTGATCATGTCTTATTTGTGTAGAAAAAAGATGTGATCTGCGGAATTTATACACGGAATATTAAAAAAACATACTTATTCTTACTATGATGGAGTTTAGTGATTTTAGATCTTTATTATCTTTTTACAATAAGATTACTTTGTGAATTACAATTGAAACGTACTACCCTAAATATTTCATAAAATTTATATGCATTAAAATAAACTTCATAAATTTTATTTCTCTTTAAATTGTTGTGCATTAATCAATTTAATAATCATTAGGTAATCCATATGAATTCAATTTATCAAGATAAATATTATGATCACTTTTCAAAAAGAAATGATATAGATCCTCCTCAATTTTCGAGAGATGAAAACTATATGATGCGCTTCAATACGCAATTGCCTAGTTATAAGTTTGATGAAAATAGCTTAACTATCATATATTTTAAAACTGGTGCCGGTAAGTTATATTGGAAAGATAAAAGACTTATTATTAATGATGATAAATTTGTAATTACAAACCCTAGTCAAGGGTGGGAGTATATAAACAATGAAGCAGATTATATTGATGTTCTTAGTTTTGTCGTATCTGACGATTTTCGGACACAATTTAATTTTTATTCAAGAGCACATCAAAAACAATTATTAGATACACCTTTTGAAAAAATTGAAGAAGATTCCTTTTTTCTTGAAAGTCCACTTAACGCGAAGTATTATTATTCAGGAAAATTATTACAAGAAACTCATCGTTTAAGTAACAGAGTAGGGTATGAATTTCTATCACCACAAGAATTAACTATAGAAATTCTCAAATCATTATATATTGATCAGGTACATGGGTATAAAATAGCAGCTAAGATTGAATCAAAAAAGAATTCTACCAAAACAGAAACACTTAAAAGACTATTAGTAGCCCGGGAGTTTATCCATGATAATATAAAAGAACAAATACGTATTGAGGATTTATCTAAGGTATCTTCACTTTCAAAATTTCATTTGTATAGTTCATTTAAGAATGTATTCGGAAAAACCCCTCATCAGTATATCAATAGTTTACGATTAACAAAAGCAAAAGAATTTTTGAGAGATACAAATTTTTCTGTAAGTGAAGTATATTCTATTCTTGGATTCACTGATTTACCATCATTTAGTAAAATGTTTAAAAAGGCTTATGGTATATCTCCATCAAATTATAATAAGTCTAATCAATTTTTACATAAAAAGTGATTTTTTGACAACTACAAGTTTTATAATCTCGATAGTTTTGAATTACTCAAAAAACCAAAACTATTATGAAGAAGATCTGTACAATGCCAATACCTTTGGCTTATAGAGTTGCATGCCAATACTTTACTAAAGGCAAGGAATTCCTTTAAATATCTTTTTTGTTTAGTACTCTTTCATTGGTGATTCCTGAGTTAAAATTTTCATTCATTCATATTAATCAAAAAACAAACATTATGAGAAAGTCAATCTTTTTTTATTCAATGCTGCTATTTACTATTCACTTCGGAATAGCACAAGTTTATAATGGTAATATAGTACTTACCACACAAGCAGAGATAGATGCTTTTAATTATACCGAAATCACAGGGTCTTTAACCATAAGAGAAGTTTCTCCTGGAGCAATTAATAATATTACCAATTTATCTATACTTAAATCAATAGGAAGTATTAGAATTGAAGGTAATTCAGTGTTAAACGATATAGATGGCTTATCCAATTTAACAAGTTTTGGATTTGGATCAGTCAGTATTGTAAATAATGCATCTTTACAAAATATCAATGGTCTTTCTAATGTTCGTTCTGAAGTAGGTTTTATTAGAATTGAGAATAACGAATTATTAGAAAATATTGATGGCCTAGCTGGTTTGTCAAGTTCAGAATTTGATGGAGGTGGATTAATAATTTCTGATAATTCCTCTTTGAGAAATGTAGACGGTTTACTGGGTATAACAACTGTCCTTGATATTTTTACGATTAGTGGAAATCCAGAATTAGAAAATTTAGATGGGTTGTCTAATGCAGCAACTTTTATTTTGGTAGAATTTGGTTTTGTTCTTACAAATAATGTGAATTTACGTGATGCTTGCGGTATTGTACCTTTGTTAAAATCTTATTTAGATGTAGGAGATATGTTTATATTTTCTATAGAGAATAATGGCCCCAATGCTAGTACTACAGAAACGATTCTAAATTTTGATTGTTGTATGAAATTTGAAGGCGACCTTGTGCTAAGCTCTCAGGAAGAAATCGATAATTTTAATTATTGTGAGATTACAGGTAGCCTAATCATCAAAGAATCAGTAACAAATAACATTACTGATCTTAGTAATTTGTCTAAGTTAGAAATACTGGGATTAGACCTGAAAATAGATAGTAACGCTGCTTTAACAACAATCAATGGATTTGAAAATTTAACTTCGATTAGAATTATTGATATTAGAGATAACGCATCACTTGTTAATGTTCAAGGATTTACTAAACTCACCAAGTTAGATAGTTTTGTCGCTTTTAGGAATAATGTATTAGAAAATATAGAAGGGTTATCAAAGATCAAAATACTCAGAGATTTCAAGATAGTAGTTAGTAACGTGTCAAACTTACCAGATTTAAGTAATTTACAATCCATACGAGGAGACTTAAACCTGGATGGAACAAAAATTAACGATTTAAGTGCTTTACAAAGTTTACAAAATATTGGGAATATCTTTTTGTTCCGTAATTCATTATTAGATAATATAGATGGGCTTTCTGGAGCTGCAATTAATAGTATCGTAATACGAATTACACAAAATCAGGCATTACGTAATGTAGATGGTCTTACTGATTTCTCTTCGATACGTGCAGATGTAATTATAGCGCATAATGCTGAACTAGACAATCTAGATGGACTTTCTAATTTAAGATCTGTAGGAGGGAGACTTATTATTGTTAATAACCCTATTTTAAGAAATGCTTGTGGCATTGTTTCACTACTCAATATTCCTGGTTCAGTTACTGGTGAAATTAGAATTGCAGATAACGGAAGTAATACAAGTAGTGTGGATGTAATTATTGAGAATTGTACAAATAAAGTTCAAACTACAAATACAATTCAGTCATCAAAACTATACATATACCCTATCCCATCCAATAGAAATCAGGTCTATATAAAGAATGGAAAAGAAAATACAGAATATCAGATTGTATCATTTTTAGGAGAGGTAGTAGCAGAAGGTACTATTAATAGCAATAATCAACAGGTCATTTTTTCCAGATCGTTACAAGAAGGAGTATATTTTGTTAGAATAACAGACGGACAAAAAGTTGAGAACAGGACTTTAGTAGTAAACTAACGTTGTTTAAATTTTTAGGTTCGATAAAATCCCAGTCTTGTATGGACTGGGATTTTTGGTTAAGACTTTTATTTTTTGGGTTATAAAGCGTTATTTATGTCAAATTTTTTAAAATTCAATAAAATGAGCTACTCTTTTTTTAGTATTTACATTTGTTTCACATTTATATGTGTTAATTTTGATAATACTGCAAAATACATTGTAGAACAAGATAGAATTCACAATATAATACATAGAAACTGATGAAACCTGATCTTTTTGAAGCTCCTGATTACTATAATTTAGATGAACTACTTTCTGATGAACATAAATTGGTTCGTGATGCTGCTCGTAGTTGGGTAAAACGTGAAGTGTCACCTATTATTGAGGACTATGCGCAACGAGCCGAATTTCCAAAACAGATTATCAATGGACTTGCAGAGATAGGAGCATTTGGACCATATATACCAGAAGAATATGGGGGAGCTGGTTTGGATCAGATCAGTTATGGTTTGATTATGCAAGAGATAGAGCGAGGAGATTCTGGGGTACGATCTACATCTTCTGTACAATCCTCTTTGGTGATGTATCCCATCTGGAAATATGGTTCTGAAGAGCAGCGAAAAAAATATTTACCCAAACTGGCTTCAGGAGAATTTATGGGCTGTTTTGGACTCACTGAACCTGATCATGGCTCTAATCCAAGTGGTATGACCACTAATTTTAAAGATAAAGGAGATCATTATTTACTTAATGGCGCTAAGCTATGGATATCTAACGCGCCTTTTGCAGATGTCGCTGTGGTTTGGGCAAAAAATGAAGAAGGGAGGATTCACGGACTTGTTGTAGAACGGGGAATGGAAGGGTTCTCAACACCAGAAACTCATAATAAATGGTCACTTCGTGCTTCTGCAACTGGAGAATTAATCTTTGATAATGTAAAGGTGCCAAAAGAAAATTTACTGCCTGGAAAAAGCGGATTAGGTGCACCGTTAGGCTGTTTGGATTCTGCACGCTATGGTATTGCCTGGGGTGCTATTGGTGCAGCTATGGATTGCTATGATACTGCTTTGCGATATGCTAAGGAACGTATTCAGTTTGATAAGCCTATTGGAGGGACACAATTACAACAAAAGAAACTGGCAGAGATGATCACAGAAATCACCAAAGCACAACTTTTGGCTTGGCGATTAGGGGTTTTGCGAAATGAAGGAAAAGCGACGTCGGCTCAGATTTCTATGGCAAAACGTAATAATGTAGATATGGCGATCAATATTGCCAGAGAAGCCAGACAAATCCTTGGCGGAATGGGAATTACAGGCGAATATAGTATCATGCGTCATATGATGAATCTGGAAAGTGTAATCACTTATGAAGGAACACACGATATTCACTTGTTAATTACAGGGTTGGATATTACCGGTATTTCAGCATTTAAATAAAAGTATTCATCCCACGAATGGATTTAATTCGTGGGAATATGTTTCTTCTGTAAAAAAGCCAAATTTAAAACCAACTTCTTCGGCATATACAAAGCTTTGAATAGAGATGTCATACTCTATGGGTGCATTTAGTTTTTTCATCATATTGATGGTACGGTAGAGTTTGGTTCTGGAGATTCTTAATCTTGCTGCCAATTCTACAGGGTTTCCCGTGGCCTGTAAACGAATTAATTGATCGATTCGCTCCATAAGTTCAATGTGCTTGATAATAACGTTCATAATTATTTCTTTGTTAGTGACTGAATGATTTTGAATAAGCAATATGTATTTGCGGGATTATATAAGTGTATGTTATGGTTTTAGACTTTGTTACCCGATATCATGTTAAAATTTTTCTTAGTGAAACTCGATTTTGAGAAATTACATAGCAATACATTCAAAATAGATAGTTGAACTAATCCTGCTTTTTCAGTTGGATATCTGGTCAGGGGGTATTTATTAGCTGAAAAAAAGCACATGTTCATGGTTCACTCTAAAATGAAATATTTGGATATAGAGGTATATACTTTTGTGTTATATCTAATTGAATAATGAAGAAACTACTATTCTTACAGTCCGAAGTAAAAAATCCATTTGCGTTATATGAAATTATGCTGAAGGAAGGTGCAATCCATTGGGATAAAGAAAATAAAACCTGGGTTTCATATTCTTATGATGCATGTACTACTATTTTAAATAGTGCTGATGTACTTATTCCGCAAATTGATGGGAAGAATGTACACCAATTAAATGAATTCGCATTACATATAAAAAATGGTTTAGTTCGATTAAGTAATGGTATGCAGCACGAAATAACCAGAGAAATTGCAATGTCTTTATTTGATGGGATGAAAAAAATAAGCATTGATCTGACTTTGCAATCTATATTATCAACTACAGCAAAAAATAACAAAGTAGACTGGGTTGATACAATTTGTAAGCAGCTTCCTGCTTTAGTGATTTTGCAAAGTTTTGATTTTGGAGACGAAGAATGTGATCTTATTTTAGGAGAAATAGAGCTACTCAAAATGATAATGTTGCCTCATAAAAATAAAGAACAAGTAGCTAGAATTAATAGCAGTGCTGAGCGAATTTTTAAGATCATAGAAAACCACATATTAGAAGTACAGTCTGGTTTGGTTAGTAGGTTAGTCATGAAGTATAAATTAGAATATAATGACGCTGTTTTTTTGTGCATAAGTAACCTGATAGGTCTTCTTATTCAGAGTTATGATGGATGCAGAGGGATCCTAAGTAATGCAATATTGAGGATACTAAAATCCAAAGAGTTTAGTGAACAAAAATGTATTCATCAAGAATGGGTAGAAAAAATGGTGATAGAGACCTTAAGATTTGATCCCCCGTTTCATCATACAAAAAGAATAGTTGGCAAAGATATGGTAGTTAATAACATTACTATTAAAAAAGGAGCGTCTATAGTTGTAATGCTTGCAGCCGCTAATCGGGATAAAAAGAAATTTAATAACCCTAACAATTTTAGTATCAAGAGGCATAATACTAATGAATCCTTAACCTTTGGTATGGGGAGTCATATGTGTTTAGCAAAACACTTTTCTATACACCTGGCAACAGAAACGATATACCATTTTCTTAAAATGTATAAAACAATCACACTACTCGAAAATGATGTGCAGTATGAGCCTGTAATGCATGCAAGACTTCCTAAGCAAATAACACTATCTTTTTAATACCAATTCAAAATGCAAATGAGATATGATAACCAAAAAAATAAAATATGATCGCAGTAATTTTTGAACTCGTTCCTAATACAGGATGTAAAGAAGAATATCTTCAGATTGCCAAGGAACTAAAACCAAAACTAGAAACTATGGATGGTTTTATCTCTATAGAGAGGTTTCAAAGCCTTTCAGAAAATGAAAAACTATTGTCGCTATCATTTTGGAGAGATGAAAAAAGTATACTTCAATGGCGTACTATAGAATCTCATCGCAGAGCACAATCCAAAGGAAGAACTCATATCTTTAAAGAATATCGTTTACGTATTGCCGATGTGAGCAGAGATTATGGGATGTTTGATAGAGATGAAGCTCCCAATGATAGTAAAGGTTTTCATGATCATTAGAAAATAGAATTTAATTAATCCAAATACTTATTTTCGATATGAAACGTTAATTCAAGATTTCGAATAAAGTTTTATGCGAAGAGAGAATTGACGTTACAAAGCGGAGCTTTGAAAATCTTTTTCACCAGTATAAAATTTGTTTTACGTTAAAAAATCTTGAAGCCTTGGAAAGATTTTAGCAAAACAAATTTGGTTTTTTGCAGAGCAGAAAAATACCTTGAAAAAAGTGCCCTTTCTTTTGTTTCGTTTTCTTTGGGCAAGCAAAGAAAATGAAAAGAGCGTGAACCAGATGTTTTATTTTTAGTGCAGAAAATCACTCCGATTAACGTAAATTTTACAAGATAGAACTTAAGAAAAAAGAGTTAACTAAGTATAGCTACTTCCTTAATTCTTTTAGCAACTTCATCGCTTTGGCTTTATATACACCATTGTAAGCTATAATTTCTTCCAGAATCGGAATGGTTTTTTTAGGCTTATTCAATTTTAAATAAGAAAGAGACAGATACCATTGTCCAATCTCATAATACCGATCTGTTTCACTAATAGCTGTAAATTGGTTAATTGCTTTTTTTTCCTGTCCAAGATTTAAATAACTATTACCCAAATATAATTGCAATCGTTTTTGGGTTTCCAGGTTAGGATAGTTTTCCAGTGCTATAACAACACTATCATAGACACCATTAGTGTACTGTTTTATAACTTTTTGAATCTCATTAGTTGTATTTCCCCGAGTGTTGTCTTCTGCAGGAAAAGCTTGATAATATGAACCATATAGGTTTTGTGTTTTGTTCTGGCTTTTAGAGATGTACCAATACAATGTTCCTGCTCCAAATACAATCACAATAGATGCAGCGACTTTCCAATATAAAGAAAAAGAAGAGGTAGTAACTATTTTTTCTTCTTCTTCTTCTTTGATTGTAGTACTAATACGTGCAAGTTTTTCTTTAAAATCCAAGGTGTCCTGATCTCCAAGAACATTGTGCATCATTCTGTGTTTTTCGACTTCTTCTTGTAATTCCTGGTTAGTTGCTAATGCTTTCTCAAAGGCGATTAGCTCTTCCTGGGGTAAAGTGTTTGTAAGATACCCTTCTATTTTCTCAAATATTTCCGGAGTTCTCTCCATAACGTTATTTTTTTTCAGGAGTTAAATATAGCTCCTGGTATATAGGATCTTTTTCGATCATTTGGATCAAAGATCGTTTACAGTCAAATTTTTTCTTTCTGGTATATCCTTCAGAATACCCTGTAATAGTTGCAATATCTTTCATGCTTTTTCCTTGAAAAAGCAATTGCAGTATTTCACGACAACTATCACTTAACTTTAAGAAATGCTTGCGATACACATGTTCTTGTTCTTTTTGTGCGATATATTCTATAACAGCAGGAGGTATACTCTCTGCATCATCAGGTATTTCTTCTGTGATCACCATTTTTTTATTTTTTCGTAATCGGTTTCTCCATATATTTTTACAAACTCCATAAAAATAAGTTCGCAATGAAGAATGCAATTCCAGAGAGTCTGCTTTTAATTTTTGGTATATCAAAACCAATGCATCTTGAAACACATCTTCTACATCGGATTCATTACCAGAGTTTTGAAGGATGTATTGCCTAACATATTGTAGGTTTTGTTTATAAAATGTGGTTATGATGACTTCATCTCCCGCAACGATACCTTCCAAAATTTTGCGCTCTTCGGTACTACTCATAAGTTCATGTGCTAATACAACAAATTGTTACCCTTTTAGACGAAATAAAATTAAACGTAAAAGTAACAATTTTAGTTTCTTTGCTATTAATAAGAAAGAACATAATTGTAATATCATATCAAGTGCTATGACTTTTGAAGCCAGAAGTACGAAGTGGGAAGTAATGGACTGTCATTCCTGTGCAGACAGGAATCTATAAGCGTAACAAAAATTGAGAATGAATCCCAGCCTATGCTGGGATGACAACGTATGAAGGAATAACATATTGAAACAGCAAAAGTAATGGACTGTCATTCCTGTGCAGACAGGAATCTATAAGAGTAACAAAAATTGAGAATGGATCCCGGCATGGGCTGGGATGACAACGTATGAAGGAATAATATATTGAAACAGCAAAAGTAATGGACTGTCATTCCTGAGTAAACAGGAACCTATAATCAAATCTAATTTTAAAACCAAAGCATCAATATGCAGTATATATATTAACCAATAAAAAGAATGGAACACTTTATATTGGTATGACTAATAACCTTGAAAGAAGAATTTTTGAACATAAACAGAAATGCATTGATGGATTTACTAAAAAATATAACCTTGATATACTAGTATATTTTGAGTTGTATCAATTTGTTGAAGACGCTATACGAAGAGAGAAAAGAATGAAGGCTTGGAAACGACAATGGAAAATTAACTTAATTGAAGAAGATAATAAAGATTGGAATGATCTTGCTTCTGATTGGTATGATTAAGAATTGTCATTCCTGTGCAGACAGGAATCTATAGGAGTAACATAGATTGAGAATGGATCCCAGCCTATGCTGGGATGACAAATAATTAATAATAAAAATGATAAATAGGCGATGACCACCAACATAATACCCATATCACAAACAAACCCCATACTATTATGGACGCTATGTTGTATGCTGTTTTTATCCACGACAGGCCATACCCAAACCACAGTCGATACGATACCCGCATCTCAATATTTTGCAAAAGCCGATACCTTATTAACCCATAGAAAACTAGACAGTGCAATAGTCTATTTTAAAAAAGCACTACCCATCTATAGAAAAGCCAAAAGCTGGGAACGCGTAGCACGATGTTATAATAAAATTTCTGAAAGTCAATGGAAAGATAAAAAATATAAAGAATCACTGGGTAATGCAAAGCAAGCTTTAGCGATTAGTGATCAATATTTGCCAGAAAACAATAGAGAGGAAGCATATGGGTATGATAATATCGCTCAATATTATTATAGTAAAAGGCTAAATTATAAAAAGGCTTTACTGTTTTATCAAAAAGGGTTAAAAATTAAATTAATGGTTTTTTCTGAAAACCATTTGTTTGTTGCTGGTTCTTATCTGAATATTGGGAATGCACTTCTTATGAAGCGAAAATATGATGAAGCATTAGAATATTATAAAAAGTCTATAGTTATTAGAGAAGATAAATTAGAGGTTGATCATATAGATACTGGACTATCTTATTTTAATCTTGGCTTAACTTATGATAGGAAAGAAGAATACAATAAGGCTTTGCCATATTTGAAAAAAGCATTGTCAATAAGAATAAAAAGGCTAGGGGAAAAACATAAAGATGTAGCTATATGTTATCATGTAATCGGTTGGATATATAAAAAGAAGGGAGAATACGATAAAGGACTTTTTTATTTAGAAAAAAACCTATCTACCTTAATGAAAATTGATGTAAAAGATTATTATAATATTTCAAGAGCTCTAAATGTTTTAGGTGTTTTTTATAAGAATAAAGGCATGTATAATGAAGCATTGAAATATTTTGATCAATCCATAGTAGCTGAGAAGAAAATATTAAATTATAAGAAAAATTCATCAAAATGGTATAATAATATAGGAATTGTATACATGTATAAGGGAGAGTACAATAAGGCTTTAAAATACCTTAAAAAAGCACTTCAGAATAATGTTGTTCATAGAGGAGAAAATGACATTCATGTAGCACTAAATTATAACAATATTGCAAATGTATACCGATTAAAAAAGGATTATAATCAATCTCTAAAATATTACAATAAAGCACTAAGAATAAGAACAAAAATTTTGGACCCACATCATTCTGATATAGCAGAATCTCATAATGATATGGGTAAGTTGTTCATTGTTAAGAAAGAATATAATAAAGCTTTTTACTATGTTAGTTCAGCACTAAAAATAAGACAAAATGTGTTTGGAGAACATCATCCTGATGTAGCAGATTCTTATATTAGTCTTGGCAATATTTATGAGAGTAAAAAAGAATACAAATTTGCTTTAACAAACTATCAAAAAGCATTAAGAATACGACGAAAAGTATTTGGAGCATATCATCCCAAAGTTGCAGTATCCAACAACGATATCGCAAATCTATATGCACTACAAAAAGAGTATAAAAATAGTTTGTTGTACTACGAAAAAGCAATTATTGCTAATGTAAAGGAGGATCAATATTTAAACCCAAACATACTATTAACCTCGTTAGCAGGAAGGACCAAAACATATCTTAACCTGTATAAAGAGCATAAGAATATTGATGATCTTAATCAAGCTATTATTGCTTATAAAAAGGCAGATGCCTTAATCAATGATATCAGGCAAACGTTTACGACCTATCAGGACAAAGTAGCCTTTGCTCAAAAAGCAAAAGCGATCTATCAAGGTGCAATACAAACACAATTGTTACGATACACTACCCAAAAAGAGCAAAGTATTTTGGAGCGCGCATTTTATTATGCCGAGAAAAGTAAAGCCAATACGCTTAAAGAATTGCTTAGTGAAGCCAATGCGAAAAATTTTACAGGCTTACCAAATGATATGTTAGTCTTAGAAAAAGAATTACGAATCGATAAAGCATTTTATCAGTCCAAAATCACGGATGTGCGATCTGAGACTACAGTAGATTCTTCAAAGATTACCATATACGAAAACAAACTATTCGAGATCAATAGACGACAAGACTCACTCACTGCTATTTTAGAAAAAAACTATCCCAAGTATTACCAGCTCAAACATGAGAATACTATTGTATCGGTCGCTGATATTCAAAAGAAGTTAAATGAGCGTACCACATTGGTAGAGTTTTTTACTGCTGATAGTAGTGCCTATATATTTACAGTTTCTAAGTATAAGATGGCAGTGCAAGAAGTATCCACTCCAGATCTTACAGGTCAGATAGAACAACTTAGAGAGGCCATTACTTCTCAAGAGTTATCTCGTTATAAAACGATAGCTCATGAATTGTATACTACACTTATTCATCCGATCAAAGATCAATTCATAGGGGATGATGAACTTATTATCGTTCCCGATGGGCCATTATGGCATTGTAATTTTGAGTTATTGCTTACTCAAAAAGATGGGTCTAATAACCCTGCAGCGCTATCATATTTGCTTAAAGACTATGCGATCACCTATGCCAATGCTGCAAATCTGTTATTTGCCAAATCCAGAAGTGAAGAACCTATAGAAAAGAGGCAAGAATGCCTGGCATTTTCGTTTTCAGAAGGAGATCAAGTAACATCAACAAACACCATGAGTATGGCAACGCTTAGAGATGCAGGTGGTGACTTACCGGGCACTCGTGAAGAGATCAAAGCCATCTCAGATATTATCGATGGGCAGTATTATTTTGGATCACAAGCTATAGAAACTAATTTTAAGAAGAATGCAGGACAGTATAATATCCTTCATTTGGCTTTGCATGGAGATGTAGATAATGAACGTCCAGAGAATTCTAAACTTTATTTTACCAAGAGTAAAGATACGATTGAGGATAACCTGCTCTATAGTCATGAACTCTTTGCTTTGGATATTCCGGCAGAACTTACAGTTTTAAGTGCTTGTAATACAGGAACTGGTAAAATTGCCAAAGGCGAAGGGATTATGAGTTTGGGCAGTGCTTTTCAGTATGCAGGGACCAAAAGCCTGCTATTGACCCGTTGGGAGGTATCAGATCAAACTACTCCGCAGGTGATGAAATATTTCTATACCAATCTTAAACAAGGCATGAATAAAGCCAAGGCCTTGCAACAAGCCAAGTTACAATACCTTGCTACGGCCGATATTAATCGTACACAGCCTTTTTATTGGGGAGCATTTTATTTGGTAGGAGATGCAGCACCTATGCATTTTGAGAGTACATCATTATGGTATTGGATACTAGGATTAGGGTGTGTAGGAATGTTGTTATGGATAGGGTTTTGGTATAAAAGGAGAAGGATTTGAATTATAGACCTCACAGGTTTTTTAAAACCTGTGAGGTCTGCTCATATCTAAATATTAAGAGTAGATCCCAGCCTATGCTGGGATGACAAGAAAAAAGAATAATATAGGAAATCGTAAAGAGAGAGACTGTCATTCCAGCGTAGGCTGGAATCCATAATAATATATTCAAAATTGGATTCCAGATCAAATCTGGAATGACAAATAGGATACGATAGGTTTGAGATGTATATTTCTGTATTTTTATACCATGCTTCGGTCATCAGACTTCTGGCATAAAAAAACAAGAACTCATGAAAATATTTGGGCATCGTGGTGCGGCTGGCTTAGTTGCCGAAAATACATTAGAATCTATCAAAGAAGCCTTAAAGCATAAAGTAGATGGTATTGAGATTGATGTACATCGTTGTAAAAGTGGGGAGCTAGTTGTAATACATGATGAAACCTTGCATAGAACCACTACCGGAAAAGGAAACGTATCTGACTATACTTTGCTAGAATTAGAACAATTTACCACCAAAGAAGGGTTTATGATCCCTACACTAAATCAGGTGTTAGATCTGATTGATGGACAATGCACGCTCAATGTAGAGTTAAAAGGAAAAAATACCGGAGTCATAGCGGTTACTTTGTTAGAAGCACATATCAGAACTTCAAAATGGGAATATGACGATTTTATCATTTCGAGTTTTGATCATACACAGTTATTTGAATTGAAAACGGTAACTTCAAAATTTAAACTAGGGGTACTTACCGAAGATACTATAACCAAAGCTTTGCCCGTTGCAAAAAAACTGAAAGCTTTTTCTGTACATCCTCCTATTTATTCACTAACTCAAGATGAGGTAAATATGGCTAAGGCAGAAGGATATATGGTGTATGTGTGGACTGTGAATACTACAGAACTTATCCAGCAATCAAAATCATGGAAAGTTGATGCTATCATCACAGATTTTCCGAATTTTATACATTGAGACGAAAAACTGTCAGATTGAGTTCTAAATATAGATATAATTGACGTTTCAAAGCAGCGCTTTAGGATTCTTTTTCTACCAGTATAAGATTTGTTTTGCGTTAAAAAATCTTGAAACCTTGGAAAGATTTTAGCAAAACAAATCTGGTTTTTAGAGAAGCTGAAAAATACCTTAGAAAAAGCACCCTTTCTTTTGTTTCGTTTTCTTTGGGTGTGCAAAGAAAATGAAAAGAAGGTCGAATCATGGTAATTAATTTTAAAATTGAATAAAAAGAAGTTCAGATTAAAAATCCGAACACTTGAATTGACAGTGCTATTCTACTCATGTAATTAGTATATTCGTTGTTTAAACATAAATGTATTAGAGTGGAATATGATGTAATAATTGTTGGTGGAGGTGCGGCTGGTTTTTTTACAGCGATTAATCTGGCAGAACATACTCCAGAATTAAGAATTGCCATTTTAGAACGAGGCAAAGATGTCCTTTCTAAAGTACGCGTATCTGGTGGAGGGCGATGTAATGTGACCCATTCAGAATTTATTCCTAACGAACTTACCAAAAATTATCCCAGAGGTGAAAAGGAGCTCAAATTAAAAATCCGAACACTTGAATTGACAGTGCTATTCTACTCATGTAATTAGTATATTCGTTGTTTAAACATAAATGTATTAGAGTGGAATATGATGTAATAATTGTTGGTGGAGGTGCGGCTGGTTTTTTTACAGCGATTAATCTGGCAGAACATACTCCAGAATTAAGAATTGCCATTTTAGAACGAGGCAAAGATGTCCTTTCTAAAGTACGCGTATCTGGTGGAGGGCGATGTAATGTGACCCATTCAGAATTTATTCCTAACGAACTTACCAAAAATTATCCCAGAGGTGAAAAGGAGCTCAAAGGGCCTTTTCATACATTTATGACTGGTGATACTATGGATTGGTTTGATCGTCGGGGAGTAGCCCTTAAGATAGAAGAAGATGGTAGGATATTTCCAGTTTCAGATTCTTCAGAGACTATAATTAATTGCTTTTTATCAGAAACAAAACGATTAGGGATAAAAATTTTAACCGGTCATGCCGTTAAGCATTTTGATCAAATAGGAGAAGGGTGGACCATTGAAACGAGTCAGGGAACATTTACTGCTACTAAACTTATGATTGCAACAGGTAGTAATCCCAAAATATGGAAGATACTACAGGATTTAGGACATAAAACAATAGCAGCAGTTCCTTCATTATTTACCTTTAATATCAAAGATTCTAGAATTAAAGCCTTACCAGGAGTAGTGACAAATGCATCAGTGCAGGTTAAGAATTCAAAATTATCCAGTGAGGGGCCTTTACTGATTACTCATTGGGGGATGAGTGGCCCTGCAATTTTAAAACTTTCGGCATGGGGAGCAATCGAACTCAATAAAAATGAGTATAATTTTGAGATTATTGTCAATTGGCTTCAGCATTATACTCAGGAAGAAGTTTTAGAAATGCTTAAGGAATTAAAGAATCAATATCCAAAACAACAACTATATACTTATGCCCAATTTGATCTGCCAAAGAGGTTATGGCAGAGCCTGGTGTTAGCTTCAGGAATACAAAGTGACACTCGTTGGGCAGATGCAAATAAAGTACAGTTTAGAACACTTTCTGAACAATTGACCAGAGGAATTTTTAAAGTAAACGGAAAAAGTACATTTAAAGAAGAATTTGTAACCGCTGGTGGAATTGATCTTAAAGAAGTGAATTTTAAAACCTATGAAAGTAAGAAATATCAGAATTTGTATTTTGCAGGAGAAGTACTCAATATAGATGCGATAACAGGAGGGTTTAATTTTCAGAATGCATGGACTGGAGCTTTTATTGCTGCAAAAGCAATAGCTTCTAAAGAATAATTTCAATATTCTTTTCACTCTGAGGCTCTCGACAGAATCACACATGCTAATGGTTCATTGTTGATAATTAGATATAAACGCATGTCATCCTGAGCCTGTCGAAGGATAGAATTAAATATAAATAAGAACAATGAAAACATATATAGCATTACTTAGAGGAATAAATGTTAGTGGCCAGAAAAAAATTATAATGGCAGATCTTAAAATAATGTTTGAAGAATTAGGATGCACTTCGGTTAGCACCTATATTCAAAGTGGAAATATTGTTTTTCAACATAAAAAAGATATGTTGACATTGACCGATATCATCAAAAAAGAAATTTTAACTCAATTTGGTTTTGATGTCCCAGTATTAGTATTAACTCGGGAAATGTTAACCACTATTTATGATAATAACCCATTTTTGAAGCGACTTGAAGCTAAGGAAATTGAGGATAAAAAAATGTATTTTACTTTGCTTTCCAGAATGCCGGATTATAAAGATATAGAAGATGTAGAATCTACCACTGCACGTTCAGGAAATGAAGAGTTTGTCATAGCAAAAGATGTGGTGTATTTTTATGCGGCTAATGGATATGGAAAAACCAAATTGAACAATAATTTCTTTGAGAAAAAACTGCAATCTACAGCGACTACCAGAAACCTGAAAACAGTAATCAAACTACTGGAATTAAGTAAATTAGATTAAAAAATTAAGTTGTTTTGACTTGCGATTTTCCGTAATTTTTTGTAAATTAATAGGGTTTAACTAACACCTTGTTAACTATGAAAAAAATTACACTTACCCTTACCTTCATATTTTTATTCTGTGGTATTGACCACGGATATGCATTCGGCGAAAAAGATCCTATTAAAAAGCTATTGGTGGATTATATCAATAAGATGAATGCTTTAACGCAGGGAACTCAAAAAGAAGATGTTCTAAATTTATTCGATGATAAATACAGTGGAAATACAGTGTATGTAAATTTATCCGGAGCCTTAGTTAGAAAAAATTATGAAAAAGAAGATATCGCTTCTCAGTTAGATGATATTATTAATGATGATAATTATAGGTTTAAATTAACGGTAGAGAAAATTGTGTTTCAAAGCCAAAAAGAAAGAGCTGGCACTATCTCTGCGGTGATTAATTTTGAATCCTATATCGAAAAAAAAATTGCAGAAAAAGGAACCATGTTAATGGATGTAGTTGGTATACGAGTTAATGGCGGTTGGAAAATTGTTCAAAACAATATGGTTAGAGTTTCTGAAGCAAAAGATATTGGTGAATGTATTTGCTATGTATATGAAAAAGGGACTACAAAATTTGTTACAGAGGTCTATTTTCCATCGGGATTAGAATACAGCCAGGCTCTCGGAGCTTTTCAGGTCACGACCAAAAACAATAAACGGATTATCAAATCGGATAACAAAGAATTTTATTGGAACAAAGACACGGGAAAATTAACACTCAAAGGAGGACAAATTGGAAAAGCAAACAATCCCAGAAAAGCAGTAGAATTTGTGTTAAAAAACTTATACAAAGAATCCTGTGTAAATATTGTATTTAACTAAGTAAAACCTGTTTTGAAAATCCACCTTGGTGGGCTTTCAAAATGATTGAGACAAGGTAATCCCGCTCTTTGGCGGGATTATTATTGTAATAAGACATCATAATTCATTTGTGCCCTTCAACTTGTTTTAGTACGAAACATATGTATCAATAGTACCAAAAAGTAGATATTCATATATTTTTAGCCTTCTAAATAATGGTCTGATCTTTTAGAAAACCTCTCCAGGAAATTTCGATAGCCTGATTAATGTGTTTTTCCTGAAGATTGACCTGCTCATTTTCATGGATTTTTACAAGAGATACAACATTACCAAAGAATAATTCTTCCATGACCAGAGTATTATACGATTTAAAAACCTTACGTTTTATACCCATTTTAAAATAACTTTCTATTTCATTATAATATTGCCTAGCTTTATCCTTCAAGGATTGAGGGATTTCTGGCGAACGTGCGATTTGTTCAGAAAATATAAAAGCAAGTGGATTATTGACAAAATAATAAAACAGATTAAGCCACATTACTGTAAATTGTTTTTTAATGTCATCCTCTGGGATATTTCTCATAACCACTGTGCCAAAATCTTGGGTAAGCATCAAATAAAGTTCTGTAATGATTTCTTCTTTATTCTTAAAATGATGATATACGGTTCCATTAGCCACGCCTGATTCTTTAATAATTTGAGAAAGAGAAGTGGCATTTATGCCTTGTTTAGTTATTAATTCTAGAGTAGTCTGTAGGACTATTGCTTTTTTACTCATAAAATGATATTCCTTATTCCTTAGTTTAATTTAGTTGCCATATGCCGAAATTTAATGCGGTCGCAAAAGCAACCCAAACAACGTAAGGGATAAGTAGGTAAGCGGCGGTAGAGTTTACTACTGTAAACCATTTAATGGTGAACAGCAATAGGATAAATAGGGCTATAATATCCAATAGTGCAATTAATGGGTTTTGTAGTCCAAAGAAAAAAATGGACCATGCAGCATTAAGTAACAATTGAAACCCAAAATGGTATAACGCAATTTTTACCCATTTATGATAAAAACCTTTGCTCCAAACAATTCCTGCTGAAATACCCATCATTATATAGAGTACAATCCACACGGGTCCAAAAATCCAATTTGGAGGAGTGAAAGAAGGTTTGTTTAATGCTGTATACCAAGTGTCAATTGAAGTTTGCGTAGCAATACTACTCAAAAATCCAATAAAAACACACAATAATACAGAAATACCAATACGAAATAACTTTTTTTTCATTGAAATAAGTTAGTGCAGTACTAAAATAGCAATTTATTTTCACTAGCAATACGGTTTAAATATACTATAGCACTTATCTTTGCTAAAATTTATTACATATCATGACAGATTATCCCGAGTTTGCGTCATCCAAAATTTCAGAATTACCAGAAGAAGGAACCATAAGTTGCACCTCACCCAGTAATATTGCTTTGGTAAAATATTGGGGTAAGCGTCCAGTTCAACTACCAGAAAATGCATCCATTAGCTTTACATTGGATCATTGTAAAACAACGACAATCTTAAGATATAAGAAATTAGATAGTGCTTCAGAAGATTTTGATTTTGATTTATTTTTTGAAGGAAAACCAAAACCAGACTTTAAACCTAAAATTCAAAACTTTTTTGATAGAATTCAGAAATACCTTCTTTTTTTGAAAGAATATAAGTTTACGATAGAAACCAGTAATACATTTCCGCATAGTAGTGGTATTGCTTCTTCTGCTAGCGGGATGAGTGCTTTAGCATATTGCCTGATGCAATTAGAAAAAAAAATAAACCCAGATATTTCTGAAGCAGAACTTCTTCAAAAAGCTTCATTCTTGTCTCGTTTAGGTTCTGGTAGTGCTTGTCGAAGCATAGAAGGGCCAGTAACGGTTTGGGGAAAACACAATGATATTGAGGGAAGTAGCGATGCATTTGCAGTCCCTTTTCCTTATACTGTTCATCAAAACTTCGATACATATCAGGATACAATTTTATTAATAGATAAAGGAGAAAAACAAGTAAGTAGTACTGTTGGTCACGATTTGATGCACGGCCACCCCTTTGCTACAAAAAGATTCGAACAAGCTTCGGGTAATATTTCAAAGTTGAAGGAGATATTAATTTCTGGTGATATCGATACTTTTATTGAAGTTGTAGAAAGCGAAGCCCTTACATTACATGCAATGATGATGACTTCTCTGCCTTATTTTATATTAATGAAACCTAATACGTTATCTGTAATTCAGAAAATTTGGGAATATCGAAAAACAACAGGGTCTAAGGTTTGTTTTACATTGGATGCCGGTGCAAATGTGCATGTTTTATATCCAAATTCTGAGAAAAATGAAGTTTTAGATTTCATAACCAGCGAGTTAGTTGCTTATTGTCAGAATGGTCAGTATATTTGTGACAAAATAGGATGGGGAGCAAAAATAGTGTAACTTTATCCTAATAGGGGAGACAAATTTAGATAGAACTCATATACAAATCATCTATTGAGTCAGTATTGTTGAGTAAATCTCAACAAAACGTAGTAATGATAGAATTTATGAGAAATGATAAACAATAAAAAGAACAGATGAAAGGACCATTATTTTATTCTAAAATACTTTTGTTTGGAGAGTATGGTATTATTAAGGATTCCAAAGGTCTTTCTATACCATATAATTTCTTTAAAGGAGCACTAAAAGTATCTGATACACCAGATCAGGAAGCTATCGAATCCAATGCTCATCTTAAAAATTTTGCTACCTATCTTGAAGGAGTTCAAGATCAAGGGGTAGTAAAGTTTGATTTTGAAAAACTATATACAGATATTAATTCTGGGATGTATTTTGATAGCAGTATTCCGCAAGGATACGGTGTGGGAAGTAGTGGAGCATTAGTGGCTGCGATTTATGATAAGTATGCAGAAGATAAAATAACAGTTTTAGAGAATCTTACTCGTGATAAATTATTAAAGCTTAAGGCTGTTTTTGGACTTATGGAGTCTTTCTTTCATGGTAAAAGCTCTGGTTTAGATCCGCTTAATAGTTATTTAAGTTTACCAATCCTTATTCATTCTAAGGATGATATAGAACCAGCAGGAATCCCTTCGCAAAGTACTGTAGATAAAAAGGGAGCGGTTTTCTTGTTAGATAGTGGTATTGTAGGAGAAACAGCTCCTATGGTAAGCATCTTTATGGAGAGTATGAAACAAGAAGGTTTTCGCAATATGCTAAAAACTCAGTTTGTTAAATATACAGATGCTTGTGTAGATGATTTCCTTAAAGGAGATGTTAAGTCTTTATTCTCGAATATAAAAGAACTTTCACATGTGGTTTTGCATAATTTTAAACCAATGATTCCTAAGCAATTCCATAAGTTATGGCAGCATGGGATAGAAACTAATGATTATTACCTCAAATTATGCGGTTCAGGAGGAGGAGGTTACATTTTAGGCTTTACCCAGGATTTTGATAAAGCACAAGCTTCACTTAAGGATTATAAACTAGAGGTAGTTTACAATTTTTAATAAGCATTACCTATGCTTACCAGAAAAAACAAACTCATTCTTCTTAAATTATTGAGTTTATTTTCTATTGTTAGAGGGTACAATATCCTTATCATTGTTCTTGCACAATATCTTACTTCAATTTTTATTCTGGCACCACACATTAGAATTCGGGATGTTATTCTGGATCCAAATCTATTTGTTATTGTTTTAGCTTCTGCAGGAGTAATTGCAGCTGGATATATTATTAATAATTTTTATGATAAAGAAAAAGATCTCATCAATAGACCACAAAAAACGATGTTAGACAGGTTGGTGAGTCAGCGTACAAGACTCACAGGGTATTTTGTACTTAATTTTCTCTCTGTGGTTTGTGCTAGCTATGTTTCGTTTCGAGCTGTAATCTTTTTTTCGTTATATATTTTTGGAATCTGGTTTTACTCTCATAAGCTCAAGAAATTTCCTATCATAGGTAATATTATAGCATCTTTATTGGCGATAACTCCATTTTTTGCAGTATTTATCTATTATAAAAACTTTGATGAAGTTATTTTTGTTCATGCCACGTTTTTATTTCTAATGTTGATCATGAGAGAAATGATCAAAGATCTGGGGAATTTAAGAGGAGATTTTGCGAATAATTATAAAACAATACCCATTGTATATGGAGAATTAATCTCTAAAAGGATATTAAGTGTTTTAATTTTGGCTTCCTGGCTTCCTATTTATTTACTACTCACTCGATATGAAGTTGGATACATGTATCTTTATTTTTATGCATGTATAATACTCCTTTTTGCTTTTCTTTTAGGGCTGTGGAGATCAAAGGGGAGAACACATTATGTTTGGCTACATAATATCTTAAAGCTAATTATTGTCTCGGGAACATTCAGCATTATATTAATTGATGTGAATATAATTTTAGATAAGATTTTATGGTAAAAAAAAGCAGCTGTAATAAATACAACTGCTTTGCATGATCATAAGAGGTTAAATTTATGCTCGGGGCTTTAATATTTTTAAAGAAATTCTAAATATTTTACTACCAATATTTGCAATTTCTGAATCTATTTTTTTGTAATTCAATCTTGATTTTACGTAGTTTTTTACCGTACTTTCTTTTGTATCTACAGATAATACTACGATCTCACCTTCACCATTTAAAGTGAATTCGATTTTAGCGTTAAGTGTATCATTTTCTACAAGAATCTCTGGACTTTCTAAAAGGACAGCGATTTGATTTCTTAACTGTTGCTCAGAGTTGATAGGATTATCATTAGAAGCAAAAATTTGCGTCGACCCTAATACGAATACTGCGAATAAAATTGTTAACTTTTTCATTTTTGTTGTTTTTTAGATTTGAGTATTTAAATATGTTTTTTTCTAATTTTATATGACAAATGTAGTATCGAATATTCATGTGTTTGAGCATTTTACTTTACCATAACGTATTCCAATCATTACGATTAGGTAAAAAAGAGTATGTTTTAACGTAAATTAAACTTTGAGGAATAAATAGTTTTTATATGTTTACTTTTTAGGAATGGATATGAAACTTAAGATTGGATATGACATCCTTAATATTTACAGTAGAATACTATCAATATCTTGTTTTTTGGAGGTGTTCTAATGTTAGGTTAATGTTAAGTTGAGGTTTTGCAGTAATGCTAATGAATTGAATTAACGCGTTGTAAATCAGTTTTTTGCATGTTAAGCATTTGTTAACCTTAGACGAGATTTCCTGAGAAATTTGAAGTAAATAACGTAGAAATATATAGGAATGCTATATAATTCTTGGAAATAATAAATTTTAACTAATGAAACCGACACGATTAAAATAATCTTTAAGAATTACAAAAATGATTATTTTTAATCGTCAAAGATTCCATCTGACCTCTAAAACAATAAAATAAACTGATGAAAGACCAATTATTAACGGTTGCACTTGCTCAAATCTCCCCTGTCTGGTTAGATAAGGGAGCTACAATTAAAAAGATTGAAAACTCAATAGTAGAAGCTGCTTCTAAAAAAGCAGAACTAGTCATTTTTGGTGAATCTTTGCTACCGGGATATCCATTTTGGGTATCACTAACGGATGGAGCGCAATTTAATAGTACAGTTCAAAAAGAAATTCATGCACATTATGCTCAGAATTCTATTGTGATAGAAAATGGAGATTTAGACTCTATTTGTGATCTTGCAGAGGAGCATAATATTGCTATTTATTTAGGAATTATAGAACGACCTTTGGATCGAGGAGGCCATAGTTTGTATGCTTCTTTGGTATATATTGACCAAAAGGGGGAAATTAAATCGGTACATCGCAAATTACAACCGACTTATGAAGAGCGTTTGACCTGGTCTCCGGGCGATGGTAACGGACTTTTGGTACATCCATTAAAGGAATTTACTGTGGGAGGATTAAATTGTTGGGAAAATTGGATGCCCTTACCTAGAGTAGCATTATATGGTCAAGGAGAAAATCTACATATTGCCGTATGGCCAGGTAGTGATTATAATACAAAAGATATTACCCGTTTTATAGCAAGAGAATCACGTTCATATGTGATTTCTGTTTCTAGTCTGATGCGAAAAGAAGATTTCCCATCAACAACACCACATTTGGATGAAATATTAAAGAAAGCTCCCGAAATTTTGGGTAATGGAGGTTCGTGTATAGCTGGACCAGATGGAGAATGGGTGTTAGAACCCGTTATCAATAAGGAAGGTCTTTTGATTGAAACCTTGGATTTTAACAGAGTATTACAGGAGCGTCAGAATTTTGATCCGGTAGGTCATTATTCTAGACCCGATGTTACTCAATTACACGTAAATAGAGAACGACAAAGTACAGTTCGTTTCAACAAGGAATAATTGTTAAACCTATGCTTTAAAGAATTATCTTTGCACAAAATTTTAAGATATGAGTGGCGAAGGTAATTCTCGAGGAAGGAAGAGTAGTGGAAAAAGAGATGGGAAAGCAAGAAAAGATGCAAGTGAACGATCTACATCTAATTTTAAGAATAAATCATTCTCAAAAGGTAAGGCATTTGTAAAGAAAGATAATACAGGGCCTAAAAAGATTAATGATTCTGATGAAATAAGACTGAATAGATTTGTAGCGAATTCTGGTGTTTGTTCTAGAAGAGAAGCTGATTTATACATTCAGACAGGAAGTGTATGGGTTAATGGAAAACCTATTACCGAAATGGGATATAAAGTAAAGCTTACCGATGAGGTTAAGTTTGATGGACGTTTAATTACTCCACACAAGAAAGAATATGTACTACTTAATAAACCCAAAGGTTTTGTAACCAGTACTAATCCAGAAAAAACCAGAACGGTTATGGATTTGGTATCTAATGCGTCTAAGTCTGTATTAAAACCAGTGGGCAGATTAGAAAGAAATACAACAGGGTTACTTTTGTTTACCAATGATGTGGATTTAGAAAAGAAATTAACGCATCATAAAAGCGGTACACGTAAAATATTTCATGTAGAATTAGAACGTAATCTTAAATTTGAAGATCTTCAAAAAATAGAGAAGGGAATTAAATTAGAAGAAGGTTTCATTAATGTAGATGAAATCTCATACATAGAAGGGGCTCCTAAAAATGAAATAGGAATTCAATTACAATCTTCAAAGAACGGAATCATTCATAAACTTTTTGAACACCTTAATTATAGTGTAGTAAAATTGGATAGAGTGATTTTTGCGGGATTAACCAAAAAAGATTTACCTCGAGGTCATTGGAGAATACTTACCGAACAAGAAGTAATTAATTTGAAGATGTCGTAACGTCTAACTTAGGAGATTTAAATCTTTGATAGATTTCCCAAATTAAAACAGAAAATACTAAAAAGTATTCTAGCCCGACCATCCATAGATTTTCTTTAAAATCAGGGTGGATATAAGCAGTATAACTAAAAATAATTGCAAAAGACCAAACTATAGCAAATCGATAGTTGGTAAATACGCAAAGTGATAGTGGAACAGCAATATACCAGGGGTGTACTGTGGTGGATAAAAAATAATAAGAACAAATACCTAGTAGCATTCCTGTGATAAGCTGTGGGGTATTTCTATTGGTTCTAATGAATGTAATTGCTAAAAGAATAATGATAGCTATCAGTGGTAAGATCTTGCCAGCAGTCTCTATGACATTCCACCCTACGATTTGATATCCTATCCAGCGAATGATAAAATAAATACTGGCATTAAATTCGAAATTCTGAAACCATAAACTAATTGTTTTACTAAAATTGGCCAGGAATTCTCCAGATAAGAACGGTGCAAAAGTTAGAAAGACTACGGTAATAACAATACTGTAAAACCCTATCAATTTTGGTAATCCTGATATCAGGCTGAGCTTGTTGAAGCTTTTCTGTTCTCCTAAAACAAATTTCTGAAAAAATACAGGCAAGAAAAGTAGTGGAATTAGTTTTACCGAAACAGATAATGCCAGGATTATTGCAGCCCAATACCAATACCCTTTGTGCAAAAGGTATAAAGACCAGATAATAAAAAAGACCATTACCGCTTCAAAATGAAGATTTCCTGTAAGTTCGATAATGATAAAAGGATTAAGAATATACCAAAAAATCCTTTTTTCAGGGAGATGTAAAGATTGTAGTAGTTTTTTTCCGAAAAAGAATGTACCTATATCTGCTAGAATAATAAGTAGTCTCAATATAATTGCAGAGCCCCAAATACTTTTGCTGGCAAATAAAGCTGCAATAAAATAACAAAACTGACTTACGGGAGGATAGTTTGTATAATGACTGCCATTAAGTTCTCCCATCCCATTATATAGTTCCTGTGCTTGAGCAATAGGAGCATTACCTTGCGCTACCAAGACTTCGGGTAAAGATAAATATGGATTGAATCCTTCTAAAAGCATTCTCCCATCCCAAATGAACCGATAAAAATCCTGTGATAAATTGGGGATAGCTAGGATGAATACAACTCTAAATAACAGTCCTGCAGTAGCCAGTAATTTCCAATTGTTTGGGTTGAGCTGAATAAGTTTATATGAAATGATGAATACTCCTACCCAAAGGCTAATCATTTTGGTAAAATCGGTTCGAATAAGTTGATAAGCAAAACTCCAATAAAAGAGAATGCCAATAAGAATAAGAAGTAAGGAAAATCTATGATATTTCCATTGTTGCAGCATTACAACTTAGAGGTTACAGATTTAAAAAATACAAACCCAAAGCCAAGGAATAACATAATATGAAATAGAAACAATCCAAAATCCTGAAGTTCGAAAGCACTATATAAGGCAAATCCAAAATATCCCATTAATAAGGCTTCTATGATAGTATTTCCTGAAATGTTTTTACTTACATATTTATTTCCTTTCCATGAATCCTTCAAAGTATTGATATTGAATTTTGGAGTACGAACAAATTCACTTTTCTTCCCAAAATGTCCTTCTAAAACAGCCATAGAGTTATGTACTGAGAATCCCATAGCGATGGAGAAAAAAGTGAAGAACATTTTTATGTATTCCATAAAATTCCAGAACCCTTTACCATGTATTTTTTTAAATGTATGCCAATAACAAAAGAAAAATATAACTGTACTTAAGGCAAAAAATGCAATTACATTAAAATACCAGCTAAATAATGGATTATTGTTTTTGATATACATAACTGGTACACTTAGAATAGCAACTAGCAATACTAGTAAAAACATACTACTATTTAACAAGTGAAAGAAACTATGAAATTTTGTTTTAAGAGGTACGGTTTTATCTTTAAGCATTTTCCAGTATAATTTCTGAAAATTTTCTGCGGCACCTTTATTCCATCTAAATTGTTGTGAACGAGCAGCACTTATTACAACGGGTAATTCTGCTGGTGTCTCTACCTCTTCAAGATATTTAAACTTCCATTTTTTTAACTGTGCTCTATAACTTAAATCCAGATCTTCTGTTAGTGTATCTCCTTGCCAGTTTCCGGCATCTTCGATACAAGTTTTTCGCCAAACTCCAGCAGTACCATTAAAATTAATGAAATGATTCTTATAATTACGGCCAACCTGTTCCATTGTGAAATGAAAATCCAATGCAAAAGCCTGAATTTTGGTAAGCATAGAGTAATCTCTATTAATATGTCCCCATCGAGTTTGCACAACACCAATGTTTTGATCTTTAAAATATGGGATGGTTTGTAATAACCATTTTTTTCCAGGAAGAAAATCAGCATCAAAAATGGCAATAAATTCTCCTTTGGCGATCTTAAGTCCTTCTTTCAAAGCCCCGGCTTTAAATCCGGTTCTGTCTTCACGGCATATATGCTTAATGTCTAAGCCAGTCTCTTGTAATTTCTTAATTCTATTTGCGGTAGTAACTACAGACTCATCTGTTGAGTCATCTAAGACTTGTATCTCTAATTTATCTTTAGGATAGTCAAGTTCAGCAATATTGTCCAATAGACGGTCCATAACATATAATTCATTGAATACAGGTAATTGAACAGTAACATTTGGAATCTCCTTATCCTTAGAGAAGTCAAAAGTAGGAGAGTTATCAGATTGCTTTCGGGATTTAAGATAATTAAAAAGCAAATTTAGCTGTGCCAGACTATACATAAATATGATTAGCAAAGCAATTGTGTAGGTTATGATGATAGCAATATCCATTACGCAAAGCTATATTTAAAAATCCAACTTAAAATCTTAACGCCTGCAAATATAGCACCTTTTATGGTTCCAGAAACTTTTGAGACACCAATTCTCTTTTTGTAATGCACAGGCACTTCAGTATAGGTATAACGTTTTTTTAATACTTTTAGTTGCATCTCTACAGTCCATCCATAGGTTTTATCTATCATTTCTAATGCTAGAAGCGTGTCATATTTTATAGCTCTAAATGGACCAAGATCTGTAAATTTTGCTCCAAAAAAAAGTTTCATTAACCCTGTAGCCAGCCAATTTCCAAATATTTGAGGAAATGTCATAGAACCAGATTCCCTAAGTTGTTTTACTCGAGATCCAATAACCATATCAATATCTTGCTCCAAAATTGGAGCAATAATCTTAGTGAGTTCTGCTGGGTAATCACTATAATCACCGTCTAAAAAAACAATGATATCAGGTTTGCTTTCTTTTGATGCGATATATTCCATACCTTTTAAACAGGCATATCCATATCCTTTTTGTTCTTCTTTTACTACAGTAGCGCCAGCATTTTTTGCAACACTTTCTGTACGGTCTGTAGAATTATTACTCACAACAATGACCTCGGATACTACATCGGGAATCTCTTTGATTACATGTCCGATAGAATCTTCTTCATTAAAAGCGGGTATGATAACGTTTATGATGGGAGTCATTTATAGAGAAGCGTTTGGATTGTCCCTTTTAAAACTAAAAATATCGGTCCATTCACCAGTCTTGTTGTTATCGATATAACGCTCAGCTTTAAAAAGTTTGTTGTTTTTATACAATAGACAGTATCCTTCTTTTTTATTATTCTTATATTGGTACTTTCTGGTTATTCCGGCTGCAATATCGTAAATAATCCACCATTTCTCAGCTTTATCATCTACAAAATGCCCTTCTTTAAGTAATTTGTTAGTTTCAGAATAAAAATACCAGTATCCGGTTTTTTTATCGTTTTTATAATGTCCTTCTCTTAGCCTTTTTCCATTTTTTGAGTAAAAATACCAGAATCCTTCTCTTTTGTTTTTCTTAAAATGTCCTTCATGAGAAACTTTTCCGTTAGGGTAATAGAAATACCAAAAATCGACTTTAATATCTCCAGATTTCCACCCTTCAGCTTTTATACTACCATTACTGTAATATTCGTAATGATATTCTTTCTTATTCGTTGTTGCATTTCCTAAAAAGGAAACCAAAAATAAAAGAATGAAAAGCTTTTGAAACATAATTATTGGCTTATTAGATGCTTTAGACGAGAACCAATAGTAATACTAACATTTTTTAAAAACTATTTTTAGTAAAAATGCCATATCCAAAATTTTAGTTTAGATATGGCATTTATCATGAGGTATGATATTCCAATTTTTACCTAATCAAAGGTTTATTTTTTATTTACATAATCCATTAAGTCAACATCATTACCTAATAAGATTTCATTAGAGTTAATACGACCATCAAGTTTGTCATTTTCTAACTTAAGCACTCCTCGAGGGCATACTGCAGAACAAACTCCACAACCTACACAACTGGATCGTACTATGTTTTCACCTTTTTGTGCATAAGAGCGTACATCAATTCCCATTTCACAATAGGTAGAGCAGTTTCCACATGAAATGCACTGTCCACCATTGGTTGTAATTCTAAACTTAGAGAATAATCGTTGTTGAAACCCTAGAATCGCAGCCATCGGACAACCAAATCTACACCATGCTCGGTTGCCTAAAATTGGATAAAATCCTGTACCAATAACTCCAGAGAATATCGAACCAATATATAACCCATATGCAGATCTTAAACCTCCTGCTTTTAAAAAGAAGACTTCAGAAGTTGTTCCTGTATAATGCATACCAATTAAGGCTACAATGACAACAAAGAAACCAATCGCTCCATATTTAGCATCTTTTCCAAGTTCTTTACCCTTGAAAAATAGAACTCCGGCAAAAACAAGAGTTAGAAATCCAGCTACGCTTAACAGGAATACATCTTTTGTTAACCAATATTTGTTTGGATCATATCCTAAATATGTATGTATAACGGCAGTAGTCATTACTACAGAAAATACCAAAACCGCATGAATTAACCAACGCTCAAGTTTCCATGCACTCATCTTTTTACTAGATAATTGTCTAAAAGAATCTCCCGCTGTCTCTGCTAATCCACCACAACCACAAACCCAGGAGCAGTACCACCTTTTTCCAAATTTATAGGTAAGAAAAGGAGAGATTACGAATATAGATACAATCCCAAAAATTAATAAACCTAATCCAATAGTTTCGGCTTTAATAAATGAATCGATTCGATACTGATCAAAATTATAATAGTTTAGCGGCCACATGTTTTTAAGATCATAATAGGGTAAACTAAATGACTCTGAATTTAATCTGGCCATAAATTCTGGAATCAAGAATGCAAATCCTAATTGGAAAAACATTACAGAAACTGTACGAATTTGCTGGTAGCGATTATGTCTATATTTTAAAATGAATTTATATCCGAAGGCAATAATTGCAATAGTATATAGAGTTCCGTAAACAAACCATTGACTAGCAGGATTACCACTTAATATTCTACTTAAAGGATCAAATAAGCCTATTAATCCAGTATTGGCGGCACCATCAGTACCCATTCCTAGAAGGTCGGGGTAAAAATAGAGGACAATATAGAATGCAGTTAATCCAACACCGGTGAGCCAACCAAGCACCCCTCTAGAAGAAATAGATTTAAACCAGACACCATCATTTTTAATTCCTTCTAATTTGGTTAAATAGGCTTCATTAGCAAATAAAATTGTTCCTGCTGTAATTAGTCCAAGTGACAGTGTTAGAAATACTCCCTGATTAGGGAAGTTTGTATTTAAAAGGGCAAGAGCCAAAATTAAAAGCCCTATTAAGCCAATAGCTAAAGCTATTTTTTGTTTTGTGGAAATCCCCTTTGTATCAGGATTTGCAAGCGACATGCTATGATCTAATTTATTACTCATCGTATGTTTTTTTAATCAAACCTCTCAAGTTTTAATATGAGTAAGGTCTATATTTTGTTTTATGCAGTTTGAAGTTGTGATTTTTTATATGCTGAAAGTATCTCTGACTCGTATGTAGAATAGAATTCTGGATCAAAATTAGCCTCAGGAAGATGTTGCATAACATAGTCAACATCTCTTTTTTCTGTTAGCCATTGATCAAAAACTTCATGACGCATTCTAATACCAAATGTATTAATGCCTAAGAATTCTGAGGTTTCTTTATGGTATGATACAGTAATACACTTTGTGTCATCTTCATGTATCCAATGAAATTGTTGTTCATATTCTTTTGGATTACCAAATACCCAACCATAGGTTTGATATTCAATATCTAGAAATTTGGCACTATTAAACCAATGTCCAGGTTTATATTCTGTTTTGTTACCACATATGGTCTGCGCCAGGGTTTCTCCCATCATTCGTCCAGTATACCAAACCGCTTCAATTGGTCTACGATTTCCTATGGCTTCGTGTTGTTCTGCACAATCCCCGATAGCATATATATTAGGGATATTGGTCTCTAGAAATCGATTTACTTTTATACCACGCCCTAATTCAATTCCAGAATCTTTTAAGAAATCTATATTTGGAGATACTCCAGGAGTAAGCCCTACAACATTACAATCAATTACTTCTCCGGTTTCCTGAACAACAACACCTTTTACTTTTCCGTTCTCATCTGCTATAATTTCTTTAAGGTTTGTTCCTAATCTAAGATCTATATGATGATTTTGGATATGTCGATTAATCATCCCACTTTCACCAGCAGGTAGTACTGCATCCCAAAAGCTTTTTTCCCGAACTAAGAAAGTAACGGGAATATTACGAGAATTCAACATTTCTGCTAATTCTATACCTATTAATCCACCTCCAACAATCACAGCTCGTTTACAGACCTGATTATTTGGAGCATGTTTTTCGAGATTTTCAAGGTCTTGTTTGTGATACATACCCATTACACCATCAAGATCCTGACCAGGCCATCCAAATTTGTTAGGCTTGGAACCTACTGCAAGAATAAGCTTATCATACCCAAGGGTTTCTCCATTTGAAAATATAAGTTCGTTTGCCTGATGATCTATCTTAGAAACAAAGCCATTTTTAAGTTCAATCCTGTTTTTTTTCCAAAACCAATTTTCATAAGGTTGTGTATGTTCAAATTTCATATGCCCCATATAAATATACATAAGTGCAGTACGAGAAAAGAAATAATCTGTTTCGGCAGAAACTATAGTGATCCTTTTGTCAGACATTTTACGTATATGTCTTGCAGCAGTAACCCCTGAAATTCCATTTCCGATAATCACAATGTGTTCCATAAAGAATAGTTATTGGTTGTCAATATTTAACTAAGAAGTGAAGACTTCGATCAATCAGTCGAATATAAATATAAGAACTTATGTTGTTGAATTAATTTAGAATCAGTCTAAAAACCACTTTGATTGTAAGGAATTTTTGAATTCAGCGTACGGATTAATTTTTAAAAAATTCAAAAAGAAATAATGAAGAAAATTCTATTTTGTTTGTAAGTTGCTGTTTGACCGTTCGACTGAATGCCCATTACCGAGGTAAATTTTAACATTTTATAATATAATAAATTCAATTTTTTAAATATAAGACTGATAAAAAGGTAAAAGATGAAAAAGATAACAATTCTAATATTCCTTCTCTCTATTCAATTTGGGTTTTCTCAAAGTACAGCAGATTTTTTTGCTAAAGCAGATTCTTTTTTTAAGACTCATGTAACCAATGGGAGAGTGAATTATAAAAATATTAAAAAAGACCCGGCATTACTCAATGAGTTGTTAGATATGGCATCAGGAATTAGTGTTTCTAAAAGCAAACCCAAGACTTATCAAGCCTTTTATATTAACGCTTATAATTTGGCGGTAATAAAAGGAATAGTTGCGAAGTATCCAGTAAAATCACCAACGAGTATCAGAGGATTTTTTGATAAGACTACTTATACTTTAGGAGGGAAGAAAACAACACTTAATGATTTAGAGAATAAGATTTTGCGTAAAAATTTCCCTAATGAAGCACGTTTTCACTTTGTGTTAGTTTGTGCAGGTTTGGGTTGTCCTCCTATTATTTCTTCGGCTTATAAGCCATCAAGTTTAGAATCTCAATTACAACGACAAGCAGTAAAAGCATTGAATAACCCAAGTTTTATTAAAGTTAAAGGAAAAAAAGTACAATTATCTCAAATTTTTGAATGGTATAAAGGAGACTTTACCCGTAATGGATCAGAAATCGATTATGTAAATAAATTCAGAAAAGAAAAAATTCCTTCGGATGCTAAAATATCTTATTACCCATATAACTGGAGTTTAAATCATATTAAATAATCTCAAATTTTATAATAATAATTAACAATCAAAGTAAGAATTTTTATCAAAGTTTTATAACACAAAACAAACTTTGATAGAGGGCTTCTACACGTAAAAATCACAAAAATGAAAACGAAAAAAATAGTATTAACAGCAATTAGTTTTTTTGTTCTGGCCATTGGTTTAGCTCAAGATGAAGAAGAACAACAAGGATCTGTAATCCAAACATTAACGCCTTCTAAATTAATAGGAAAAGGTCAGTTTGATATCAAATGGTTTAATAATTTGTATACACAAACAGAAAGTACTTTTAGTGATGGAGATGAACCCAGACAAACCTTTTTTACTTCTACGATAGAAGCATATACTGGAGTTGGAAATAATAAACGATGGAATGTTGGATTAATACTAGAATTTAGATCAAATGTTGTTGGTGATCGAGATGCTCTTGACGTTTTTAAATTTGATGGAAATAGTAGTACGGCAAGATCAGGGTTTACATCTATCGCACCTTCTGTAAAATTTGTTCCTTTTGAGAATGTAAATAATTTCTCCATACAAAGTTCATTCTTTATTCCATTGGTAGATAACGAAACCGAAAATGGAGTTTTTCTAGATCAAAATGGATTTATTTGGCAGAACAGATTCTTTTATGATTATACATTTCCTGGAAATAAATTTCAAATTTTTGGAGAATTGAATTCTGAATTAAATTTTGGAGAAGAAGAAGATAGTTTTGCAAACAACAGTCTTAGACTAACCCCTGGTGTATTTTTTAGTTATTTCCCAAGTTCTAAATTTACGGTTTTAGCATTGGCACAACATTCAGAACTTATTGATCTTGGTAATGATTTTGATCAAAGTTTTACAGCCTTAGGTGGAGGTGCAAAATATCAGTTGACAAAACAATTAAATATAGAAGCATTATATACTAACTTTGTAGATGGTAGTAATACTGGGTTAGGAGAAACTTTTAATTTAGGATTAAGAGCTGTATTCTAGGCGAGATTATAAATAAATTGTATTTTCAGCAGTAAAAAAAGAATGAGAACTATTTTTTTACTGCTGTTATGTTTTGGTTTCTGTACCTGTTCTGGGCAAAAACCAAAGATTAACGGAGTAAGCTTTGTTGGATCTCCTGATGAGATAACTTCAAAAGCTGTTGATCCCATTATAAAAGTTAATGCAGATTGGGCAGCCGTAATGCCTTTTGGTTTTGTAAAAAGCCTAACAACTCCATCTGTAGTTTTTAATATAGAAAGACAATGGTGGGGAGAACGAAGAGATGGAGCCAAAAGAACAATAGAATTGCTTAATGATCAAGGAATCAAAGTAATGCTAAAACCTCAGATTTGGGTTTGGAGAGGAGAATTTACCGGTAATATCAATATGCAATCTGAAGAAGATTGGAAAGCCTTCGAAAAATCATATGAAAGTTTTATAATGCTTTATGCAGAATTAGCTGAAGAAATGAAAGTGCCTATACTATGCATTGGAACAGAACTACATACATTTGTCCAAAAAAGACCAGGGTTTTGGAATAGATTAATTACTAAAACCAGAACTGTATATCAAGGAGAATTAACGTATGCAGAAAATTGGGATCAATTTGATAAGGCTCCGTTTTGGGATCAAGTTGACTACATAGGGATTGATGCTTATTTTCCAATTTCTAAAAGCCAAACTCCAAATGTAGAAGAATTGAAGCAAGGATGGCAAAAACATAAGAATAATATTACAGCTTTGCAATCCAGGTTTAATAAACCAGTTCTATTCACCGAATATGGATATCGTAGTGTTCATTATACCGGTAAAGAACCTTGGGATTCTAGCAGATCAAATGGAAATGTTGATTTTATAGCCCAGAATAATGCATTAACTGCTTTATATGAAGAGTTTTGGCAAGAACCTTGGTTTGCAGGTGGATTTCTTTGGAAATGGTACCATAACCATGAGGAATCAGGGGGGAAAGATAATAATAGATTCACTATACAAAATAAACCTGCAGAAGATGTGGTAAGATCGTTTTATAAAAAGTGATTAAAAGAATACAACATATCAATATTATAACTGTATTGTTTTTGGGGATTTTGTCTTGTAAAAATGATGATAATTCGGCAATAGCTGATGATTCTCTGGCTTCTTTGATAAAAGATAATACCTTTAATGTGGATAATGTAATTGCATGCGCATCAGGATCTGCTAACGCTACTGAAATTATTGCATATGTTTATCCAAGACCTGGTGCTACAGATATTAGATATTATGAAACAGTAAGTGTTGACGATGATAAAAATGACTACCAAAAATATAGTCAGATATCCATAGAATCTGCTGATTTTTTTAATGGGTATCTTAAGAAATTCACAAGAACTACTGCCGAAGAAAAATGGGTAATTATTACCTTTTTTGAAAATAATGAATTGCATTTATCTAATCCGATTCGACTAAAACACCTCACTAAACCAACTGAATTTTCTAATAATGTTATGGTAAATTCTATGGAAGAAGGAATGCCTGTTTTCACCTGGGGAAATGGTGTTTTTGAAGATAATAAAATTTATTTTCAAATCATTTCAGATATCAGTAACGAATTGCTTTCGGGAACATATACATTCGAAAAACAATTTCAATATTATAAACTAGATAATGTTGTTCTTAATATTACACAAGAACCTCCTCCAGAATTAGACGCAATGAATCAATATGATTTTACTCTTATGGGAGTTAGCGAAGATAACTGGGTAAATCTCTTCATTGAAAAAAGCTTTACACCTTAGTCTTAATAAAATATTAAATTATGTGTAAGAAGAGTTTTGTTTTCTCGTCTACACCAACGTATTGTCTCGTACAACGAAATTGTTATGAAATAGGCTACTATAATAAGGTTTATATTCCAACCAAAAATCAGTATTGTCGATTCTATACTTATGCTTTACAGAGTTGAAGTATCACCATTAAAAACAAAATTATAAACAGATGAAGAACATCCTGCTATCTTTAATTTTTCTGGGGTGTTGTAGTGTGTTTTCGCAAGAATCCAGAATATCAGAATTACAGATTGAAGGGTTAAAAAGAACTAAGGAATCTTTTATACGAAGATTGATAAAAGTAAAGCCTCAATCTATTTATGATTCTTTACGTATAGTAACAGATATTGAGCGCCTTAAACGACTACCTGGTATAGCAAATGCTGAAGCAATTATTACAAATAATACTAATCAAGATTATAATATAACCTATAAAATTGAAGAGAATTTTACAATTATTCCTGGATTTAGCATAGCTACAGATAATAATGATGAATTTGCATATAGAGTTTCACTTTTTGAATTTAACTTGCTAGGTAGGAATCAAATACTAGGTGGATTTTATCAAAGAGATGTTTTTGATTCTTATGGAGGATATTGGGAAGCTCCTTATCTTTTTACTAACAAGTTGGGTTTTGGGATTAATTATAAAAATCTAGTTTCACAAGAGCCAATCTTTTTTGAAGATAATACTGTAAATTATAAATTTGATAGTAAAGCGTTTGAAATCAATTTATTGTACGAATTTAATTTTCATAATAGAGCAGAAATTGGTTTAAATATTGCTAAGGAATCTTACGATTTTATTGATGGAGATTTACCTATAGGAATTCCCTCTAGGCTTGATGCAGATAAATTAATATATAGAGGAGAATATGAGTATAATACGATAGATCTAGAGTATCAGTACGTATCTGGGTTTAGGAGTTTATTAGATGTTAGATTTGTTACGGGAGGTGAAGGACTATTAAATGATTTTTTTATTGGTAGAAATGATTTTGAATACTTTAGAAGAATCGGTAAAAATGGAAATTGGGCAAACCGATTGAGATTTGGATATGCATCTAATGATAGTACTCCTTTTGCTCCTTTTGCGGTGGATAATCAATTAAATATTCGTGGTACTGGAAATACAATAGACAGAGGTACGGCTTCGTTAGTGCTTAATACAGAATATAGACATACCTGGTATGAAAAAGGATGGTTTGTGATCCAGAGTAATGTTTTTGTAGATACTGGAACGTGGAGAAACCCAGGAGGTGATTTAGAAGAATTGGTGGATGGAAGTACATTAAGATTTTATCCTGGTGCTGGAATTAGATTTATCCATAAACGAATTTTTAATGCAGTGTTTAGATTAGATTACGGATATGGAGTAGGAAATGATGCTACTAATGGGATAACCTTTGGGATTGGTCAGTTTTTCTAAAATGATTATGAGAAGGCTGATGCATATAGATTTTGTTGTAATCAGGGTATTTTAGTTTTATAAAAAATAAAAACGTTAATCTGGTACTCAATAAAAATAGGGTCGATTTGGATTTGATTGTTATATATAAAAAGAAATCAAAAAATATTTAACAATGATAAATTCTGTCATAAAATTAACCGTAATTTTGATATTTTAACATAGATGAAACAACTACTTCAAAAAGAGATACTCTCTGTTCTTCTATTACTATTTTTCTTTTATGGGCGTGCTCAGGAAGGAAAAGTTTTAGATATCATAATACAAGGAAATAATAAAACTAAGACTTCAGCAATATTAAAACATATTTATACAGAACAAGGAAATGTATTAGATTCATTAGCATTAGAACGAGATGTTAAAAGACTTAAAAGATTACCAGCCATTGCACATGCTTATTACCAAGTTCATAATAAAGAAGGAGGCTATGAAATCGTTTATGGAGTCGAAGAAAATTTCACCATAATTCCTTCAGCTAACATTTATACTACTAATGATGATGAATTTGCTTTTAGGGTTGGATTGTATGAATTTAATTTATTGGGTCAAAACATAACATTTGGTGGTATATATCAGAATGATATTTATAGCTCTTTCGGAGCAAATCTAAGAGCTCCATATTTATTTGGTAAGCGATTAGGGTTAGCACTTAATTATAGTAACCTGACTACAGAAGAACCTGTGTTTTTAGAAAACGGTATTGCAGATTATAAATATAATAATACATCATATGAGATTTTAGGGTTATACCAGTTTAATTTTCAAAATAGAATCGAATTAGGAGTTAATTATTTTAATGAGGATTATGAATATAAACGAGGTGTTACCGCTGAAGGAATTCCGCAAGATTTTGATGTGAATAAACTGTTGTTTAAGCTTATTTATGAATATGATAATCTAAATTATGATTATCAATATGTTTCTGGTTTTAAAAGTACATTTAACTTGCAATACGTAATTAGCACAGAAAATGTTTTACCCGATTTTGTTATAGGATGGAATGATTTTCTATATTATCATAGAATTGGAAAAAAAGGGAATTGGGCTTCGAGATTACGCATGGGACTAGCAACCAATGATGACTCTCCTTTTGCTCCATTCGCAGTTGACAATAATCTAAATATTCGCGGAGTTGGAAATACAATCGACAGAGGTACCGGAGTTATAGTACTTAATACAGAATACAGACAAACCTTGTATGAAAAAGATTGGTTTGTGTTGCAAAGTAACGTTTTTGTCGATGGAGGAAGTTGGCGTAACCCGGGAGGAGATTTTGATGACTTTGGAGATTCTCAAAATTTCAGGATATACCCAGGTATAGGTTTACGTTTTATGCACAAAAAGATTTTTAATGCTATTTTTCGTATTGACTATGGATATGGTGTCACAGATGATGCGACCAATGGATTTGTTTTCGGAATCGGACAGTATTTTTAGACACGGATTTAAGTTATACGAAGAGATATAGAAATAGGTTTTGCTTAGCTAAGTAGAACCTATTTCTCTTCTCATCTAAAGACTATTTAAACACAAATGCGTGTTTACTGACCCCATACAGCATCCGTTGGGTCGAGGACCACCACCACAAAATAAGCAATCTTCTGGGGGATAGGTTGGGCAATTAGATGTTCTACCCCCATGAATTGATTTTTGTTGGCTTTTACTCAAAGTCTGAGCATTTCTTAAATTCAAAATGTTTTTTAGCATAACTAAAGTTTTAAAAGTATAGTTTGCCCGAACATTTATAGACACTCAGGATTATGTCTTCAAATATCTTGTTTGTTTGTTTGTTTGTTTGATGATTTTAAAAATAAGTAAAACCTTATTTTTAATTGTCTTTCTGTACCCAGTCGTACAAGGTTGTGAAGAATTAATTTGTTAAAGATTAGTTAATTAATTACCGAACGTTTGGTAAAAAACTATAATCAGTTATATTTGTACCATAATAAGATCTCAAAAGTAATAGAGTAGTCATTAATACAAGATCTGATTGATATTTTTTAAAATCAAAATTTACCGAACGTTTGGTAATTAAAATAAATACACAAATAAATTTAAAAATTATGAGAACACTAAAAACCACATTAAGCCTTATATTGCTTACAATGATGATAGGAATAAACTATTCCTTTACAAGAATAACAGAGAAGATAGACGTTCATTCTACAAAATCAGTGTATGGATCAACAACCTATAAAACCATAGAAGTAAATGGATTAGATATATTTTATAGAGAAGCAGGATCAAAAAATAAACCGACTATTTTACTATTACATGGATATCCAACATCGTCACATATGTTTAGAAATCTAATAGTACAATTATCTAATGATTATCATGTTTTAGCTCCAGATTATCCTGGTTATGGAAGATCAGAACAGCCATTGATGTCAGAGTTTGACTATACTTTTGATAATATGGCGATTATTGTTGAAGGCTTTTTGGAAGCACTAAAAGTCGAAAAATTTAGTGTATACCTTATGGATTATGGAGCTCCGGTTGGGTTTAGAATTGCATCAAAATATCCTGATAGAATAGAGTCATTACTTATTCAAAATGGTAATGCGTATGAAGAAGGAATTACTGATTTTTGGAACCCACTTAAAAAATATTGGAATGATTACTCTGTAGAGAACGGAAAAGCTTTGGAAGGGTTTCATAATATTGATGGCTTAAAATGGCAATATACTAATGGAGTTAAAGACGTTAGCAAGATTAGTCCTGATAATTGGCAAATAGATCTACAACACCTAACTCGTAAAGAGAATAACGAGATTCAATTAGCGATGTTTTATGATTATAGGACCAATATACAGTTATATCCAAAATGGCAAAAATATCTAAGAGATCATCAACCTCCTACACTAATTGTTTGGGGTAAAAATGATAATATTTTTCCTGCAGAAGGGGCACATCCTTATAAAAGAGATTTAAAAAACATAGAGTTTCATTTGTTAGATACAGGTCACTTTGCTTTAGAGGACAAAGGAGATGAAATTGCTAACTATATTCTTAACTTTTTGAAAAAGAATAATATAAAATAATACAGGATTTAATTCAACAAAAAACTCTGAGTAGTATATTGCTCAGAGTTTTTTGTTGAATATTTACGTTATTGTTTCATGAAAATTGATGTATCAATATCGGTTTTAAACTTAATATTCGTCCAATTTGTAGTTGTGTATTGTTTTCCAATAATTTCACCATTCCAATTTGCTTCGATATATTTTCTTTTTGTAGCAATCTTGATTCCGTCTATAGTTTCATATTCAAAAGTCATAAGACTAGGTTCTTTTATACCAAAGCCTTCTACTGTAAATAAAAATTGATCTACTAATTTGGTGGCTTTGTTTATATAAAGTACGTATGTATCCTTTACATCTCCTATATTATTTCCAAAGGTCATTTTAATGAGATGATAATCCTGTCCATTTACTTTTTTACTTCCCATCAATTCATGATGTACTCCTTCATCTAAAAGTTTAAAAAACATAGCAAACCAATAGTAGTTGGTTTTACGCAGAAATCTTGCTATATCATTGGCTTTCTCATCAGTGGATAGTATACCATTAATACTGACCCATGCGTTTTGTCCATCAAATCCTTCGATTACTTTACCGGCATCTCCTAAAAGACTATGTTCTGAATATTTGGCATAGGATAACTCTTTATCAAAAACATATGTCTCCTTACTTTTAAGATGAATTTTGGCAGTCTGATTTATGTATTCATAATCATAAGAAACATTTCCTTTTGCATAGAAATTTTGTTTTCCTCCTAAAGTGTTCATCATTTCTGTGATAAGTTGCTTTGCATCCTGACCATAGTTTAAAACAGTAAAGATCAATGCAAAAATTGTTATTACATTTTTTTTCATAGTTTTTAGTTTTTAAGATTTAAATATTGATATACAGCAGTAAAATCGAGATCTCCTAATCCATACTGTTTTGCCTGAGCAAAAATTTCTTTGGTGGTATTGAGACTCGGAGATGCTATGTCGTTTTCATAAGCAGAAATACTGGAAAGGTGCAAATCCTTTAGTATTAATTTTAAAGGGAAATTAGTTTCATAATCTTCATTTTCTAGTTTGGGACGAATAGAAGATATTACTGGAGAAACTACTGGAGTGTTTAACAGGATATTAAAAAGAGTTTCTTTTTCTAACCCCATTGCTTCTCCCATGATCAAAGCTTCTGCAAATGCAACTATAGATTGACCCAAAAGCTGATTGATAAGTATTTTTATGGCAGCTGCTTTACCCACTTCACCCAGATATATTGTCTTTTTGCCCATGATATCAAAAAGAGGAGAACTTTCTTCTATGTCTTTTTTATCGCCACCTACAAGAAATAATAATTCTCCTTTTTCTGCTGGACCAGTTGTGCCTGCTACGGGAGCATCTATATAACGAATCTTATATTTTTTTGATTGTTGGGCCATGTCTTTGGTGAAAGATGGATGTACAGTGCTACAATTAATCCAAATACTGTTTTTTGCCATACCATTAAATAAACCGTTTTTTTCTGTAGCAATTTCTTTTACAACTTCAGGAGTAGAAAGCATAGTGATAACAAAGTGAGATTTTTCTCCTACTTCTTTTGCAGAATTGGCCCAAACTGCTCCATTTTTAATTAAAGTATCAGCTTTTTCTTTTGTTCTATTATAAACGATAAGTTCATAACCTTCTTTTTGTAAGTTAGTCGCCATACGACTTCCCATAATACCTAAGCCGATAAAACCTATTTTTTTCATTTTTGTATATTTTAAATTATATACAAATGTCCTTAGTAATGAATAAAATAAGTTTTCAGAAAAGCAAAAACTAGTGTTTTTCGGTCAAAATATTAGATCAACATATCTTTTCTATGATTGATCTGAAATTGTTTGGGAGAGATATGAAATTCTTTATGGAAAGCTTTGATAAAATGAGAAGTATTTTCGTAGCCCACTTGTAAAGCAATGCTGGTTACAGAATCACTTTTTTCTTTAAGAAGAAAAGAAGCTTTTTTTAACCTTTTTTTGATCAACCATTTCTTAGGTGAGATATCGAATTTAGATTTAAAATCTCTCCTAAATGTTGAAATACTTCTACCTGTAAGATAAGCATAATCTTCTATGTCAAGGGGCTTATCAAAATTCTCTTCCATAAAGAGTTTGATATTTTTTTTACCTCTTTTTTTTAAACACTGTAGTTTGCCTATAAATTGATCCCCTTTCTCAGAAAGACTAATAAGATGTAGTAATTCTAGTAGTTTTGGTTTTGTAAACTGATATAGACTTTTACCTCTATATAAGGTAATCAAAGTGTCAGTAAATAACCTTAAGTTT
The DNA here is from genome assembly GCF_900312735.1 of Aquimarina sp. AU119. NCBI lineage: Bacteria > Pseudomonadati > Bacteroidota > Flavobacteriia > Flavobacteriales > Flavobacteriaceae > Aquimarina > Aquimarina sp. AU119. Next base: position 503,331 of record NZ_OMPF01000001.1, on the reverse strand, counting down.
TGATCATAGTTAAAAATTAGTGTTTTAGGAAGGTTTTCTAACGCATATAAATCAAAACCGGCTAAAAATTCATCGCATATTTCTTTATCAAAAAAGAAGACCACAGCTTCAAAAGATTCGTTTTTTGGGATAATGTCAGAAATCATATATAACCCTTTAGGTAATAAAATGATTTGATTTTTATTAATAATACTAATTTCTCCTTCAGGAGTTTCTATTTGTAGAGCTCCATTAAGAACAATGGTTAATGCGTGAGCAGCAACATAACGTTGGTTCTGTAGATCGCTATGCTCTACTTTTTTAAGTATAACACAAGAAAGTCCATCGACAAGGATGTTTTCTATTTTGGGATGTTGATAAAATGCTTGTGGTACAACTTTCATGATATACAAAAATCAATAAAATAGCTAGGACTAAATATCGTTTTTTGTTAAAAGTAGTGTTTTTCGGTCAAAATATATTGGATTAAAAGAGGTATACATAGCCGCTTTAAAAACCTTTTAGATGTTAACTAACTACTTTTTCTTTATAATAACGATATAGGTCTTCAGAAGAAGCACCCATCCATCGTCTCATATGAATATTCAAGAAATGATATTGTAATCGCCAGACTCCAACTTCACGATATCGTCTGGCTGATGTTACTACATATTTAGGAATAATTACAAATTGATCAATAGCAAAAAGACGATCAACGAGATCGTTATCTTCATAAACAATAAATGACTCATCATACCCTTTAATTTGTTGAAAAAGTAATGCAGTAATGAATTGACTTTGATCCCCTCCTCGACAACGTTTACTCTCAAATTGGGTTAACCAGCCCAAAAAACGTAACCACCAGTGATTAGAATCAAATTTCATACGAAAACATCCGGCTTTGTTTCCTTTTTTGACTTCTTCTATAATGCTATGATCATAATGTTTAGGAGGAAAAGAATCTGCATGAAGAAAATATAAAATTTCACCTTTGGCATTTGCAGCTCCCATATTTAGTTGTCTTGCTCTACCTTTTTTTGATGGAACAAGCTTAACCTTGACTTTTTCACTCTTTGAAATCGTATTAACAATTTCCTGTGACCCATCTGTACTTCCTCCATCAACAACGATAATTTCCTCTATGTTTCCTTTATTTCTAATGGATCTAATGAGATGAGAGACTAAAACCTGAATAGTTTCGGCTTCATTAAGAATGGGAATAACAATAGATATTTTCAACTTTAGCGCTTATTTAATATTTAGTACGTTTTACTAATAATAACATTACACAACTAAAAATTAATAAATTTCTGACAATTCTGTTTTTAAAATAGACTTTTTCTTTGTTTTCGAAGGGTGTGCCTAGTTATTTTTATACAATTAATCTCATTGTAAAATGATTTATTAGTAATAAAAGACATCAATTTAAGAATGCTATTGTACTAATCAACAAAAACTATATCATGATATTTAAACGATACTAATTTTAAACCAAAGGTACGTATAAATGTCAAAAATGTTTAATTACTCATTAAGACTCCAATCATAATCTTTGTACCCCTTTTTAGGTTGTTTTCCTATTTTTACCGAAGCATATCTATTGATAAAATCTTTTACATCACCTCCGTTAACTTTAAAATCCTTTTTGTACCAGGTAAATATTTTTGACACATTAACTTCTTCATCTGTGATAGTATTTCGGGTAGGGTCATTTATAAATTTCTTGGTTTGTTGATCCAAAGCTTCATTAACATTCTCTGCGGTATATGCTCTATTCCAAACAATTGGACAAGAAAAGGAAGCGCAATTAATTGCAAAATGAATTCTGGGGTCTCCAAACTTTCTAAGGATTTTATGTTCTAATTCCCCTAAGCTATACCATTCACCATTAATTTTAAAGAATTTTTTACCCCACGGATTATCCAAATCTTTAATGCTTTTAAGCGGATAGCTATCAATGATAAGTTTTATGGTATACGCATTATAAGCATTAATCCAATAGGCTAACTTTTCTTCTCTAGTCCAATCTTCTTTTGGTGGATTCGCTGATAGCTGCGAAAAATATTGATAAAGTTGAGAGCTATCTCTCATAAAACCATTATAATTTACTTTTCCTTCTTCGCTTACATTTAATAATAATGCTTGGTCCCAGATACTATGATCAAAAGTATTTTGGGCTTGTGTTTGATTTATAAATATTACAGTTAGCAGAGCTAATATAAATTTTGGAGCTTTCATTTTTTTACTTTTTTTGAAGGGTTAATCGATATTCATATGGATTTTTCATTTACGTTCGCGATAACATTTTTATCCATAATATGAAACATTAGTAGAAAATTAAGAAATGAACTTACAGGAAGAATTTAATTTCTTATAATTTTGAAATTATTGAGACAATACAGGAAGTGAAGAATTATGGAGTGTTTTGCAGATCCCAAAATAAATATAAACATTTGATTATTAAGAGCTTGTGTTGTTTTTGTTTGGCCGGAATAGATGAGTGATTTCCTATAGTATTACTTTAGAAAAGAAAAAAATATTGATTTTAAATAGTTAGAATAAGTATACTGTTATTTTAGGATTCGTTCAAATTCCAGTCATAAACTCTATAACTTTTTTTGGCCTTCTCATTGATTTTAGTTTTAGAATAGACATTCAAAAACTGAATCAAAGTTCCCTTTGTTTTAAAATCTTTACCAAACCACAGAAATATTTTCGAAAGTTTAATAGTGTTTGCACTTATTGTATTATGTTTGGTGTCATTAATAAAAGAAGTTGTGAGTTTTTCTAGTTCTTGATCAACATTTTGTGCTGTAAATGATTTATTTGATAAACGAGGACATGATAATGATGCACAATTAATACCAAAATGAATTCTGGGATCTTTCATTTTTCTTAGAATTCTATGTTCTATGTCATTAAGTGTATACCATTTTGCTCCTAGTTTGATGAATCGAAGTTCCCAGGGGTTTTCAATGTCTTTAATACTTTTTAAAGGATAATTATCGATAATTAATTTCACTGTAAATGCATTATAAGCATTTATCCAGTATGCTAATTTATCTGATTTATTCCAGCTCTCCTTAGGCATGTTTTTACTTAATATATTGAGATATGTCCTAAGTTTTGACTTATCTTGTTTAAATCCCTTGTAGTCTACTATTCCCTTGGCAGAAACATGCTTTTGTAGTAAATAATTCCATATTTTATGATCAAAAGCTTCGTTACTTTTTTTTGGTTCTATAGTAACTACGGGTGTTTTTTGTAGAGGTTTTTCAGTTTCTGGAGCTTTTTCTTCTATTGGGGTAATGATTTTTGGAAGATTTACTTTTTTCTCATCTTCTAATATAGAATCGTCTTGTACTACTTTTTCCTCTGGTTCCTGTATTTTGGTTGGAGTTGTATTTTGTGCTATAGTTTTACTTCCACTACAGGAAAAAAATAAACATATTGATAAAGTAAAAAGTATATTCTTCATTCTAGACATAGCTTTTTTGTTTAAACAGTTTCTATTTTATTAGATGAAATCTCTAATAAAAAGTAAATCATCTATGATGTTTAATGTGAAAACAAAATTCACGCCATACTCTTTATCAGAATATAACCTGTGTTCATGTTACTATTGCTCATTTAGTGCCCAATCATATTCTTTATATCCGTTTTTAGGTATTTTTTGAATTTTTACGTCAGAATAAAGGTTGATAAATTCGGTAACATTGCCATTATTAAAGTCATCCTTGTACCACTCAAATATTTGGGATAAACTAACTTGATCTTCTGTAATTATATTTTTTGTAGGATCATTAATAAAATCTTTGGTACATTTTTCTAAGGCTTCATTGATATTTTTGGCAGTGTATGCCATGTTCATTAGTTTGGGAGAAGAACTAGAAGCGCAATTGATTATAAAATGAATTCTGGGTTCATTAAACTTTCTCAAGATCTTATGTTCTATATCATCTAGACTATAACGTTTATCTTTTATTCTAAAGAACTTTTGATTCCATGGATCATGAAGCTCATTGATATTTTTTACAGGATAATTATCTATAATCATTTTTACGGCAATAGAATTATATGCATTAACCCAATAGGCTAGTTTTTCTTCTCTGGTCCATTCTTCTGTTGGAGGATTGTTTGATAATGACCTAAAATATTGATAGAATAGAGGGCTGTCTTTCATAACTCCTTCATAATTTACTTTTCCATCTTCTGAGACATTAAGAATAAGAATTTGATCCCAGACCGAATGGTCTGCCTTGTCTTGAGCTTTAGCTTTAAAACAAAATAGAACAACGACAAGGGCTAGCAGTGTTATACTATGTTTTTTACTTGTTTTCATTTGAAGTTTAAAATTATAAGGTTCTAACAATTAGTTTAAGAGTCTTATTCTCCATAAAAGTACTGAAATAATCGATAAAATGCAATTTTAGGAGTTTTATTGTATTCTTTGAGTTAATTTTGTCTTAAAATATTTACTTGTTTATTTTTAGACATCCATATGACATTTAATTACAGTTTTGATAAAGAGAATACAATTGCGATATTACTTTTTGATTACCAAAAAGCAACTTTAGATTTCTCTTTTGCAGAATTAAAAACTACAACATGATCATTGTAGAGGACTTTTCTATGGAGACTTATAAAATCTAGTATTTGTTGATAATATATAGTACGTAAAACCTCGAATTCGAGGTCTTCAAATTCGAGGCTTTTAAATTTTAAAAAGCTATAAAGTTTAGTTGTTATTTGTACTTGTTATAGGAGTAACTTTATCTTTTTTATTTAAACTCCAGTCATATGTAATATAGCTATCTTTTGATATTTTATTAATTTTTACTGTTGAATATTGATTTATAAAATCAATTACATCGATATTATTATTATCAAAATCTTCTTTATACCATTCAAATACTTGTGAAATTTTAACAGTACTTGAGGTGATTTGATTTCTCTGAGGATCATTAATAAATTCTCTAGTTCGTTCATCAAGAGCTTCACTTATATTAGCACTTGTATAAGCTCTGTTCCATAATCTGGGAGATGACATAGATCCACAGTTAAGTAAAAAATGTATCCTGGGATCACCAAATTTTCTTAAAATATCATGCTCTATATCGTCCAGGCTATATCGGACACCTTCTGATTTAAAAGTTTTCCGTTTCCAAGGGTTTTCAAGGTCATTTATTGATTCTACCGGATAATCGTCGATTATCATTTTCATTGCTGTAGCATTGTAAACATTGAGCCAGTAGGCCAATTTCTCTTGGTTGCTCCAACTTTCTTTTGGAGAAATCTTGCAGAGGTATCTAAAATAGTCATAAAACACAGCAACATCTTTGGTCACTCCATTATAGTCTACCATTCCGTCAGTTTGTACATTAAGAATTAAAATTCGATCCCAGGCAGAATGATCAACTTTTTCTTGAGCATAAATATTATTAAATAGTAAGAGTAATAAAATAAAGTAGGCGGTTTTAAGAGGCTTCATTTTGTTAGTTTTTATTGAGGTTAGTATTTATTTCAGGGGTAGATAACCTGTAAGGTACAAAAAAAATGGATATAATACATGTTTCCAGTGGTTTAAGTAGGAAAATACTTCGTAAAAAAGATGTAATTAGGTTATATTAACCACTATTTGATGGGAATAATAAAGTAGAATGTTTTGCTTAAGGATTTACTGTATTTTATTTGTATTTATGATCGATAATTGTATGAATTCATAAAAACTATTGTTAAGAAACTCTATTGATAAATATTAGATAAGGCTTTTGTAAATAAAGTAACCTCTTCTGTAGTTCCTGTACTAATTCTACACCAATTAAAAAAGGGAGGAAAAGGTCGACCGATTAATACTCCTTTATCCATCATCTCTTTATGTAGTGTTCTTATATCTTTGCCTGTTTTAAAGAAAATGAAGTTTGTATTTGATTTTACATATGGTAACTCAAAAGTATCTAGTGTTTTGTATATCATTTCTTTTGCTTCACGAGTTTTTTGTAAACTAAACTCATAAAACTCCTTGTCATTTAAAGCGGTTTTGGCTGCAGCGATCGCAGGAACATTACTATAAGCAACCATGTTTTTTCTAAGTTTTTGAGTCAGAGCTGGTTTGGCGATAAGATAACCAATGCGCATACCTGCCATGCCATACACTTTTGAGAATGTTCTGGAGACGATTACATTCTTGTCTTTTTTCACTAACTCAACCATCGATGGATAATTAGGTTCGTCTATATAATCATAATAGGCTTCATCGCTAAAAAGAATAGTTTTATTACTTATTGTATCACAAAAATCCATCAGTTTTTGGGATGGAAGAATCGTAGAAGTTGGATTATTGGGATTACATAAAAAAACTAGTTTTGTTTTTGAAGAAATCCTCTTTTCGATTTCACTCATGTCGTACCCTTTATCTTCTCCAACTGGCGCCCAATTAATAGTAGCACCCCATTGTTTTGCATACGTCATCATTGCCAAAAATGTAGGTTTTCCTGCAATAATTTCTCCTCCGTTAGATGCAAAAGTAAGGCCAGTAATTTTTAACCCTTCTGTAGAACCTCCGCATATGATGATATGATCTTTGGTTACTCCTTCTTTTTTAGCAAGAATTTCTGCTAATTCATCGGCATAAGCGTATGGATATCGACAGCTATGATCAAAAGATGATATAATAGCTTCTCTTACTTTTTTTGATGGGCCATATGGATTTTCATTAGAACTTAATCGAATCAGCTTTGAAAATGGTCTTGGGTTAAATTTTATTGTTTCTTCTAATGTTAATGCGTTAGCGATATGCATTCCTCCAAATAATGCTAGGCTACCTCCTAACGAAGTAGATTTCAGCCATTGTCTTCTGTTCATGATATTCTATCTTTAAAATGATTTGCCTTCTAAAGATAGTAATTTATTGATTTTGAAAAGATAAGAGTTAAGTAAATAATGGTTAGAAGATATGTGAAAAGATAAAAAAAGAAGCCGAAAATACATACATTATTTCCGACTTCCACATTATAGTTAGTTAGCCATCGCTTTTAACAGCATCCACCACCATCATAATGATAAGTAGATTCGCTAATAAATATATCATCTCTGCCGAGATCAGCTAAAGCTCCAGCAGTTTTGTCGCATATAGCAATAGGTTGATTTTTTAGGAGTACATGACCTTTCTTGTCATCAAAATAATCTTCATCTCCATAATAAATTGCAGCCTTTCCAGTAAAAATACAAGGTCCATCTTCTGGCATTGGATCTTTAATTGCAGCCACTTCAATTGATTCGATGTAAATTAACTCATCGGTATCATAGTTTTTTGGATCCAGAATCCTATAAGGTTTACGAGCTCTAATTTCTATAGTTCCAAAGCCAACATCTGTTAATGCTTTTACATATTCTGCAATGGGTAAACTTCCGCTCAAACATAAAGCTCTTAACCGCTCATCATTACGAAGATTATCATTCATGGGTTGTTCACAAGTTGGATCACTCATTACTAATCTTCCATGAGGTTTTAATACTCTATACATTTCTTCAATAGCTTTTTTTAAATCATCTGCTTTAAAAATGTTAAACAGACAATTTTGTGCAGCTACGTCTATACTATTGTCTTCAACAGGTAAATTTAATGCATCACCATATCTAAGATCAACAAATTCGCTTTTAAACCAATCGTTTTGGGCTTCAGCTTCTTTAAAATTTTTGCGAGAAGCCTCTAGCATTTCTTCAACAACATCGACACCAATAACACCACTTTTTTGACGAGAAAAATAAGAGAATTGTAATAATTCCATTCCACCACCAACACCTACATATAAGGTTTTTGGATTATTCGTTAAGTCACGTGCATTTACTGTGCTACCACATCCGTAATTCATTTCTTGCATGATTTTCGGAATTTTAAGGCCTGGTAGTTCCCAAATAGGGTTTGTAGTACAACATAAACCTACATCTGGTGTTAATGCCGCTTCTTTATATACATCGTGTGTGGTTTCTAAATAGCTCATAAACTGATTTTTGTTTTCCTTTGAGGTTATCTCAGGTTATAAATAATTTTGTCGAAAAGGATAGATATACCTTTCTGAAATTATAGAATTTTTAATTTATAAAGATTTGATTAATTCTTTGAACAACAGTATCATTTCTGGTTCTGCTTTACCTGCCATTGCAATGATTTCATCTATATTAATGGGTTTAAGATTGTCTGGATCACATTCATCTGTTAAAACAGATACCGCTGCAACCGGAAGATCCAAGTGATTAGCCACAATAACCTCGGGAACAGTGCTCATTCCTACAGCATCCGCACCGATAATTTTTAAGTAACGATATTCTGCTCTGGTTTCTAATTGAGGTCCCATAACAGACACATATACTCCTTTATGGAGATTGATATTGTTATCTTTAGCAATGGTTTCTAATTTTGAATTTATACTAAGGTCGTAAGGAGCACTCATATCTGTAAAGCGACTTCCTAATTGTTCAACTCCTTTAAATGCTAAGGGAGAACCTCCTTGTAAATTAATATGATCATCAATAAGCATTAATTCTCCCTTTTTGAAGTTTAAATTAATTGCTCCAGAAGCGTTAGATACTAATAGTGTTTTTATTCCTAATTTATGCATGACTCTAACGGGGTAGGTTACGTCCTGGAGCGAATAGCCCTCATAGAGATGAAAACGACCTTGCATAACTACAACAGTCTTACCTTCAATTTTTCCATAAATTAATTTTCCTTTATGAAATTCTACAGTAGCTGTAGGAAAATTGGGGATATGATTATAACTTATCTCCTGAATGATTTCTATTTCATTAATCAATTGTCCTAATCCAGTACCTAGTATAATACCTATTTCTGGATTTTCGAAACCCCTTCCTTGAAGGAATTCTGTTGTTTCTTCAATGTATTTTGTCATTAGTCTATAAATTTTTGAAAAGCCGAAATGTCTTTGATATCATCATAATAGTCAATGTCGTTACGAACTTCTAATAGTTTTATATTATTTTCTTTTAAATCTTCTAGTGTATCCTGGAGAACAGTATCTGTACCCCAGTTTTTATTTTTAAAAACCTGTGAATTTAAGGATTTCATTCCAAATAAATAATATCCTCCATCTTCTGCAGGTCCTAGGACATAATCATGTGTTTCTAGTTCCAAAAAAGCAAGTTCCAGATCTTTTTGACTTAAATCATACATATCACTTCCTATGATAACAACACGCTCAAAACCTTCTCCAAAGCATTCTGCAAAAGCATGTTCCATACGAATACCTAAATCGTAACCTGTTTGTTGTTTTTTATTGTAAACCGAATCATCCCAGAGATCATTTTCTCTAACTTTTACAGAATAATGAACTTCTTTGGTAACATCAAGATTTTTGGTGATATTAACCGTATGTTGTAATAAAAAAGTATAAATATCCAGGGCAGCTTGATCGCCAATAGTTGCTGCAAGTCGTGTTTTACATTTACCCAATTCTGGATTTCGGGTAAAAATCAATAATGCGTTTTTTTCTTTCAATTTGAATATATTTTTTCCCCTTTAGTTAACCATTTTCCCCATTCTTCAGAAAAGGCATGCACTTCTTCAGTAGTTTCTTCATTGGAGTTCATAACAGGAAAGTTTTTGTTTTTCCATTCAAAAATTCCTCCATAAAGATTATAAACATTTGTGTATCCTGCTTTTTTTAGTTTTTCTGATATGTCTTCAGAACGCACTCCCAAACTACAATACACTACAATTTTTGTATCTTTTGGAATATCTTGTACTGTGACTGTATTCATTTTAAAATGTGTATAACCTACAAATTTTGCATGTTTGATGTGGCTTACTTCATATTCTTTTTTCTCGCGAGCGTCTAACAATAGTACTTGATCCTGGATATCTTTTAATGCTTCAACAGAGATATACGGGACACTCTCGTTGTTGTATTGATCTAACAATTCTTCTAATGAATTTTGAGCACTCATTTTGGGTAAAAACAAGATCATTAATACCCCTATGATATAAGCAACGTTATGTGCCAGAATATTTTTTTTATTCATTTTTTGTTGGAAATGAGATTTTAGGATGTTTTGAAAAATGATTACAATGATCAATATAATTTTGTATACCATGTCTTACTAATTAAAATGATCCATCACTTAGTGGACTTAATTTTAAATATTTGACATTATATGTTTTTTAATGGATGAAACACAAAAAAACAAACAAAGTAGTTTAAGAGAATAAAGTAGAAGGAGATCCTTTATTAAAAAAACGATAGGTGTATATAGTAGTAATACCTGGTACTATAAAATCTGCTATATCTATTTTATATAGAAGTAAGCTTTGTATAATCTTTTTAAGTTTTCCAGAAAGCTTTTTGAAAAAACGAGATATTGATTTAATATCGTTAATATCATCAATATCTATCAAAACTTCTAGAGTTACCATTTTGATTTTGGTAGTTTCTATAAGTCTAGAGATACATGTGGATAGTTTTTTGGATTGCCAGGGTAGTTTTAAAAATAAATCAACATTAAATTGAGATTTGTGTAATCCCATAAGATAAAATCCTCCATCCAATGATGGTCCTAAAACAAATGTGTTATTTTCAAGTTGTTTGGCACTTTCAATTAAATGATATTTATTAAGGTGTGGAGTATCATTGCCAATAGTAATAACATTGTCATAACCCTTATTATAAACATCTTGTATGGCATTGACAAAACGCTCTCCAAAAGTAACTCCTCGCTGTTCTTTTTCTGTATAGATAAAAAACGGGAGTCCGGTCTGTTTTACAGTAGTAATTGTTTTTCGGGTAAGCTCAGAAAATAAAATTTTACCACCAGTGATATATTTATTTCGCAATTCTTCATGAATCGAATTTGCAAAAATTAATATGGCGGTTTTTTGATTCATTTTGATTTTAGAGTTATGCTACAGTTCCTTGACAACTACTTCCTGCTCCAGCAGTACATCCATAACAGTGTTGTGAGATAATAATATTTCTATTCTGAAGTAATTCCTCGTTGTATTCACTAATATGCTTTACTTTACTCGCTACTTTAAGATCGAGCATCTGATTAAAATCGCAATCATATAACCAACCATCCCAACTTATAGAAATAGTATTAGTACACATCACATTAGCCACAGCCGATGGATTATAGGCTTCTACTAATGCATACATATAATCTTCATAGTTTTCTGAAGCAATCAGATAATCCAAGAATCTACTAATTGGTAAATTAGTAATAGCGAATAAATTATGAAAATGAATACCAAAATCTTCTAATAATGCCTTTTTAAAATCCTTTTCCATGGCTTCTTGATCACCAGGCAAAAACGCTCCAGAAGGATTATATACCAAATCCAATCTTAAACTACTATCAGGCATACCATATCCTCTTTCATTGAGTTCTTGCAAAGCTTTGATAGATTTGTCAAAAACACCATCTCCACGCTGCTTATCAGTTTTTCCTCTGGTCCAATGTGGCATTGAAGAAACTACATGTACATTATGTTTTTTGAAAAAATCAGGAAGATCATAATACTTTTTGTTGGCTCTAATGATGGTGAGATTACTTCTAACAATAAAATCTTTAATTCCAGCTTTACTTGCTTCCTCTACAAACCATCTAAAATTTGGATTCATTTCAGGCGCTCCACCTGTCAAATCCAAAGTGTGGGCTCCTGTCTTTTTAATGACTTCGAGACACTGCTGCATCGTTTCTTTGGTCATGATCTCTTTACGATCAGGTCCTGCGTCTACATGGCAATGTTCACAAACCTGATTGCACATATACCCTACATTGATCTGGAGAATCTCAAGTTTATTAGGACGTAAAGGGAAACGATCAATTTCTGCAATTTTATCTGCAAATTTTGGTAATTCACCATTGGCAAAAATACCGTTATTTAAAATCTCTAGTTGTCTATTAGAATTGGCTAACTGATCATTACGTTTGTGTAGAGATTGTTTTTTTTTGACTTCTGACATCTTCTGTTCTTAAATTATATTTTTAATCGACGAAATCCTTGCCAATATATAGTATAAATGGTTTATGAGCATATAAGGGTAAAACTGATGCTTGTTTTACATAGATAACTTCTCATATTTATTCATCATTTGTACTCCATGTACTAAAGTTGCACCACTTTCTATAGCTGCTCCGGCATGCACTGCTTCCATCATTTCTTCTTTTGTAATTCCTTTCTGCAAGCCATCTTTTGTATAAGCATCAATACAATAAGGGCATTTTACTACATGAGAAACCGCAAGTGCAATAAGAGATTTTTCTCGTGCACTCAAAGCACCTTCTTCAAAAACTTTGCCGTAGTAATCAAAAAATTTAGTACCTAATTCTTCACTCCATTCTGTGATTTTTCCAAATTTTCTTAAGTCAGAAGGATCATAATATGTTTTAGACATGCTGTATTATTTTTTTTAGTTACAGACATAATTTAGTATATGTCGAGGATATAGTATCATTACTTACAATAAAATTTGATAAAATTAAAAAGTAGGTAAGTGTTTAAAAGTTTAGTAAGATAAAAAACACAAATTAATAAACTGACAATTTTTTTACTGAAAATATATAAATAACAATACAAAGTACCGGTCTTATTAATACTACATTAAGAAAAAAGCTTAATTTAGGCTCGAAATCCTTGCTATAAGGACAAAAAATTCCAAAATCGGAGGTCATGAGGAAAAAAGTTACGCTCAAACAACTTGCTAAAGAATTAAATCTGTCTATTTCTACGGTTTCAAAGTCATTGAAAAATGATCCTGAGATTAGTGAAAAAACAATTAACAGAGTGCATGAACTGGCGAACTTTTATAATTATAAACCAAATGCTCTGGCAGTTAGTTTAAAAAGTAATAAGACCAAAACTATAGGAGTTATATTACCAGAGATTCTTAATCATTTTTATGCTAAAGCATTATTTGGAATAGAACAGGCAGCCTCAAAGAATGGGTATAAGATTGTGACTTGTATTACTAATGAATCTCATAAAAAAGAGATAGAATATGTAGAAATGCTAAACTATAGTAGTGTTGATGGGTTTATCGTGGCTTTGAGTCAGGAAACACAAATGGTTAATGAACTTGATCATTTTAAGGTTTTAAAGAGAGATAATGTTCCAATCGTAATGTTTGATAGGGTAAGTGATGAAATAGAATGTGATAAAGTAATTGTAGATGATAAGATTGCTTCTAAAAATGCTATTCAATATCTAATTAATACAGGTTGCACAAAAATTGCTGTAATAACAACAATAAGTAGTGATTTAAGTGTTGCAAAATTAAGATTAGAAGGGGCAAGAGAAATTACAGATAAAAATGATAATGTGTCATTAATAGAGTTACCTGTAAAGGATAATAATAATGTTGAAGATGAAATAGAGAAATTTCTTAAAGATAATAATCTTGATGCTGTTCTTGGTTTAGATGAGACTGCCGCGGCTGTAACTATAAATATGTCGCTAAAATTAGGATATAAAATTCCAAAAGATATTTCGGTAATAGGATTTACTGATGGGTTGTTATCCAGACATTCTTACCCAAAACTTACTACAGTTTCTCAACATGCCGAAGATTTAGGAGCAAAAGCAGCACAGATATTAGTAAATCAATTAGATAATTTTTCTGAAAATTATAAAGTAAAGACAGAAGTTGTAAAAACGTCTTTAATTCTTAGAAATTCTACAAATTAAAGCTATTTAATTATATATGTTTTTTGTTGGAAGCCAACCCTAATTATGGTAAGTTTTTTTCCAAAGTTTTTGTGATAGGATAGCAAATCATTCTAAGGAATAAGCAGATTAAAAATTACAAACCGTTCGTTCTCGATCTGAAGGTTGTTAAAATCTTGAGTAGAATAATGTATAATGATTAAAGCAAACCTATAGTGTTCTCCTATCTTTACCTTTTTATCAAAGGATAATCATTGATCATTTTCAAACACCTTTTAAGTGCTATCCCTTAAAATCAACTCGGTTTTGAGTTTCAATACTTTTTTACGATGATTTACATCATTGGGTTCATTAAATTGGTTAATCAATAATTCTGCAGCTTTTTCTCCCATTTCAAAACTGGGTTGTGCAATACATGTCATAGAAGGCACAAAGATTTCTCCTAGTCCAAGATCTCCAAATCCAATGACAGAGATTTGCTCTGGGATTTTATATCCCATTTTAAGTAATGTCTTCATGGTGAGTAAACCATAGTTATCTGTGCATGTAAAAACAGCATCGGGAATTGCGCTTATGTTATTAAAAAAATCCTGGATTTCAGTGTCTTCATTTTCCCTATCAAGGGATTCACAATGAAGTATTAATTCTTCGTAGATAGGAATGTTGTGCTTGGTCATAGCTTTTTTATAACCATCATAACGATCCTGAAAGACCTTTTTTTCTTTAATCCCTCCAATAAATGCAATTCGTTTCCTTCCTTTTTTAATTAGAAATTCGACCGCAGAAAATGAAGCTTTATCATCTTCTATTAATACATGGTCAGCACCCGAAACCTCTTCCCTTATATTATCAAATAATACAACAGGAATACCTTTATTGATTATACTTTTAATATGCACAAATGTTTCTGTCTCATGAGTTGGTGACAAAATAATTCCATCAACAAGTCCTCTTTCAAATGAAATGAGATTTTCACGCTCAAATTCAAATGAATTTCTAGAAGAGCTAATCAGGATTTTATAATTATGTTTTCTAACATATCGATCAATACCTCTACACACTTCTATAAAAAAAGATTCATCATATCTGGGGATAATAACTCCAATAAGATTGGTCTTACCAGAACTAAGACTTTTTGCAATTTGATTTGGCATATAGCCCATCATTTTTGCAGTTTTAAAAACTTTTTCCCGGGTACTAAGCTTTACTCGAGGGTTTTCATCCAAAGCTCTGGAAACTGTAGCTATAGAAATGTTTAATTTTCTAGCAATATCTTCAAGTTTAACCCTCTTTTTTTTCAAAGTCATCAAAAAATCGTTAAAAAATTATTATTAAAACATCATTTTCACTAGAAATATAATAATACAAACGTTTGCATTTTTTTAAACTAAAAGATTGCTTTACAATTCTGTGAATAGTTCAGTAATTTGTAATAGTCATAAAGGATTTTTGAACATCTAATAAAAAGTTTGTTAAAAAAATCTTACAAAAATGTCCTCCCCAAAAGACATCTCTATTCAAGAGACACAATGACTACGCTAAGTTAGGATAAATAATGTGTACTAAAAATACAAACATTATTTAAAATGCGGTAAGGAGATTAAATAAGTAGAAGATATCAATTTTTTAAAATTTTAAAACCGAATTGCATGGAGCTTTCTTGGTTCAAAAAAGGAACTATTTATCAAATATACCCACGTAGCTTCAACGATAGTAATGATGATGGTATTGGTGATTTGAGAGGGATTATAGACAAACTGGATTATTTACAGAGTCTACATGTAGATATATTATGGTTAAGTCCCATTTTTAGTTCACCAAATGATGATAATGGATATGATATTAGCGATTACTGCTCTATTATGCCAGAATTTGGAAGTATGGAAGATTTTGACGAATTGCTTCAGAAAACCCATGATAAAGGAATGAGGTTAATTCTTGATTTGGTTGCTAATCATTGTTCTGATGAACATAATTGGTTTAAAGAGGCGAAGAAATCAAAGGATAATCCATATAGAGATTATTTTCATTGGAAAAAACCTGAAGATGATGGTGGCCCGCCAAATAATTGGAAATCTTTTTTTGGAGGAAGTGCTTGGGAATATGATACCAAATCAGAGGAATATTATCTACACCTTTTTACTAAGAAACAACCTGATTTGAATTGGGAAAACCCCAAAGTGAGGGAAGAAATTTATAATGCAATGAGGTTTTGGCTAGATAAAGGAGTTGATGGATTTAGAATGGATGTTATTCCTTTGATTTCTAAACGAGAAGGGTATCCTGATGCTCCAGATGTAGGGTTTAGAAAAATCATCGAAGATGTATATGCAAATGGACCTAGATTACATGAGTATCTTAAAGAAATGAATGAGAAAGTAGTTCGTCATTATGATGCATTTTCTTTGGCAGAAGGAGTCGGGATTAATCATGAAAATGCCGGTTTGTATATTGATTATGATCGTAGAGAACTTGATATGCTGTATCACTTTGATATTCTTGAATGTACTATTGTTAATGGTAAATTCGAAGAAACATCACCC
This sequence comes from Aquimarina sp. AU119, assembly GCF_900312735.1. Taxonomy (NCBI): domain Bacteria; kingdom Pseudomonadati; phylum Bacteroidota; class Flavobacteriia; order Flavobacteriales; family Flavobacteriaceae; genus Aquimarina; species Aquimarina sp. AU119. Next base: position 487,128 of record NZ_OMPF01000001.1, on the reverse strand, counting down.
TTCGATTTAGTAAACATGAAAAGTATTTTTAAGAAATGGAGAGATGCGGTTCATGAAAAAGGATGGCTCGCTAATGCAATGGGAAATCATGATTTTGCACGAATGACATCAAGATTTGGAGATGACAAGCAATATTGGGCAGAATCAGCAAAAATGTTGTTTATAATGCAATCTACACAAAATGGAACTTTGAATATTTATCAAGGTGATGAGATAGGGATGACAAACATTGTCCTAGAATCTGTAGATGAAGTTAGAGATGTACAATCTTTAAATTTTTATAATGAAAATTCAAAGACTAAGAAATTATCACAAGAGTCAGCATTAGAAATGATTAATAGAGAAGGACGGGATAATGCAAGAACTCCTGTACAATGGAATGATGAAATTAATGGTGGATTTTCTTTGGGAGAACCATGGTTAAAAACGAATCCGAATTATGTAAATATTAATGTTAGAAAACAAAACAATGATCCTGATTCGATCTTAAACTTTTATAGGAACTTATTGCAAATAAGAAAAGAAAATGATGTGTTTGTATATGGTGATTTTAAAGAGTTAGGGTTTAATAACTCGAGTATATATGTATATAAAAAAGTGTTGAAAAAAGAACAGATCATAGTGATTTTAAATTTTGAAGGCACCGAAGGTTATTTCGAGATAAAAGAAAATTTAACAGAAGCCATTGTCTTAATAAATAATTATAACAAGTATAAAATAGAGGGTGATATCATTCATCTCGAACCCTATCAAGGACTGATTTTTAAAATTTAATAAAGTAGTTCGTAAAATTTAAGAAACAAATGTAATTAGAGTAGAAAGCGAAATTAATTTTTGTTTGTTAGCAGAGAAGTTTATGTGATGAAACTTCTCGTAGATGTAACAGATGGGGCATCCATTTTTTTTGTAACTTATTGTGTTTAAAGTAGGAATATTATTTTATATAGTTACAGAATTAGTCAGATATAGTAGAAAAGACTTGGATGTCCCATTGTTACTAAGGTTATAATTACTTTTTATTTATAAGACAAGGGTAAAATTTAAAACAAAGAAACAATTCAAATTTAAATCAAACGCTATATTATGAAAAGTAGGATACTTAAAAAACTCATTTTCCTTCTGGTATTTTTATCAGGGAGTATGATGTTTGCACAAATCACAGTTTCAGGTGTGATTTCAGACACTGGGGGACCGATTCCCGGAGTGAATGTTCTTGTACGAGGAACAACTAACGGGGCAGTTTCTGATTTTGATGGAAACTATACGTTGGATAACGTTGCAGAGGACGCTATATTAGTCTTTAGCTTTGTTGGGTTTAAATCCCAGGAAATTAATGTCAACGGACAGTCAACAATAAATATTACAATGGAGGAAGATGCTGCCGAATTAGAACAGGTAGTTGTTGTAGGGTATGGTACGGTAAGAAAGAAAGATTTAACAGGAGCAGTAGCCACAGTAAAACCTGAAGATTTTAATCAAGGGGTACAGACTTCTCCTGATCAATTAATTCAGGGTAGAGTTGCGGGTGTACAAGTTACTGCAGCGAGTGGTGAGCCAGGAGCTAGTAATAATATTCGTATTCGAGGTACATCTTCTATTAGAGGAGGTAATAACCCTTTGATTGTTGTTGACGGAGTTCCTTTAGATGGTGGTGATACTAGTGCAGGATCTGATGTAGGGGCTGGTAGATCGTCTGCCAGAAATCCTTTAAACTTTATCAATCCAAACGATATTGCAAGTATTGATGTGCTAAAAGATGCTTCTGCCACTGCGATTTATGGATCGAGAGGATCTAATGGGGTAGTTATTATCACTACCAAAAAAGGAAAATCAGGGAAACCTCAATTAGATTTTTCATCATCAGTTAGTATTTCCAGTATTGCTAATGAATATGATTTATTAGGTGCTTCAGAATTTGCAAGTGCAGCCAATGCGATAGGGAATCCAGGACTAGATTTTGGACAAAATGTAGATGCTTTAGATGAGATACTAAGAACAGCAATAACTCAAAACTATAATGTGAGTTATGGTGGTGGATCTGATACGGGGCGTTATAGGTTTTCTTTATCATTGCAGGACCAGGAAGGGATTATAAAAAATACAGGTCAGGAAAAATATACAGGAACCCTTAACTTAACAGAAAAGTTTTTTAACGAAAAGCTACAGATAGATACCAAATTAATTACATCTTTCATAAAAGATGAGGCAACGGCATTATCAGATAACGTTGGTGCCGAAGGAGATTTGATTATTTCAGCTTTACGTTGGAACCCTACAAGATCTTTATTTAATGACGACGGAACTTTTCTTCAGTTTAATGACAATCCGCGTAATCCATTGGCTTTCCTGGAGTATTATACTGATTTGGCAGAAACCACTAATGTTTTAGGGAATCTTTCTGCAACATATAGTTTTACAGATGAATTAAAATATAAATTCAATTTTGGTGTTGGGCGCACAGAATCTACAAGAAGAGTAGGAGTTTCGAGACTAATGCAAGCTAATTTTGTAAATAATGGGATAGCAGATATTCAAAGTATTTTTACATCTAATCTATTATTCGAACATACCCTTAGCTACAATAAACAATTGAGTGATGCTGTATATTTAAGTGCAGTAGGAGGATATTCATATCAACAATTCGAAAGAAAAGGAGATAATATTAGGGTACAGAATTTTTCGATAGATGACCAAAATTTATACATTAATAATATTAATTTTGGATCAGATAGACCTGCACCTACACTTAATCCAGATAATACACTTACCGGGGGTAATACATCATTTTTTAACCCTACTACAGAGTTACAGTCTTATTTTGGAAGAGCTAATGTAACGTTGTATGATAAATATCTAATCACAGCAACTTTAAGAGCAGATGGTTCTAGTCGTTTTGGAGAAGATAATCAGTTTGGATATTTCCCTTCAGCGGCGTTGGCATGGAGATTATCTGAAGAAGATTTTGTGCCTGAAACCTTTAGCGATCTTAAATTAAGACTTGGATATGGTATCACTGGTAATCAGGAATTTCCTTCTGGTTCTTCTCAAACTCAATTTACACCTGATGGTTCTGGGGGTATTGTACAATCAACAGTCGGAAATCCTGAACTACAATGGGAAAGTACTAAGCAAATTAATGCAGGTATAGATTTTGGATTTTTTGACAATCGTTTGTCTGGATCTATAGATTACTATAATAGAAAGACAGAAGATCTTTTATTTAGAACTCGTGTAGCACAACAAGCACCAAACATATTTGTATGGAGAAATTTGGATGGGGTTGAAGTAGAAAACTCGGGAGTTGATATCGCTATAAATGGAGTTATCATTCAAAATGAAGACATGACTTGGGAAGTTGGTGTTAATGCTAGTTTCTTAAATAATGAGATCAATAATGTATCAAGTATTTTCCCAGCAGGTATTCTAACGGGAGATTTAAATGGTCAGGGATTAACTGGACAACGAGGACAGTTATTATTTGACGGACAACCTATAAATGCATTTTACTTACCAGTTTGGGAAGGTTTTGATGAAAATGGAGTTTCTCAATATGCAGATTTAGATGGAGATGGCGTAGATACTTCGAGTGGTATAACTGCTCCGGGACAAGGAGATAGAACATTTGTTGGAGATCCAAATCCTGATTTTACTGTTGGGATTTCGTCATCATTTAGATATAAAAAATTAGATGTGAGTGTGTTCCTTAATGGAGCGTATGGACATCAAATTTATGATAATACTTCGAATGCTATTTTTACAGCATCAGCTCTTAATTCTGGGGGTAATGTGACTCAAGAAGTGATTTCCTCTGGAGAAGCAATTCAAACACCAAAACCATCTACTCAATATTTAAAAAGTGGAGATTTTTTAAGACTTAATAATTTGACTGTTGGGTATACTATAGACGAAGGTAAAATAGGGAATTGGATTGAATCATTACGATTCTATGTAACTGGACAAAATTTATTTGTAATTACACCATATGATGGCTTTGATCCAGAGGTGAATACAAACAAACAAGTTGATGGAGTACCTTCTTTTGGGATAGATTATTCTGCTTATCCAAGAGCAAGAACATTTTCTGTAGGATTTAATGCTAGATTTTAAAAAAATTAAAATGAAAAAAATGAAAAAAATAATCATTGGTTTGATCGGAGCATTCCTTGTTTTTGGATGTACTGATCTGGATGAAGAGTTAAATGATAGTATTAACTCATCTGATTCGAGCGTTAGCGCATCAGATCTGTTAGTTGGAGCATACTCTTCTTTACGTGAACTTCAACACGAGCAGGATTTATTACCTGCTTACGTGCATTCTTCAGATGAATTAATACCACCTACTAGAGGTGGAGATTGGGATGATGCGGGATTATGGAGAGATCACCATTTACACGGTTGGACAAATACCCATGCCCATATTGATAAAACCTGGAGGGACCTCAATAGTAGAGCTTTTAATGCGCAACAAGTACTTTGTAATGGAGATGGCAGTGCAAGTGAAATTGCACAAGCTACTTTCCTACGAACATTTCTGGACTTTTTTACAATGGATCTGTTTGGTGTAGTACCAAGAAGAGCTTGCGAGGAAGATTTATTGTTACCACCTACAGAGCAATTACAAAGAATAGAAGCAGTGGATGTATTTATTGCAGAACTAGAGGCTGTTTTTAATGATTTACCTTCTTCTGGAACTCCTGATATAGCTACTCAAAATGCTGCAAGGATGCTTTTGGCTAAATTGTATTTAAATAGAGCAGTATATAAGGCTACCGGAGCAGATGGAGGTGCATTAGAAGGACCTTATTCTTTTGAAGCAGCAGATATGACCGCTGTGATAAATAATGTTAATGACTTATCCGGGTATACCCTAGAGGATGAATATTTTAGTAGTTTTATTTCTGCAAATAGTGAGACATCATCAGAAATCATATTTGTATCACAAAATGAGCTTGGTGGAGCAACAGGTAGAATAAATAATAGATGGCATATGAGCATGCATTATAACCAACAACCAAGTGGGTGGAATGGTTTTGTAGCTACGGTAGAATTATATAACCTTTTTGAAGATAGTGATGTAAGAAAAAGTAGTGCAGTTCCAGGTATTTCTGACCAGTTTGGATATAATGCAGGGTTTTTGATTGGACAACAAAGCGGTCCGGTCGATGGAACCCTAGTATTTGAGGATCTAAAAGATAGACAACAAGGGCCTTTGATTTTTAGTGAAGATGTAAACTTGTTTAATTCTAATGAAACGAGAGGGATCAGAGTAGTGAAATATACACCCAACCCAACGTTTACAGTAGAAAATAATTCTTTACAATTTGCAAATGATAATGCTCCGGGTAATGATTATGTGTTTTTTAGGTATGCAGATGCTCGCTTAATGAAAGCCGAAGCAATTCTAAGAGGAGGAACGGATACAGGAGGAGAAACTGCATTAGATATTGTTAATGAATTAAGAATGATGAGAAATGCTACGGCATTGCCTGCGGTTACCGAATCAGATATCTTAGACGAAAGATCTCGAGAATTGTATTGGGAAGGCTGGAGAAGAAATGACCAAATTCGTTTTGGTACTTTTTTAGGAACCTGGCAAGAAAAAGGAAGTGCTTCTACAGCGAAGTCCTTGTTAATGCCTATTCCGGCAGAAGCTATTTCTACTAATCCTAATTTAACTCAAAATCCAGGATATTAATAAAAATTGTGAGTATTTGGATAATAAATGCAAAGTCCTTCTTCCTTTCGAAGGGCTTTGCTACTTTAGTAAAACATATTTAGAAACTCAATTTTTAGTGGTTTTAAAATGAGGTTAAGTAATTTTTAAAAGATACTTGATTTTTAACCATGAGTTTAATCATTGATCATTTACAAACCAGAATCATGATACGCAAAACTTTTTTGCATTTGTTTATAATAGGATTGTTAATTTCTTGTAATCAGAAAAGTGAACAACCTGTAAGCAATATAAATCAAATACAACCATCCACATTATTTACTAAACTAGAGTCAGAAAAAACAGGGATTGATTTTATAAATCAAGTTACCAATCAAAAAGATTTTAACATCTTTAAATATAGAAACTTCTATAACGGTGGAGGTGTTGCTATAGGAGATATCAATAATGATGGCCTTTCTGATATATATCTGACTTCTAATATGGGTAAAAACAAATTGTATCTCAATAAAGGTAATTTTGTCTTCGAAGATATTTCAGAATCTTCTGGAGTTAGTGGAAATAGATCTTGGTCAACAGGAGTGGTTTTGGTAGATATAAATGCAGATGGTTTACTGGATATTTATGTATGTAATGCAGGAAATGTAAAAGGCGATGATCAAAAGAATGAACTTTTTATTAATAATGGTCTTTCGACAAGCTCAGGAACCATAACTTTTACAGAAAAGGCTTCAGAATACAATCTTGCCGATAGTGGATTTACCACACATACCGCTTTTTTTGATTATGATTTAGATGGTGATTTGGATGCATATATACTTAATAACAGTTTTATTCCTGTAAATAGTTTGGGGTATTCTGATAAAAGAGAAGTACGGAGTGAGGATTGGAATCTTCCAGAGATGTTTAAAGGGGGTGGAGATAAACTGTTACGTAATGATGATGGAAAATTTATCGATGTAAGTGCAAGTGCAGGAATTTATGGAAGTTTAATAGGTTTTGGTTTAGGAGTTACCGTAGGAGACATTAATGAAGACCTATTTCCTGATATCTATGTCTCAAATGATTTCTACGAACGCGATTATTTATATATTAATAATGGGGACGGTACGTTTACAGAAGATATAAAAAATAAAATGCCTCATATAAGTTTGGCATCCATGGGCGCTGATATGGCTGACCTTAATAATGATGGTAAACCAGAGGTTTTTATTACAGATATGCTTCCAGAAGACGATGAGAGACTTAAAAACACCAGTGATTTTGAACGGTACGATGTATACAAACTAAAACAACGTAAAGATTTCTATCATCAATATATGCAAAATACGTTGCAGCTTAATAACGGAGATGATACGTTTTCTGAAGTTGCGTTTTACAGTGGAGTGGGTAATACAGATTGGTCATGGGGAGCATTATTATTTGATATGGATAATGATGGTTATCGAGATATTTATGTATGTAATGGAATCTATCACGATCTGACAAATCAAGATTTTATGGACTTTTTTGCAGCAGAGATTTATCAAAAAATGGCAATTTCTGGAAAGCAAACCTCTCAGGATTCTATTATCAATAATATGCCAAGTGTTCCTATTCTTAATTATGCATTCAGGAATAATCAAGATCTTACCTTTTCTAACGCCACAAAGGATTTTGGATTTACTGAGCCTAGTTTTTCTAATGGAGCAGCATATGGTGACTTAGATAACGATGGTGATTTAGATTTGGTAGTAAATAATGTAAACATGCCATTATTTGTGTATCAAAATAATTCAGAAAATAATTATTTGAAAGTTGAGTTAAAAGGGGCGGATAAAAATACCTTTGGTATCGGGAGTATTGTAGAACTATATAGAGATGATGAAATATTAAGACAAGAATTGGTTCCGTCAAGAGGATTTCAATCGTCAATAGATTATAAAATGACTTTTGGTTTGGGTAAAGCCGAAAAAGTAGATTCTATAAGAGTAGTTTGGCCAGATGGGAAAACTCAAAAACTTAATACAATCAATGCAAATCAAACTATTCAATTGGATATCGTTGATGCTTCTAAAAGCATCAAAAAAACAACGAATACAGAAAATGGTTATTTTTCTGAAATAAAAACCAATATGCTTCGGCATAAAGAAGACCCATATGTAGATTTTGATTATGAAGGTTTAATTCCAAAAATGTTATCTAAAGAGGGGCCAGCAATTGCAGTGGGAGATGTGAACGGAGATAAAAGAGATGATGTTTATGTTGGTGGAGCGGCAAATCAACCAGGGAATTTATATATTCAAACAAAAGATAATCAATTCTTTAAGTCTGCACAGAAAACAGTTCCATGGAAAGACAAAGAAGAAATCTCATATGAAGATACAGCGGCTTATTTTATAGACATTGACAATGATCAGGATTTAGATTTGGTTATTGGATCCGGAGGAAATTTTGCGCAAGCCAAAACTACTCAATTTAGTACAAGAATATACCTTAATGATGGTAAAGGAAATTTTTCTAAAGGACAAACGATTTTTAACGATACCAACACTTCGGTTATTGCTCCTCATGATTTTGATGGAGATGGGGATGTTGATATTTTTATTGGAAGTATTAGCGTACCCGGGATTTATGGAATAAACCCTAAAAATCAACTTTTAGAAAATGATGGTAAAGGAAACTTTAAAAATAGTATTGAATCAAAGGCTTTTAAGGCACAAGATATTGGTATGATTACCGATGCTACCTGGGAGGATGTTGATGGAGATAATAAAAAAGATTTGATTCTGGTTGGTGAATGGATGTCTCCAAAGATTTTTAAGAATAATGGTCGAAGATTAACTCTTTTACATAGTAATCTTGATAGTGTTTCGGGATGGTTTAATACAGTTAAGGCTACAGACCTTGATGAAGATGGAGATATTGATCTGATATTAGGAAACCGTGGATTAAATGCAATGTATAAAGCAAATAATCAACAACCAGCCAAAGTGTATATCAATGATTTTGACAATAACGGCACCATAGAACAGGTGTTTACTCAAACAATTAATGGAAAAGATGTTCCGATACATCTAAAGAAAGAAATAACAGGTCAAATCAATGTGCTTAAAAAACAAAATCTGAAATTCTCAGAATACGCAACTAAATCTATTGATGAGTTGTTTTCTGCAAAAGTATTACAAAATGCAATAGTTAAAAACGTAAATAATTTTGCAAGTCTGGTAGCATATAATGATGGTAATGGCAATTTTGAAATCAAAGCCTTACCTCGAGAAGCACAATTATCATGTGTTAATGCTATAGAAACTGTAGATCTTAATAATGATGGCCATTTGGATTTAATTCTGGGAGGGAACAATTATAATTTTAAACCACAATTTTCTAGGTTAGATGCTAGTAGGGGTGTTGTTTTGTTTAGTGATGGTAAAGGGAAATATATTCATGAAGAATCTTCAGGATTTTTTGTAGAAGGAGAAGTAAAAGAAATACATTGGATAAAAAACAATGAAGATAGAAAATATTTAATTTCAGGAATAAATAACCAGCCTCCAAAGATTTTTGAATTGAAAGAATAAGATTTTGATAACGGACCTCACAGGTTTCAAAAACCTGTGAGGTCTAAACGCTAGTAACTTTTAGAAATAATAATGATCAAAAAAATAATCATAACAATTTTTGGAATACTGTTTTTTTGTTGCTGTAATAAGCGAGAATCACAATATGGAGAATTATTTGATAAAGTAGATGTAGAAACTACAAAAGTGACTTTTCAAAATAATATAAAGTCAACAGAAGATTTAAATATTTTGGATTACTTGTATTTTTATAATGGAGCTGGTGTTGCAGTTGGAGACATTAATAATGATGGCTTGGTTGATGTTTTTTTTACTTCAAATCAGGATAAGAATGCATTATACCTTAATAAAGGAAATTTTGAATTTGAAGATATTACTGAGAGAGCTGGTGTTGCTGGTAGTTCTGACTGGAATACGGGTACTGTGATGGCAGATGTAAATGGGGACGGTTATTTGGATATCTATGTTTGTGCTGTAGCAGGAATTCAGGGTTTAGATGGAGTTAATGAGTTGTTTATTAATAATGGTGATGCTACGTTTACAGAGCAGGCATCGCAATACGGATTGGATTTTGATAATTACTCTTCTACAGTTGCATTCTTTGACTACGATAATGATGGAGATTTAGACATGTATCTTCTTAATCATGCTATTCATACACAGCATTCTTTTGGCAAAGCTTCTATACGTAATAAAAGAAGCTACGAAAGTGGGGATAAATTACTTCGTAATGATGGTGCAATCTTTACCGATGTAAGTGAAGAAGCTGGAATTTTTGGAGGAGCTAATGGCTATGGATTAGGTATATCAACAGCAGATTTTAATAACGATGGATTCACTGATATTTATATAAGTAATGATTTTCATGAGGATGATTATTATTATATCAATAATAGAAATGGGACATTTAGTGAACGATTAAAAGAAAATTTTGGACATACGAGTCGTTTTTCAATGGGGAGTGATGCGACTGATATTAATCATGATGGTTTTGTTGATATTTTGACACTAGATATGACTCCCGAAGATGAAAAAGTACTAAAAGCATCTATAGGAGATGAGACGCTGGATATGCTGGATATGAGGATTCATAAATTAGGATATCATTACCAGTATACTCGTAATATGCTACAAATTAATAAGGCCGGAAAATTCTTTTCTGAAACAGCTTTACTTAGTGGTGTTGCTCAAAGTGATTGGAGTTGGTCGGCATTGTTTGCAGATTATGATCAAGATGGAGAACAAGATGTTTTTATAGCCAACGGGATACCAAAACGTCCAAATAATCTGGACTACATAAAATATATCTCTAATGAAAAAATTAAAGATAAGCTAACCAAAACCAAGTTGGTAGATAATGAAGCGTTAAGTATCATGCCATCGGGAGCAGTGCAAAATTATGTGTTTCAAGGGTCTGGCGAGGTTAGATTCACAGATCGATCAAAATCCTGGTTACCAAAGGATTCAATTATATCTACAGGAAGTGCATATGCAGATTTTGATAATGATGGAGATATTGATATTGTAACTAATAATATGAATACTCCTGTTACTTTTTATAGAAATAAAACAAACGGGAGATCGAATTATTTAAAGTTAAAATTTAAATATAAAAAACCAAATGTATTTGGAATCGGAACCAAAGTAATATCGTACCATAATGGTATAGCACAATATAAACAGTTGTTTACTGCAAAAGGATTTCAATCTTCTTCAGAAGCAATGATTCATTTTGGATATGGAAAAACAAAAATAATAGATTCTCTTAAGATTATTTGGCCTGATAATACTATTCAAGTTGCTGAGCATGTAGAAGCAAATCAAACATTAACCATTAAAGTTTTGAATAAACGAAATAGGGCTAATTATGATAAAATATTTACTGGAAAAAAAGAGTGGTTTAACAAAATAAATAGCCTACCAGGGTTACATTATGTTCATAAAGAGAATACATATATAGATTTTAATAGACAAAAACTGATTCCGTATAAGATTTCTGATCGAGGACCAGCAACTGTTGTGGGGGATATCAACGGAGATGGAAAAGACGATATTTTCTTTGGAAGTTCAAAAAATGAAACTTCTCAAATAGTATTTCAGACCGCAACAGGTTTTGAAAATCAACAAATTGACGTTTTAGAAGATGATAAACGAAAAGAAGATGTAACTGCAATACTTGAAGATCTTAATGGAGATGGTAAAAAAGATCTTTTGGTAGCTTCGTCAGGAGGAGAATATTATGGAGCATCAAAAGAATTGGTAGATCGATTATATCTGAATTCAGATGTAGGTTTATTTAAGGCTGATTTTCCTGAAATTTTTGAACATGAATCTGTCATTAAACCCTATGATATAGATGTTGATGGAGATCTGGATCTTTTTATAGGAGCATACGCGGTATCTAATGATTTTGGGAATATTCCGAACTCTTATATGTTGATAAATGATAATGGTAGTTTTAGAAAAAAAGAGAATATAGCTTTACAAAAAGTAGGGATGGTTACTGATGCTATTTGGAATGATTTTGACGGGGATGGACTTCATGATTTAATCGTAGTTGGAGAATGGATGTCACCACATTTTTTCAAGAATAATAACGGAACTCTATTAGATGTAACTTCTTCTATTTTAAAGGATAAGATGAATGGCCTATGGCAATCTATAATAGCATTTGATATGGATAATGATGGTGATCAAGATTATATACTTGGAAATTTTGGACTCAATTCTAAATTTAAAGCATCAATAGATTTTCCTTTACGATTATATTATTCTGATTTTGATGATAACAAAAAGACAGAAACTATTGTTGCTATTCCAAAAAATGGGAATTATTATACTGCACTTGGACTTGATGAGTTATCGAGTCAGTTAAATTTTCTAAGAAAAAAATTTACCTCCTATTCGGCCTTTGCAGGAAAAACAGTCGAAGAAATTTTCGGCACTAAATTATTGGATCAAGCAACTTTACTTGAAGCACATCAATTGGCATCAGGATATTTAAAAAATGATAACGGAAAATTTACTTTCGTTCCTTTTAAAGATGCTCTACAAGTTTCACCTATTACAAGGATGCTAAAGTATGATTTTAATAGTGACGGTGAAGAAGAAGTTCTAATGGCGGGTAATTATTTTGGAGTAATACCATATCATGGTAGATTTGATAGTTTTGCTGGAGCGATACTTCAAAAAAATGGAGATGTAATCGAAGGAAGTGAATTGAATATTAACCTCACTCAAAAATCAGTACGAGGGCTAAATATCATTAATTTTGCTTCTCGTACTTATTTACTAATTACCATTAATAATGCAGAATCAGAGATTTATGAGTTTTCTAAATAAAAAACGGAATTCGCTAACACTTACGAAAATGTTCAAAGAGCAAAAAAGATTTTTATATCTTTTGCTATTCCTGGTAGCATTAAGTTCTTGTCAAAAAGAAGCTGTTCAAATAGAAATTACACAAGATACTTACCATACTACGGTAGATAAAATTACCGAGGTGATGGTTCATGATATATTTTCTCCCCCCGTAGCGAGCAGAATATATAATTATCCTAATATTGCTGCGTACGAGGTTATCCGTCAGGAAAATAAGAAGTATAGAACTTTATCGGGTAAATTACATGGACTGACTGCAATTCCTGAGGCAGATACAACGCTAAATATTAATTATAAAATTGCTGCACTGGTGGCCTATCTGGATGTAGGTAAGGAACTTGTTTTTTCAGAAGATAAAATAGAAATTTATAGGGATAGCTTGTACAATTCATGGGAAGGAATTAATGAAACAAATTTTAAGACTTCTAAGGCATACGGGCTGCAAGTAGCACAGCATATAAAAGATTGGTTGTCAAAAGATAACTATGCACAAACGCGAACGATGCCAAAATTTACGGTTAATACAGAAGATCCTGCTCGATGGCAACCTACACCACCCGATTATATGGATGGGATCGAACCACATTGGAGGGAGATCAGGGCTTCTATTATTGATTCTGCATCACAGTTTACACCCACAAAACATCCTGATTTTTCTTTAGAAAAAGATTCTCCCTTTTATAAAGAAGTATTGGAGACTTATGAAGTTGGAAAAGAAATAAAAGCAGAAGGAGAAACTTCAGAAAAAATACAAATAGCCCAATTTTGGGACTGCAATCCATATGTGTCAACACATAAAGGGCATCTTATGTTTGCTACAAAAAAGATTACTCCGGGAGCACATTGGATTGGAATTTGTAAAATTGCCTGTAGGAAAACAGATGCAGATTTTGCAAAAACGGTATATGCGTATACAAAAACATCTATAGCCATCTCTGATGCATTTATAAGCTGCTGGGATGAGAAGTATAGAAGTAATTTGATACGTCCAGAAACGCTAATAAATCAACATATTGATGAGAATTGGGAACCGGTTTTACAAACACCACCTTTTCCAGAATATACCAGTGGGCATTCTGTAGTTTCTGGTGCTGCCTCGACAGTGCTAACCGATATTTTTGGAGATAATTTTGCTTTCAACGATGATACCGAAGTACAGTACGGACTTCCTATTCGCTCTTTTAATTCTTTTAGCTTAGCCGCAGATGAAGCTGCAATTAGCAGATTGTACGGTGGGATTCACTATCGCGCTGCTATAGATTTAGGCTTGGAACAAGGACGAAGATTGGGAGAATTCGTAGTCAAAAAACTTCAGATGATAGATGGGGACAATGTTAAAACAGATAGCAACAAATAGGGTTACAAGTGATGAAAAAAGTAGTAATTGTTATAGTGACCTTGCTTTTTGGATTGACCATATGGTATTTATATATTAAAAAATATGACTACGAGATTAGCTTCAAAGCAAATGCAGCTCCTGGAAGTATATATGATCAAGTTAAAAACCTTAGATCAATTGCAAAAACTAATGATATAAGAGAAATTTATCCTTATGAATCGTTACAACAGAAAATAATTATTGATAAGGTGCCGGTTATATTAGAATGGAATTTTAAAAGTATGGCAGATACCATTACCAAAGTTGAAGTGGGTATTGTCTCCCAAGATCATTCTCTTGAAAACCGACTGAAGGTGCTTATTGGATCTTCGAAGGTTATAGATTCTGTAAAAAGTAATCTTATTGATCTTAGAAAAAAAATAATGAACTATACAGATAGTTTTATGGTAGTTGTTGATGGAGAATCAGAATCCCCTGAGATGGAGTATATTTCAGTTTCTTCTAAAACCAAACGATATAGAAAAGCTAATGAGATGATGAGGTCTAATGCATTTCTGTATCCTAAATTGACCAAAAATGATATTCAAAAAGATGGTTTTCCTTTTGTAAATATTAAAAACTGGGATACTGAAGCAGATTCTATTTATCTTGATTTTGGATTTCCAATAAAGTACCGGGATTCATTACCGGTTGGTTCAGGAATCAACGTCGGAAAAATAAAGTCTAAAAAGGCTCTAAAAGCTACATATCATGGAAATTATAGAAATAGTGATGAAGCATGGTTTGTATTATTAACCTATGCAAAGAAAAATAATATTTTGGTAGAAAAGACACCGTTAGAAATCTTTTACAATAACCCGATGCAAGGAGGAGATGAACTAGAATGGAAAGCAGAAATATTTCTGCCAATCAAAGATGAATTAGCGGAGAATGAATAGTGTTTAAAAAATAAAATTTATATAATAGCATAGAATAGCATAGAAAATTATTATTTTTATCAAAAGAATAATTTTTTATTGAAGAAATATTGTTAAAGTATATAAGTAATTACCTCTTTTTTAAGAATTTCTTTTAAGATTTTGCTTAAAAAACAAGTTGTATTGCATTTAAACATTAGGATATGACCAAAAAACACATCATCGCATTTGATCAGGGGACCACAAGTACTAGGGCTATTATTTTTAACAATCTAGGAGAGATATGTGGTGTTGCCCAAAAAGAATTAACACAACATTATCCTAAATCAGGATGGGTTGAACATGATCCGCTTGAAATTTTTATGCATCAGCAAGAAGTTCTTGAAGAAGTATTGAAGACATCTGGATTACGTATCGAAGAAGTTGCTGCTATAGGAATCACTAATCAAAGAGAAACGACAGTTGTTTGGGATAAAACTACAGGAAAACCTATTTATAATGCGATAGTTTGGTTGGATAAAAGAACTACCAAGATTTGTGAACACCTCAAATCAAAAGGATTAGATGAATATGTATCTAAGCATACGGGGTTGGTGATTGATTCTTATTTTTCTGGAACAAAATTAAAATGGATATTGGATCATGTCGAAGGTGCCAGAGAAAAAGCAATAAATGGAGATCTTTTATTCGGAACAATAGATACTTGGTTAATCTGGAAATTTACTAATGGAGCTAAGCATGTTACAGATCATTCTAATGCATCGAGAACGATGCTTTATAATATCATTGATTTAGACTGGGATGACACATTATTAAAGGCAATGGATATTCCTAAATCGGTACTGCCTCAAGTACAATATTCTTCTTCAGATTTTGGGAATATTAATTACCAGGGGTATGATATTCCTATTTATGGAGTAGCAGGAGATCAACAAGCCTCATTATTTGGACAAGGAGGATATACCTCTGGAATTGCTAAAAATACGTACGGGACAGGGTGTTTTATGTTACTTAATACAGGTAAAAAACCATATAAATCCAAAAATGGTTTACTAACTACATTATGTTGTAGCTTACCAGAAGATAATATTAAATATGCGCTAGAAGGGAGTATTTTTGTGGGAGGAGCATCTGTACAGTGGTTACGAGATAAACTTCAAATTATTGATAACGTATCAGAAACAGAAGCTATTTGTAAATCTACTCCTACTTCTGATGAATTATATGTTGTACCGGCATTTGCAGGATTAGGAGCTCCATATTGGGATATGGAAGCCAAAGGAGCGATTTATGGACTTACATTGGATTCTGGTAAAAATGAAATAATCAAAGCCACAATAGAGGCATTGGCTTACCAAACGCGAGATGTACTGGAAGCTATGGTAGAAGATAGCGGCAAACAGATGAAAGAACTTAAGGTAGATGGCGGTGCATCAGCAAATAATTATTTAATGCAATTTCAGTCAGATATTCTTAATGTAGCAGTAGATCGTCCAAAAATGTTAGAAGTTACTGCTATGGGTGCGGCATTTTTAGCAGGAATTAAGGCTGGAATATGGACAAAAAAAGATATTTCAAAAATTAGGACCATAGACACAATATTTACTCCAGAAATTACGGCACATGAACGCAGTCGTAAGTATACTGGATGGCAACAAGCAGTGGCTCGTACCAAGACAGTGAATAAAAACATGTTAGCTGTGAAAGAGGACGGACCTATTCGTTTTTCTGTTTTAGATAGAGAGATGCAATTGCGGAGTGCAAAAAACGAAAAATATGACCTTGTTGTCATAGGAGGTGGAGTAACCGGAGCTGGAATAGCATTGGATGCGGCATCCAGAGGGTTAAAAGTGTGTTTGGTAGAAAAAAATGACTTTGCTTCAGGAACCAGTAATAAATCAACAAAGCTTATCCATGGTGGCCTTAGATATCTTAAACAGATGGAAATAGGCTTGGTGAAAGAATCGGGTAGTGAACGTGCAACAGTGCATAAACTTGCTCCCCATCTAGTGGTCCCCGAAAAAATGCTATTGCCTCTTATCGAAGGAGGTACGTATGGAAAATTTATGGCATCTGTAGGGTTAAAAGTTTATGATTTTCTTGCCAATGTAGAAGGGGATGACAAAAGAAAAATGTTAAGTGCGCAGGAAACATTAGAAAAGGAACCATTACTTAGTAAAGATGGACTTACAGGAGGAGGATACTATGCAGAATATAGAACAGATGATGCAAGACTTACTGTAGAATTACTTAAAAAGGCGGCTTCTTTTGGAGCAAATAGTATAAACTATTGCGAAATGACTTCTTTTAATTATGATGAAGAAGGTAAGATTAAAAGTCTAAAATGTATTGATCACAATACGAAGAAAAGTTTCACAATACGTTCTAGAAATTTTGTTTCTGCGGCGGGTCCATGGGTAGATCTTTTACGAGAAAAAGATCATTCTATGAATAATAAGCACCTGCATCTTACCAAAGGAGTTCATCTTGTTTTCTCTAGAGAGCGTTTTCCGCTTACTCAGTCTATTTATTTTGATGTTCCCGATGGAAGGATGATTTTTGCAATTCCGAGAGGAAGAGCTACCTATGTGGGGACTACAGATACAAACTATAGTGCAAACCTTAATCGTGTCGTAGCAACCACTATGGATGCTCAGTATCTTTTGGATGCTATTAATAATATGTTTCCTACAGTACACTTAAGTCAGGAAGATATAGAATCAAATTGGGCAGGACTTAGACCATTGATTCATGAGGATGGAAAAGATCCATCAGAACTATCCAGAAAAGATGAGATTTTTGTGTCAAAAACGGGGTTGATCTCTATTGCAGGAGGAAAACTTACTGGATATAGAAAGATGGCACAACGGGTTATTGATACAGTGCTTAAGACAATGAGTACTAAAAGAAGAGACAAATTTTCTAAGTCTCATACAGAACAAATTCCTCTTACAAGCACACCACTTGAAAATACTGCAGCCGTAAATGTATATCTGGATCATATTACATTACGACTTAAAGAATTAAAAAATGATGACCCCTATTATGGATGGTATTTGGCTACTACTTATGGCAAACAAGCAGATATTATTATAGATAAGGTAAATTACTTTTTAAACGATTCTGTTGAAGAAAAATTAATACGAGCAGAGTTATGGTATAGTGTACATCATGAAATGACCAATGGTTTGGCAGATTTTTTTGTAAGAAGAACAGGGAGGCTCTATTTTGATATTCAGAGCGTACATCAGTACAGATCCTTAATTCAGGAAGATCTGATACGATATTTAAGATGGGATGAAATTCGTCTTAAAGCAGAAAACAAATATTTAGATCTTTTATTACAAGATGCAGCTACTTATTATGAAAAAGAATTTGAATAGAAAAGAAAAAACTATTTTAGAGTTAAAATTGCCCTACTATTCCTATTTGCCCTGCTCCTAGTTTAAGGTTCCAACGTATCTTATTTTCTTTATTGTTGTAAGCATAGCGTTCTGTCCTTTTTAAGTATTTATCGATACCATCAACGATAACGATACTTAAAGCTGTACTCAAAACAACATCTGTAAGCCAATGCGCCCCTTCCCATAAACGAGATATTGGTGATAACATTCCAATGGCATAAATACCTCCTTTTATATATGGGTTTTTAAACTGTTTTCCTATAGCATAAGCGGTCGTAACTGAAAGAATAGCATGCCCTGAAGGAAAAGAATGAAACCCGGCATCACCTCCAGAATAAAACCGAAAACTTAGATTTCCTTCTCCTGTAAGTGGTCGTGCTCGCCCTATTAAGGTCTTACTTACCGTCTGGAGCAATCCTCCAGCTGTTGCAGAAGCAATTAGTAATACTCCAGTTTTTCTTATTTTTTCATTTTTTGTAATTAACCCTAATGCATATACGCTACTTGTTAAACCATAATTTAATAAAGGTTTCCCAAAACGAAAACTTACTTCCCTTATCCCGCTGGGGATATCTTCTCCTTGTTTTGTAAAATACTCATTGGCAGGTTCATCAAGGGCTAGTAAAGTTGCTGTTCCTGCTACTATTCCGCCAAAGGTGGCCCAATCTTTTCCTTTCCATCTAAAGGGTTGAGTATAGGTGTGTTTTACTCCTTTATAAATTGAAGCTCCATCATATTTGATCATCTGCCAGGTCGTCATTTCTCCTTCAGAATCTTGAGAATGAATTGAGGTTGTAATGAAAACTAACAGAGTATAAGTAAGTAGGGTCTTGAAATAATTCATAGTAAAAATTTACGAAGCAAAAATAGTAACTTCTTAATAATAACGAATATATCTATTCATATAAAAAAACAAAACCCAAATATAAATTTGAGCCTCTGATGAAATCATAAATATAATGATTTAACCTTTATGTACTTAACAGACGAAGAAATTATACCTTCTTTAGATACATTTTTTGAAACTGAGAAGGGGATATACCACTTTTTTGTTTAAATAATTTTGAGAAATGAGAATAATCATCATATCCAAGATCCCAGGCAATTTCTGCAAGATTATTTTCAGAATATAAGATTTGTCTTTTGGCTTCTAAAATGACTCTTTCCAGAATAAGGTCTGTAGTTGTTTTTCCAATAGTCTCTTTACAGATTCGATTTAAATGTTTAACACTAATATTCATGATTTCGGCATAGGCGAGAGCAGATTTTAATGTTTTATACTTCTCTTCTATCAATTGTTCGAACTTATATAACTTCATGGTAAAGTTTTTAGAATTTACCAGGTCTTCAAGGCTATCCTTTAATACAAGTCGAGATAATTCTATATAGATTAGATCAATGAGGTTGACTAATTTTTGCTTTTTTAATAGTGCAGAAGAACGTGTTTCATTTAGAATAGAGATAAAAAGTGGTTCGATAGAGGACATAGTCTCTTTGTTGAGGTAAATCGATGGAGAATTTTGGTTTGAAAAGAAGAAAGGAAATATATTAAGGTTTTTATTTTGACAAATAGCTTCATAAAATTCTTTAGAATGAAAAAAGATATACCCTTTTCCTGGTTTTGTAAATTTCCAAGAATGGGTTTGTCCTGGTCTTAAAAGGAAAATAGATCCAGGTTTGATTGAATAAGATTCAAAATCGATCTCATGAATTCCTTCCCCTTCTATAAATAGAACCGAAAGGTAAAAATTATGCTTGTGAGGATGAGATATTATATCCCGATTATTACGTAGATGGGATTCAAAATCATTAGCATAAAAACTCTCAATATCACCGGTATCGTGAAATTGAGTAATATCTAAAATAGGAAGTTTCATGATATATTAGAGTCAATGTCTTAATTGTACAAATAAAGGTGTTAATAATAAAACAGGCAAATGTCTATCAATGTATATCTTGCAATAAAGAAAAGTTGGTTTATAAGAACTTAGAGAATATCTTATGAAGAAAATATTCAAAGTATAGATGTAGGGATGTTTTTATGATAAATCGATGTATTTCTTTGTGATGATGTTGGATTTATGCAATACTATGAAGTACAGTTAACAATTAAGGCAAAATTTTGGCAATACTAAAAGCCAAATGTAAATATGATTTTTTTAGGAAATATAAAGGAATATCTTCAGCTAGAAACGATTAATAGTCAAAACAATGATGTATTAAAAAAAACTATCGAAAGTAGCTTAACTATTTTATGGTTTGAATCTGATTTGAATGAATTAATAATAGATGGAAAGAGCCATATATTTTTTAAAAATCAAATTGTGTTTTTAACCGAGTTTCATCGCGTTATTATAAAAGATGTAAAACAGATTAGATTTCTTCGATTTAATAGACCTTTCTATTGTATTCTTGATCATGACACAGAAGTGGGATGTAAAGGTATTTTGTTTTTTGGAGCATCACAGTTACCTGTTATTCAGATTCCCGAAGAAGAAGTAGATAAGTTCGAAACCTTATGGAAAATGTTTACTATAGAAATGCAATCTGATGATAGTTTGCAAATAGAGATGTTGCAAATGATGTTAAAACGCTATCTTATTCTATGTGCCAGAATTTATAAGTCTCAGGAAAACTATCCTAGCAAAAAAGAAGATTCTGATATGGTAAGAGAATTTAATTTTTTGGTAGAACAGCATTTTAAAACAAAACATAGTGTTTCAGAATATGCGGGTTTATTGCATAAATCCCCAAAAACATTGTCTAATATTTTTTCTAAGATAGGATCAAAAACACCTTTACAATACATACAAGATCGAAAAATGTTAGAAGCAAGAAGGCTTTTACATTATACGAATAAGCAAATAAAAGAAATAGCCTATGAAATCGGTTATGATGATATTCAAACCTTTAGTCGTTTTTTCAAAAAACAAGAAGGTATTTCCCCTTCAGAGTTTAAAGAAAAAATAAGTGAGGAAAAATTGCCAACACTTCGGGAATAGTTACCTAACAACTGCTCTGTTTTCTGAGCCATCTTTGCATTGTCAAATTGAGTATTAACCTTAAAAAAAAGAGACAATGAAAAATGTAATAGTAACCATAGTTTTATTAATATCAGGATTAACAAGTGTATATGCACAGCTTCCTGATCCGGGATTTACTGTAGATGAGAATACAGCCATAGTAATTACAGATCCACAAAATGATTTTTTAAGCCCTGATGGCGTAACTTGGGGAGTTGTGGGAGAAAGTGTAACCGCTAATAATACGGTAGATAATATCGAAGCATTATTTAAGGTTGCAAAAGAAAAAAACATACCAGTTTTTGTTTCTCCACACTACTATTACCCTCATGATCATACATGGAAGATAGAAGGAGCTTTAGAAGCTTTGATGCATAAAATCAATATGTTTGATAGAAAAGATGCTTTGTCGCTAGACGGTTTTGAAGGATCAGGAGCAGATTGGCTGGATACCTATAAAAAATACATCAAAGGAGATAATGTTATTGTGACAAGCCCTCATAAAGTGTATGGGCCAGAATCTAACGATTTGGCGTTACAATTGCGTAAACACGGCTATGGTAAAGTAATATTGGCAGGAATGTCTGCTAATTTATGTACAGAATCTCATATGAGAGATCTTGTAGAATCAGGTTTTGATGTAGCGGTAGTAAAAGATGCAACTGCAGGAGCAATTTTACCAGGTATGAATGCTTATGAAGCTGCTGTGGTAAATTTTCAAATGATTGCGAGTCATGTGTATACTACCAAAGAAATAGTAAAAGAAATAAAGAGTACGAAAAAATAAACGACATTAATAATATCAGAAGTAGTGATTTTGATTAATTCGTGATTAATACCAGTTATAGTTTGGGTATACTGTAAAAGAAAAAAAACATTTTATTGCAGTAAACTCAAATTGTAAACGGTATGAGCAAACCCTTGACAGATTTTTCTGTACAAGGGTTTACTTTTTGAGAAATGTTGTATTTATATTGTAAGAAAACATAATAGTGTTACGTCTTATTGGTGTTACGCAATACAATCGAAACGGGTTTTTCTTATCGAAAATTAAATATATTTGAACAAAAAAGAGAACTATTTATGATGGACATATTTGAATACTTAACGGGCAGAGGAGGTTTGTTGATATTAGGTTTGTTTGCTGTTATTGTTTTATTGTATAATAAAATAAAAGCCAGAATGTATTTTAAAAGACCTACTAAAAAGAAGAAATAAACAACTAATATTATTCTGTTATGGGAATCAAACAGATTAAAAAATTAATAAATACATAAAAAAAACCTGAACATTTGTTCAGGTTTTTAATTTAAACACTTTGATAATTATACCAAATCGATTATAAAATGAGATATGGATAATTTGAATTAGTTTTTGTTAGTTCAAGGCATAAAATTTCAGAATAGCCATAGCTATTGTTAAATTTTAAAACTAAGAAATTGTAAAAAATAAACGAATTATATATCATGTTTTATGGTTGAATTGGTATTAATAGCTGATGCGCATTACCCCCAACAAATCAGTTTTATATTATCAAATAGTTTTAAACTATTAGTTTTTATATATCCAAAATTAGCTCAAAACATATGTGAAATACAAAACAATGTTCTTGGTATTTATAAATTTAAACCACAAATTTATAAATACCACAGGGTTTTAATTTTATGATCAAAAGGTCGGTTATATTTAGATAATATTAACTTTTGTAATCAAATTAATTATCTTGGTACTCATAAAATCTATTTGGTTAGAATTTAATGAGGTGACTTCATACATGTAATACAATTTATGATGTGTAAATCATTGGTTTTTAATTGTTTATTTAAAGGGTATGGTTTTTGGTTTCCATGGAGCAGATAAATGAAATTTTGTAAAAAATTATGCTTATGATTAAAAAGTATACATTTTTAGGTTACCTGTTGATACTGTTTGTTTATGCGAATCAGGTATATGGGCAAAATGAAAAAGAAGATAAGAATCAGAATGATCTGGGTTATAATCAACTCAAAGCCTTAATTGCAAATCAAAAAACAGATAGTCTTAAGGTTAAAACACTACAGTCGTATTTATCTGAGTCCAAATCCCGTGCTGATACTCTAGGTATGGCAAATGCATATTTCTTTTTAGAACTCTTAGTAACAGAGGTTAAATTACAATATGCAGATAGCTTGATTGAGATCACAAAAGATAAAAAGTATATGAATTACCCTGCTAAAGGGTATTTGTTACAGGGTAATAGACAATATGAATTGGGGAATTATAAAGAAGCTCTTGAGCTCTATTTAATAGCTTCAGAAGCTGCAAAAAAAAATGGGAACCAATATTTATACCGATCTATAAAATTTAATATAGGACTATTAAAAAACAATGCAGGAGAAAGAGAAGAAGCCCAAACTATATTCTTGGAACACTTAAACTTTTTAGATCAGAATCCTAAATTTAAAAGCCCATCCGATTATAATAGAGTGCTTTTTGCTTTAACCGATTCATATGTTTACAGTAATCAATTTAGTAAGGCTAAAAGTTATATTGACCAGGGAATTCGTCAAACATTAAAAGTGAACGATACATCTATATATTCTCATTTTGTAATGTACTCAGGGATGTATGAGTATTTTTCTAAAAACTATAAAACAGCAATTGATAGTTTAGAAAAAGGAAAAGATATCATTAAAGATTTTGATGAGGTAAACACAAGAATGGCTATTTGTGATTACTATATAGCTAGATCATATAGGGCCTTGGGAAACAATGAAAGCAGTATATCATATTTTAAGAATGTAGATCATATTCTTAAGAAAACTGAAGATGTTATTCCAGAATTAATAGATACATATGATTATCTAATAGCAGATTCCAAATCAAAAAATGATCTCGAGAAACAAATTGAATATATCAATACGTTGTTAAGATTGGATAGTATTCGGCATGCAAATCAGATTTATTTGACCAAAAATATTAATGAACGATATGACACGGCAGAATTAATTGCTGAAAAAGAAAAATTAATTAATGAACTGCAGGAAGAAACATTTTTAAAAGAAGAAACAATAGCAGTACTCATTCTATTTTTAATTACATTAGTTATTCTCGTAGTGTACTTTTTTTATAGAAGTTATGCTAATAAAAGGCGTTTTTTGAATTTGCTCGAAGAACAAAAAAATAAAGATCAAGGTCAGCCAGAATTCAATACTATTAGCAATACTATTTCAAAAAAAGAAGAGATTGATATTCCAGAAGAAGTTATAGCAACAGTATTAAAGAAGCT
Source organism: Aquimarina sp. AU119 (assembly GCF_900312735.1). Classification (NCBI taxonomy): domain Bacteria; kingdom Pseudomonadati; phylum Bacteroidota; class Flavobacteriia; order Flavobacteriales; family Flavobacteriaceae; genus Aquimarina; species Aquimarina sp. AU119. The sequence goes on along the minus strand of NZ_OMPF01000001.1, from coordinate 462,562 downwards.
TCATGGCTTTGAGGAATCAGTTAGATTTTCTAAAAAACAGTACACACTTAATTCATTGGCCAAAGAATTACAAACCAATAGCGCATATTTATCCAAAATTATCAATGTACATAAGAACATGAATTTTGCAAATTACCTTAATAATTTACGAGTTGATTTTGCTGTTGGTGAGCTTACTACTGATAAAGCATTGCGTTCCTACACTATTAAGGCCATTGCAGAAGAAGTCGGATTTAAAAACGCACAGTCATTTTCTTCTGCTTTTCATAAGAGAACAGGGATTTATCCATCCTATTTTATTAAACAATTAAATAACGGATAATAAGTTATATATACATTTTGGAATACTATTTGAATACTCTTCAAATAAATAATAAAATTTAATCTATAAATTGACTATTATGAAAACAAACAAAAGGAAAAGGGTTCTCAGTTTAGATAAAATCCAAATTAATAAATTAGAGAATATACATGTAATTAGCGGTAAAGGAGACGGTAACCCTGTACCTATTACAAGGGATGATTTTGGATGTACAGTTATAACAAAAACAAGTCCGCTGGGGACCATATAGATCTAAAAAAATACTATTAATTTTTATAAAAAATGTTATGAAAACAAGTAAGAATAAAAGGGTTCTCAGTTTAGACAAGATTCAAATCAGTAAATTAGAGAATATACATGTAATTAATGGTAAGGGGTGTGGTAATCCTCCTCTTACAAGGGATGCTCCAGGATGTGTAGATACAACAAAAACAAATCCGATTCAAGGGACAGGAAATGGAGGTTAATTAGTATTTTAGATACCTGCTTAAAAACTAGGGTTTTAATGGTATGAATCACAAAAATTATAATCACATGAAAACAAAGAAAAGTAAAAGGATACTAAGTTTAGACAAGATTAAAATTACTAAGCTAGAAAGCCCTCAACGTGTTAGAGGGGGATCTATTACATCTCCTGAAAGTACTGATATTTGGAAATGCGGTCCGATAATTAAAACGCTTCCAATTCAGGCGACAGGAAACGGCGGTTAGCCAATGTTTTATATATTTATTTAAGGAACAGGGGTTTAACAGTATGAGTCATAAAAATTATAATCACATGAAAACAAGTAAAAATAAAAGAATACTGAGCTTAGAGAAGATTAAAATTACTAAGCTAGAAAACGCTCAAAATGTTATGGGGGGATCTATTTCAATTCCACCAGACACAGACACTAAGATATGCGGTATTAAAACGGATCCTTTAAGTGGTGGATTGATTTAATGTAAGAAATATATCTTGATTAAGACAATTTTGTTAATTATCAAAACAAACTCGAACCACTGTTCGGGTTTTTTACAGATATATTGGTCAAGCTTATAAATTTGCAATACAGAATAACATATACTACTTTTAAGAATAAATTTCGACCAAGATAAAGTCAATTCGTTTATAATGGTAAAGAAGATCAATGCCGAAATCAATAAAGTATATTTTATTACAAAGTATACACTGATTCATATTCTTGAAGGAACCGGTAATATTCAGGTTGATTTTAAGAGTTATCAGGATTGGGAGGATAAAGCCATTTACCTGGAAAAAGGGCAGTATATCAAATTTATGTCAGACGATTTTGTAGTTCGATTTATTGATTTTCCTGATGAAATACTATTTAAATCCAAAGACGTACGAATTCTGTTTAAGCATCTTATTTCATTAGGGTATATCAATTTTAATGAATGTGAAGATTGTCAGTCTTTTCTAAATACTACTGTCTTTAATGATAAGATGAGTAATCTTATTGATGTTTCTACCGAACAGTGGTATTGGCAAAACCCTTTTCAAGCCAATAAAGAAGAATACCAGGTTATATTTGATGTAAAAGATGTAATAGATGCAGAATTTGCAAATCAGATCAATACAAAATCTTTAATCGATTTTATGGTGAATACCCAATATGATGTTCAGCATTTGGTTAAAGATAAAATTGGAATTTCTATCCATAAACTAATACATAAAAAACAACTTACAGAAAGCAAAAAGGATATAGCATTTACAGATAAAAGTATTCAGGAAATTGCATACGATCAAGGGTTTAAAGATGCAGCATATTTTAATCGTTTTTTTAAGAACAAAGTAGGGCAAACCCCTAGGCAGTTCAGAGATAATTTTGATTACCAAAACAGAGATACTTTCTCACAGGATATTATAGCACTTATTCAGGAATTTCATAAAGAAGAACATGCTCTTGGGTTCTATGCCGAAGAAATGAATATTAGTGTAAAAACATTATCAAAAAAGGTAAAACAAAAAATGAATACTTCTCTGGGGCAATTAATTCGTTTACAGATCATTTCATCTGCAAAGATGATGTTAGAAGAAAATGAAAATGTAAAAGATGTAGCTTATGCTTTAGGTTTTGAAGAGGCTAATCATTTTTCTTCATTCTTCACTAACTATGTAGGCACTTCGCCTACAAAGTACAAAAAATAAAAAGTACAATTTATAGCGTGTTTTTTGTAGCCTCTGCGAGGCTAATCATTTTCATATTTGCAATGTAATTACAACACACAATTTGTTTAACTACTTAAAATATAAAAAATGAATATTAAAGAACAAGCAACCCAAATGGACAGTATAGTAACTCAAGGAGCTATCGTAGATGCTGTAAAGCAATTTTTTGCAGAAGACGCAACAACTTCAGATTATAATGGATTGGCAACTACCAATAAGCAACAGATGGTTGAAAAAATGGAAGGTTTTGCCGGAGCAATTGCAGAAGTTAATGGTATTACACATCATCATACTATTGTAGATGGTAATGTATCTGCTTCAGAATTTACCTTTGACTTTAACATGAAAGACGAGAGTAAGATTTATTGGCATGAGATTATTCGCAGAGTTTGGAATAACGAAGGAAAGGTAATACAAGAAGAATATTTTAACGCACAATAAGGTCATATTTTGATGTATTTGACCAACACAACGAATTTAAAATAATAATAAAATATAAAGAATAGTAATAATGAAAAACATAGTAAAAACAATAGTTGTCCTATTTGCTTTAGTAATAAGTACAACGCTATCTGCTCAGGATAACAAAGCAAATAATATTGATAATAGTAATATTGCTTTAGAAGGGTATAGTCCAGTGTCCTATTTGGATTTAAAAATTGCTCAAAAAGGAGTAAAACAACATAAATCTGAATATCAAAAAGTGGTGTATTATTTTACATCAGCAGAACAAAAAGCAACCTTTGATAAGAATCCTAAAAAATATATTCCTGAATATGGCGGTTTTTGCGCTTTTGGAGTATACGCTGGCGCAAAGTTTAGACCAGATCCAAATAAATTTATAGTAAAAGATGGAAAATACTTCCTGTACCTGTACAATTTAGAATTAGATGCTCAGCAATTATGGTTAGCAGAAAAAGATCATAACAAACTTGTTTCGACAGCAAATAAAAATTGGGAAAAACTTAGTAAAACACATAATTAAAAAAGACTAGTTTTAAGATTGATTTTTATGATGGCTAAAGCATATTGATTAATAATTTGTATTGATTGGTATGCTTTAGTTTTTTATTTTAGAAGGATGAAAGAATTATTACAAGAAATATCGAGATGTACCGTATGTTCTGAGCATTTAGAACTGGGGCCGAGACCTATAGTATCGGGAACAATAGAGAGTAAGGTTGTAATTATTGGTCAGGCACCCGGAACAGTAGTACATAGAACAGGTATTCCTTGGGATGATAAAAGTGGAGATAATTTGAGGAGTTGGATGGGAGTAGATAATGATACATTTCATAATGCTACAAAAGTAGGATTAGTACCTATGGGATTTTGTTATCCAGGAAAAGGTAAGTCGGGAGATTTACCCCCGAGGAAAGAATGTGCTCCATTATGGCATAATCAACTACTGAAGCAAATGAAAAATGTAGAACTCACGATATTAGTAGGTAAATATGCTCAGGATTATTACCTAAAAGAAAAATCAAAACGAACATTAACAGAAACTGTTCATAGTTTTGAAAGCTACCTCCCCAAATATTTTGTTTTGCCACACCCTTCCCCAAGAAATAATATCTGGCAAGCTAAGAATGAATGGTTTGGGAAAGAGGTATTGCCTCGGTTAAAAGAAGAAATTAATCGTTTGGGACTGAGTTCATAAAGCAGCAAATAGACTAAATGTGATAACATTTTATCTATTCGTTGTATTGCTTAGGAATGGTTCAATATAAATTTGCAAATATCTCTATAGATTTTTAAGCGTAGTATGCTTTGAAATTATACTTATTGCAAAATTATGATCATGAATCTAAAACCCTTTCTTTATATAATACTTACAAGTGTTTTACTACTCGCATGTAATTCTAGCGAATCAGAATTTACCAGAAGTATAGAAGACTTCAATTTTGATTGGAAATTTCATTTAGGAGATGTTAAAAACGGACAAAGTATAACCTTAACAGATACCAATTGGGAAGAGATTAGATTGCCACATGATTGGAGTGTTACACAAGAATTTTCTCAGGAAAAGACAGCAGGTGCAACAGGATTTTTACCAGGCGGCATAGGTTGGTATCGTAAAACTTTTACAGTGCCTTCAAGCACAAAAGATAAGCTCACTTGGATCGAGTTTGATGGCGTGTATTCTAACTCAGAAGTATGGATTAATGGGCACTATTTGGGGAAACATCCTTATGGATATACACCTTTTACCTATGAATTGACGAAATATTTAAACTATGATCAACCTAATCAGATTGCTGTAAAGGTAGACCGTTCTGCTTATATAGACAGTAGATGGTACCCAGGTTCAGGGATTTATCGTAATGTAAAATTAGTAACCAAAAGTAAAGTACATATACCACAATGGGGAGTTTTTGTTAGTACTCCCAAAGTTTCAGAAAAGAAAGCGACTGTAGCGATTACATCAACAATAGCAAATCAATCTTCAGAAAAACAAAAAGCCATTGTCCGTACTGTAATCTATAATCAGGATATTAAAATAACCAGTATTCAAAATAAAATAGATATTGAACCGAATGCATCAGTACCACAATTACAAGAAATTACTATTCAAAATCCAAATATCTGGGATATAGAAACTCCAAATATGTATAGACTTGTTTCTGAAATTATCGTTAATGATGTTGTTGTAGATAGATCTGAAACTCCTTTTGGAATTCGTTCTATTGCTTTTGATAAAGACAAAGGGTTTTTCTTAAATGGAAAAAATACTTTGATCAAAGGTGTTTGTCTGCATCATGATGGAGGTTTGGTAGGAAGTGCGGTGCCCAAAGGTGTTTGGAAACGTAGATTGAAAGCGTTAAAAGAAGCTGGGTGTAATGCAATTCGAACTGCCCATAATCCTCCCTCAGAAGAATTCTTGGATTTATGTGATCAAATGGGGTTTCTGGTACAAGATGAAGCTTTTGATGAATGGAATAATCCAAAAGATAAAAGACATAATTATAATCAAAAAGAAGCTAGCCCATTGACAAAAGGGTATACCGAGCATTTTACCGAGTGGTCTGCTCGGGATATAAAAAGTATGGTATTACGGGATCGCAATCATCCATCTATTATCATGTGGAGTATCGGTAATGAAATCGAATGGACGTATCCCAGATATATGAGCGCAACAGGATATTGGGGTAAAAACAGAGTAGGTGATGTAAGCTATTATTGGGATGAACCTCCTTTATCAATAGATCAAATAAAAGAAAATTTTAATACCGAAGGACAAGGGAAATTTAATTTAGCTAATACAGCAAAACAACTATCAAAATGGGTTAAAGAAGAAGATACTACTCGTTTTGTTACTGCAAATATTACCATACCCTCAGTAAGTAATTTTTCTGGTTACGCAGATGCTTTGGATATCGTTGGTTTAAGCTATCGTCAATCGGTATATGACTATGTACATCGCAATTATCCTGAAAAAACGTTTTTAGGAACAGAAAATTGGGCAAAGTATCATGAATGGAAACAAGTACTGGACAAGGAGTTTATAGCAGGAATGTTTTTGTGGACTGGAATTAATTATATGGGCGAATCGAGAGCATGGCCAATTAGAGGTTCCAGCAGTGGATTGTTGGATTTTGCAGGATTTAAAAAACCAGCATTTCATATGTTTAAAACTTTATGGTCAGATGAGCCACATATATATATTACAACACAGTTGATAGATCAATCACCTTATGTATGGGATGCATCTAAACAACAATTAGTCGAAAAAGAGTCAAATTGGGCAGCTCATCAAAAATGGGGGTGGCATAATGTAAATGAACATTGGAACTATAAAAAAGAGCAAGAAATTGCAGTAGAAGTGTATACTAATCAACCCCAAGTGACATTATTTTTAGATGGAAAATCACTGGGGACTCAAAAATTGGAAGATCAAAATGATCATATTTTAAAATGGCTAGTCCCTTATTCAGATGGTAAATTAACAGCAACAGCTTTAGGAGGTTCGGTTGAATCATCAATACAAACTGCTGCAAAATTTGAGCAAGTAGCAATACATACAGATAAACAATACTTATCCACAGATGGATATGATGTAGCCCATGTTACTATACAGTTGGAAGATATAAACGGAAACCCAATACGTAACAATGATAGAGAAGTAGTATTTTATATAGAAGGAGATACAAGAGTGTTAGGAGTTGATAATGGTGGTAGAGAAGTAATAGAAAAATATCAGACCAACCATGTGCGAACATTAAAAGGAAAAGCATTATTAATACTACAATCCAATACAAGAGCATCTACGATAAAAATAAAAGCGACTTGCGATACTATAGAAAGTAATACTATTGAGATAGAGGTTAAAAAATTATAGAGTTTTTAAAATGGTGTCTTTACTTTAGGAATACAATCGAGCTTTTTGACACAAGATAATGGGTTAATTATCAGATATTTAAGAGGTTATTAAAAAATTCTGTTCTGCAAGATTAAGCAGTGTATTCATAATTGTTTCCCTCTTCTTACGCTTCTTGAGCTCTGATGATAACCATCATCTAAATTAACTTCCTTGAGTTTGATGGCCCCAGGTTCTTGCATTTTATCAATTATAATGGATAAATCTTCACTTTCTAAAATCTCTTTGATCTCATCAAATTCATCACACCAAATTTCTTCTTGATTTTTATCAAGATTCGGCGTTCTTTCATTTTTTCTGTTCTCATCTGCAACAATACGTGCTTGTATGCGACTTAGATTTTTGGGGCTCATAAATTCTACTCCATAAAGAGAATTTTTTGCTTTTTTTACCACTAAACGACCATTTTCTACCCAAGCGGTTTCCATAGAATCATTAACTTCATAACCAGCACTTTTTAATGCTTTTTTAATAGCTACCCGTCTTGTTTCGACAATAATTTTCTGTGATTCTTCTTCATACAAATGGGTTGCTCTTTCTAATGCCTCCTGTAACTTAACAAGATTATCTGATTTGAGTAATTCTTTCCATTTTTTAATAAATTTAATTTCTAATGCTAATGTTTCCAATTGTGCAATGGCATTTTTTAGAGCTTCTTTTATATCGTTTAGCTCCAACTGCGTTTTAGTAAACGCAGCTGCTTCTATAATGAGCGAATCTATTAAAAGAGGATAATTAACATCTTTGTCATTAAGAGCATTGCATCGCTGTATAAACTCTTGTGTTTTATCTTGAGAAAATCCCTGCACATACATTTCCTTTAAAGTGTTTTCTAGTTTTTTAAGCCTGGATAAAACTTTTGGGAGATTTGACCCCCATTCTTTAACAGAAAGTAAACTATTTCCAGCAGACAGCCGTTTTTGTATCTCTATTTGCTCATCAGTTAATTTTTGTTCATTAAAAGCAACGTCCTTTAAGGTTTTATACAAGCCATCTATTTTTTGACTGTATTGTTCTATTTCTGCTTCCGAAATTACTAAAGGTTCTTTAAAATCTTCAAATTCAATTTTCTTTTTTTGTAATAGAAATCTTAATTCATTATGCGTGCTCTTCAGGTTTTTATAAGTTTCCCATTTAGAAGCTCTTTGTTTAACAACTTTTTGGACTAGGTTCTTCTTTTCCTTTTCTAGGTATTGTATTTGACCGGGTACTTCACGCTCTATTTTTGAGTAATCGTCCTCTGAAATGCTTTGATAATGTTGTAATGTTTCTTCTAGAGACATGCTTAAGTCTTCATCCAAAACACCATGTTTTAAAGCATATTCTTTAATATCTTCAATTTTACTTCTTAGGCTAGTAAGCCATTTTTGTTTTATTATTCTCCTCTCTTCGGGCGTAACTATTCTTACTACTTTTGGACCACTCATTTATATTGAATTTAGGGCATTTTTTATAGCTTCTTCCAATCTCTTTTTTTCACCTTCTGTATCTTGAAACCATCGGTATGATGTTGTTCTATGTATAACAGGGATTGATTTTTTGAGAACTTGTGGGCGCCACAATTCTCTATATCGGGCATTTTTTAACAACTCATTATTTGGCGCGTCACACTCAATACCAATAACAAATCTGCCACTTTCCTGATCCTGTATAGCCAAGTCTACATAGAAAACATTGTAATCACTATTTTCTACAGTATCATAACCCAAGCCTTTGATGTAATTTTTAACTGTATTTTTGAATCCATCATTTTTAAGGACGATGTCTTCATAGCTATTAGCTAACGAAAGTTTACGGATACTCTTATTTGCAACCTGAATCTGGGTATTAGAATGGGTTTCGGCAAAGTTCAAATAGGCCTGTATGTAATCTCTTGGTTTGGAAGGTGATCTTCCTATAGATAGCATATCCGAAATATCATTAATGGGCATTGAAGTCGCAATAATTACTTTATATCGAGCTCTGGTAATCGCTACATTTAGCCGTCTTTCACCTCCACGATGTCCCAGGGCACCAAAGTTTCGACGAAAAACACCATGCTTATTATGCCCAAATGTAGTGCTAAACAAAATCATATCTCGCTCATCGCCCTGCACATTTTCTACATTTTTTATAAAGAATCCCATGTCCTCTCCTTCTTGCTGCTTATTTCGCTCTTGTAGTAACCTTGCCATGAAATCTTGATCGTTTAGTGCCTTTTCTTCAATTTTTCCTTCAATAAGTTCAGATTGCTTTTTGTTGAAAGTAACAATACCAGTGCTTAATCTTTTGTTTTCTGGTAATTGCCAATGATCAGACAAGTATTGGATTAAAGCGTCTGCTTCATCACTATTTGTTTGTTCATTATAAATACCATCTACCCGAATTACTTCCAAGGGTTTAATTTTTTCTATTTCATCTATAGGATGATACGCCGGAACATGTAATTGCCCACTATAAAAAGCATGATTAGAAAAATTAATCAACGCTTTATACTGTGAACGATAGTGGATTTGGAGTGTAGTTGTTGGCAATACCGTCTTAGCTAAGGTTAATAGGTCTGGGCAATCTTTTACTTCCTTTTTATTCCATGCGTCTTCATAACTAGCCAATTCTTCTTCAGAATTATCTTCACTTAATTCAACATTAATTATATCATCATCATCGTCCGTAGCTATTTTATGAGCAAAGAAGCCAGCTGGAGGCATCTGTTTTTCATCCCCGCTTATGATTGCTCTTTTGGCTCGATACAAGGATGGAATAGCATGTTCTATTAGCATTTGAGAGGCTTCATCAAAAATAACCACGTCAAACATACCTGCTTGTAACGGTAGCGATTGAGAAACAACCTCTGGGCTCATAAGCCATATAGGGCGCACATCCATTAACCCTATTTCCTCTCCTGAATGGATGAATTCTCTAAGTTTTTTATAATTCTTTCCTCGTAGCTTGGTAATAGAATTCCATTGGAGCTTCGTACCTATTTTTTCGAAATCGTAATTGAGATTTAGTAGTTTTTTATTTTGTTCTTTAACATTTGATAAAAATTTATCTAATGACTTAACACCTTGTTCTATGTCGCTTTCTGCCATGAGCAGAGCAGGTGATCGCTTTTCTATGCGTTGTTTCCAACCCAGTAATCCTTCACGTCTAATAGTTTTCCTGATAAGTTGACTTCTGCTATCAGAAGGGAAATCCTGAATTTGCTGGTCATATTTTCTAAATAGTGCTAATAGCTTTAAGGTGTTGTCAAAGTTTTTTTTGTCCCCTAATCTTATCCTAAATTTTTGATACGGAATAAAATAAGCCATATCAGCTTGCATTTTTTCCAGAATTGATACATCAACATCATTATTTTTAATACGTTCTTCGAATTTTTTATAACTGTTAGGTTCTAACCATTGTGCTAGCGGATTTAACTTTTTATAGGATTCTTTTCTAATTTGATATCGCGAGTTAGAATCTCTTAAATGCTGAATAAATACCTTGTATTCTTTCTTGTCTCCGGTCCTTAATAAGTTTCGAGCTTCGTTTTTAAGAGGACAGCTTTTTAGAGCTTGGGCCAAAGCGATGGTTTGCAATAATTCACTTAATTTACTTCCTATTTTTACTGCAAGCAATTTATCTTCGAGAATTGGCTCAAACCCAACATTTAGTTTTTTCATTTGTGAATGATATTGCCCTTGATAATCTCGAAAAGTTACTTCGTTAACAGATGCTATTTTTAATTGCTTTACGTGTTCATCTTTTAATTGAAGTTGATGTATACTCAATATTTTTTTTAACCTGAAATTGTGTATCCATGATAATGGATTGAGTATCTTAAATTTTGATTTTCTCAAATAAGAATCACAACCTCTGATGGTTTTGTCTAACTGTTTGTCCAAAGCTTGTTTTAACCATTCTGTGAATTGCTCGTTTCTTTGATCGGCAATCAGTTTTTGTACAGATATTAAAAGTTTACTTAGAGCACTTGATATATCTTCTGCTATTGATTTTTCATTGAATTCATCATAAATTAAATCAAACCAGTTTTTAGCATTTTCGGCTTCTACATTGGTTATTTTTAGAAGTTTGTCTTCATTTTCTCTTAGCCATGATTCGTAAAATTGTGCCTCTGCATTATCATAAATTCCAGAGGTTTGTTTTATACAAGCTACTCTTTTCTCTTCAACTTCATAAAAGTTTTTTAAACCTGTGTAAATAGTACCTTGAGTAGCCTCATCATATTGTGTTATTTGAAGGTTAATCAAGCTATTTCCTTCATATTTTGAAGGTATCCAATCATTTATTAATCCACTAATTTGTTCTTCTAGAACATTCAACTCGTTGACTGTATTGTTTTCTAGGTGATTTCTAACTTCTGGGACATCAATATAATTTTTTGATTGAATTTCAATGAGCTCGGATAATATGTTGCGATAACTTATCCCTGAAATATCATCTAACTTATGTATTTGTTGTGATAAAACATTCAGTTCAGCTTCTATTCTGTCTATTTGTTGAGTCAGATTAGCCCTTTGGTGTTTAATTTCTTCAAAAGAATTTTGATGTTTGGTTTTATTAAGATGATGAGATACCTGTTCTCGAATACTCTGAATAATAGGTTGCCTATCTTTTGTGATATCTGTTATGGTCAGTGCCCTATTTTCTATTTCTGCAGCTTCGAGTCGTTTCATTATCACCTGAATAGCTGCTCTTTTTTGGGATACCACCAATACCTTCTCTTTTCTACCTATACAATCAGAAATGATATTTACAATTGTTTGACTTTTACCAGTTCCTGGTGGGCCTTCTATAACAATGCCTGGATTTGAGCGACTTTGCATGACTGCTTTTTCCTGTGAAGGGTCTACAGGGACCACGGTGTATCGATCGCTTTCTGAAATAATCGGATCATAAGCCGGAATTTCTGGCGTAGTTATTTTCAAAATAGGCTCCATTGCAATATCCGTATGCGGTAGCTTCTGAAGCAAACGAAGGTCTTCACTGATGGCTTGTCCAGTGAAATTTGCATTAAAGAATACAGCAGAACAATACAGTTGTAGTCCCACTTGTTTTAGTTTGTAAGTAACTTCTGGGTGTGAAGTAAGTTGTATGCTGTTAGATTGAATATAAGAACCAAATGCGTCAATTACCTCTGAGATACTTAGTGTTTGTCTGCCAAGAATTTCTTGGTAGATTTCTTTTATTCTTTTGTATTGATCTTCCTCTAATGAGCTCGAAAGTGCTGGATTTAACCTAACTTCTTCACGAATTTTATCGAAGCCCACTTCGAGTGTTGGGGCAGCTCTGTTTTTTAACTCTAAGGCCACAGGCCATAGAAGAATGGGAAGTACGCGTGGTCTATGAGTTGTTTTTACTTGACTAATTAAAAATGGAAACCCCATATATAAGGACTCTAAACCCGTATCTCTTTTATAATTAGCCGCTTTTAGAAGCATACGCCTTGTTCTATAGTGTAAGAGTGGGTTTTTACTAAAACTCATCGGATCAACCGTTTCTGTGCCAGAAGACCTATTAAGAATACTATTCATTAACTTTTCTGAAGATTTTAATGAAGTACCTAATTCATTGATGTCTATACGAGCAGAATTTTTAGAGATGATCAGTCTTACCAAAGGCCCTCTGGAAGATGCATATATTATTTTCTTTTCGAAAAAGCGTAGTAAACTAGAAGCGTACTCATGCTTTGGAGGTGTTATCCATTCGCTTTTTGGAATTGATAGGCACAATACAGATTGTAATAAAGAAAGTCTCTTTTGTATTCTAAATCGATCCGCCCAGCGGTTCAATGATTCATTATTACTCTTAGAGAAACCTTCTAGATGATTGTTTAGCAATTCATAAATCTCTATTCTAGGTTTTACTAGTATATCTCTGTAAAATGATACATCTGGATCGATACCAATTTTTTCGGCTAAATCTATACAGTCTTTAACAAGTTGATCTATAGGAACAAATTGTTGATGCTCTGCACTTACCATGAGGATTAAATCTTCTTCACTTAATCTAATATCTCCCATTAGATCAGACAAAGCAATATTCTTTGCGTCGGGATAAATTTGACGGAGTAAATCCATTTCAGATTTCAACCTTACTTTTGAAGTGCTAAGAGTATTTATTTTAAACTTATCCTTGTCAATAGCAATTTCAAGACTTTTTGCTTTCTGTACTACATTTTGTCTTCTTCTTTTTAAATGAACCAACCATTTTTCGCGATTGATGTTGTCTAGATAATCTGGGATTTCTCCTTCTATCAATTGTGATGCAATAATAGGATTGCTAAGCAACCAAGCAGGGATGATGATTTGACCTCTCCAAGTTAATGGTAAAGCGTCATTTAAATGCATCAATGCCAATGAAAACCGCCATTCTAAATCAATATCTTCTTTAGAACGAAGGTTTCTTATAGAAGAACATATGATATCTTCTCCTTGTATCTCTTTTACCCAATTTGAAATTTTTCCAGAGGTAAATAACTCTAACCCCTCTTTCCAGTTTTTTTCTTCAGCTGCAGCGAGAGCAAAATAACTTAGATTGACGTAGGTCTCGTCACCAAGTATAATTTTTTTCTCTTTCTCTTGTTTTAAGCTTGTTGAAGACTCTATTGGAGGAGCTACATATTCTTTTTTCAACCATTTATCGACCTCTTCCCAATGCCAACGTTTTAAAGGGTCTCTGCATAAAAGTCCTTTAAGTAATAACAATAATCTTTCATCTATATTAGTTGGTAACTCAACACCTCTAGTTACCAGATGAATCATAAAGGCTTTATCATTGATATTTTCAAAAAAAGCTCCTTTGGTAATCTGTTCTAAAATAATCATTCCCAAACTCCACCAGTCTGAAGCAGGGCTTATGCCACCAATAATAGCTTCTGGAGCAGTATATCTTGTGAGTTCTAAGGGGGTATCGGTATCTAAATCATAATCTGACAAACGAGCAGAGCTAAAATCAATAATTACTAGATCAAAACACTCTTGATTTCGGATAAGTATATTCTGCGGACTAAGGTCTCGGTGTCGCATCCCAGCTTCAGAAAAATCTCGAAGAGCTCTTCCTATTTCGTCAACCAATTTCTCTATTTGATTTTCATCAACATAATCAAGGGTGTCTAAAGCACCTCCTTTTATTTGTTCGGTAACTTCAAAAAAGCGATTATCCCAATACCCAGTTTCAATCAATGCTGCTACATGATCAATGTCAGCCTTTTGCAAAACATTATAGATAGCTTTATCTGGTTCATAATTTTCATGGTACAAGGTTAAAAAACAAATCTCTTCCTTGTCATTCTTAACTAAAAAACATTCTTTGGTTGCTTGTGTGGTCTTTACAGTTTCTATTACTGTATACTCACCTATAGATTGTATTATTTCTTCTTCTGGAGCAATGGCAGTTTCTTGGATATCTGCTCCGCATTCCATACACATAAAATCTTGCTCTCCTACTTCATGTCCGTTTTCGCAATATCGTTTTTTTTGCTCTGGAGGTGTTTTCTGAATTTCTACGCTTCCACCAATAGGTGTTTGTTTAACATTCATCAATAACCAACTACATGTAACGCTTTCAATAGTATTTTGACAATACATCTCGTTAACGGGTCTTTCACTATTGCATGCTGGGCAAAGTCTTATATACTCCATTTTTATTTTTTCTTTATCACAGCTTGAGTGCTTTTTATATCAACTGCTTCTTGTTGCAACGTTTTTGTTATTTCTTTCATCCCCTGTATAGGAATACCCGCCATCCATACTTTATTATCATCAAATTGTACATCCAATTTTTTTTCTGGAATACATTTTACATAGTCCGAAAATGTATGTTCTCCTAATGATGTTAGTAAATGAATTTTTTGATTATCACTACCTAACAAAGCCTTGGTTTGAGTTTCTTTATAGTCATAAGGCTCAGAGATGAGAACATCTATAAGTCCTTCGAAGATTTCTTTTTTCTGTTTAAGTTTTTGATAAGAATAACCACTATATACTAAAACAGATAGATTGTAAGGTCTTAAGAAAGTAAGCAATTCAAACAGTGCAGCTTGTTGATCAAAAGGTTCACCTCCTGTAATAGTTATTCCATCACAGCTAGGTAACCACTTTTTCAAAACTCTTTTCAATTCATTTATATCAACCATTTTGGTGTTAAATTGCCAAGTGTCTGCTGAAATACAACCTTCACAATGTATAGAACAACCTTGAAACCAGATACCTATTCGTTTTCCGGGGCCAAGAGTTGTAACTGGAAAATGTAAACGTGAAATCCCAATTTCCATTGATCTACTTTTTAATTAAATTGATGGTAGTCCCTTTGTTTTCAAATGAAATACCTTTGGACTCGACAACATCGCCTTTGACAGGATTTATTGAAAACAAAGCTCTCGAAATAGGAGTAATAAAATGATATTCTATCTTATTTCTGATGCCTCTACCACCGTTATTTAAATCTTTAATAGACAGTTCTTCGAGTGTATGAATTACATCTTCTTGAATATGAAGCGAAATGCCTAATTGTTTCTGAATAGCGTTGATGTGATTTTCGATCATCATATTGAATATCATTTTGCCAACATCTTTTCTGATGTAATCAAAAACAATGATGTTATCTCCAATTCGATTCAAAAGTTCAGGTCGATTCAAATCGAATTTGAAATAGCGTTCAATCTCATTTCTTACTTTCTTTTCTACCGTTTCAAAATTATCTTCATAAGTCACGTTTGGAAAACGCTCTCCGGCAGCTGATTTTTTATAAATCCCCAGGTTGGAAGTGAAAACTATTAGCGTTTCAGAAAAATAAACTTTATCACCTCGGCCACTTGTAAGTACTCCATCATCTAGAATTTGAAGAAACTTATCTAGAATTCTAGGATGAGCTTTTTCAATTTCATCAAACAATACCACGCTAAAAGGCTTTTCTCTAACTGCATTGGTCAATTCGCCTCCTAAATCATAACCCACATAGCCTGGAGGTGCACCAATGAGTCTTTGGTCAGAATGTTCTGCACTAAACTCGGACATGTCAAATCTAATATAGGCACTTTCGTCACCAAATAAAAGACTAGTTAAGGTTTTGGCTAATTCCGTTTTTCCAACGCCCGTTGGGCCAGCCAAAAATACAACACCTCTAGGGCGATTATTTCTTTTGGAACTGCCAACACCTGTTATAGCTCTTTTTACAATATCCACCATGTGCTGTACAGAATGGTCTTGCCCTTTTACTCTTTTTCTAATAAAAGCTTCGCCATTTTCAATTTTCTCTCTATCAATTTTAACCCAGGGATCTTCAGTTACCCCTACTTTATATCTCCTTACGGCGTCGGCAATAAGAGAAATATGAATAGATTCTGATCGAGCCAATTCTATAATGGCTACTAAATCCAAGAGAAGTAACCCTTCAGTCTCATCAACAAAATCTGTGGCTATTCTTTTAGCTTCTGTTTTAGTTTCGCATAAGCTTTCTACAATAGGATCTACTAATCTTCTTCGAGCAATATGGTCTGGTTTACCTATTGGGATATGTCTTATTTTGGGATTGTTAACGACCATCCAATCGGGTAAATCCCCTTCTTTGTCTACTATCCAAATAACAGTGTTGTAAAATGGTTTAGGTGGTTGCCCATAAGGTTTTGTTTCTGTAGTTTGGGATAGTATATGTGTCAAACTAAAGGTGTCATGCTCGGCCTTTATTAGATTTTCAGCATTCATCAAAAATTGAGAAGCGAAATCAACAACTAAGGCTATGGGCTCATTAGGATAGTTGACTATGGTTTGTAATACAATATTAAAAGTTTGTAAATTATGGTATATGTCATCTTGCTGAAGCGGAATATGAAGCTTTTGGAACAAGGCTTTTTTTTCTTCAGGATTTCCAAGAAAAAAAGGAATATCAAAACCACTCATAGGATTGTAATAAACCACATGCTTATAGCCTGTACTTTTAAGTTCGGCATCAATTGCATTTTCTAATCTATGCCAGCTGTAGCTTCCGAAATCATTTTTGATAAGCTGAAAATCTTTAATATTTCCAGAAAGGATGAATTGACTTTTTAAAGGAAGAAATCTTCGAAAATCTTGTAACCATCTTACCTTGGCGTCTTTCATTTTTTACTTTGTTTTGCTCTTTTTCAATAATCTTTAAAGCTCTTAATTAACCACTACGAGAGACACTTGATTTGCTAACCAAATAGCTATTACTCCAGAATCATTTAACATAAAAAATCTCAATGAACTTACAAACATGTTCATGCTTTACAGTTCGTTTATCCTTTCTATTTATTCAGTAGAGTGATTTCTATATCCAATTGTACATAGAATTTGTCTAGAACAATTTTCCTCTATTTTGGGCCTTATAAGGCTTCCAAACTCGTGTATTAGTCTCTTGTTAATTTAACAACTAATAACAAATCTAAGTCAAACAAGTTTTATAGTTGCAAAAAATATTAGAAAATTTTGAACGTGTATTTGAGCTTTTTATTGAACGAGCTCTTGGTAGTCTTAAAACATTCATATCAGCTTATTACATTGATATGAGGATGAAAAGGGAACAAGATGTAATGTGTTTAATACAATAACTGGTCTTGATTCCTGCTATTAGGAAGAACCAATTTAAACCATAAAAAAAACCGAACAAATTGTTCGGGTTTTTAAGGTGGGGTCTTTAGGAATAGAATCGAACTTTTTAATGCGAGATTGGGAGTTAATTAGTAGATTTCCAATTGGTTATTGAAAATTTTGTTTTACATAATATTATACTAGTTAATAAATACTTATTAGTTGTTTGCTCTTTAGGCTAAGGAAACCGAAAGAACTTTGCTTTAGGATCACTGTTACCAATACCGACAGAGCCGTCATTTCTGATAAAAAATTGTGCTTTACCCAATCCTTTAGAACCAGGGACATGAAGGGTTAAAAAATCATCATTGTTTAGCCATTGACTCTTCACCATATCATATTTGACTCCATTAGTAGTATAAGACTGAATTGATTTACCATAAGGAATACTTATATTATCTATAAAATCAGTTTGTTGCGCAAAAAGTGGTTTAAATGACAAGATTAGTGCCAACACAACTATTATATTAAAAAGTCTATTAAAAGTTTTCATATTTTATGTTCGTTATTTATCTTTTAGATATTTGATTTGAATAAGGCACACACCATCTTATTTTTCTTATGGGGTTTTAAGAGTTAAAGATTTCGTGTACAGCTCTTTTTTATTTTTTGATTAGAAGTTTTTTGTTGATATGACCTCGTGAAGTATGAATTTTCGCAAAATACATCCCATCAGGATAGTCCAAAGTTTGAATGGTATGACTACTAGTATTCAATCCTGATTTATAATATATTCTTCTTCCAGTAATACTATAAAGTTCTATAAGCTGCATTTTACTGCTGCTTTCAATAGAGAGTCTATCTTTAGCAGGGTTAGGATAAATTGTAATATGATTCTCTATTGTTGGAAAAACCTCTTGTTCATTTGATTCCTCAGGAATTTCAGTTAACCTAGCAATACCACTAATAGGTTCGTTATAATATCCACAATCACTTGCTATTATATCTATTTTACTACCAGGTCGAGCGGTAAAACCAAATTGCAAAACTGTTTCTGAAGATTTTACATATAAATTACCAGAACTTTCTACCGTGTAAGGTTGTGTATGTGAAGACATTTGAGATGTTTTAACATTTCTATAGATGCTATTACCACTATTAATAGTAAAACCGTAAGCATTATATGTCGCATCTGTTTTACAAGCTGGATCCCTCCTATCAAAGATGTATGCAATATCATTTTTTAGGAAAATCAAAAAATCTTCAAGAAACAAACTACCCTTATACGTAAAGTCAAATCTTTCTGTCTCATTAATTTCAAAATTATTATTTTTATGAATATCCTGATAGAAATGAAAATTTTGATAGCGATAATTATCCCCCAGATTAGCCATTTCTGAGAAATAGAGTACATTATCTCCTTGAATATCTATTTGCTTAGGTAACCATTGTATATAATCAAAACTGTCTTCTTTTTTTAAATCATGAATATAAACCGGAATATCTCCTGAAATATCAGTTACTAGAACTGACGATTTAATAGGGTATCTTACTAATCCCAAAACAACTTTATCTCCTTCCATATCAAAATCAGAAAAAAATCGATAATCAGGTGAATTTACTAAATCAGTAAAAAGCACTTTCTTTTTCACCCATGTATTACCTTCTTTTTTAAATATATGTAATCCAGATTTTCTTAAAATTGCTATTGTATTGCCTTCTACTATAACTTTATCCCGATCTGAATAAACATTGTCATCTTGAATATCCAACTCTTGGTTTATATAACTCCCATTAATATAAGTAGCTCCATTACTTTCTAATTGATTATTCGACAATTTTTGAAGATTCTTAATATATAGTGTGTTAAAACTTATAAAAGCAAGAGTTTCACCATCAGAATCCCATTTGTAATATCTTAGATACCCTTCAGGTATTTCCTCTATAGTTGGCGCACTAATTGTTGAAGATTTAATAAAATAAACTGGGTTTGCAGCACGATAATCCAGTATATTTTCCCAATCTTTTTTGGGATTTTTCCCAACTGTCTGAGCTGTTATTCCATGATATTTAATACCAGGTGGAGCCTGAGGTCTTTTATAAGGTATTAATTTAAGAATAGAATTATTATCTATAAACTTAAACTTACCCATATTAGAATTTGTAGTAAATAAATCTAAGTCAACATCTTTTTGAAATTGGTTGTCTGTAAATGAATATAAATGGTAATTATTTGTATTCTCTCTATCTCTGTATTGTTCTGCTATACTAAATAATATTTTATTCTCTTTTGTAGCGTAATTATCATAAACTTCGACATTATCAAATTCATGTCTTATAATTTTATCAGCAGAGCTATAATCTGAGTATTTAGAACCTTTAATCGTAAAATTTTGAAATATTGTTTTTTTTGTCTCACCTACATGATTCCTATCATAAACTGTTGCCTCAACTTTCATGGTATACGGAAAAGCAGGTATTTCATCTAGCCAAGCCAGGTTTACTTCCATTTCAGGGATTGAGGATCGATTAATATACTCTATATCTTCGCAATCCAACTCACCAGAGTTATAACTACAAACTTCATATCCATTATTTTCAACATCGAAAAGATATCTTTGATATACCATTTTGCCATTAACTTTTATAGTCCAACTAATGTTTGAACAGGTACTAGCGTTACTATTCATAGAAAATTTAAGCTTAGGTTCCTGATTGAAAAAATCTGTAGTTAAAGAAATATCTGAGAATTGCACTTCACAAGGAGCTTCACAAAACCTCGTATTTGATTGTTTTACAAAAACGTGATTTGTCTTGGCTATTTTTTTAGGTCCAATCAATTGAGATTTTGGAGTAACTCTTAGAGAAACGTGTTGCAAATCTACTCCTGTACCAGAATTTTTCCTATAACATACGCTATGAGGCCCTCTTGTATAGGCGTATCTATTAAGGGCGTTCGTACCAAAATCCCAAAAATAATCTACTTCACTAGGATCTATGTTTTGGTATATAGTCGCATCTGAATATGATACACCAGGAGAATTATACCCGACTTCGACGGTATTCTGATCTCCATTAGAATCAAAATTCGGGGTTATAGACTGCTCATTAATGTCTCTAATATTAATTATAACAGATGCAGATGCTGATTGCCCATAATCATTTGTTATCGATAAAGTAACTGTGTAAGATCCTGTATTACTATAACTGTATACTTCTCTAAACGATCCTTCTATAGAGTGGCCATCACCAAAATCCCAATTGTATTGTACGTTTCCGATACTCAAAGAAACTTCTGGTATGAAATGAATAAGCGCAGTGTCAGAAAAATTGGATCCACAAGTAGAGGCATATGGATCAGAACAGGCTTTGAGACTTAGGGTTAAAGGCGGTAACTGAGCCTCTACATTTATATAATCGTTCTTAGTAATAGTATGCGAATTTCCTTTGGTATCATATACTGTTAAACTTACATCTTTGTCTCCAGATGTAGTGTACGCTACTGATGGATTTTGATCGTAAGAATAATTAGGCTCCCCAAATGGAAACTCCCAATACCAACCATCAATATCTCCAGAAGATTGATCAGAAAAATAAACCGTTAAAGGAGCCCTACCATCTGTAGTATTTACTGTAAAATCAGCAGCGAGCCCATCATTACCACTTCCCCCTTGATCAGAAATTGAAATGGTTTCAGAAAAATTTTCACAAGAAAATTTGTTTAATACTGTAACCTCGTACTCCCCAGTACATAAATTACTAAAAAATGCAGGATTTTCATGATCGATTCCATTTTGATCTTGATTGTAACTACTTGTACTTGAGGTTACATTAATTGAAAAAGGCCCTGCAAAAGAAACCTCTGAAGATACTGTAATAGTACCATTGCACAAAGTACCGGTGGCATTAGTATACGATGTCGAAATTTGAGCTTTGAGCGACCAAAAGCCAAATAAAACGAAAAATGGGATTAGATTTTTTATATATTTCATTGGTGTTATTGTTAGTTGTTTGTACATTTTAGAGCATATAATACAGCCTTTTGAGCGTCAACTAACCCATATCCATACTCATCATCTTTTTGAGCCTCGTCTCTACTTGCTCCGTGTTTTAAAGCTTCAATGACTTTTTCTCGTGTTTGTGATGGGTCGGCACTCCAAACTAAAGCTGCTATCCCTGCCATGGTAGCCGTTGCTGCTGAAGAACCACCGACAAAAGTAGTTTCCTCTGTACTTTGAGGTAAGCTCAAAACTCTTTTATCTCCTTTTTGCATTTTTACAACAAAGTCAATTTTTTTTCCTTTATGACACTCATCGCATTTGAAAAAAGTTCGATCACTGCTATAGTTTTTTACCCCAGTGATTCCTAATGTAGTGGATAAGACTCCAGGATAAGTTACGCCCCAGGTATTTTGAATCCAATCAGCGGCAGGGGATGTCCCCCCCGCACAAATAATTAATTTACCTAGGTTATAATTTCTTCTAATTGCATAGGTTAAATAAGGAAAATGATAGTTGCTACCCATAGACATACTAATAATTTTTACCTCTGGTTTTGTAGCCAATAGGTCTAGAGCCTTTACAACCCCAATCATTCTGTGATTGTGAAGTAATATTGGGTCATTTGTACCTTTTACCGTTATCATGTTACAATCAGGCGCCACACCCAATGGACCATTACTTGACGAAAAACCATCCATTTCGGGTGCCCCAATTATACCTGCCATTAGGGTACCATGTGCACAGTCTGAAAATGGTCCGTCTGATTCTGAAGGGTAATAACCAGGATCATTATTTATGGCAAACTCATCTGGCACTTGACCATATATCTTTGGACCATAAGTACCATAGTGTTCAATAGTTCTGTTACCTGCATTATAACCGTATGAAAACTTTTCGTTTAAACGAGGTTGATTGCTTGATATACCAGCGTCAATTAGACCAACGGTTATGCCGGCACCTCGCCCCTTATAACACTCATTATTTGTTAAAACCTCCCATGCCTTATCAATTTTGTGTGCTGGATCAAAATAATTCCAAGAAATCTTGCCGCTTTTTACATCATTAGGGTTCGTATGTTTAAAATGAGTATCTGGAATATACCTTGGGCGATTATGATCGCAAGCGCCACTATCTATGTCGTTGAGATCTCCTACTATTGTTGGGTAAGCAGAAGCAGTCTGGTTGAGTAACGTAACACTTGAGGAATTAGGAAGCCTCGGATCGTATTGCGAAGGGCTAAGAAACTTAACTGTTTCTAGGTCTCTTAATTGGGTAATCATCTCTAAGAACGGTGTGGTCACAATAAAAAAAGGTAGTGTTGGGCTGTCATATAGTATATAATTGTTCACATTTACATGCGAAAACCCTTTGTCATTCCATATTTCCTGAATTTGGTCCAATATGGACTGTTTAGCATTAGTCCATGGGGCAGAATTTATATTTACAGTATGGATGGTTTCCTCTAAATTACCATATCCCGATGGCGCATACCCAACCACAAGTTCTCGTTCATTATAATAAATGGCACTAAACAGTTCTATGTCGGACAATTGCAACCACCGAAATCCATCGTTTTTATTAAGGTTGTGGACTGTTGTATTTAAGATGTCTTTAGGGATTATATCACTATTTGTATTAGAAAAAGAAAAACTATGCCTAAAGACGTTTTCTCCCTCATCGCCAATAACCACAAATTCATAACTAGCGTTTTGAGTAGGATTATCTATACTAAATTGATATCCGCTGGTTATTACATTACCTTGATTGTCCATTAAAAATGCTGGACAGGATATTGTTGGAGTCTCTATATTTAAACATTCAGGAGAAAAATTAAATGATAAAGGTTGCCCTGATGTAAAATTATAACTTGATTGTATAGGAGTACACGAAACTTGACTAATTGCATATGTTTTATTAAATGAAGCATTACAAAATTCGTAACACAACACTAAAAACACACATAACAGCTTAAACTTTAATATCTTCATTGTAAAATGTTTAATTGAATGAATATTGAACTAAAAAAGCTTAATTCTGATTTTTTCTTATTTGTGAGATTTCCTCGGCCAACTGTTTGTTCTTTTTGTTAAGCTCAATAAGGTGTAAGGTTAGTTCTTCAATCTTTTGAAGGAGTTTAGCGTTCATTTCCCCTAGATTGATCCCATCTTTTTTTACTTGTTTGGCAGTTGGTATTTCAGGAAGGTGTTTATTTTTGTTAATAAACTTTTCTACTGCTTCTAATGGCATTAATTCGTAGTCTTTATCAAACACGAAATCTGCCCAAGGGTCTATTCTAACTCTAACTTCTGGAGCTCTCACAGAGCCACTAAATATAGCTGTACCATTACCATAAAAAGCCATACTCTTATACCAATCTCCATTAACATAACTCGTATATCCTAGTTGTACTTCACCATGTCTCTCATCACCTATTTGAACCTTCAATATAGCTTTGTCATACTGTACATCATCTCTAAAAATTCTAACACGATCTCCATTAATTCCTAAATTTTGGTCAATAAAATCAAAAACTTTAGCTTGCACAGTCCCATTTACATCGAGCGTATGAGCAGGGTCTGAAGTTCCGATCCCAACATTACCTCCTATGATAGAAAATTTATCGGTAGAATTTTCGAGCCCTAACACGAAAGATGAAAGATTGTTATCCAATCCCATATAAGCCCTTCTTATATTAGAGTTATCTAACCATTCACTGTATAACCAGGAATTATCTTCAGTTTGATACACTTGAATATTATCTCTCCCGCTTTTTAACCATATAGGTCCCTCTAGCTTATGATTCTGGGCATTAAGAATTGAATAAGAAATTAAAAAAAATAACAGAATAATTTTTTTCATGATAATATAGTTTTAGAAATTTATTTGCTGTTTTGAATATTATTTATATCATATGATATAGTTTTTTGCAGTGTATATAACAAAGTAATAGATAGGGCAGAAGTTTGATTTTAAGACGCTTTGTAGTATAACCTAGCATGGTAAAATTGAGTATTTAACAACAATTTAATTTGTCAAAAAATCTTTTTTTTAGATTATATTCATAAAAAAATCCCTTTTATTATAAAAGGGACTGTTCACTTAAAACGAAAAAGCCTAAAGGTAATTCACAAAAACTATTTTAATTTTTCTTTTTAAATACGTATTTTAAACCTCCTTGATTTAAAGACATTTGTTTGTTTGTTTTATCGAAGGTAATTTTAATATTAGCCTGCTCAAATTGAAAAACATCATCTCCTATAAAATCCAAAGGGAATTCATTTTGTCCAGTAGCTTTTGACCATAGCTTGTCTTCCTTTACAAAAAAAGAAACCTCTAACGGGACTTGATCTGAGGCATAAATACCTTCGTACACACTAAGGTCATTTTTAGATAAATTAAAAGATGTAATGCTTTCATTTTTTAGAGATATGTTAAAGATAGATGATATGACATTGTTAGCAATATCAAAATTATTCATTCTACTAGCATTCGATGTTATAGCGAGAGAATATCCTATCTCGGGTAAATAACCTAAAAAAGCTGAAGAGCCATCAATACCTCCAGTATGGCCAAGTATATATTTACCTTTCAACTCCATTGGAAAAATACCAGCTCCAAAATTATCTTTAAAATTTTTCATAATACTTAAACTGGTAAAATCAATTATTTTTCCATTAAACAAAGCGTTGGCAAAAACACATAGGTCTGAAGGAGTAGTTATTATGCTTCCTGCCCCTAATGGTATGGACATGTGAGTTTCAGGTGATTTCTCCCAATGTGATCCATAAACGTATGAATGAGATTCGTTATTTTCTGAATCAATTCTCCCTCCAAACTTAGTGTTTTTTAAACCTAAAGGTTTGATAATATACTTATCAATCAATTCAGCATATGTTGAGTCATACTTTTTTTGCAAAATTAAAGAGAGTATATAAAAATTAGAATTACTATACTCTGCCCTGGTATCTGGTTCAAATAAACTACCACCTTCAATTATTAATGATAAAATTTCATCCTCAGTTTTTGGTAGTATTTTCCACTTTTCAAATTCTGGATCATTAGTAAAATCATAAATTCCACTTCGATGATATAACAGATTATCTATAGTGATATTTTTTGCATTTTTTATTTTAGGAAAATAGGATTCAATAGTCTCAGTAAGTTTGATATTATTTTCCTCCAGAGCTTTAAAAACCAGAACAGCAGTAAATGTTTTGGAGATTGAACCTATTCTATACTTAGAAAAATCATTAGCTAGCAATCCCATATCTATATCAGTATATCCTATGCTTCTTTTATACACAATCGAATCATTCGACCGAACTGCTAAACTTCCATAAAAAACATTTTTTTTCTCTATATCAGTGAGATAATCGTTTAACTTATCCGAATTAAAATTCTGAGAAAAAGAGATTGAAAATGTTAAGAAAAACAGGAGCACTAAATAAAACCTCATACTAATAATTTTAATGCAAAAATTGTAAACAAATATGTCTTTTGTTTGTCAAAAAATCCTTAATTTTTTATAATTTCTTATGGATCAATTCATGAAACAACAAGATTTATGTCAAGCGTTGTATTTGTATACGATTATATAGAGAAGCAAGAGCGTTGAAAGGATAGTCAATAGCAAATTGATATAGAATAAAAAGGGAATAGAATCTTATGATAGAAAATTTTGAACCTTTGCTAGTCCTTCAGAAGAAATAGATATGAGTTTAGCTCTAATAAGGGAGATTAAGGGAAGAAACATGCACCAAGCTAGTGTTACCAAATCTTGAATGTTTTCAAAACACATGTAACAAAATAGATTCAAAAAATAAGATTGATCTAGGCCTAATTGATCACATATATGTATGAAAAATAACAGGAACAACAACTAAAAATTAGTAAGAATAGTCTATACTTCAATTTATTTCATAACATAATAATTTGATGGAGATACTTTAAAATTCTTTTTAAATAGTTTACTAAAAGTATGTACATCTGAATATCCTAAAATGTCCGATATTTCAGTTACAGAATATTGGCCTTTAAGTATTAATCTTTTGGATTTTTTCAATTTACATGAATTAATATATTGATGTGGAGTCTTTCCGAATACATTTTTGAAGGAATCATATAGATGAAATTTAGAAAGTAATGATATTGATGTCAGTTCATCTAAAGTTATTTTCTTTTCCAAATTATCATGAATATACTCTCTGGTTAACAGCAAGCGCTTCAAAACTTCATTTTTAGTAGACTTTTTTCTTGAATTAATGAATTCTGATATTTTATATATTTTTTTTTGATTGTTATGCATCGTCATTAATATTGACATGGCTTTTTCCTCGGCATCAGTATATATAAAATTTTCAGTAAAACTTTGATTATAAATAGATTTAAGCAATCTTCCGAAAGGATAATGATCCGCATTTAGAGGGTGTTCAAGATAAATACATTGTTCAGATGACACTTGATAAGGATCATCAATTAATTTTTCTAAATTATATGTAGCGTATGTATTGAATTCATTTTTTAACTTGTTAGAAATAACCAAACTTAATACATCAATTTTAAGTTCTTTATTATTAACGTAATCCCAACCTTCACTCGGGTTAGATACAATAAAAGTGTTGTCCTTGATATTTTTAAATTTACTCTTCCATTCTATAACACCTGCGCCTTTCTTGAAGTAAATAATAGTTAAATTATTATCTAAATAAGAGTAACTCTTTAACTGCGAATTAAAACGCATCATGTAATTTTCATTTTTACAAAAAACTGGAGGGGTATAAGTAGTCTTCTTTGAAAAATGATCGTAATATTTATTTTCAAAATCAATCATAAAACTAAACACGCAACAATAACAATCTAATTATTAATGAATTAAATAATACTAATAATTTACTTTCAACATAAACTGAAATCATCGCATGATGAAAACATATATATTCAAAATAAACATAAAGAAATACTAATAGTAAATTAAAAACCTGATTGTTAATTGCTTAAATACTTGGATTACAAAAAAAAGGAATTAAATATGATTTAATTTGTTAAAAAGTCATTTTTTGTAGATTAAGAAGTGCTATACAACTTGCTCGATTAAATAATATTCTTCAAAAAATAATCTTAATTAAATGCTAAATAGAATTTATTTAACTCGTAAATATTTGATATTTATATTTTTATGATTTTTCTTAAAACAGAAAACCTTTACAAAAACTTCAGATATCTGACAGTCAATTTTTTAAACAAAAAAAACCCGAACAATTTGTTCGGGTTTTTAAGGTGGTGCCTCCAGGAATCGAACCAGGGACACAAGGATTTTCAGTCCTTTGCTCTACCAACTGAGCTAAGGCACCTTGTTGTAAGCGGATGCAAATATAGAACGCTTTTTTTAATCCTCAAAAGAAAAAATTAAAAAAATCGTTTTGTACTTTTGCAACTTAGAAATAATGATATGAATCTTGTCGTTGATGTAGGGAATACGTATACTAAAATTGGAGTTTTTGATACATCTGAAATTGTTTATAAAAATACAATTAAACAGAATTCTTTTAAAGAGGAGATAGAGCGTGTGAAAAAAGAATACCCTTTGATTGCCAAAGCAATAGTTTCTTCTGTTGGAAATATGAATAAAGATCAAATACTGTATGTCAAGAATTCTTTTAATACTCTAATGTTAGATCATAAGGTTAACATGCCATTTAAAAATTTATACAAAACACCAAATACTTTGGGTATTGATCGTATGGTTCTTGTTGCGGCTGCAGTAGATCAGTTTCCAAAGAAGAATACCCTGATTATTGATGCAGGAACTTGTATTACCTACGATTTTAAAAATGAAAAAGAAGAATATATTGGTGGAGCAATAGCTCCCGGGTTACGATTACGATATAGCAGCTTAAATAATTTTACTGCAAAATTACCACTGTTAGAATTAACATCTCCCCAAAATCATATAGGAAAAAGCACAGAAGAAGCTATACATTCGGGTGTAGTTTTTGGAATTTTATATGAAATTAAAGGAGTAATTGAAGAATATTGCAACATTTATCCTGATTTAACAGTTATTTTAACCGGAGGAGATGCACATTTTTTGTCTAAAAGATTAAAAAATGGCATATTTGCCACTTCCAATTTTTTATTGGAAGGATTAAACTGCATTTTAGCTTTTAATAATAGTAGATGATAAAGAAGATTTTAGTAGTTGTATTAGTGCATATTGCGGTAATATCTTATGCTCAGGAGGGAACCTCTTCACCGTATTCTTTTTATGGAATTGGAATACCAAAATTTAAAGGAACGGTAGAAAATAGATCGATGGGGGGATTAAGTGTACTTGCAGATAGTATTCATTTAAATCTTCAGAATCCAGCATCATTTAGTGAGCTTGGATTAACCTCATATACGGTAGGAACATCATATCGTAATTTTAAATTAAGTAATGCAAATGAATCGTCCTCAGGAGAGAATGCATCATTAGATTACCTTGCTATAGGTGTTCCAGCAGGTAAATTTGGATTCGGATTTGGAGTTATACCACTTACTTCTGTAGGATATCGTATTAATAATATTGTAGATGACGGATCAGAATTTCAATTTGAAGGGACTGGTGGTTTAAATAAGGTTTTTTTAGCTACTGGGGTTAAAGTTAACAAGAATCTAAGCGTAGGTGTAGATTTAAATTATAACTTTGGAAATATTGAAAATAAAACAATACTTAGAAGGCCTGATGTACAGTTTGATACCAGAGAAATAACCAGTACAGATTTATCAGCTTTTAGTTTGTCTTTTGGAGTAAGGTATAAGACTATGGTTTCTGAAAAACTAGAGCTGGTTGCTTCGATTGTGTCAACACCATCTTTTGAGTTAAAAGCAGATGGTACCAGAGAACTAGCTACTGTAGTAATTGCAAATAATGGTAGAGAGACGGTAGCAGAAAGACAAGAAATAAACGTTGGTGATCAAAAAATTGATCTTCCTGCCGAGTTTAAATTCGCTAGTGGTATAGGACAGCCAAGAAAATGGTTTGTTGGAGGAGAATATACATATCTTGATTCTGGAGAATTTACTAATATTGTATCTGGTCAGGATAATGTTGAGTATGAAAATGCTTCAAGATTTAAAGCAGGAGGATACTATATCCCTAAGTATAACTCGTTAACGAGTTATTTTAGTCGTGTTGTTTATCGGGCAGGATTTCGATATGAAGAAACAGGATTGAATATAAATGGAAATTCGATTGATGAGTTTGGCATATCTTTTGGAGTAGGACTACCAGTTGGCAGATTATTCTCTAATGCTAATATAGGTTTTGAGTATGGTCAACGAGGGACAACAGATTTTGGATTAGTTAAAGAAGAGTTTTTTAACGTTTCTTTAAGTTTATCATTAAATGATAAATGGTTCAGGAAAATAAAATTTAATTAAATACAATAATTAACACAGCTATGAATACGAAAGTTTTATTTGTTATAGCAACAGGATTAGTTTTGAGTACTACAAGTATAAATGCTCAAGCTACGGACTGTGCAACGACAGCTTCTATTGCTTATGAACATGCAAAGGTAAAGAACTATGATGCGGCAGAAGAGCCATTATGGAAAGTAAGAAAAGAATGCCCTACATATAGTGTTGCGACGTATCAATTTGGAAAAAAATTGTTAGAAGCAAAATATAAAAAAGCTTCTGGGGCGCCTAAAACAACTTTGGCAAATGAATTGATTGCCTTGTGGAAAGAACGTTTTCAGTATTTTCCGGGAAAGACCAAAATTGGAGATATGCATTCTGATATAGGTCAACTCATGTATGATAATAAAATTGGTACTAAAGAAACTCAATTTGCTGAATTTGATAAAGGATATTCAGAGGATAAGAAAAACTTTAAAAGACCAAAAAAGTTATACACGTATTTCTCACTTTTTGTAGATCTTCACGGTGAAGGAAAAAAAGAACTTCAGGGCGTTTTTGATTTGTATGATGATGTTACAGAAAAAATCGAAAATGAAGAAAATAGGTTAGCAAAAATTATTGCAGAACTTACAGAAAAAGAAGAAGCAGGTACAGCTTTGTCTTCTAAAGAGAAAAGAGCATTAAAAAACTCAGGAATTAATTTAACAGCTTTTAGTAAAGTAAAAGCTGGAATTAATCAGAAATTAGGAGAATTAGCAGATTGTAAAAACCTGATTCCTTTATATACAGGACAATTTGAAGCAAAGAAGGCTGATATAAATTGGTTAAAAGGTGCTGCAGGTAGAATGTCTGCAAAAGAATGTACAGAGGATCCATTATTCTTTAAGTTGGTAGAGGCATTACATAAATCAGATCCTTCTGCTAAAACAGCTTACTATTTAGGACTTTTAGCTTTAAAAGATAAAAAGACTACTACTGCATTAAAGTATTTTAATCAATCAGCAGAATTAGAAACTAAATCAAGTGATAAGGCAAAGGTATACTTCAAAATTGGTGAGATAATGAAAAAGCAAGGTAGTAAAGGAAAAGCCAGAAGCTACTATAGAAAAGCATTAAAACAAAAACCTTCTATGGGGATATGTTACTTGAGAATAGCAAGTATGATTGCTAGTAGTGCAAATAGTTGTGGAACCGACGTGTTTAGTAAAAGAGCGGTATATTGGTTGGCTGAAAACTATGCTAGAAGAGCTGGGAAAATAGATCCAAGCTTAAAGTCTACAGCAAATAAATATGCAGCAAATTATCGCGCTAAGGCTCCGACAAAGACAGATATTTTTAACAACCCAGGAATAACATCCGTTAGTGTTGGATGTTGGATTGGAGAAACCGTTAAGGTGCCTAAACTGTAATGCAGGATAAAAAAAAATATATATTAATGAACATTGTCATAGCATTTGCTGTGACAATGTTTTTTTCATGCCAATCTAAAAAAATAACTTCTCCCGATTATTTAGAATCCGAAGAAGCTCCTATTGCAGAAGCTTTTGAAGTAAATCTTAAATATACTGATTCAGGAAGGCTTACCGCTATATTAAAAGCATCTAGAATTTTAGACTATTCTAATCGATCTTTTGCGTATCATGAGTTTCCAGAAGGAATCATATTAGATATTATAGATGAAGATGGAAAAGTAAGTGTGGTTACCTCTGATTATGCAATTTCTTATCAGGAAACAGGAATAATTGATATGAGAGGTAATGTAGATATCCTAACAGCAGATAGTACACATTTGCAAGCAAAACAATTGTATTGGAATCAAAACCTTAGCTGGGTATTTACCGATCAATCGTATAAAAGTTATCTCCCGGATGGTACTATTAATGAAGCAGATGGTTTTGATGCTAATCAGGATTTTACTATCTTGAATTCAAGAATTAATGACGGAGTAATGTTTATAGAGGAGTAATCCACTACTATGAAGAAAGTATTTAAATTTTTTGAATATGCCTATTTAGTAATTATGTGCTTTTTTTTATATGAGGCATATGAAGAATGGGGGCAAGAAGGAGGGAGAAGTATGCTCTATCTTTTTTTTGCAATAGCAGCGATCTTTATGTTTTTTTTTAAAAGAAACTTTAGAAAAAGATTTGAAGCAAATAACAAGAACTAATTCATGGAATTACATTTTATTGTTATTATACTTTGTTTAATTCTTTCAGCTTTTTTTTCAGGGATGGAAATTGCTTATGTTTCCTCAAATAAAATTCATATTGAAATTGAAAAAAAACAAGGAGGGTTTATATCAAATATCCTTACTCGTTTAACCAAAAAACCCTCTAAGTTTATTGCAACAATGCTTGTTGGTAATAATGTGGCTTTGGTGATTTATGGGTTGTATATGGGAGAGGTATTGATGAGTCTATTTAGTTCGTTACTACCATCACCATATTGGGTATTAGACTATTTTATTACAGAATTAAATCTTTTGACCCAAACCATTATTTCTACAGGGATTATTTTAATTACTGCTGAGTTTTTGCCAAAAGTATTTTTTCAAATTTACTCAAATACGTTGCTTAAAATATTTTCTTTTCCTGCTTATGTCTTTTATATTATTTTTTCGCCAATTTCATCATTTGTAATCTGGGTTTCAGATTTTGTGCTCAAGAAGTTTCTAAAAACTGATGGAGATCAGGTTCAGCTAGCTTTTAGTAAAACAGAATTAGGGGATTATATCAGTGAGCAGATGGAGACCGTTGAAAAAGATGATGAAATAGATAGTGAAATTCAAATTTTTCAAAATGCTCTTGATTTTTCTGATGTCAAATCAAGAGAGGTAATGATTCCTAGAACCGAGGTGGTTGCTGTAGAGAAATCCCAATCTATAGAAGAAGTTAGTAAAATATTTATAGATACCGGGTTGTCAAAAATAATTGTATATAACGGCAATGTAGATGATATTATAGGGTATGTACACTCTTTTGAATTGTTTAGAAAGCCAAAGTCTCTAAGAGCAATTTTACTTCCTGTAGTTTTTGTACCAGAGACAATGTTTGTAAAAGATGTGCTTAATCTTTTGACAAAAAAACATAAAAGTATAGCGGTTGTTATCGATGAGTATGGAGGTACTAGTGGTATTATTACTGTAGAAGATATTGTGGAAGAGCTATTTGGTGAGATTGAAGACGAACATGATTCTATAGAACTTATTGAAGAACAAGTTGCTGATGATCAATATAGGTTTTCTGCAAGAATAGAAGTAGATCATATCAATGAATTGTATAAATTAGACCTTCCTGAAGATGAAAATTACGAAACCCTGGGAGGGATGATTGTAAATCATACAGAAGAAATTCCACAACAAGGAGATGAAGTAAAAATAGATGGATTTAGAATTAAAATTATAGAGACTTCTAATACCAAAATTGAAATTGTCGAATTACAAGTGATTGCTGAGGAGTGATTTTGGTTCTTGTTGATTTAAAATAAAAGTCGATTCTTCTCGGTTTTTATGTGCTCCTTATTTTAAAAAGTTTCCTGATACCGTTAATATGTATACTATTTTTTGTGCCTTTACTTTTAGGAAGTTTATAGCTTGCTGTTACATGTAAAATAACACAATTTTTTATTGTTTATCGAGTTATAAAACAATAAAAAGATGATTTAATTTAGGTAAAAATGTATCATAAAGACTTTGTTGACCTTATTTACATAAAAAAAGCAAAAAACTTAATAATACTTTCAGAATTTTAATTGGTATTATTACAATAAAATGGTACTTTCGCCCACTATATTTTGAATAAATAATTACACATCATGGCAGTTTTAAATAAAATCAGACAACGTTCGGTTTTTCTTATTGTAATCATTGCATTAGCACTTTTTTCTTTTGTTTTGGCGGATTTGATTCGTAACGGAGGAGCAATTTCACAAAAAGCTGAAAATGTAATCGCAACGATAAACGGAAAAGATATTGATAGAACTGATTTTGCTAGAAAAGTAGAAACAGCTTCTAGAAGTTTTGGAGGAGGATCATCAAGCATTCAGGCTGTTAATTACGTATGGAACCAAGAAATACGTGAAACAGTTTTTGAAGAGCAATTTGAAGAGTTAGGGATTATAGTAGGTGAAGATCAAGTAAATCAATTACTGGAAGAATCCTTAGCAAACAATCCAACGTTTCAGAATGAGGCTGGAGTTTTTGATAAGGCTAAAATGCAAGAATATGTTGCAAATGTAAAAGCAACATCT
The DNA here is from genome assembly GCF_900312735.1 of Aquimarina sp. AU119. Taxonomy (NCBI): domain Bacteria; kingdom Pseudomonadati; phylum Bacteroidota; class Flavobacteriia; order Flavobacteriales; family Flavobacteriaceae; genus Aquimarina; species Aquimarina sp. AU119. The sequence goes on along the minus strand of NZ_OMPF01000001.1, from coordinate 428,502 downwards.
CCACAAGCTTACCAACAGTGGTTGGAGTATGAGGTTTCTATTAGTAAAGGAGCTCGTGAGCAAGTGTATCTTAATATGATCAAAGCTGGTGTGGGATCTACATTAAAAGAAGGTGAATTGGTGTATAAGATGGAAAATGATAATGTAGATATTAAATATGTGCAATTACCATTTTCTAGTATTGAAGATGCAGAAGTTAATGTAACTGATGCAGAAATTAAAGCCTATGTTGATGCACATGCAGATCAGTATAAAGCAGAAGCTTCAAGAAGTATACGATATGTGCTTTTTAATGAAGAAGCAAGCCAGGAAGATATAGATGAAATCAAAGGAAGAGTTGCGAGTTTATTGGATGATAAAGCAGAATTTGAAAATGGGAAAACAGATACCGTTAAAGGATTCAGAAATGTTGAAAATGTAGAGGATTATGTTAATCAAAACTCTGCTGTAAAATTTGATGATCGTTTTAAGTTCAAAAAAGATTTACCAGCTACAGTAGCTGATACAATTTATAACCTAGAAGTAGGTGGTGTCTATGGGCCATATAAGGATGGAGATTTTATTAAAGTTTCTAGGGTTGTTGCTCAAAAGCAAATACCAGATTCTGTAAAAGCAAGCCACATTTTAATTTCTTGGGTAGGATTAGGGACTGCTGGTGATACAAAACGTACCAAAGAAGAAGCGAAAGCTCTAGCAGATAGTATCATTGGTGTTACCAGAGCAGATAAAGCTAAATTTGCAACATTAGCTTCAGAATTCTCTGCTGACAGTTCTAATAAAGATAAAGGAGGAGATTTAGGATACTTTACTCCGGGAGCTATGGTTCCTGTTTTTAATGATTATTGTTTTGATAATAAAACAGGAGATCAGGGTATTGTAGAAACTCAATTTGGATATCATATTATTAGTATCGAAGATCAGACAGATGAAGAAAGAGCTATAAAAGTGGCAACTGTAGCACAAAAGGTAGAGCCAAGTGAAAAGACAATAAATGCAATTTTTACAGAAACTACTAAATTTCAAATCTCTGCAAAAGACAAGGATTTCGAAGAAGTGTCTAAAGAAAATGAATTAACCGTTCGACCAGTTAATAATATTAAAGAATTAGATGAGAATATCCCTGGATTAGGTGCTAGAAGAACAGTAGTGCAGTGGGCATTTAATGAAGAATCTAAAATTGGTGAAATAAAACGATTTGATATCCCAGAAGGGTATGCTGTGGTTCAATTAACTGCAAAATCAGATAAAGGGACTATGACAGTTGAAGATGCTAGTCCTACGGTAAAGCCAATTCTAATTAAAGAGAAGAAGGCAGAAACATTAAAAGCTAAAATTTCTGGAACTGCTCTTGATGCAATTGCACAAAGTCAAGGTCAAACAGTAAAAGTAGCTTCTGCATTAACAATGAAAACTCCTACTATTAGTGGAGCTGGAACAGAGCCAAAAGTGGTGGGTACTGCTTTTGCTTTAGAAATAGGGAACGTTTCTGGTCCTATTGTAGGTAACAATGGAGTGTATGTAGTAGAGGTGACGAAGAAAACACCTGCAAGTGGTTTAGAGACTTATATGAGCTATGCTTCACAAACATCTAAAACACAAGCTGGGTTAGTGAACTCTAAAGTTTTTGATGCGCTTAAAGAAGCTGCAGAGATTGAAGATAAAAGAGCTAGATTTTACTAAGATTTAAATCATATAAATAAGAAAGCCTGAAGTTGAGACTTCAGGCTTTCTTATTTTATAAAGTGAATTAAAGTTTTTCTAACTTCTAACTTTTTGTTCCCATTTCCAGGCAGAACTGAGTGAATCATCCAGACTGCTTTTTGCTTTCCAGCCTAATTCATTATTTGCTTTGGTAGTATCAGCATATGCTGCGGTAATATCACCTTCTCTTCTTTCGACAATTTTATAGTTCAGCTTTTTGTCAGATGCTTTTTCAAAAGAATGGATTACTTCTAAAACAGAGCTTCCGGTTCCTGTGCCTACATTAAAGACTTCATAGTTAGATTTATTATTATCTTCTAATAATCGTTGTAAGGCTACTACATGAGCTTTTGCTAGATCTACCACATGAATGTAGTCTCTGATGCAAGTTCCGTCTACTGTAGGGTAATCATCACCAAAAACTGATAATTGTTCTCTAAGGCCGATAGCGGTCTGTGTAATAAAAGGAACCAGGTTCTGAGGCACACCAATAGGTAATTCACCAATTTCAGCTGTAGGATGTGCTCCAATTGGGTTAAAATAGCGAAGAGATATAGCTTTTAGTGCTGGGTGTACTTTGCAGGTATCTCTTATGATTTCTTCACCAATTTGTTTTGTGTTTCCATAAGGAGATTCTGCAGCTTTTACGGGTGCATCTTCTGTAATCGGAAGTTCATCTGCTTGCCCATATACGGTACATGAAGAACTGAAAATAAAATTAGCAGAAGCTTTTTCTGTTAGTTGCTGCAGCATGAAAACTAAGGTTGATAAGTTGTTTTCATAGTATAGTAAAGGTTTTTCTACGCTTTCTCCAACGGCTTTTGAGGCAGCAAAATGAATGACGCCTTCAATATCATGATGACGTTTAAAAAACTCTTGCACTTTATCCTTTTCTCTAAGATCGAATTGTTCAAAAATTACATCTTTACCTGTGATGGCATGTATTCCTTTGATAACATCAGGAGAAGAATTAGAGCAATTGTCTATAATAACAACTTCATATCCTTTGTTTTGTAGCTCTACTACGGTATGAGAACCTATAAATCCCAATCCCCCCGTGACTAAGATTTTCATATGTAAAATGATTTAATGTTTGAACCAACGAAGGAACAATAATTAAAGGATTTTAGCAACTTCTTGATTTACAAATTCTAAAAATCTTTCATCTTTTTCTGTGAAAGGGTTTGGGGTTTCAGAATCTATATCAATTTGTCCGATATTTTCTCCATTTTTGAATAATGGAATTACAATCTCTGATTTAACAGTAAAGCTGCATGCAATATAATTGTCCTGTGCTTGCACATCAGGAACTACAAAGTTTTCATTAGATACAGCTACCTGACCACAAATACCCTTCCCGAAAGGGATAATAACATGATCTGTTTCTGCGCCAACATATGTGCGAAGTTTTAGTTCCTCTTTGTCTTCGTTTTTAAAATAAAAACCAACCCAATCATAATAATCAATCTTGTCTTTGAGTAATTGACAAATCGTATGTAATCTATCTGTTACTGATTGGTCTTCATTTTTTAATAGCTGTATTACTTGGGGTTTTAACTCTTCAAATGGCATTCCTTACAATTTTACCGGCAAAAATATCTAAAATATTTAGAAAAGTCCTGAATTCTTAATGGTATAGTTTTGTTAAAAAAAATATTCAAAGAGAAATACTTTTGTTAATTGTTTTAAATATTAAATTAACTTTGTGGTTTTTGGAATAATTAATAGACGAATAAATTTTCTGATTCTATGCAAAGGAATTTAAATATATTGAATGTTAGATATGGATTACTTCTGGTTATAATGACATTGATTTCAATTTCTTGTAATCAAGATAAAAAACCAGTCACTGTTACACAGAATGAATTAGATGGAAGTGTTGATCTAAATATCACAAATGAAGTGTCTGAAGTTAAGTTTTCGGATGGAAAAAGCCTTGAAATATATGGCTTATATCTTAATATCAAAGCAGCACTAGTGAATTCAAATAGTGAAGGTGTTCAGGTAGAGGCAAAAAAGCTGGAAGCTGCCATAGGTGTGTTAGAAGAGTATAAATCTCTTAAGGCAACTTCAAAGCTAATTTCCTTAACCAAAGACATAAAAGAACAACGTAATTTTTTTGTTTCTTTAACCAACGAAACTGAGAAGTTAATACGTGGTACGAAAATTACTTCCGGAGCTGTATACAAGCAGTTTTGTCCAATGGCTTTTGATGGAGAAGGAGGGTATTGGTTATCTGATTCTGAGGAAATTAGAAATCCTTTTTTTGGGGATAAGATGCTTGTTTGTGGAAGTGTGAAAGATGTTTTTAAGTAAAATAATAAACTGAAAAGAAAAATAATTTATGGCTCAGTGTGCGAAAACACTGAAAATAAAAATATTGACTATATTTAAAGATATCAAGCATGTAATTGATATAGTTTTTGAGGGAAATCTATATGAATGGGAATATGCGAGATATTTATTGTAATTGGGATAAAAACAAAAATGGATATGATAGAGAGAAAATTAATGCTATTGATTTTTTCTGTACTGTTTTTTTCTTGTAATGATAATGTAAAAGCAATTCCTGGGCCTACGGCTCAAACTATTGCCCTTTTAGAGAGATCTAAGGCATTACAGGCACGAGGAGAAAAAGTAGAGCAGAGTATGCTCAGAAAAAAAGATTCAATAGTCATGCTGATAGGCGGTGAATCGAGTGCAGAAAGTACTGATGATACAAAAAAAACTATCGCTGCAGATGGTATTGTGAATACAGAAAATGCTGTTGATACAAATGATGAAGGTTTTGTGAATATAGAGGAGATGTCCAGTGAATTTGTTTTGGATATGCGATATGCTACTTCTAATAATTTTTTAAAAGAGAAAGTATATTCCTGTGCTAAGTGTTATGTTAGAAAGGAAGTTGCAGAAGCACTCGTAAAAGCAAATAATGATCTCCTTGCACAAGGCTATAGAATAAAGCTCTTTGATTGTTATCGCCCGCATAGTGTTCAGAAAAAGATGTGGAAGATTTTTCCTAATCCTGGATATGTTGCTGATCCTAAAGGGGGATCTATTCATAATAAAGGTGCGGCAGTAGATATCACTTTAGTAAGGTCAGCAGGTGGTGGTGTAGATATGGGAACAGATTTTGATCATTTCGGGAAAGAAGCACATCATTCATATAATGGTCATTCAAAAACGATACTCAGTCACCGCAAATTGTTGCGTGAAACTATGGAAAAACATGGGTTTAAAACCATAAGGACAGAATGGTGGCATTATAACTTTAAAAGTAATGGAGGTTATAAGATCTCAGATTTTAAATGGAAATGTGATTGAGATTATCGATTATATGGGTATTCATTTATCCAATGAAATCCTCTGTTGATTAATAAAAACTCATTACGCTTTTTCTTTTTAGTTTTGATTTTTAGAGTATCACCATAGTAAATCCCTTCAAAAAAGTATAAGCTATCTTGTATGTGGTATTGAAGTTTTTGAACATCTGTACTGTCTCGATATGCAGTAAGCTCTAATGTTTTAGAAATAGTATCGGTTTTCTCTTTTTTGTATATAAACTTTTCATCCATTGTTTGTAGCCCCGTATAACGCTTGTCCACTAAAATTCTTTTCCAGCGTATAGTGTCTGTTGTCAATGGAGGCAAAGTGTCGTTATTTTTTATAAATTCTATGACTTCATAGATGCCATATAAAGAGGATTTAGGTGCTTCTTTACCCCATTTTTTTTGGCCTTCGGCAGATTCGCTGATATTGGTGTATAGAAAAAAACAAATAACTAAAGTTTTGGCAATTAAAGTAGCAGTTTTTGCTTTATGTTTTGTAAAATAAGGTGTGAATACTTTTGGTTGTACAGGCTTGTTAAGAAGCAGAAAATTTATTATACGTTTTAGATCTGGTGCTAATAAAAAGAGTCCCATAATGGTTAGTAGTCCACTATATAATTTTACAGGTATGTCGTAACTCATGTTCATCATAAAAACATTGAACATAACAGCAACGGTCATTAAGGCTCCAAATAAAGTAGTCTTTCTAAAAACTAGTAATATACCTGCTATTATTTCTGCGTAACCAGAAAATCTTGTGTAAGTGTCACTATATTCCATGAAATTCCACATTAAACCCATAGGGGAGGAATTGCCATAAGTTTTTACAAGATCCATAAGACTTAACTCAGAGAATTGCAAGGTAAACGCTTTAGAAAACCCATAAGAAAACATAGTTGCAGCAATGTAGTATCTAACAAATACTCTTAGATACATGAATAGTGTTGAGTAATTTTTTCTTCTAAAATCTAAAAAACTCCAAATAACCGATGTGATTATTGCTATGCTTAAAGTAATAAATTGAAAAATATAATCCGCAGTAGTGTCTCCGCTTCCGTTAGGCCCTATTATAATCTCATACTTGATTCCTAAAATATTCTTCCCTACCCAAACCGAAAGCTCTTGCGTCCAATTAGTGTAAAATGAAAATAAATCATCTTGCCCAATTATACTTCCTATATAATATAGAGGAAATGGGAAAATATTCAGAAAAAGATAAACGAAGAAGAACCTGAATGTGACCAGGGTGGGTAGATTCCAGGAAGTGGTGTTAGAGATATTTTGATTGGATTTCATGCAAACTTATTAATGGTATAGTTTTAAGAAGTAAAAAGAAACTAATATAGGAATGATTTACTAATTTTACTTATTAATGATGTGAAAAAAAACGACACTCACCGTAGTGAATGCCGTTCTTGAGCACAATTATAAAATCGGAAAAAATTAAAACTGTTCTACTTCTGTACTTCCCTCCCTGGCGATAGTAGAAGATTTACCTACAGTTACCATGTTTGCAGCATCAAATAATGTAGTTTTGTAAATTGATGTTTTAAAGTAAGGAGCTCTGCAAGGTCTTGTATTTATGGCTTAAATTTTGAAATATGTTACTTTATAAATATTGATATGCTTGAGTAGTTAGAAATTCTTCAAATTCGCCTGAAGTAACTAGTTTAGCGAAAATCTGCACTGCATTTTGATAATTTTCTGTTTCAAAAAGTGAATCACCCACCTGGTTTTTGATAATATTAAGTTCATCTTCAAATAGCTTCTGAAACAATATGATGTCAAATGTTCTTCCGTCGTCCAATAATACTTCATTTTTTAGCCATTGCCATATCTGTGTTCGGCTAATCTCTGCTGTGGCAGCATCTTCCATGAGGTTGTATAGCGCAACTGCACCATTTCCGCCTAGCCAAGTAGCGATATAGTGAATTCCTACATTGATATTGTCGCGAATCCCTTTTTCTGTTATTGTGCCTTCTGGGATAGCTAAAAGATCACTTTCTGTAATTTTCACATCATTTCGTTTCACATCCATTTGATTGGGGTTAGGCATATGTGTGTCAAACACATTTAAAGCTAATTTCACCAATCCTGGATGTGCTACCCAAGTACCATCATGGCCATTTTTTACTTCACGTTCTTTGTCTGTACGTACTTTTGTAAAAGCGATGGCATTTTTTTCTTCATCATCTTTAATGGGAATTTGTGCGGCCATACCTCCAATAGCAAGAATGTTTCTTTTGTGGCATCTTTGGATAACCAGTTTGCTATAAGCATCCATAAAAGGGCTGGTCATGGTTACCTGTGATCGATCAGGAACCACAAAACCTTTGTGGTTTCTAAGTTTTTTAATATAACTAAAGATGTAATCCCATCTTCCACAATTCAATCCAACAATGTGGTCTTTTAGTGCGTATATGATTTCATCTAATTGAAAACTTGCTGTTATAGTCTCTACAAGTACAGTTACTTTTACGGTTCCATGTTCGATGCCAAGATATTCTTCAGAAAAATCTATTACATCATTCCACCAGATAGCTTCAGTAAAATGCTCTAGTTTTGGAAGGTAGTAATAAGGTCCTGTGCCGTTTTCTCTTAATTGCTCATTATTGTGAAACAAATACAATGCAAAATCAAAAAGAGAAGCACTCATTTGTTGTTCTTTTATTAAAAGATGTTTTTCATTAAGATGTAGACCTCTGGGGCGTACAATTAATGTAGCAATCTTTTCTTTTAGTTGATATGTTTTATCCCTTTTTGGGTTATAAAACGAAATAGTTTTGTTGACGGCATCTTTAAGGTTTTTTTGCCCTTGAAGACAATTTTCCCAAAGAGGAGCATTACTGTCTTCAAAATCTGCCATGAACGTTTTGGCTCCAGAGTTTAAGGCGTTAATGACCATCTTTCTGTCTACAGGACCTGTGATCTCAACTCTACGATCTTGTAGATCAGAAGGGATTGAAGCTGCGGCCCATTCACTGTTACGAATTTCTTTTGTGTTTTCTGGAAAAGAAGGATACGTTCCCAGGTCAAACAACTGTTGCTGACACTCGCGATTTTTTAAAAGAGTTAATCGTTTTTCATTAAAACGATCTTGCAAAGCTTCTAAAAAGGTCAGCGCACCATCGGTTAAAATCTCAGGATGGTAATTTCTAACTTCTTTAGAGAAGCTAATTTTCTGACTAAGGTTTGTCTGTGTTTCCATAACTATATCGTTTTGAGTGAACAATATTAAAAAAAAGTTTTTTATAAAACAAGCGAACGTTCGCTAAATGTGAATTTTTACTTTTTTTAACAATTACGCAAAAATTGTTACTTTTGGTATTATGGCAATAGCAGAAGAATATATTAGATTGATTTTTGGTCTGAAAATCAAGCAGATACGCACAGATAAGGATTTATCACTTTTTGGCTTATCTAAGTTATGTGGACTTTCTAAGTCGTATTTAAACGAGATAGAAAAAGGAAAAAAGTACCCTAAAACAGATAAAATTATCAAGCTTGCAGAAACATTAGATGTTCCTTATGATAGTTTGGTTTCTTTAAAATTAGATAAAAATCTGGCTCCAATCGGTGAAATTTTACAATCTGGAATTTTAGATGAAATCCCTTTGGAGTTATTTGGGATACAACAAAGTGATTTGATTGATATCATTGCAAATGCACCTTCTAAGGTAAATGCTTTTATAAGTACAATTATAGAGATTGCTCAACATTATAATATGAGTCGTGAAGGCTTTTATCTAGCTTCGTTAAGATCATATCAGGAAGCGCATAACAATTTTTTTAAAGATTTAGAAGATAAAGCTATACGTTGTGCTAATTCGTATCAATTAGATCTAACCGGAAAAATATCATCTGTAGAGTTAGAAGAAATCCTGAAGGAGGAATACGGGTATACTATTAATGTTGAAGGTATTCCCAGGGAAGAGGAATTGGATAACTTAAGGTCGGTATTTGTACCGTCAACAAAAACACTTTTATTGTCTGATCGGGTAGATGAGGCGCAGAAAACATTTATCTATGCTAAGGAATTGGGGTATCAATATCTTAATATTAAAGAAAGGCCTTATACTTTTTCATGGATACGATATGATAATTTTGAAGAGGTATTACATAATTTTTATGCATCTTATTTTGCAGGAGCACTAATTATTCCCAGAACTCATCTTAAAGATCATCTCAAAAATCTTTTTGCAATGAAGCGGTTTTCTGAAAAAGCTTTTCATAAAATTATAAACTTATATAATGCTTCTCCTGAATCTTTTTATCAACGTCTGACTAACATCTTACCAAAAGATTTTGGGATGCAGAATGTGTTCTTTCTTAGGTTCACACATAAACTTGGTGTAGAAAAATTTAACTTGGTTAAAGAACTCCATATTACTCATCAGCAACAACCACACGCGAATGAAGTTAATGAACATTATTGCAGACGATGGATGGCGATAAAGACATTGCAGCGTACAGCTAATGAAGGGATCGATTATGCTTTTAATATTCAGATTTCGGATTATGCTGATACAGATCAGCAATATTTGGTGTTTACTTCTGCAACAAAAGACCCATTTAGAAAAGATTATTACCGTAGTATCGGAATAGGGTTTTTGATTTCTTCTGCATTAGAAAAAAAGATCAGTTTTGTTAATGATAATAAAATTCCTAAAGTGAAAGTTGGAGTCACCTGTGAGTCTTGTTCATTATTAGATTGTGAAGTTAGAATGGCACCTCCAAAACGATTAATAGCCAAGGAGAAACATAAGAAAACTGCAGTGTTAGTTGCTGATATTATGAAACAATATTCTTGATTACTTTAGTATAATAATTACTACTAAAAAAAGAAAACCCATCTTGATTTTTCAAGATGGGTTTTACTATTATTCTAGCAGCTGCTTATATTCGCAAACTGGCTTAATTATTATCTATGGCGATTTGCCATTACATCATGCCTGGCATACCTCCACCCATTGGTGGCATTCCGCCTCCAGCAGGAGCATCTTCTTTAATGTCTATTAATGCACATTCGGTAGTAAGAATCATACCAGAAACAGAAGCTGCGTTTTCAAGAGCAATACGAGTCACTTTTTTAGGATCAATGATTCCAGCTTTAAGCATATCTACGTAAGCTTCAGATTTTGCATCATAACCAAAGTTGTCTTTCCCTTCAAGAACTTTAGAAATCACCACAGATCCTTCACCTCCGGCATTTTCTACGATAGTTCTAAGTGGTGATTCGATAGCACGGTTTACGATTTGTACACCTGTTGCTTCATCAGCATTTTCAGTTTTTACATTATCAAGGACAGCTTTAGCTCTAACTAAGGCAACACCACCACCAGCAACAATACCTTCTTCTACTGCAGCTCGAGTTGCATGAAGTGCATCGTCAACACGGTCTTTCTTTTCCTTCATCTCTACTTCAGAAGCAGCTCCTACATATAATACAGCAACACCTCCAGCTAATTTTGCTAGACGTTCCTGTAATTTTTCTTTATCATAGTCAGAGGTTGTAGTTTCTATCTGAGCTTTGATTTGATTTACTCTGTTTTTGATTAAATCTTCACCACCAGCACCATTAACTACAGTTGTATTGTCTTTATCGATAGCTACTTTTTCTGCAGTACCTAGATGTTCTATAGTCGTATTTTCTAATGTAAATCCTCGTTCTTCAGAAATTACTGTACCACCAGTTAAAATTGCAATATCCTCTAGCATTGCCTTACGTCTATCACCAAAACCAGGAGCTTTTACAGCTGCGATTTTAAGTGCACCACGTAATTTATTTACTACAAGAGTAGCTAGCGCTTCACCATCTACATCTTCTGCAATGATTAATAGTGGTTTTCCAGTTTGTGCAACAGGCTCTAAAACCGGAAGTAGATCTTTCATAGCAGAGATCTTCTTGTCATATAATAAGATATATGGAGTCTCAAGATCAGCTGTCATTTTTTCACTGTTTGTTACAAAGTATGGTGAAAGATATCCTCTGTCAAATTGCATTCCTTCAACAATATCTACAGTAGTATCTGTTCCTTTTGCTTCTTCTACTGTAATTACTCCTTCTTTACCAACTTTTTCGAAAGCTTGAGCGATAAGATCTCCAATAGTTCCATCATTATTAGCAGATATAGCAGCTACTTGTTTGATTTTGTCAGAAGAGTCCCCTACTTCTTTAGTTTGGCTAGAAAGATCTTCTGTAATTGCTTGTACGGCTTTGTCAATACCACGCTTTAAATCCATTGGATTAGCTCCTGCAGCTACATTTTTAAGACCTTCTTTAACGATAGCTTGCGCTAATACCGTTGCGGTAGTAGTACCGTCTCCTGCAAGATCATTTGTTTTAGAAGCTACTTCTTTTACCATTTGTGCTCCCATATTTTCCAGAGCATCTTCTAATTCAACTTCTTTTGCTACAGAAACTCCATCTTTAGTTACGGTTGGAGCTCCAAATGATTTACTGATAATTACATTACGTCCTTTAGGTCCTAATGTTACTTTTACTGCATTAGCTAATGCATCTACACCGCGTTTGATACCATCGCGTGCTTCTATGTCAAATTTTATGTCTTTTGCCATAATGAAATTTTATTTTTTATTTCTGTGAAAACAGAAATCTTTAGAATTAAAGTTTAAATTATTTTATAAGGATTAATTACCTTCTCTTTATACGATGGCAAGGATATCATCCTCACGCATAATTAGATAATCTTTTCCATCTAATTTTAATTCTGTACCTGCATATTTACCATAAAGTACGGTGTCACCAACTTTAACGGTCATGTCGTGGTCTTTTTTTCCACCACCTACAGCAGCTACTTTACCTTTTTGTTGTTTCTCCTGGGCAGAATCAGGAATGAATAATCCAGATGCTGTTTGTGTTTCAGCAGGAAGTGGTTCTACAACTACGCGATCTGAAAGAGGTTTAATATTTACTCCCATTATGATTAGTTTTTATTATTAAAATTAAAATGAAATATTCGAAGCTTTTATTTCAGAAATTATGCCATCAAGGCATTACTGACAAATTGAAACAAAAAATGCCGACTGTATGACAAGTCGGCATTTTTTTTTAATTATTTTTTAAGATGTTACTCTTTGTTGTCATCTTGAGTAGCAGGAGGAGTTACAGGTGTCTCTACCTGAACATCATCTGTATTTACTTTTGAATCCTGAATAGCACTATCACCCATTAAATCAATATTAGATAATAAGATTAATACTAATAATAATGTTGCTAAAGTCCAGGTACTTTTATCTAAAAAGTCAGTGGTTTTCTTTACCCCACCTAATTGTTGAGTTCCTCCGCCTCCAAAAGAAGAAGATAATCCACCTCCTTTAGGGTTTTGTACCATAATTACTACAACGAGTAAAAATGATACTATGACGATTAATATTAAAAAGATTGAAAACGTTGTCATTGCTATTATATATTGTTATTTATTTTCTTGTAATTTCTTGATGGCTCGAATTTGGTCTGCAAAGAAACCACTTTTTTCGGGATTTTTCAAAATTAATATGTTATATGCTTGAATTGCTTTTTTAAAGTTTTTTTGAGCAAGATATACTCTCGCCAAAGTTTCGGTCATCAACTCATCTGTAGGTAACGTTCTTTCTTTGGCCAAATTGCGTGAAGGAGTATTTTTTGCGGCAGGTTGTATTTTTGGATTATTTGCGATAAACTCATCAATAAGATTAAATTTATCCTTTTGCCCCAGGGTTTGAATAGGTTTCTTTTCCTCGGTTTTGGATGTTAGAGTTTCAGATTCTTCCTCAGTTTTTCTATCAATAGGTGGTATCGAAGTTAGTTTAAGCCATTCTGCAAAAGAATGTGTTTCTTTTGTATTGAAGTCAAGAGGTTTGTCAATTTGTAATGTCTCTTGTGGAGTCTTGGTATTATCTTTTTTCTGTTGATCTTTTTCTGTTGATAAAGGTGTTTCAGGTGCTATAGTCTCAAGCTCCTTAAGGGTACTGCTTTCTTTTCTTTTTGCAAATAATGCTGGATCTAATACATCTTCAGCTTCTTTCATTTTCATTCGCACAGCATCATCCATCGCAATTCTAGGTAATGTCTTTATTTCTTGAGCATCTACAACATGGATATCAGATCTATCCTTCTTTTTTGTCTCTTCTTGCACTTCTGAATTTTCATTAAAGAGATTAGAAGTTATAAAATCAAATAATATACTGCGATCAGTTGTGTATGCTGCAGTTGTTTTGAGTTCTTGATTGTATCTAAAACTTTCTTGGTTTTTTAAACCTTTTAAAAATAAAGATCTTGCCGATTGGAAATAGGGAAATGCTCTGATGATTTTTTCCAGAGAATTTGTCTGCTCTTTGCTTAATTGAGCAGGATTCTGAAGCAAGTATGTAAGTTCTTTAATATTCAAGTATTTCTAGTTATAATGTATTTACCACCTCGCTAAAGTAGCATTAAATATATCCTGTGTAATCCTTTCATAGATGATTTGTAGTGCTTCTGCTCTTACTGTGTTTTCTGATGAAGCAGCAGGGTAGTCAAAGAAGAATGAAAAGCGTTGTTCTAAATCTTGTTCGGGATCTTTTGCATCATAAAACCTTACGTTTACTGCAATAGTAAGGCGGTTTTGAGCTGCTGTTATATTTGATGTTGCAGTATTAGGTGCAACATAATCTTGTACGATTTCGCCTTCATATACAATATCACCTCCAGATGTTGTTAAACTAAGATTGGTTTGGTTTAGTATTAAATCTTGTAATTGATTGGTGAATTCTTGATCTGCTCCCGGGAACACTCTGGGAGCTTGATTTTGGAAAAAATTAACCTGAAAGGTTTTGGTTTCAGGATTAAGAGATATTCCGCTAAAAGAATAAACTCCGCATCCTTGTATTAAGATTAATATACTTACTGTGGCTATGATATATTTTAGTTTACTCATTATTTTATAAATCGTATTGTTTGATTTTGCGGTATAAAGTACGTTCGCTTATTCCTAATTCTTCTGCTGCAGCTTTACGTTTTCCTCTATGACGCTCTAGTGATTTTTTTATTAATTCTAGTTCTTTGTCATGAAGCGATAACGTTTCTTCTTCCTCTATTTCTTCAGCAAAATGATATTTGTCATCTTCTTTTACAGGGGTTGATGGTGCGTTTATATGCAATACCTCTGTAGAGGTTGCCGGTACGGGTGCTTCAAAATGAGTGTCTTCTTTTTCTTCTTCTTTACGGTAAATTTTTTGAATCAACCCTTCATTATCCTTTTGTACCTGTTGTGTATTGCCACTTTGCATCAGCTCCATAGTTAACTTTTTAAGGTCATTAAGATCACCTTTCATGTCAAAAAGGACTTTATATAAAATTTCTCTTTCATTGCTGAAATCACTGTCCTTTTTTTCTGAAGAGATAACCGCTGGTAAATTACTCCCAATGTTAGGTAGATAACTATGTAATGTAACTGCGGTTATAGCCCTGTTTTGTTCAAGGACTGAAATTTGTTCTGCAATGTTACGCAATTGCCTAATGTTACCACTCCAATGATATTTTTCTAATAATACAACGGCATCATCACTTAAGCGTATGGTGGGCATTTTGTATTTGGTAGCAAAATCAGAAGCAAATTTTCTAAATAGTAAATGGATGTCATCTTTGCGATCTCTTAGAGGGGGGAGAAGAATTTCTACTGTGCTAAGGCGATAGTATAAATCTTCTCTAAATTTTTCTTTTTTTATGGCTTCAAACATGTTTACATTGGTAGCGGCGACAATACGAACGTCTGTCTTTTGAACTTTTGAAGATCCAACTTTAATAAATTCACCATTTTCTAAAACTCTAAGTAACCTCACTTGAGTAGTAAGAGGCAATTCTCCTACTTCGTCTAAAAAAATGGTTCCGCCATCGGCTACTTCAAAATACCCATTTCGAGTTTGAGTAGCTCCTGTAAAGGCTCCTTTTTCGTGGCCAAAAAGTTCACTGTCTATTGTTCCTTCTGGTATTGCTCCGCAATTTACGGCAATGTATTTGCCGTGTTTACGATGAGAAAGAGAATGTATGATTTTGGGAATACTTTCTTTACCTACCCCGCTTTCTCCGGTAACTAAAACAGAAATATCTGTAGGAGCCACTTGAATCGCTTTTTCTACCGCGCGATTTAGTTTAGGGTCGTTTCCTATAATTCCGAATCGTTGTTTTATGGCTTGAATTGATTCCATTTATTGTAAACTGTTATTTTTTTTAATTTTTTGTATTGAAGAATTAGTTATTATCTGAATATCCAATAGCTTCGCCAAGTAAAGTTGCACTGGTACATTCGTTAATTTTTACCATTACAAAATCTCCAATTTTATAATCTTTCTTTGGAAAAATAGCGACGATATTTTTTGTCGTTCTCCCGCTCCAATGCAGATCAGATTTTTTAGATTCTTTTTCAATTAATACTTCAAAAGTTTGTCCTATATAACTCTGGTGCCTGTAAGCACAGTGTGTTCGTTGTAATGCGATAACTTCTGCAAGCCTTCGTTTTTTTACATCTTCTGGGACATCATCCTCTAATTTGCGTGCCGCAAGAGTCCCTGGTCTTTCAGAATACGCATACATGTATCCATGTTCATATTTTACATGTTCTAATAAGGACAAAGTGTCTTGGTGGTCTTGCTCGGTTTCTGTAGGAAAACCGATAATCATATCTTGAGTGATGGCACAATCAGGAATTATTCTCTTAATATTGTCAACTAAATCCATATATTCCTGACGAGTATGGAGGCGATTCATTTCTTTTAAAATACGATCACTTCCACTTTGTATAGGGAGATGTATGTGTTTGCAAATATTTTTGTGTTTTGCCATGACTTTGATTACGTCTAAAGTCATGTCCTGCGGATTTGAAGTCGAGAAACGAATACGTAGTTTAGGATATTTCTCTGCTACCATGTCAAGAAGTTTTGAGAAATCTACTGAGGTCGCTTTCTGAAAATCACTAGCCTTTTCAAAATCTTTTTTGAGACCACCACCATACCATAAATAACTATCTACGTTCTGACCTAATAATGTAATTTCTTTAAATTTTTTAAGAACTAGATCGTCAATTTCTTCAAGAATACTCTGCGGATCACGGCTTCGTTCTCTACCTCTTGTAAAGGGGACAACACAAAATGTACACATGTTGTCACAACCTCGGGTTATAGAAACAAAAGCAGATACGCCATTACTTTGTAGTCTTACAGGAGAAATATCTCCATAGGTTTCTTCTTTAGAAAGAACAACATTTACAGCATTACGTCCGGCATCAACTTCTTCTATTAAATTAGGAAGATCTTTGTATGCATCAGGTCCAACAACAAGATCAACAATTTTTTCTTCTTCAAGGAATTTACTTTTCAGACGTTCTGCCATACATCCAAGAACTCCCACTTTCATTCCTGGATTGATTCTCTTTACTGCATTATATTTTTCTAATCGTTTTCTAACAGTTAGCTCGGCTTTTTCTCGTATAGAACAAGTATTTACCAAGACCAAATCGGCATCTTCAAGATTTTGTGTTGTGTTAAAACCTTCTTTTGCCAAGATAGAAGCAACGATCTCACTATCGCTAAAATTCATCTGACAACCGTAGCTTTCTATAAAAAGCTTGCGCTGATTTTCTTTGTTCTGTTCAAGAGCAAGTGGTTGTCCCTGTATACTTTCGTCAATAATCTTCTCCATAAAAAATAATTCCTTACTGATTGGGGTCAAATAGTGTGCAAAGATACTTTTTAATACGATTTGTGACAAAGTGGCAGGGGTTTATTTTGTAAAAAATCTATATTTGATCACTTCAATCAATAAAATATAACTATGACTTTAAATAACCTCCTTGAAAAAATAGAAAATAATACGCCTTTGGATTTTGGTGAAATCTTTGGTAAAAGTATAGAGCTTTTTAAAAAAGTTTGGCTACAAGGGATGATACATATTTTACTTTTAATGGTTGTAATTATTCCTCTGGTTCTTGTGATGTATGTTCCAATTTTTGCTCTTGCAGGAATATCCGGATTTGAAAATAATTATGGTGAATATGGAGATTACGGATATCCTAGTGAAGAATTATCAATAGGCTTCATGCTTCTTTTTATAGTTTTGGTATTAGTGATGTCAATGGTGGCGTCAGCATTCCAATTAGGGATTACAGCTCATTTTTATAGAGTTTGTAAACAAGTAGATTTAGGTCTTCCGGAAACGTCTTCATATTTTATGTTTCTTAAAGGAAAGTATCTTGGAAAAGTTTTTACTTTGGCGATAGCAAAGTTCGGTATTACCATTTTGGCTGCATTGTTATGTTATCTCCCTATTTTTTATGTAATCGTTCCATTGCAATTACTAGTAGTTGTCTTCGCTTTTAATCCAGATTTAAGTGTATCTGATTTAATAAAAACCAGCTTTAAGTTTGGTAATAAGAAATGGTTGCTAGTTTTTGGGTTAGTTTGGATTTCTTCTATGTTAGCAACAACCATTGGGTATATTATGTGTTTTGTAGGAGTGTTTGCAACAGCATCTTTTGCCATGCTTCCGGTTTATTATGTGTATAAAGACACTATTGGCTTCGGAGATGACGATTCACAAAATAAAGAGATGTTATTTGTAAAATAAAAATTTAAAAACCTGCTGACGAGTAGGTTTTTTTTAAACTAATTTTTTAATAAAGAATCTTGATCTCAAAAAATTGATATACTTTTGTCATCAGAAATTATAGGATTATGGCTAAGAATTTAGTGATTGTGGAGTCACCTGCTAAGGCAAAAACAATAGAGAAATTTCTTGGGAAAGATTATACAGTTGCATCCAGTTTTGGACATATTGCAGATTTACCTGCAAAAGAGTTGGGAGTTGATGTTGATGGCGATTTTAAACCCAAATATATTGTCTCCAAAGATAAAAAGGATGTTGTTAAAAAACTGAAGGATCTTGCTAAGAAAGCAGAGATGGTATGGTTGGCTAGTGATGAGGATCGAGAAGGAGAGGCTATTGCTTGGCATCTTGCTGAGACGTTAAAGTTGGACAAAGAGAGAACTCGTCGTATTGTTTTTCATGAGATCACCAAAAATGCTATTCTTAAAGCCATAGAAAATCCACGTACTATTGATTATAATCTTGTAAATGCTCAGCAAGCAAGACGTGTATTGGATCGTTTGGTAGGGTATGAATTATCTCCGGTGTTATGGAGAAAAGTAAAAGGCGGATTATCAGCAGGAAGAGTGCAGTCGGTTTCAGTGAGACTGATAGTTGAAAGAGAGCGAAATATATTAGATTTTAAGGCTGTAGGTTCATATAGGATTGATGCAGAGTTCTCTAATCAAGCAGGGAAATCATTCAAAGCTAAATTGCCAAAGAATTTTAAAACAAAGCAAGAGGCAGAATCATTTTTGAAACAAAATGTCGAAGCGTTGTTTAAAGTGGCAGACCTCTCTACAAAACCGGCTAAAAAATCTCCAGCACCACCTTTTACAACATCAACCTTACAACAGGAGGCTTCTAGGAAATTGTATTTCTCGGTGAGTAAAACAATGACTATGGCTCAACGATTGTATGAAGCTGGTTTGATTACATACATGAGAACCGATAGTGTAAATTTATCAACAGAAGCACAAAATAGTGCAAAGGCAGAAATTGATTCTGCTTATGGTAATGAATATAGTAATCCAAGACAATATAAAGGAAAATCAAAAGGAGCACAAGAAGCTCACGAAGCAATTCGACCAACTGATTTTTCTAGGCACACTGTAAACGTGGAGTATGATCAACAGCGATTATATGAGTTGATCTGGAAACGAGCTATTGCTTCACAAATGAGTGATGCACAATTAGAAAGGACTAATGTAAAGATAGAATCCAACACGCATAATGAACAATTTACGGCTAATGGTGAGGTGATAAAATTTGAAGGTTTCTTAAAGGTGTATCTAGAAGGGAATGATGATGAAGATGAAGAACAAGAAGGGATTCTTCCTGCAATGAAAGTTCAAGAAAGCTTGTTTAATAACTATATTTCAGCTACAGAAAGATTCACTCGTCCGCCAAGTCGATACACAGAAGCAGCATTAGTTAAAAAGCTTGAGGAATTAGGGATTGGACGACCATCTACATATGCTCCTACAATTTCTACAATTCAGAATAGAAAATATATAGAGAAAGGTTCTAAAGAAGGTGAGTCGCGTGATTATATTCAGATGATGCTTTCTGGAGATGTGATTGATGAGAAAAAGCTATCAGAAAAAGTAGGTAGTGATAAAGGAAAACTAATTCCAACTGATGTTGGGATGGTAGTTAATGATTTCTTAGTAAATCATTTTTCTGCAATTCTTGATTATAATTTTACAGCAAAAGTAGAGCAGGATTTTGATGAAATAGCAGAAGGTCAAGAAGATTGGACTCAAGTAATGAAAGCTTTTTATCAGGAATTTCATCCGAGAGTAGAGGATGTGGCTCAGAATGCAGAACGTGAAGTCGGAGAACGTGTTTTGGGAGAAGATCCTGTCACAGGTAAGCCTGTAAGTGTTCGTTTAGGGAAATTTGGGCCGATGGTTCAGATAGGAACAGTTGATGATGAAGATAAACCAAAGTTTGCTAGTTTACCTCCAGGGCAAACATTAAGTAGTATTACATTTGAAGAGGCAATGGAATTATTTCAATTGCCAAAAGAATTAGGAGATTATAAAGGAGAGACGATTGTAGTTAATAATGGTCGTTTTGGTCCATATGTGAAGTTTGGAGCAAAATTTGTTTCCTTAGAAAAAGGAGAAGATCCTCTTAATACTTCTTTGGACAGAGCTATCGAATTAATTGATGCAAAAGAAAAAGCAGATGCTCCTATATATACATATGAAGATCTTCCCGTTCAAAAAGGTACAGGTAGATTTGGTCCTTTTATAAAGTGGAATGGTATGTTTATCAATGTGAATAAGAAATACGACTTTGATAATCTGTCTGATGATGATATTGTAACTCTTATTGAAGAAAAGAAGCAAAAAGAAATTGATAAGGTAATTCATAATTGGGAAGAAGAAGGGATTCGAGTAGAAAAAGCCAGATGGGGTCGAAGTAATATTATAAAAGGTAAGGTTAAAATAGAACTGCCTAAAACAGTAGATGCTTCAAAACTGACTCTTGACAAGGTAAAGGATCTTATTGAGAAAAATGCTCCTAAGAAAAAAGCTGCAGCAAAGAAGAAAACTACAAAAAAGACTACTAAAAAGAAATAAATCAATATATGTCTTTCGAATTTCTTGCGCCAGTTAGTGATTTAGTAGCCGCGCATACAAATTTACTTTCAGATCAATCATTAGGGAAACAGATCAAAATTCATACAAGTAATGATGGGATTCCTGATTTAAGTAAAATTGATCTCGCTATTATAGGTATTCAGGAGAATAGAAATGATGTTAATTTTCTGGGAGAGAAATTAAATTTTAATGCTATCCGTAAAGCACTATATGAGCTCTATCCAGGAAATTGGAATTCTAATATAGTAGACCTGGGTGATATTAAACCAGGAAATGAGGTTAGTGATACCTATTATTTGGTACAGGAAGTGTTGTCTACATTGCTTCAAAAAAATATTATACCTATTATAATAGGAGGAAGTCAGGATTTAGTTTATGCTCAATATAGATCTTTTGATATTTTAGAGCGAATGGTGAATTTGGCTAACGTGGACAGTAAGTTTGATCTAGGAAATTCTTCAGAGTCAATAACAAATACATCATTTGTAGGTAAGATTATAGTAGAGCAACCTTATAATTTGTTTAATTATAGTAATATAGGGTATCAAACCTATTTTAATTCTCAAGAAGAAATAGATCTGATAGAAAAATTATACTTTGACGCTTATCGTTTAGGAGAGGTTATTTCAGATGTGACCATTGTAGAACCTATTATGCGAGATGCAGATATTGTATCTATTGATTTAGGGGTTATGAATTCTACAAGTCTAAATGGTACGGTAGTTTCTCCTAATGGTTTTGATGGTCGAGAAATCTGCGCTATCTCCAGATATGCAGGAATTAGTGATAAAGTAAAAAGTTTTGGGATTTATGAATTTAAAAATTTCAAAAATGAAGAAACATCTTCATTATTAATTGCTCAAATCATATGGTATTTTGTTGAAGGAGTTAATTTTAGGTCTAATGAGCTTAATATCAAAAATTTAAAAAGCACATTGCATTATAATGTTCCTGTAGAAGATGAAATATTGTCTTTTTATAAGAGTCCAATGACAGGAAGATGGTGGATTGAAATACCTTTTATTTCATCTGGTAATAATAAATTGAAAAGACATACGTTATTACCTTGCACATACAGTGATTATGAGCGTGCTTGTAATCAAGAGATACCTGAAAGATGGTATAAGGCAAAACGAAAAAACGAAGTTTAACATTTTTATTAGGCAGATTTAAGGTTTTTTTTAGAAAAAAATTGTTTTTCTGGAAATAAATAAATAGGTTTACGTCCTTAAATCTAGAAGATCTTAACCTAAAACACGTTATGAAGAAATTTGTATCACTCTTTGCTATTTTAGCAATGCTCTATAGTTGTGGCGGTGGGAACCGTGGAGAACTGGTAGGAGCACAAGGAAAAAAATGGCACCCGCAGAAGCCTTATGGCATGGCCCTCATCCCCGGAGGATCATTCATTATGGGTAAGTCGGATGATGATAAAGCTGCACTGGCCAATGCGCCAACGAGGATGGTAACGGTTCGTTCTTTCTATATGGATGAAACTGAAGTCACCAACAGCGAGTATCGACAATTTGTAAACTGGGTTCGTGACTCTGTAGTTAGAATGAAACTCGCTATTATGGCAGATGAACTAGGGAAAACTCCTGGTGATGATGGTATTGGAGAGTATGCATTCTTAGATGCAGATACCGAAAACATGTCTGTTTACGAAAAATACATGTATGATAATTATAGTGGTACTGGAGAAACCGGTTACGAAGGTAGAAGACTAAATAAGGATGTAGATATCGAATGGGATATCGAGGATTATCCAGATGAGTTTTATGCTGAAGTAATGGATACTCTTTATATACCATTAGAAGAATCATATAATGGTAGACGTACTCTTGATGTGAGTAAATTTGAATTTAGATTTACTTGGATGGATATTCAGGCTGCTGCCCGAGCTCGAAAAGGAGGAAGAAAAGATTTTGTAAAAGAAGAAGTAATTAAAATATATCCTGATACTACGGTATGGATAAAAGATTTTAATTATTCATATAATGAGCCTATGCACAATGATTATTTTTGGCATAGTGCATATGATGATTACCCGGTAGTAGGAGTTTCTTGGGAACAAGCTAAAGCCTTCTGT
The DNA here is from genome assembly GCF_900312735.1 of Aquimarina sp. AU119. Taxonomy (NCBI): domain Bacteria; kingdom Pseudomonadati; phylum Bacteroidota; class Flavobacteriia; order Flavobacteriales; family Flavobacteriaceae; genus Aquimarina; species Aquimarina sp. AU119. The sequence continues at coordinate 406,152 of NZ_OMPF01000001.1, read as the reverse complement.
CGTTGGAGAACTATCGAAAAGAATACCTTCCAGAAAAAGAAAGGTAAAGAATTCGTTAACTATTTCAGACTGCCTACAGAGGCAGAATGGGAATATGCAGCTAGAGGTGGTCTCGAATCAGCAACGTATCCATGGGGAGGCCCGTATGCGTTAAATGATAGAGGGTGTTTCTTAGCTAACTTTAAGCCTCTTAGAGGAAATTACGCCGCAGATAACTTTCTATATACTGTAGAAGCCAAAACATTTGAGCCAAACGATTATAATTTATATAATATGGCAGGTAATGTTTCTGAGTGGGTACAGTCGTCCTATGATCCTTCAGCTTATGAATACGTTGCATCAATGAACCCAAATGTCAATGATGATGAAAACAAACGTAAAGTTGTGCGTGGTGGATCTTGGAAAGATGTTGCTTATTTCCTACAGGTAAGTACCAGAGATTACGAATATGCGGATTCTGCGAGAAGTTATATCGGATTTAGAACTGTTCAGGACTATATGGGTACTGACGTTACTGGAGAAGATAATACTCAGAATCAAAAATAAGTCCCAAAATTTTCTATCAACTTAATTACTAACCCTTTTTTAAAACTTTAGATTTAAAAAAAACAAAACAATTTTTATTATGGCAAATTCAAAAGCAAGCAAGAAGTTAATGAACATGGTATACGGTCTCGGAGCAGCCGTTGTAATATTAGGTGCACTATTTAAAATTATGCACTGGCCATTTGGTAACGAGATGTTAATCGTAGGTTTGGTTACAGAAGCGCTTGTATTTACTGTTTCTGCATTCGAACCTGTAGATGATGAACTAGATTGGTCGCTTGTATACCCAGAATTATCTGGAGGAAACAAAAAAGACAAAAAAGAGAAAGAAACTCCAGAAGGATTATTATCTAAAAAATTAGACGAGATGCTTAAAGAAGCTAGAGTTGATTCTAATCTTATAGGTAGTCTTGGTGATAGTATTCGCAATTTTGAAGGAGCTGCAAAAGGTATTAAGCCAACAGCAGATTCTATAGCTGGACAACAGAAATATAGTGAAGAAATGGCAAAAGCTGCTGCTTCAATGGAATCACTAAATGGTTTATACAGGGTACAGTTAGATGCTGCTTCAAAACAAGCAGAAGCAAATGCGCAAACTGCAGAATTTGCTAGTCAGCTTCAAGAGCAGATGAAAAGTCTATCTGGTAACCTTGCTTCTCTTAATGGAGTATATGGTGGTATGTTAACTGCAATGAATAGAAGTTAACATTTTTTTAAGAAATATTTTATAAAATAACTACCAAAATCTAAGAAGAATATGGCAGGAGGAAAACTATCCCCAAGGCAGAAGATGATTAACCTGATGTATTTGGTTTTCATCGCGATGATGGCATTAAATATGTCAAAAGAAGTATTGTCAGCTTTCGGTCTCATGAATGAGAAATTGACAGCGTCAAATACAATAGCAACAGAACGTAATACAGCATTTATGGCTGGTTTGGCAGATAAAGTGTCTGAACAACCAGAAAAGTATACACCTTTAAAAGAGAAAGCAGATCAAATTAGTGTTTTATCTAATGAGTTTAATGCATATGTAGAGCAGATTAAATCTGAAATAATCGAGACGGCTGATGATCCAACCGATTATGAAACTATGGATAAACCAGATGCATTAAATAGTAAATTCTTTGAAGGAGGAAAAACTACTGCGGCGGCTACAGAATTTTTAGAAAAAATTAAAACCTACAGAGATGGTGTGGTTACAGCATTAAGTACGGTTAAAGAAGTTGATGGTCAAGTTGCAGATGATGTTAAAACAACATTTAGTACAGATGATGTTAAAGATAGAAGTGGAGTAACCAAGAATTGGTTAAATTACAATTTTGAAGGATTTCCTTTAGTAGCTTCTTTGACTAAGTTGACACAAATGCAAGCTGATGTAAAAACTACTGAAAGTAAAGTGCTTTCTGCTTTATTAGCAGGACAACAAGCTTCTGAACTTTCTTTTAGTAACTACGAAGCTATCGTAGTAGCTGATAAAACAGCTTTCTTTAGCGGAGAGAAATTTAAAGGTAGAATTGTTCTTGGACGTTTTGATGCTACACTTAAGCCAACCAAAGTAATGGTAAATGGTAAGGAGCAAACAGAAGTTCAGAACGGACAAATTATGTTAGATTTCCCTGCAGGTAATGTTGGAGAAAGAGATATTGAAGGAGTTCTTGAATTTAAAGAAGGGGATTCTATAATTCCTATTCCTATTAAGAGTTCTTATACGGTAATTCCTAGACCTAATTCAGCTGTAATTTCTGCTGATAAAATGAATGTAGTATATCGTGGGGTAAATAACCCAATGACGATTTCTATTCCTGGAGTACCAAATGTAAATGCTTCTGCACCTGGACTTAGAAAAGCTGGTGGAGCTGGTAAGTATATGATGAATGTTACTACAGTAAAATCTCGTGAAGTAAGTATTAAAGTAAGTGGTAAACTTGCAAATGGTACTACTGTAAGTGATAGTAAGAAATTTAGAATTAAAGATATTCCAAGACCTGTAGGAACAGTTCGTGGAGAAGATGGTTCTATCAAAATGGCTAGAAATGCATTAGAAATTTCTTCTATCGGAGCTATTTTACCAGATTTTGATTTTGATATCAAATTAAAAGTTACTGGATTTAAATTTAAAGTAGAAGGTCAGCCTACGGTTAGTGTACGTAGTGGTAGATTGGATTCTAAAGCTAAATCTGCTTTACGTAAGGCTAAAAGAGGTTCTTCTGTGCAGATTATAGATATAAAAGCGCAATTAACTACGAATGCTGGATATAAATTGAAAAAGATATCTCCGGTTATTGTTGAGTTAACAAATTAAAAATAAACTTACGCAGTTATGAATTTGAGAAATTTTTTATTAATCGTTTCCGTTCTATTGGTTTCCATGATGTCGTACGGTCAGATCAATGTATTAAATGCTAATGAGCCTGCAGAAATTGGAATGAAAACTGAAGAAATGATCGCATATGATAATGACCATCCTTTAGAGTATGGTTATGTAGATAAGCGTGATATACTTTGGGCAAAGACTACATGGGAAACTATTGATCTTGATGAAAGAATTAATTTTCCTTTGTATTATCCTATAGATACCAATAACATTGGTGTGAATCGTAGATCCCTATATGATGTATTAGTATCTAATATTAAGAACGGAAAGATCAAGAATATTTATTCAGATTCATATTTTACTGAGACTCGTACATTTTCAGATTTAGAATCTACAATGTCTAAAATAGATACTACTGATTTAGGATATGAGCAATACAATGCTGGTGAAGAGGTTGATCCTCAATATATCAATAGAAGAGATATCAGTTCTGCAGATATAGCAGAATATAAGATAAGAGGATATTGGTATTTTGATAAACGTTTAGGAGAATTAAGATACAGATTGCTAGGATTGGCGCCTGTTGCTCCAGATGTTAACTTTATCGATGATGATGAGCCTGATATGGTAGCATTATTTTGGATTTGGTATCCAGATGCAAGAGAAATTCTACATAATGCATTAGCATTTAATAGGAGGAATACTTCCATGCCATTTACGCTAGATCATATTTTAAATGCTAGACGATTTAATTCTGTAATTTATAAGGAAGATAACGAACAAGGAGATAGATCTATTGATGATTATATTGTAGATAATGCCTTAATGCAACTTCTGGAAAGTGAAAGAATTAAAGAGAGTATTCGAAATTTTGAAATGGATATGTGGAGCTATTAATAGTTTCGGTATTTATTAAATTATAAGAAAAACGCCCAACTATAAGTTGGGCGTTTATTATTTTTGAGCTATGTTAGATTATATTGTAGTTGGATTTGGATTATCAGGTTTGTCCTTTGTAGAACAATTGGATCTTGATGGTAAATCGTACAAAGTTTATGAAAACTATTCTCAGAAATCGTCCCGTGTTGCGGGGGGGCTTTACAATCCAGTTATCCTAAAACGTTTTACGCTTGCTTGGCAAGGGGATAAGCATATGGAAGAGGCGGTGCCTTTTTATAAACATATAGAAACCAAATTGCAACAGTCTTTTGTCTCACAACTTCCGGTATTGCGACGATTTAATGCTGTAGAAGAACAAAATGCCTGGTTTGAAGCAAGTGATAAGCCTTTTTTAAATGAATTTCTTTCTTCAGAATTAATCCGAAATACGAATTCAGCTTTAGAGATCCCTTATCAATTCGGAAAAGTAAAACATACCGGAAGAATTAATATAGAGGTCATGTTATCTTCATATATACAGTATCTTAAAACAAATAATAATTTTGAGAACTCTTCTTTCGAACATGATAAAGTAATTCTAAAAGAAGATCATGTTGAATATGATGGGGTTAAAGCAAAAAATATTGTATTTGCAGAAGGTTTTGGTGTAAAGAACAATCCATTTTTTAACTATTTACCTCTATATGGTAACAAAGGAGAATACATTGTTATCAAATCCAAAGCGTTAAAATTACAAGATGCAGTAAAATCTTCGATATTCATTATTCCATTAGGTGAAGATGTATATAAAGTAGGAGCGACGTATAATAATAAGGACAAATCACCAGAAATAACTAGTGTTGCAAGAGAAGAGTTGCAAAAAAAATTAGAACGTTTTATGTGTGTCGAATATGAAGTTATTGATCAGGTTGCAGGGATAAGGCCAACTGTTAGAGATAGAAAACCATTAATTGGCACTCACCCAAAATATCAAAATATGCATATTTTAAACGGATTAGGGAGTCGAGGTATACTTATTGGTCCAACTGTAGCTAAAGAACTGTATGCGTCTATTGAAAAAAGAATTCCTTTAGATCAGGAGATTGATATTAAACGTTTTGAAGCGTTAAGATAAGGGTTCTTTTTTTTTGTAATGCATAAAAAAATTGATCCAAATATTTCTTGATAACCGTAGGATAATAGGTAAAAAGACAATCATGGTTCCCGCAATTACAAAAAAAGTAGCAACTAAATTTAATTTTAAAAAGAGATTACTGATAACAAAGGCTGCAACAGCAAAAGCTATACCTACTGGATAACTTACATACATAGCTCCATAGAAGAAAGAAGGCTCTATTTTATATTTGGTATTGCAATGACTACATCGATCTTGCATTTTGAGCGTTTGACTTAGTTTATAAGGGTTAGATTCCTTATACATACTTTCTTCCTGGCATACAGGACACCTACCAGTAAAGATGCTATAAATTTTAGTTCCGCGTAAGAAGTTCATAAGCGTTTTTATTCTAACACAAAATTAATCATCTTTGCACAAAATATTCAAAAGCTGATGTTAAACATACATAACTTATCGATTTCGTTTGGGGGAGAGTACCTTTTTGAAGAAATAAGCTTCAGGTTAAATGCAGGAGATCGAGTAGGGTTGATTGGTAAAAATGGTGCGGGTAAATCTACCATGCTTAAGATCCTATCCAAAGAACAAGAGCCGGATTCTGGTCAGATAGCAATGGATAAGGATATAAAAATAGGATTTCTAAAACAAGATATAGATTTTGTGCTGGGACGTACAGTTTTAGAAGAAGCATATGAGGCTTTTACTGAGATTAAAAAGATTGAAAGAGATATTGATAATATCAATACGCAATTGGCAGAACGTACCGATTATGAAAGTGAAGCATACAATCAATTAATTACTGATTTAAGTGATCATACACAGCACTATGAGGTTCTGGGAGGATATAATTATCAAGGAGAGACAGAAAGAGTGTTACAAGGGCTTGGATTTGCAAGAGAAGATTTTGACAAACTAACCGATACCTTTTCTGGAGGGTGGAGGATGCGTATTGAATTAGCAAAGCTTTTATTACAAAACAATGATATCTTATTGTTAGATGAGCCAACAAATCACCTGGATATCGAATCTATAATTTGGTTGGAGAATTTTTTAAAAAATTATGGAGGGGTAGTGGTTATTGTTTCGCACGATAAAATGTTTCTTGATAATGTTACCAATAGAACGATAGAAATTTCTTTGGGACGAATCTATGATTATAATAAACCATACTCTAAATATCTGATACTTCGTAAAGAAATTAGAGAACAACAGTTAGCTACTCAAAAAAATCAATCAAAACAAATCGAACAAACAGAAAAGTTGATTGAAAAATTTCGAGCTAAAGCTTCTAAAGCTTCGATGGCACAATCGCTGATTAAGAAATTAGATAAGATCGATAGAATAGAGGTGGATGAAGATGATAATGCAGTAATGAATATTAGTTTTCCTATACATGTACAACCAGGAAAAGTAGTGATAGAAGCAGATGGTGTAGGTAAAAGTTATGGAAATAAAGAAATTCTTAAAGATATTGATTTGCTCGTGGAGCGAGGATCAAAAATAGCTTTTGTTGGTCAGAACGGACAAGGTAAATCTACCTTAGCCAAAATTATAATTGATGAAATAACATATGACGGGGAGTTTAAATTAGGGCACAACGTACAAATAGGATATTTTGCTCAGAATCAATCAGAATATTTGGATGGAGAATTAACCGTTCATGATACCATGATAAATGCTGCAGATGAGAAAACACGTAGTAAAGTACGTGATATGTTAGGCTCATTCCTATTTAGAGGAGATGAAGTAGATAAAAAAGTAAAGGTACTTTCTGGAGGTGAACGAAACCGATTGGCGTTATGTAAAATGTTATTGCAACCTTTTAATGTATTGGTAATGGATGAGCCCACGAATCATCTGGATATTAAATCCAAAAATGTATTAAAAGAAGCCCTGAAAAATTTTGAAGGGACCCTGATCCTGGTATCACATGATAGAGATTTTTTACAAGGATTAAGCAATACCGTATATGAGTTTAAAAACAAAAAAATTAAAGAATACCTTGGGGATATAAACTTCTATTTGGAAGAACGAAGACTAGATGATCTGCGAGAAATAGAAAAGAAAGATAAGCAAGTTACATCTGTTTCTGATACAAAAGAAACGGCCAAACAATCCTATCAGGATCAGAAAAAGCTCAAATCACTTAATAATAAGTTGAGTAATGTAGAATCTAAAATCAATAAATTAGAAAGAGAAATCAAGGAGATTGATGTCGAATTAGCAATTAATTATGACCAGACTATAGCGCAGCCAGATTTTTTTGATAGTTATCAGGCAAAAAAAGATAAATTATCTTCTTTGATGGAAGATTGGGAAGTATTACAAGAAGAAATTGATGCTATAAATGCAGTTTGATTTTTTTCTTAAATTTTAAAGAATCCATAAAATTAAATGTATAATTTACATTTTTAATATTCTCAATATGGTTTTTTTAAGAATACCGCACAATATAGACGTATCTTCCTAAAGTAGTACAGAATACGGTATGTTACTTTTGTGATATTTTTATAGTGAGTAGCAGGTACAACTAGAATTTTATAGATATTTTTGCGTTTGATAATTTAAAGAACGGTATTTATGAATGATACAAAAGCCATAGATTTAAATGCTCATGCATTATCCTGGGTAGGCAAGATTCACTATGATTTTGGGTTTTTAGTTCAAAAAGCATTTGGAGAAAATGGATTGGACTTATCCAAAGAACAATGGAGTGTTTTAAAACGCCTAAATGTAGATGATGGACAGCCCCAAAATGACCTTGCATTTATTACACATCGTGATAAAACATCCATGACTCGATTAGTGAATACCATGGAAAGTAAAAAACTTGTTGTTAGAAAAAGTGATGAAAATGACAGAAGGGTTAATCGTATTTTTTTAACCGATTACGGAAAAGAAGTTATAGAAAAAGTACAGCCTATTATGTATGATCTTATTCCGGCGGTTCAGGAAAGCTTGGATGATGAAGAGATCGAAACCTTGATTGCGGTATTGAAAAAGGTAAAATCTAAGATTGCGCAAATCGCTGAAGAATAGAGAGTAAGTATCATATTTTATTATAAAAAGCACCCGTATTAATGGGTGCTTTTTTTGTGGTAAACCGCAGGGATTTAACTTTTATGAGTTTTTTAACTGCATCGCACTGCTATGGTTGATAGTTTTGTATGCGATTTTGCACTAAGTGCAGATACAATTATGCTATGAGAAAAATTATACTTTCTATTCTTGGATTATTATTAATTGTGGTTGCAGTATTTGCCGCCAAAAAGATTGTTGATAATAAAAGAAGACCCAAACCTAAACCTGCAAAAGTAATTAAGACTGTTTTTGTAGACACTGTAAAAAATACCACTATCCCCATTCAAATTGCTGCCAATGGTAATTTAACAGCAAAAAGAAGGTTGGAGTTATACTCCGAGGTTCAGGGGATTTTTAGAGGAGGAAGTCAGCTTTTTAAAACAGGTCAGCAATACAAACGTGGACAAGCATTAATAAGAATTGATGCATCAGAGTATTATGCAAGTGTACAATCGGCGAAAAGTAATTTGTATAATCTGGTTACTTCAATAATGCCTGATTTACGATTAGATTATCCAGAGATTTATGATAAATGGCAAGAGTATCTTAATACTTTTGATATGAGTAAAGCGACACCAAAACTACCGGAAATCACTTCAGATAAAGAAAAATACTTTATAACAGGTAGAAATATATTTACCACCTATTATAATGTAAAAAATCAAGAACAACGCCTGGCTAAATATACTATTTCTGCCCCGTTTGAAGGAGTACTAACAGAGGCTTTGGTTACTGAGGGAACTTTAATCAGACAAGGACAAAAATTAGGAGAGTATATCGATACGAGTACATACGAAATGCAAGTCGCTATTGGGAAAGAATATGGAGATTTACTTCAAGTGGGAGAATCTGTAGAACTTTCTAATCTTAATAAAACAAAAACATTTACAGGGAAAGTAGCCAGAATTAATGGAAGCGTTAATCAAGCTACTCAAACCATCACTACATTTATAGAGGTTGCTGATCCATCGCTTAGAGAAGGGATGTATCTAGAGGCTAATCTTGATGCAAAAAAAGAAGAAAATGCTATAGAGATTGATCGAGGATTACTTCAGGAAGGTGATAAGCTATTTGTTGTTAGAGATAGTATTCTTGATATTATAGATGTAAATCCTGTGTATTTCTCTGATAAAAAAGTGGTGCTCAAAGGAATTCCCGAAGAAACCATCATACTATCCAAAAGCGTTCCGGGAGCATATGCCGGAATGCTGATCAAGATCTATCAGGAAAAGAAGAAAAATGTTCTTATTGATACTGCTGTGAGTACAACTAAAAAACAATAGTTATGCGTAAAATTATTGCTTATTTTATTAAGTACCACGTTGCTGTAAATGTTGTCGTGATTGCATTTTTTGCCTTTGGTATTGTGGGAGCACTTTCATTAAAATCTTCATTTTTCCCTTTAAGTGATTCTAAAAATATATCTGTTAATATTACTTATCCAGGAGCATCTCCTCAAGAGGTAGAAGAAGGAATTGTACTTAAAATAGAAGATAATTTAAAAGGATTAGAAGGTGTAGATCGTGTAACATCGGTCTCTAGAGAAAATAGTGGAACCATAAATGTTGAAATTGAAAAAGGAAAAGATATCGACTTTATGTTATTAGAAGTAAAGAATGCGGTAGATCGTGTTCCTTCTTTTCCGGTGGGCATGGAGCCTTTGGTAGTGGCAAAGCAAGAAGCAATTCGTCCTACTATTAACTTTTCGGTAAGTGGCACAGAGATACCTCTTTCAACTTTAAAACAAATTGCAAGACAAATTGAAAATGATCTTCGAGGGATAGATGGTATCTCTCAGATTAATATTTCAGGATATCCGGCAGAAGAAATTGAAATAGCTATAAACGAAAAAAACTTACTGGCATATAATCTTAGCTTCACCGAAGTTGCGCAAGCAGTAAGTCGAGCTAATATTTTAACAACAGGAGGAACCATCAAAACAGATGCCGAGGAATACCTCATAAGAGCAAATAACCGCTCGTATTATGGTAACGAACTTTCTAATTTGATTGTTCGTGCTGACGCTACAGGTCGGGCAATACGATTAAAAGACGTAGCAGTAATACGTGATCGTTTTTCAGAAACACCAAATGCCACATATTTTAATGGAGATTTGGCGGTAGATGTGCAGATTACAAGTACGAATACCGAAGATTTGATTTCTTCAGCGGAAAAGGTAAAAGCATATATAGAAGATTTCAATCAGAAGTATAATAACGTTCAATTAAATGTTATTAGTGATCGGTCTATTACCTTAGTTCAACGTACAAAACTTCTTACAGAAAACGCGATCATAGGAATGCTATTGGTGCTCACTTTTTTATCCTTGTTTCTAAATACAAGATTGGCATTTTGGGTAGCATTTGGACTTCCTGTAGCTTTTATGGGAATGTTCATTTTCGCAGGACAATTTGATGTCACAATCAATGTACTTTCTTTATTCGGGATGATTATTGTTATTGGAATTTTGGTAGATGATGGAATTGTTATTGCTGAGAATATATACCAACATTACGAAAAAGGAAAAAGCCCTGTTCAAGCCGCAATAGATGGTACAATGGAAGTAATTCCTCCAATTATCTCTGCAATTATTACAACCATATTGGCCTTTAGTATTTTTCTGTTTTTGGATGGTCGAATAGGAGAGTTTTTTGGAGAAGTTTCTGTGGTGGTAATTCTTACACTCACAGTTTCTTTAGTAGAAGCATTGATTATTCTTCCAGCTCATTTAGCACACTCCAAAGCCCTTAAGAAACAAGACGCTAAGCCAAAAACAAGCATTGGTCAATTATTTGCAAAGCTGCGGTATATCAATACGTTTGGAGATAGTATTATGGGATGGTTACGTGATCATTTGTATAGCCCTTTATTACGTTTTACACTCCAAAACAAGTTTTTTATGTTTTCGGTATTTGTGGTTTTTCTGGTATTAGCAATTGGTAGTATAGGAGGAGGGATTGTTCGAACATCTATTTTTCCTCAAGTGGCCAGTGATCAGGTAAGAGTAACACTTAATATGCCTAATGGGACTAACCAAAAAACCACAGATAGTATAATTTCTTTAATTGAAGTCAAAGCTGTAGAAGTCAATGAGGAATTAACCAAAAAGCATTTAAATGACCCTATATATGAGGGGAAAGAACTATTTAAAAATATTATTAGTAACAGAGGTCCTGGATCTTCTGCCGCTGCATTAGTGATTAATTTATTACCAGGAGAAGAACGTCCTTCTGAGATATCATCATCTATGGTAACTAACCTGATCAGGCAAAAAATGGGAGAGGTTACAGGAGTAGAAAGCTTGGTGTATGGTAGTGGTGGTAATTTTGGAGGAAGACCAGTTTCTGTATCTTTATTAGGAAACAATATTGCAGAGCTAAAAGCTGCGAAAAAAGAGCTGAAAGAAGTCTTAGTTGCTAATTCTTTATTAAAGGATGTAACCGATAATGATCCCGCAGGAATTAAAGAGATTCGAATAGAATTAAAAGAGAATGCATACCTATTAGGGTTGAATTTAAACGATGTGATGCGCCAAGTACGAGCTGGTTTTTTTGGAGTGCAAGCACAACGATTTCAACGTGGTCAAGATGAGATACGGGTTTGGGTACGTTATGATCGAGATAATCGTTCCTCTATTTCGGATTTAGAAGATATGCGTATTAGTGCAATCTCAGGAGAAAAAATACCATTATCAGAGATCGCTAATTATAGTATTGAACGAGGAGATGTTGCGGTTAATCATTTGGATGGACGTAGAGAAATACAAATTTCTGCAGATATTAAAAACCCTGAAACGACAAGCTCTACTGATATACTAGCAGAAATTCGAACGGTCACAATGCCAGAAATTCTGTCTAAGTACCCTACGGTAACCCCTTCTTATGAAGGGCAGAATCGTGAAGCAGGTAAATTCTTAGGATCACTTGGTCCTGTAGGATTAACCGTCTTGGCTTTGATTTATATTACAATAGCATTTACTTTTAGGAGTTATAGTCAGCCGTTATTGTTATTACTGCTAATCCCACTAAGTTTACCTGCAGTAGCTCTAGGACATTGGGCGCATGGTTTTTCAATAAATCTATTGTCTCTGCTAGGAATTATTGCACTTATAGGTATTATGGTTAATGATGGCTTGGTACTTATCGGTAAGTTTAATAGTAACCTTCGGGAGGGATTATCTTTTGATGAAGCTATTTATGAGGCTGGTAGATCACGTTTTAGAGCTATTTTCCTAACATCATTGACTACTATAGCCGGATTAGCACCATTGATTTTTGAAGAAAGTCGTCAAGCAAAATTTCTGATTCCTATGGCCATTTCTATTGCATATGGTATTGGTTTTGCCACTGTGTTGACATTGTTGGTATTGCCGTTGTTTTTATCATTTAGTAATAGTGTAAAAGTAAGCTCAAAATGGTTAGCTACAGGAAATAAGATCACCAAAGAAGAAGTAGAAAGAGCCATTAAAGAACAAAAAGAAGAGGATGAAGAACATCATGAATTGCAAGTATAATACCCATATTATGAGATTATTTTGTCTGCTATTTTTGATTTCTGGTAATGTGATAGCTCAGCAATTAACCAAGCAAGAAGCGATACGACTTACCTTAGAAAACAATTTTGGAATATTAATAGCCACCAATTCGATAGAAGTGGCCAAAAATAATAAAGGGATTCTTAACTCGGGATATTTACCCAGATTGTCTACCAGTGCTGGGGCAAACTATCAATCAGCAAATAGTACAACGTCTTTTGGAGGGGCATTAAATCCCAATACAGGAGAACCTCGTGCTGATATTGAGATTGAAGATGCAGAAACCCAACGATATAATGCAGGAATCGATCTGGATTATACTTTGTTTGATGGTTTGGGTAGATTTTATAATTATAAACGGTTAAAAGAAGAGTATAATCTCACAGAATTACAGGCAAGAGAAACAATCGAGAATACGATTCTACAGTTATTTACAGTGTATTATGAGGTCGCCCGATTATCTGAAAACGAAGGAATTTTAGAAGAAACGCTTCGAATTTCTCGTGAGCGTGTTTCACGATCCAATTATCAATTTGAGTATGGTCAGAATACAAAACTCAATGTGCTTAATGCAGAGGTAGATGTAGCTAATGATAGTATTAATTTATTGAATACCAGACAACAATTGGTCAATACCAAAAGAGATTTGAATGTAATTCTGGACAATGAATTAGAGCGTAATTTTGAAGTAGATACCATTATACAGTTTATCCCTAAACTCAAATTAGATGAGTATTTGGAGAAATCTACAGAAAATAATGTGACCCTATTACAAAATGAAAGTAATATCAAGATATCTGATTATGATATTAAGGTAAGTAAGTCAGGATATTTGCCAACAATAGGGTTAACCGGTTCGTATGGATGGAATGAAAATAGAAATCCACCGTCGGCATTCTTTCCTGGTAATGTTGCTGATACCTATACGCTAGCTGCCGGAGTGAGTCTTACCTGGAATCTTTTTGATGGAGGTAGTACGATTACCAGAGTAAAAAATGCAAAAATAGCATTAGATAACCAGGAAATCATAAGAAGTCAAGTGCAGAAGGAGGTTAAGCGAGATATTGCCAATGCTCTTGGGAATTATGAAAACCGATTGAATGTATATAAAATACAGCAACAAAATGTATTGACCAATCAAAACAACTTTGAACGTACTAAAGAGCGTTTTAAGTTGGGGCAGGTAACTTCAATAGAATTCAGGCAAGCGCAGATCAATTTAATTCTTGCAGAAACCAATAAGAATTCTGCGAAATATGATGCTAAGATTGCTGAGTTACAATTATTACAATTAACAGGACAATTGCTTAACGAAGAATTTTAAGTTTCTCTTCGACTAGATTGTCACACCGAGCTTGTCGAAGTGTTTTGTCAATAGGAACGCGATAAAAAAAGGGAATCATGTTCGAACATTTTTTTCAATGTCCATATTGTTGGGAAGAAATATCAATGTTATTAGATCCTTCAATACCATATCAGGTATATGTTGAAGATTGTGAGGTGTGTTGTAATCCCATAGAACTTCATCCCAGGTTCGAAGATCAGGAATTAATAGCTTTTGAAGTGTTAAATATTGAGCAATAGTAATATAAGTGTTTTTTGTCATTCTTGTGTAGGCTGGAATCTATGTGTAAACATCATTGTATATGTTAGATTCCCGATCAATTCCTGAGATGTTATATCAAACAACAAATCCAAAGAAAACTTTCTTTGGATTTGTTGTTTGATCAATAACTGAATTTAAATATTCTCTACCAGCCAATCTCCTACTTCTGTAGTTTTATAAGCTTTGTTGTCTCCAGAAAGATCTTCGGTTACGATTCCTTCATTAAGAGATTTGTCAACTACCACTCTAATTGCTTTAGCTTCATCATTTAACCCGAACGCTGTTTCAAACATCATTGCTGCAGAAAGTACAGTTGCTAAAGGGTTGGCAATGTTTTTTCCAGCTGCTTGAGGATACGATCCGTGTATAGGTTCGAATAAAGCTGTTTTTTCTCCCAGAGATGCAGAAGGCATAAGTCCCATTGAACCAGAGATAACAGAAGCTTCATCTGTTAAGATATCACCAAATAAGTTTTCGGTAATCAATACATCATATGAATTAGGCCATTGTACCAAACGCATGGCTACTGCATCAACAAATTCATAACTTACTTCGACTTCTGGATAATCTTTCTCCATAGCTTGTACGGTTTCTCTCCAAAGCCTGGAGGACTCCAGAACATTAGCTTTATCAACGCAGCATAATTTTTTACTACGTGTCATTGCCATTTCAAACCCTTTTTTGGCTAGACGTTGTACTTCTGCTCTTGTATAAGTACAAGTGTCATAAGCTGTGTTACCATCATCTTCTCTACCTCGTTTCCCAAAATAGATACCACTGGTTAGTTCACGAAGAAATATCAGATCTGTTCCTTCTATTCGTTCTTGTTTTAATGGTGATTTATCAATTAATGATGGGAACGTAAATGTAGGACGTACATTGGCGAACAGCCCTAATTTTTGACGCATCTTAAGTAACCCTTGCTCCGGACGTACTTTTGCAGATGGGTCGTTGTCAAATCTGGGGTGACCAATGGCTCCAAATAATACAGCATCGGCATTCACACAGATTTCGTGAGTTTCATCGGGATAGGGTTCTCCTACAGCATCTATGGCGGCTGCACCAGTAAGAGCAGTGGTCCATTTTATATTATGATTATATTTTTTTGCAATCGCATCACAAACTTTTACAGCTTGATCGATTACTTCGGGTCCGATACCATCTCCCGGTAACAGTGCTACGTTTAATTCCATTTTTTATTCTAAAAATTATTGTTCTATGATATTCAGCATTTTTTCTGTGGCTTTGATAGCAGAAACCGTTTGATCAGAATCTAGTCCTCTGGTAACAAATTCTTTTACTTCAGTTTTCCAGGTAATGACAGTTTCGCAAAGTGCATCAGAATTACTTCCCGGAGGAATCCTGACTGCATAATCTATAAGCTTAGGTAATACTTTGTTCTTTTGTTTATAAACTTTTCCCAGGGCATTTATAAAAGCATCGTATTGACCATCTCCCTGGGCATGTTCTTCTATAACCTCATCTTCTATTTTTATCGCTACAGTAGCAGAAGGGCTTAATCCTTTGGCATGATTTAACACGTAAGATTTAATCTTTACTTTATTTGTATATAATTTACTGTCTAATACATCAGAAATGATATATGGAAGATCATCCTGGGTAACCACTTCTTTTTTATCTCCTAGTTTAATAATCTTTTGGGTAACCTTTTTAATGTCTTCTGGACTTAGTTTTAACCCTAGTTCCTGAAGGTTTTTCTCTATGTTTGCTTTTCCTGAAGTTTTTCCTAAAGCATATTTGCGTTTTCTACCAAAACGTTCTGGCATAAGATCATTAAAATAGAGATTGTGTTTATTATCTCCATCGGCATGAATACCTGCAGTTTGAGTAAATACATTATCTCCTACTATAGGTTTATTTGCAGGGATTTTAAATCCAGAAAATGTTTCAACAAGTTTACTTACTTTGTATAAAGCAACTTCTTTTACACGAGTGGTCACATCGGGGAGATGGTCATTAATCACAGCTATTACACTAGCTAACGGGGCATTTCCTGCACGTTCTCCCATTCCGTTCATGGTTAAATGTAATCCATTTACACCAGCTTTAAGTCCTTCGATAGCATTAGCGACTCCAAGATCGTAGTCATTGTGCGCATGAAAATCGAAGTGTAGATTGGGATATTTGCTTCTAAGTTGTGCTAAATAGGTGTACGTTTCAGAAGGAATTAGAACACCTAAAGTATCCGGCAATAAAACCCGTTTTACAGGCTGCGTACAAAGAAAATCAAGAAATTGATATACATATTCTGGAGAATTACGCATTCCGTTACTCCAATCTTCCAGGTAGATATTATTGATAATCCCTTCTTTTTGCGCTAGCGCGAAAGTTTCTTTTACATCATTAAAATGTTGCTCTGGAGTTTTCTTAAGTTGATATTTGAGATGATTTAAAGATCCTTTGGTGAGTAGATTCTGAACTTTGGCACCAGTATCTTTCATCCATTGTATCGACTTTCCTGCATCAACAAATGTTAATATTTCTACTCGATTAAGGTATTCATTTTCTTTAGCCCAATTAATAATATTTTTTACCGCTTCAAACTCTCCTTCTGATACTCTTGCAGATGCTACTTCTATTCGATCCACCTCTAATTCTTCGATAAGAAGGCGTGCAATGGTTAGTTTTTCTGAAGCAGAAAAGGATATTCCGGAAGTTTGTTCACCATCCCGAAGTGTAGTATCCATGATTTCTATGGTTCGTTTGCTCATTTCTTCTATTTCTTAGATCTCAGGTATTTTCGAAACCTGTGAGGTCTTTTTTTGGAATTTTTTTTTGCGTTAGGGATAGTAGTCTTTTCGACTTCGCTCAAAACAAGCTTTTATCTTTTTTTGTTATCCTAAGCTGTCACACTGAGCTTGTCGAAGTGTTGTCCGAAGGAAGTCATAAAAGATTATAGCGAATAGCACGCTCGAACACCCAAATTATATTTAAAAAGGGCGCTCTGCTGCAAATTCCTGAATTTCTGATGTCATTTTAGTTAGATAATCAATATCATCATATCCGTTAAGCATATTTTCCTTTTTGTATGTATTGATATCAAAAGATTCTGACGCTCCAGAAGCTTTAATCGTAATAGTTTGTTCTGGTAAATTTATTTCAATTTCAGTATCAGGATTGGTTGCTACAGCCTTAAATATTTTTTCTAAAAACTCAGGACTTACCTGAACGGGTAAAACTCCAATATTTAAACAATTACCTCTGAAAATGTCTGCAAAAAAACTAGAAACTACACATCTGAATCCGTAGTCATATACCGCCCAGGCAGCGTGTTCACGAGAGGACCCAGATCCAAAGTTTTTGCCTCCAACAAGGATTTTGCCTTTGTAGGTTGTATCGTTAAGTACAAAATCTTCTTTGGGAGTATCATCATTATTATATCTCCAATCTCTAAAAAGGTTATCACCAAATCCTTTACGTTCTGTTGCTTTAAGGAAACGTGCAGGAATAATCTGATCTGTATCTACATTTTCTATAGGTAATGGTACTGCGGTAGAGGTTAGTATTTCGAATTTATCGTATGCCATTTTTTCTTTTTTTTTAAATAATTACACTAAAAGCGTTCTGGGATCAGTTACTACTCCGGTAACAGCAGTTGCTGCAGCAACCAGAGGACTTGCAAGTAAGGTTCTTGACCCAGGTCCTTGTCTTCCTTCAAAATTTCTATTCGAAGTACTCACTGCTAATTTCCCGGTAGGAATTTTATCTGCATTCATTGCTAAACATGCAGAACATCCGGGTTCTCTTAAGGTAAATCCAGCTTCTGTAATAACGTCTAGTATCCCTTCTTCCTTGATTAGTCCTTCTACTTCGTGTGATCCAGGAACTAACCAGGCGGTAATATTATCTGCTTTCTTTTTTCCTTTTACGATAGAAGCAAACGCTCTAAAATCTTCGATTCGTCCATTGGTGCAACTTCCTAAGAATACATAATCTACTTTTTTACCAATCATAGCGTCTCCTTCATTAAAATCCATATATCCTAAAGATTTTTTGTAGGTAGCGACACCTCCTTCTATGGTTTCTGCAGTAGGGATGTGATTGGTAATCCCGATTCCCATTCCCGGATTAGTTCCATAAGTAATCATAGGTTCGATATCGGCACCATTAAAGCTAAGTTCTTTATCAAAAACAGCATCTTCATCTGTTGTCAATGTTTTCCAATAGGTCATGGCTTTATCCCAGGCATCACCTTTTGGTGTAAGAGGTCTTCCTTGTATGTATTCATATGTTTTTTCGTCTGGAGCGATCATTCCTCCTCGGGCACCCATTTCTATACTTAGGTTACAAACTGTCATACGACCTTCCATCGTCATATTGCTAAATACGTCTCCGGCATATTCTACAAAATACCCTGTAGCTCCAGAGGTAGTGAGTTGCGAGATGATATATAATGCTACATCTTTTGGTGTAACTCCAAAACCAAGTTCTCCGTTAACATTAATACGCATCTTTTTTGGCTTAGGCTGCATGATACATTGTGAGGATAGTACCATTTCTACTTCTGATGTACCAATACCAAATGCAATGGCACCAAAAGCTCCGTGAGTAGAGGTATGAGAATCTCCACATACTATTGTAGCCCCCGGGAGTGTAATTCCGTTCTCTGGTCCGACAACATGCACAATACCATTTTTTTGATGTCCCAATCCCCAATGAGAGATACCCCATTCTGCAGCATTTTCTTCTAATGCTTTTAACTGATTAGCAGATAATGGATCATCTACAGGGAGGTGTTGGTTTATTGTTGGAGTATTATGATCTGCCGTTGCAAAAGTACGTTCTGGATATAATACTTTATTTTTTCTATTTTTTAATCCTAAGAAAGCCACCGGACTGGTTACTTCATGAATGAAATGGCGATCAATAAAAAATACATCTGGTCCATTTTCTATTTTACGTACTACGTGCGAATCCCACACTTTGTCAAATAATGTCTTACTCATTTTTATGATCTTTACTACTATAATTGATATGATGCATTTCGCATCTTATTATTAAAATGTTAAAAAGCAGACAAATTTACAAGATACCTGAGATACGTGCTAATAAAAGCGTAAAGTTTAGATCAGTTTTGAATATATTTCAATAATAGCGTAAATTATAAATGATTTGACAAAAAATAAGCCTGTTTTTATAATTTAAAATATTAGGTGCTAAGTTATCTGGTTAAAAGTCAATGCATAAGAAAATGATGTAAATAAATATGATTAGTTTTTATTAATTATGCTTTGTGAAACTAAAAAAGGTTGTATATTTGCCGTCCGTAAGGAATGATAAGGAACTTGTCAGAGTTATGATCTGAAGTTTAAAAGACAAGTAGGTTGCTAATCATATATCGCGGGATAGAGCAGTAGGCAGCTCGTCGGGCTCATAACCCGAAGGTCACAGGTTCGAGTCCTGTTCCCGCTACTAAGTAAAAGCTTCAGGAAATTTCTGAAGCTTTTTTTATTGCTAATATTTTAATAAGACTTGACAGGACGAGAAGTTTATCTTGAACCCTTCGACTAAGCTCAGGATAAACGAGGTACGAGTCGAAGGGAGTCCTGTTCCCGATACAACAGGTAACCTATTCATGTTGGATAGGTTATTTTTGCTACCACGGAACTATTAATTTTAACAGCGGATCATGGTTTTCATGTGAAATTACACTTTTTTGTGGTAGTAAGTCTAATAACAGTGCTGTATTTTTATTCACTTTTTAATAATGAATTGTATTGGTTTTTAAATTTTTGATAGAATATTATAACATTTGTGACCATTAGATAGTTTGCACGATGGGTGCAAGTATTCCTAAAGTCAGCTACAGTTACAATAAAGATAATAACTGCAAATTTAGAATATGAAAAAAAGTAGATTCAGCTAAGTACAAATCGTCAAAGTTTTAAAACAACACGAATCAGGAGTTTCATTGAAAGTGTAAGCGCTCCTAAATTGGGCAATAGCTGGTTTAGGGATACAGGAATTTATTTCTGGAAACCAAAATGATAATTTTAAGCCAAAAAAAAGGGTAAGATGATACATTTTCTTAAATTGGTTAACCAATTTAAGAAAATAATGATGGATAGAAATAATCATTGTAGAAGAGATTTTATAAAAAAAGGTTCATTGGCAACCATCGGAGGTCTTTCTTTTACAAGTGTAATAGGACAAAAACTGGTTAATTTTGAACCAGAGTCGCATACGCCTGAATTATACATTTTTTCTAAAGCCCTACAATTTTTAGACTACAAAGAAATGAGTGTGGCGGCAAAAGAGATTGGAGCAGATGGCTTAGATCTTACAGTAAGACCCAAAGGGCATGTTCTACCAGAAAATGTGACTAGAGATCTACCAAAGGTTACAGAAATTATGCAATCGTATGGTTTAAAAACCAAATTGATTTCCTCTAGTGTAAAAAACGCAGAGGACCCTGTAAATATTCAACTTTTAAAAGTAGCAGCAAAGCTTGGTTATTCACATTACCGAACCGGATGGTTCAAATATCCCAAAGATATTGCGATAGAGAGGGATATAGAAGCTTATGCAATTCAGCTAAAAGGGTTAGCTCAATTAAACCAAGATATAGGGATCACCGGTGCGTATCAAAATCATTCTGGTTTATATTTTGGGGCTCCTATTTGGGATTTAAAAACTGCTTTAAAAGATATGAATCCTAAATTTTTAGGATGTCAATACGATATTATGCATGCCAGTTTAGAAGGTGCTAAAAGTTGGGAGTTAGATTTTCAACTCATTCAACCACATATCAACTCTTTGGTGATTAAAGATTTTAAATGGATAGAAAATAATGGAATCTGGAAAAAACAATATACGTCACTTGGAGAAGGGATGATAAATTTTGATGCCTATTTTGAAGTCTTGAAAAAATATAAAATTAACGTACCCATTTCAATTCATTATGAATATGATTTGGGAGGAGCAGAGCACGGAAAAATACCTACGATACCGAAAGAAAAAATTCTTAAGCAAATGAAAAAAGATATAGAATTCATTAAAAAGGGACTAAGCAAATAATTATGACACCATTATATAAGACCGTAGTGTGTTTTTTATTACTCCTTATCGTAGGGATGATAGTTCAAGCACAAATACCAACCGATAGAGTACTTTTGAATACAGAATTGAAAAACTATTTGCAAGAAGATCTCAAAACAAAACTGGATTCAGAAAGTGATTTAGCTCACTATTTTCGTTTGAAGTTTTCAGAACGCTTTTTTTCAGATTGGAATAATTTTTCAGCGCGTTTAGAAGATTATAATGCTATGTATACACCTCTAGAACAACATAGGAGTAGAGCAGAAGATCATATGGGTAAGTTTTCGGCAACAACCAAATGGCAGTTGCCTTTTACTTATAGTAATGAAAAAGAAGTAAATGCTTATGCACTTAGGCATTTGGCCAGGCAACATAAAATGGTTGATATTGCTTTTCATTATTTTAATTCAAACAAAGACCCTAAATATTTGAATTATTTTTTAGAGCAACGAAATTCCTTAAATGAAGCACTTGCTAATAAAAAAGTAGAAACCTTGGACTCGGGCAATGGAATATATGAGGTATTTAGATCGGGCTATCGAATTTTAAACTGGCTTCAAATTCACAATATGTTTATTGGGGAAGAAAGCTATGATGATAAAGAGCAATTGATCACCATAGCTACTTTACTACAACACGCGGCAGATTTATACCAAAATAATTCAAAATTTAGAGCAGGGAATCATCAAACCAGAGGGATGTCAGCACTGGCAATACTTTCTATTTTATTTAGGGATTTTAAAGATGCTGATCTTTGGCGTGAAAGATCAATGAAACGATTAAAAGAACATTTGGACAAAGAAATTAATCCCGATGGATTTCAATTTGAACGATCCGTACACTATCATATAAGCGACATTGAAAATTATTTTTACGTGTACCAGTTATTAAAAATTAGTGATTTAAAAATAGATACACTGTGGGAGGAAAAATTAAAGTCACTTTTTATAAGCTTAATAAAAATTGCGTATCCTGATAAAACAGCCCCTGTTTTGCAGGATGACACCAATATTCCTTGGGCAGAAAAAAATGATATTTCAGGTGCAATGACTTTAGGGTATTTATTATTTGATGATCCAGTGATGGGGTATTTTTCTAAAGATAAAGTAGCTTCTAAAATTTATTGGTTTTTAAGAAAGAACCAGCTGGAATCTTTAAAGGATATAGCTACTCAAAAGCCCAAATTTAAATCATTAGCATTACCCGAAACTCAATATTATGTGATGCGAAAAGGGTGGAATACCAAAGATCAAATGATGATTATTAGTGCCGGTGTGGATACCGAAAAACCAGACCATCAACACGGGGATGTTTTGGGAGTACAAGCTATTGCCAATACCCAAGTTATTTTACCAAATTACCAAGTACGTTATCCGTTGAAAGATTTAGAGATATTTAAAAATTCAATGACTAAAAATGTAGCCTTGGTAGATGATGAGTTGCAAGGAAAAAAATGGACTTCAAACAAAGGAGGAAGTGGTTTTGGGAAATTCAAGTCATTACCCACTCCAAAAGTGATCGGTTGGGAGACAAATTCTGATTTCGACTTTTTTACAGGAAGTCATGATGGTTTTTCTGACTTGGGAGTTAATTATAGCAGGCAAGTAATCTATGTAAAAGGAGATTTTTGGATTGTAAAAGATAATTTTAAAGCCAACGAACAGCATAGCTATAAGCAAGTATGGCAAGGTCACTATACTCAAGAAAAAAGCCCAAATTTATTACGCGCCATTTACGATGATGCTTCAGGTTGTGATATTTATCAAATCAATACAATAGATAGCGTAGAGCAAGGAGGTACTAGAGGAAAAAATTGGAATATCGCTAAGGCAGCGCCATCTAAAAATTTTGAATTTATCACCCTAATTTATCCGTACAAAGGATACAATAATCGAATTGACGAAGAAGCAGCAGTTCCAAAAATTAAAAAATGGAGTTTACATCAAACGTATTATGAAGTTAAAGGAAATAAGGTGACATCAATTTCAAAAGGTAATGAATGGTATTTTTTTAACTTAAAATCTTTAAAAAGGAAAGATCTGGAGATTACATTAGATGCTGAAAGTGATATTTTTATTAAAGAAAATGATCGAGAGACTACGTTTTACAATTTGAGTGATAAAGAAATTAAAGGAAAAATTTCGGGAAAATCAATTCAGGACTTTGTTTTAAAACCAGGAGCGTTTTTGAGTTTTCCTAAATAATATATGTTTGATATAAGCAATAAAAGCTTTTATAGCGGTAATTAATTGGTATAGAGTTGCTTATTGATTTGTTAAGATGTTTTCTTTAAATTCTTTTTATACAGCATTATTGGAGACGGCCAAGAGAAAATTCATATTTACAGAAGCTTGAGTTTTCTTTAATTGAAACATAATCAAAATATACAGGGATTTTGTGTATCCAAATACTATGAAATGTTATCAAATACAGTTGTTTAAAGATTAAAAATAGAGTTAGAAGACAAATCGAAGTATTAACTTTGGCAATAATCGATATAAATGAAACCATGCTCCAAAACGGAGCATGGTTTTTTTATACCAGAAAACCTGATGAATCTCGTCATTGGTTTTCTGTGTGTAAGCTATTCTTTAAGGTCCACTGATTGTGAAAATACTGAACGGATTAAAAATCCTGAACTGTTGGACGAATAACGATTTCATTGACGTCTACATCGGCGGGTTGCTCTATCGCAAAAGCAATGGTTCTCGCAATAGAATCTGATGGAATAGCGATTTGATAAAACTCTTTTACAAAATCAGAACTCTCTGTGTGTGAGCTACCATGTTTTAATTCAGAATCTACAAGTCCTGGCTCGATAGAGGTTGTTCTAATATTTCCACCAACTTCATGACGTAAACCTTCAGAAATTGCTCGAACAGCAAATTTTGTCCCACTGTAAACAGTTCCTCCTGGACTAAATACTTTTACTCCAGCGACAGAAGATAAATTAATAAAGTGTCCAGATTCTTGCTTTTGGAAAATTGGTAAAGCAGATGCGATCCCGTATAAAACACCTTTTATATTAATGTCAATCATACGATCCCATTCATCGATTTTAACTTCGCTCATAGGAGCAATAGACATTAATCCTGCGTTATTGATCATCACATCTAACTTACTAAATTCACTTACCGCTGCTTCAACCAAAGTTTGTACATCTTCTTTTTTAGTTACATCGGTTTTAACATAAATTGCTTTGCCATTTCCTTGAGCATTGATTTCTTTTGTGATCGTTTGTAGACGTTCTTCTCGTCGGGCACCTAAAACTACGTTTGCGCCTTTTGATGCCAAATAACGAGCTGTGGTTTCTCCTAATCCGCTACTTGCTCCTGTAATTACTACTACTTTTCCTGTAATGTTGTCTGTTAAATTCATATCGTTTTTTTTATAAAGTTTAATGTTTTAGCATTTCAATGTATGCCGCAATAATTTGTTATTATCAGGGGCAAAAGTAGATGCAGTATTTAGAATTGAACAGGAGAAATAGTCCTTATGTATGGATATTTGGGTCAAATTTGATAGCTTTCTCAAAAATGATGAGGTAAGTTGCTATTTCCTTTTAGGTATTGTTTTAATAAATGGTATAAGATATCTTTTTAATAATGT
The DNA here is from genome assembly GCF_900312735.1 of Aquimarina sp. AU119. NCBI lineage: Bacteria > Pseudomonadati > Bacteroidota > Flavobacteriia > Flavobacteriales > Flavobacteriaceae > Aquimarina > Aquimarina sp. AU119. Next base: position 381,386 of record NZ_OMPF01000001.1, on the reverse strand, counting down.
GTCTGAGACAATATATTATCTGAACGTATTGTCCATATCAAAGAACTTTTTCTCCATTCCTTGTTTGCATAACGACGATATCTTTGTTGTCGTAATCAGGTTCTAAGAATATCTGATAGAATCAAATAGTTTATTTAATAAAAAAATCTAAAATAAAAATGGAAACAATAACAAAAGAGACAGCACAAGACGAGATTCAAAATTTTAATGAATATCAAGAAGTAGTAAAAGCGCTTCAACCTTATATCGAAAGTGCAAAGACAGGAGACGGGAAAGTGATTCGTACTGCATTTTATGAACATGCACATATTGTAGGATCTATGAATGGGGATCATTTAAACCATACCGCAGATCAGTTTGCTGAAGCGGTAGGTTCTCTAGGAGCGTCAGAAAATGTAAAACATCATATTGCCTGGATTGATATTTCAGGTCCTGCAGCAGCAGCAAAGGTAGAATTCATTGATTGGCTTGGTTTTCGTTTTACCGATTTCTTTGTTTTATACAAGAAAGACGGACAATGGAAAATAAGTGGAAAGGTATATGACTCACACGCAAAAAATTAATTTAACGTAGTGTAAAACTATACACGAGGGCTGGTTATATTATGATGGATTGATATAAATGGTGTACTTAATGATATCCAGCCTTTGTTGATTAATAAAGAAAATGACTAATCACGTGTAAGAAAGAAACTCTGATAAAAGAATGAATTACAGGTTTAATAAAAACGGGAGTATATAAGGTAGTCATTAATAAAACAGATATGTCTTTTTTACTAAGAAACTAATTTTAAAAACAATGGAAAAGATAGTAGAGAATGACCTTTTAATACCTTTTAAGGCAGAAGATATCAATGGAGAGACGATAAATCTAATTGATTACATGGGGCAAAAATTATATCTGGTTTTTTTTAGGAAAGCTGCTTGTCCCTTTTGTAATATGGGAGTTAGAGAATTGATAAAAAAACATGATGAATTTATAAAAAAAGGGATAAAGGTGGTTGCTCTTTTTGCTTCATCAAAAGCTGAGATTCTAAAGTACGCTGGAGAACAAAAGGCACCATTCCCGATCATTCCTGATGAGAAATACAATATTTATAAAAAATATGGGATCGATATTTCTTACAAGGGCATGTTAAAAACCATGTTTAATCCGGGTAAAGTATCCAAAGCTATAACCGGAGGTTTTTTTAGTTTGAAAACGACATTTCAAGACCCTGTTTTACCTGCAGACTTTTTGATTGATGAAGAACAAAACGTGGTAAAAGCACACTATGGCAATACATATGATGACCATTTACCAGTGTCCAAGATTTTAGAATGGGATATTGTCTCTACTTTAGAAATGAATTAAAAAATAACTCTCCAGATTTAGATATTTAAAAGAATTAGTCATCAAAATGAGCGTAGTTAATTACAAAGCGAATAAAGCTAATGAAACTTTAAAGTTTACTAGCAAAAAAGTCATGAAGAATAGGTTTATGTTGGCTCCTTTGACCAATAAACAAAGTCATGACGATGGGAGATTATCAGATGTAGAACTACATTGGTTAACAATGAGAGCTAAAGGACAATTTGGCTTGGTGATGACATGTGCCTCAAATGTAATGGCCAATGGAAAAGTATGGGAAGGAGAGTTAGGTATTTATTCAGATGATCAGATACCTGGACATCAAAAACTAACAAAGAGTATTAAAGCTCATGGTAGTCTTGCGGTTATACAAATCTTTCATGGAGGCATGCGTTCTCCTAAAGATTTAATAGATGGGCAACCAGTAGGTCCTTCAATCAACAAAGAATTTGATGCAAGGGAGTTATCTTTAAGAGAAGTACATGAGGTAAGAAATAATTTCATATTGGCTGCAGTCAGAGCAAAAGAAGCAGGCTACGATGGAGTAGAAATTCATAGTGCACATGGATACTTGATCGCGCAATTTTTGAGTAGTGAGATTAACCATCGTACCGATGAATACGGCGGTAGCCTTGAAAACAGATCCAGATTATTACTCGAAATTGTAGATGGTATACGACTTGCTTGTGGAAACGATTTTGTTATCGGTGTTCGTTTATCACCAGAACGTTACGGAATGATTTTAGAAGAAGTAAAATTGATAGCTAAACGATTGATTAATACTGATAAAATTGACTTTATAGATCTTTCACTATGGGATGTTTTTAAAATTCCTGAAGGGCAAACAGAAACTAATAAATCATTGTTGGATCATTTTTTAGAATTAGACTATAAAAGTGTTAAGCTTACTGTGGCTGGTAAAATAACTGGTGGTGCAGAAGTACATAAGGTTCTTAATTCTGGAGTAGACTTTGTAACCATAGGAAAGTCTGGCATTGTACATCACGATTTTCCTAAACAAGTATTAAATAATAAAGATTTTATCCCTTTAAATCTTCCTGTGTCGGCAGAACATCTTCAAAAAGAAGGCCTTAGTCCGAAATTTATTGCATTAATGAAAACATGGCCGGATTTTGTTGAAAATTAAATGATTATATAAAACAGAAAAACATAAAAAAAATATGAAAAAGCTTTTATCTATATTGGTTATAGTAACAACTATAACAACAGAACTTCAAGCACAACAAACAGATTTACAACTTGTTGAAAAAACAGTGAATTATTATCTAACAGGACTTGTGAATAACGACGCTAAAACACTTAAAAAGGCATATCATCCAACGGCGACTATGAAATGGATTGGCGATGACTATAAAGAAGTTAATGCTATCAAAGGCTTAACAGAAGGTATGGATGGAACTCCGCACAAGGAAAAGATAAATACTCGTGTCGTTTCAGTAAACATTGCTGGTAACGCTGCGAGTGCACAATTGGAAATTCAGTTCCCAACCTTTACATACATAGATTTTATGCATCTGTTAAAAGTTGATGGAGAGTGGAAAATAGTAAGTAAAATATATTATACTAGACAAGAGTCAAAATAATAGCACATACATAAAAATAAGGTGTAACCTATAACCCGCCAGATAGGCGGGTTATGCTGTACAATATATCACATGAAATTAATCATGATGATTTGCAAAAATCAATCCAACGATCAGCTTCTTCTTATGGATTATTGCTATTTAAAGTTTTTGTCATTGAAGATGAATCCATAAGAAAAAAGCTATAGCGAGTATCTTGGTGGCAACCTTAAATAACAGGTATCTTTCTTTTGCAGTGTGCAGTAGTACCCAACAATCCATAATAAATGTTTTGTTGAAAGAAGAACAGAAATAGTATATTTATATTGAATACTATTTCTGGTTAATTAATATAATTAAATATAAATAGACTCATAAAAAATAACTAAATGATTCTTGAGCGACTTACATTTGAATATGACAATAAAATCCTTATCGAAAAGGTGAAAATTGGTACTCCTTTTAGATATGAAGCTATTTTTGAAAACAGTGGTTGTTTTATATATTTTAAAGATAGAGCACCTAAATTATTATCTGCAGAGCAGAATGTTCAGGTAAATAGTCAAGAAGCAGTTTTGTTAAAGTGCGGAAATCATTTTTTGGATATGTTGAAGAAAACCGATGATGAACAAGTTGAAGTTATGGTCGTGCATTTATATCCGGAAGTACTAAAGAAAATATATGCAAACGAGTTACCTAAAATAATAGAGCAAGGAGACTGTAATATACAAAGTAAAGTAGTAGTGTCAAGAGAGGTTATTTCGAGATTTATAGAATCTCTAGAGTTCTATTTTCAGAATCCAATTTTGATAAATAACGATCTACTTGAGTTAAAAATAAAAGAACTGGTGTTATTGCTTATACAATCCGAAAATGTTTGTTCTATACAAGAATTAATCTCTGATCTATATTCAACTAGGAGCGTTCATGTAAAAAATGTAATCGAGTTGCACCGTTATTCGAATTTAGGATTAGATGAATTGGCTAAGTTATGTAATCTGAGCCTGTCTTCTTTTAAACGAGAGTTCAAAAAAGTGTTTAATGACACTCCTAATAATTACATAACTGACCAAAAATTAAAAAGAGCCAAAGAACTTCTTCGTATTACAGAAATGCCTGTCAGTGAAATTGCCTACGGAGTAGGATTTAATGATCCTTTATATTTCACACGAATTTTTAAAAAGAAAATTGGCGGTTCTCCAACAGAGTATCGTCAAAAAAATATAGCTTGAACCTATAATCCATATCTGCGGACTTTTCCTCCATTTGTTGCCCATTTGATCTCAATACCTTTGTTTTAGAAACATTTTATAAAACAAATAACACATAAAAAGATTCAATAAATGTGTTCTAAAACAAATGAGTATGGAGAAAACATTAATTATAGTAACGCATCCTAAATTAGGGAGTTCTAAAATAAATAAACGTTGGATTCAAGAACTTCAGAAATACCCAGATAGATATGTTATTCATGATTTACATTCTACATACCCAACTCTGGAAATAGATGTCATAAAAGAACAACTTTTACTAGAATCTGTAAATAAAATTGTGCTTCAATTCCCGTTTTATTGGTTCAATTGTCCACCTTTTTTAAAGAAATGGATAGATGATGTCTTGACTCATGGATGGGCATTTGGTAAAAATAGCGGTTATAAACTTGCAGGTAAAAAGTTTGCATTAGCCGTTACTGCAGGTATTAAAGAAGAGGATTATAAGGCAACAGGGCAATACGAATATACGCTCGAAGAACTAACCAGACCTTTTGAAACTACATTTAAGTATGTCAAAGCAGATTATAAACCGCTCTATGCATTCTATGGCGAAGAACATAATCCAACTCAAGAGGATATCGAGGCGAATACCAAAAACTACATAAGCTTTATAGAAAACTTATAAATCAGGTAACTAAGAGTATTCGTAATTAATTAAACACCCCTAATAATTTTTAATAATAATAATGAATAAAGAAAAATGAGAAAATTATTTTTAATAGCATTAATAGGTTATTTAGTAACCTCTTGTGCAAACGAGGAAAAAGTAAAACATGTGGTAAAACCATTAGCTGAGCAAACAGCAGAACAAAAAAAGTATGAAGAAGATAATTTAATGGAAACCAGTCGCAAGTGGTCTAAAACATTTTCAACCGAAGAATATTTTAGTTTTATTGGAAAGGATGGTATAATGATGGCTCCAGATAAAGGGATTATACGAGGTCATGAAAAGATTAGAAAAATATTACAAGAATTTCAATCATTACCTGGTTTTAAAGTCGCTTGGGAACCACAAGAAGCTTTTGTGTCTAAGAGTGTTGATTTAGGTTATACAATAGATCTAATGTTAGTGAATTTTGATGGTGAAAATGACAACACGGTAAGTCTATTTGAAAAAGTCGTTACGGTTTGGAAAAAAGATAAAAAAGGGGAATGGAAAATGGCTGTTGATATTTGGAATGTGGATCCTACTATCACCTCAATTTATAAATAAGCTCAACCTAAAATTAGTGATGTACAGGTGCATATTTTTATTGGGTTTCTTGTTTTTGTTTACAATAAACCTGATAGCTCAAGACAAAAAACTGTCTAAAGAAATACTTGTTGGTTTTATTTTTTCACCTTCTGCAACGACTATTTTTGAAGGAGATCCGCCGTTTTCTGTAGACACTTCACTATTCTTTACTGCTGCTATTGTAAAAGGGGATTGGTCCATAGCTCCCTACTATAATTTTGGTTCAAATGGAGCAGGTGCTTTTGTTAATTATAATATCTCAAATGAATTTGGAGCGTATATAGCAATAGATAAAATATTAACAGGAAACACAGGGAATTACTTTTTGGGTTTCACCACGCCAATATTAGAAAATTATATTCAAGGTTACATCGAAGTAGGAGGCACATTTGGAGATGATCCTACACCATTTTTAGGGATGGGACTTTATTTCAATATTCTTAAATCCATTAAGTCTTGGTAAAAATAATAATAACCTTTTTCTTAAAAACTAATACTGAAATAGGCTGCTATTATAAATATTGTTAGAAATAGCCGATACACCAATTTAATTTTAAACACAAGACGTATTGTTTGTCAAATATGAATGAGTGTTGAAGGGTAGCAATAATCTGAAGATTGTGAGAAAAACATACACAACAACAAATTAATAAAATATAGAAATTCGACAGAGCATTAAGGTCATTATAGTACTCTATGTAATCAAAAAGCAGATATTATGAAAATTATGGTAAAAATAGAGCTAGTTGCTCAACCAGAAAACACTGAAAAAGTCCACCATTTTTTTAAAAGAATACTTCCTGATACAAGAGATTATAAGGGGTGCGAAAGTGCAAAAATATCAAGATTTCCTATGGAACCTTATAAGTTTATCCTCATAGAGCATTGGGAATCTAGTCAGCACTACCTGGATTATGGAGAGTGGAGAAATAGAACAGGAGATTTTAAGATACTTAGGTCTATGCTTTTTTCAGAAATAGACTTACAAATTCTAGAAGTATTGACCGATGCATAAAAACAACAATAAATCCACAAAATAGAAATAATAAAATAAACATTAAAAAATGAAAAACACAATTAAAACCCTACTGATAGCAATCTTTACAATACCTATGGTATCTGCTCAAAATGCTGAAAAAATAATAGCAGATATGATTAATGAATTGGGAGGCAAGAATGCTTTCTACAATATGAAAAATGTCACTTATGATGTAGAATATAAAGATCCAAATACGCCAATGTCTCTTGTGAGTAAGGAAATCTATGTTTTTGATAAAGAACGCTCTTTTGCAACATATTCTGAACATTCTATGTTAAAAGGAAAAGGTAAAGTAACAGAAGCGTATGACGGAGAAAATGTTTGGATAAAGTTTGATGATAAAATTTCTAATGATAAGCAAGCAAATCAAATAGCACGGTTTTGGAGAAAGACAAATTATTATTGGTTCGCCATGTTCTTTAAGTTACAGGATAAAGGATTAAATCTGCAACATATTGGTAACAAAAAAGTAGAAGGACGTGATTATGATCTGATAAAAGTAACATTTGGTAATAATATTGGAGACTCTCAAGATACTTATGTGTTATATGTTAACAAAAAAACAAAACTAATTGATCAATTATTGTTTACAGTCGTAGCATTTGGAATCACAGAACCAGAATTGTTAAAGCTTCATTACAAGACAATCAATGGTATAAAAGTACCTACAGAACGTGTAGAAATTTCATCTAATTGGAAAGGTGAAGTCGTGGGTAAAAAATGGGCGACAACCTATTGGACAAACATCAAGTTTAATACTAAAATTGATATGGACATCTACGCAAAGTAGTTTAAAATAATATTCTGAGGATAAAAGTAAAATGTGAGATTAGAGAAGGATATTTTCTATTTAAACAATCCTATATCACTCCTCATAAAAAAATGTAAATAAATTATAAACCTTTAATAACGTAAAAAAAATGCCAACAGTAAAAATTAGTACGCCAAAAGGAATGCTTACAGAAGAAATTAAAAAAGAAATCCATCAAGGGATAACAGAATTGATGATCAAAACAGAAGGAAGAGGCAATGAAGATTTTGCCAAGTTTGTTACAGTAATCATAGATGAACAAGATCCAGTTAATTGGAGTATTGGAGGTAATGTGGTTACCTCTGAAATAGTCAAAAACCTTGTTTCTGCTTAACGAAAGATAATAGTTGATACGCCTATATTCATGAAGTAGTCTAAAGACGATGATATAAAAAAAATAAAAAATATGAAAACGTTTGAAAAATTTAAGTTAGGAGATATACAATTAAATAATAGAATTGTTATGGCTCCTTTAACAAGAAGTCGAGCTATTAATAATGTTCCAAATGAATTAATGCGTAAATACTACGCACAAAGAGCTACCGCTGGATTAATCATTTCAGAAGGTACTTCACCCTCGCCCAATGGTCTTGGATATGCCAGAACACCAGGTGCATATTCAAAAGTGCAGATTGAAGGATGGAGAAATGTTGCAGAAGGGGTTCATGAAAATGGAGGAAATATTTTTGTACAACTAATGCATACTGGTCGGGTAACATCGCTGTTAAATTTACCAGAAGGTTCACGAGTACTTGCTCCATCTTCGATAACGCTAGAAGGAGAAATATATACAGACAGTAAAGGGTTTCAGCCACATGATACACCACAAGAAATGACTATTGCAGATATCAAAAAAGTTCAGGACGATTATGTGAACGCTGCAAAGCAATTGGTTGATGCAGGTGTTGATGGAGTCGAGCTTCATGCAGCAAATGGATATTTATTAGAACAATTCATTAATCCGAAAACTAACGTTAGAACAGACGAATACGGCGGAGATTATAAAAATAGAGCCCGTTTTGTACCGGAACTTGCAATACGCGTAGCAGATGTTATAGGAAGTAATAAAGTTGGAGTTCGTGTTTCTCCTTATGGTGTTTTTAATGATATGAAAGGAGATTATGATGATCTGGTAGATATCTATACATATATGGCAGAGGAGCTTGGTAAATTAGGTATAGCTTATATTCATATCGTTGATCAAAGAGTTGCTATGAATGCTCCTGATTTTACTACAAATATAAAACGAACGATAAAGACTGTTTTTGAAGGAAATATAATTGTAGGAGGAGATGTAGATAGCATATCTAAATCTGAGAAACTACTTAATGAAGGATACGATTTAGTATATATAGGAAGGCCATTTATTTCAAATCCAAATCTGGTTGAGAAGCTAAAAAATAATCAAAAGCTTATAGATCCTAATCCTGATACTTTCTATACACCTGGCGAAGTAGGTTATACAGATTATTAATTACAATTTTTCATCAACAAAAGAGTAGCCGTAATTAAACTACTCTTTCGTTTTCAATATTAGATGTAGATTCAATGTTTTAATTTGTTCATGATCAAGCTAACACTATAGAACTTCACTTCTACTAAAGTAATTCAACAGCTTCTTTTATTTTTTAAAGCTACAAAAAAGGTGACCTTATTGTAGGTCACCTTTCTAAACAACTTCAATATGAATTTTACTTATCTAAAGCCAGTTCTGGCTCTTTGATATTTGTTTTAATTTCAAATTGATTACTGGTATTTTTCTCTCCGCCAGCTTTTAACGCTTTTTCTCCAGCAAAAAATGTTTTATGATCATCTCCCAAGTCAGAACCTGCCATACGTTGGTGTTTTACACAAGATACACCTTTTCGTATTTCTTGACGTTGAACAGAGTCTACATAAGCCAACATTCCCTCGTCTCCAAAATAACCTTCCACAAGATCGTTCATATGTAACGCAGTCGTATGATATGTTGGTAGTGTAATTAGATGATGAAATACACCAGCATCACGAGATGCTTCTGCTTGAAATAATCGAATCATTTCATCTGCTCGGTTTGATAATTCAGTACCATCATATTTAGCATCCATTAACTCAGAACGGTTATAATCAGATGTATCTTCTCCTAATTCTACCATAAGATCAAATGCCTGCTGACGGAAGTTGATCGTCCAATTAAAAGATGGAGAATTGTTGTATACTAATTTGGCATTTGGCACCTTTTCTTTAACTCGGTTTACCATATGCGCAATTTGCTTAACATTTGGCGTCGGAGTCTCAATCCATAATAAATCTGCACCATTCTCTAGACTTGTAACACAATCCAATACAACACGATCGATATTAGAACCTTCTTTAAATTTATACAAACCGTTTGGCATGCGTACCGGACGAACCAATTTACCATCACGTTTGAATAAGACATCATTTTCATTAACCTCACCTATAAGAACTTCCTCTGCTTCAACAAAATCCATGTACTGTGATGCCAAGTCTCCATCCTCCATAGATACGGGTAGTTTTTGTGTTAAACCGGCACCTTCAGAATCTGTTCGGGCAACAATTACACCTTCTTCTACACCCAATTCTAAGAACGCATACCGCAGGGCATTTAGTTTAGCTATAAAATCTTCATGTGGTACTGTTACTTTACCATCTTGGTGACCGCATTGCTTAGCATCAGACACTTGGTTTTCGATCTGAAGTGCACAAGCACCCGCTTCAATCATTTTTTTGGCTAAAAGATACGTTGCTTCTTCGTTACCAAAACCAGCATCAATATCGGCAATGATAGGTACAACATGGGTCTCAAAATTATCGATCTCGGCTTGAACATCTTCTCCTGCATCCAGACGACGAAAAAGATCATTTAATTCTACAGCATCAGCTTGACGTAAGAAGGTGTATATCTCTTCGATTAATTTAGGAACTGAGGTTTTTTCGTGCATGGATTGATCTGGTAAAGGCCCTAATTCTGAACGTAATGCTGCTACCATCCAACCAGAAAGATATAGGTATGTTTTATCTGTAGTGCCTTTATGCTTTTTTACCGCAATCATTTTTTGTTGGGCAACAAAACCATGCCAGCAACCTAAGGATTGTGTGTAATTTATACTATTAGCATCATAAGCTTCCATGTCTTTGCGCATGATAGAAGCCGTGTATTTGGCAATATCTAATCCTGTTTTAAATCTATTTTGTACAGCAATACGCGCCGCGTTTTCTGGATTTATGGTTGCCCAGGTATTTCCATGTTTTGCCTTTAGTTTACGTACGATATCAAGAGTCGAATTATAAGTAGTCATAATCTTGTTTTTAATTTTTATTTTAGGTTAATGTTTTTGTTTTAACTATTGTTTTTTTGAGCATTGTAATCATAACTATTGTAGTCAATCGTATTATTAATAGCCCAATTTGTAACCAATGTTTTGGTTTTTGCTTTAGATTTCATCCTTTAGATTTTTACCATTTTATTAATAATTTGAATCCCGATCAATATCTACGAAACAGCATTTGTGGGGTTCTTTTTTTTGCAATGCGATTAAGAAAATCATAACCTCATTTTTTCAATACTTCTAGATCACCTTTTTATGAAAGCTGTATATAGTTTGGACAAATGATTTATTGTTTTTCATAATTAATTACAGGGCAATATTATAAAAAAGTTTTTGATAAAAAAAGCGAACGTTCGCTAAATGTGTAAAAAAGTTGAAATATTTCATGTTCGCAAAAGTTATTTTCTCTAGCTAAAAATTGTTGGAAATCAATCTTGATGTTTTGTTTTTTTTATTGATAATCAATGGTTTGTCTGTTTTTTGAGAAGTTATTGCAATTGAAGTAATCTCAGCTTTTTTGGTTTATTGTGATTCAACTTCAATAAGATTGAAAAAGGATATAATATTCTAAAAATTGATAAAATTATTCTGCTTTTCTGTACTTCGGATGTGTTTTATAACTATATCTTGTTATTAAGTTTGATAAGACTTTGGCTTTCATTGTAGAGATTTTATAGTTTAGAATGTTATAAAATTTCTGTTTTAGTTTTGTTACAAAAGAGTATAATCGTGTTGGTTTTATTAGAAATACTAAAAAAAAATAACCACCTCATTTTGAGATGGTCATTTTTGTTTGTGAATATTTTTGTTTTTAGAAGAACATCGGTTTTATTAAAAATACCAGAAAAGTATTTTTACAGCATTTTAATCATGAAAAATAGCCTGTGAAATTATTAGTAACTTCTTGTCAACTGTACCTATGGTATGATTAATTATTGTAATTGTATTCCAAATGCCTCATTAAAACCTTGTACAACAAAATCATTAATAGTGTCATCGTGATTTCCACTGCTAGTGATTAGGTTAACGTTTTTTGACTGCAAAAATTCAATTTCTAAATCGGTAAGTCTACCAACGGCTTCGTCAATTTCTCCATAAATGTAGGTGATGTTGGATAAGTCTTCAAACGTATTAAGAAGTTCTGTATATCTATTCATCGACAATCCAGCGGCTAGTCGATCCAAATTTCTATCAATTAAATCTGCACCAACTTCTTGGTCAATTATAGGAGTAATTCCGTTTTCAAAATACCCGGGCCTTCCTTCAGAAAATGCTTGCCACATAATAGCATTCATATCTAATCTACCTACCATAATGAGGTACTGATCTGCTGCATCTGCTCCTTTTTTTGAGATAAGATCTTGTGCTATAAATGCACCAAACGAAATTCCTAAAACATAAACAGTTCTTCCTTGATCTTTAAAATATTTAACCACCTTGTAAATCATTTCTACACTTTCTGTATTTAAATCAATAGCTCTATCAAATGTTATATCATTTGCTTCAAATAGACTAGGATTTAATGTTTGTGCTTGGTGTACATTTACCACTAAAAGGTCGGTAGTATCAAAAGTTTGAAAAATTTCGTCAACTTCACCTGTGCTGAGTTTTGTATCTGGTCCACTTTGGGCATTTACTATAACTGTAGATGCATCTTCATCTCCTTTGAAATAAATTAAATCTTTAATTTCCTTAGATATTCCAATAGTTTGATTGGCATCATCAGAGCTGCAGCTTATAAAAAGTAATGATAAAATAATTGTTGTTGTGTACTTGCTAAAATGTTTCATAATACTTTAATTTTTATGTTATTTATAATTATTTGATAGGGCACCTTGTTTATGGTAACCTCTTTTTAATAAGTGAATTACATTGTTAAAAGGTGTTGTTTTTTTAAAATAGAAGGATAAGACTGCCGGGGGTAATTTATTACCTCAACTAGTTTTGAAAAAAGTGTATTTATAAAAAGTGTTCGCTTAGAAATTAATAGTCATGGTACTAAATCCTGCTATACCAAAATTGCCAAATGTCAATTCGGAATTTGTAGTATTGGTAATATTACCGACAATGTTAATAGGCAGGAATAAAGATGATAGCTCCAGATCATCTGGGTTTCCAAGTACATTGCGATAAAACTGAAACGTGTTAAAGTTAATATTGTTGATACTGATCCTTAATGCATCACCATTACTTATGTTATAACTAATGTCAAGATTTTTTTCTAATTCTTCATTTATAGCTCTATCATCAAATACACCTGATTCATCAGAAATTAACTCACCATCTTTAAGTACCTCTGAGCGAATTAAGTAGAAATTTTGTTCATCGATTGGGCTTGTAAAAGTTACCCGAACCGTGTTTCCGTTTTTTACCATATCTATAATGGGTATGGGTGATTTTAAAATTTCTTCTTCTGATATGAGTACAGTTTCATCAGGTAGCATGACTTCGATCCAATAAGTATTTCCAATTATGGGAGTAATTATTGCTGATGTTCTATATTCACCATTATTTACTGTAAACGAATCCGAAACCAACGAGACTGTATTGGATGCATCTCTTGTAAATAAGGATACTTGTGCATCGTTTATAGCACCAAAAGTGGTATCGGTTACCGCTACTGTTTTTTGAATTTGAACTGACACAAAACCTTCTTCATTGGTAAGCAATCCAGAAACAAAAACTTGCTCTTTAAATTCAAAATCTGGAGCGATGTCATCAACACAACTTGTTGCAATACATAAGAAAACAAATATTATATGTATAGGTAGTTTTTTCATGATTCTAAAATTTAAAATTATAAGATATGAAGGGTATTGGGGCTGGAATCAAAGAGATTTGTCCAGTTTCTAATTTGTTATCGTCCAAAGTAGAATTAACGGAAAAAACGTTTTTGCGACCATACACATTATATAACCCAAAACTCCAACTACCTTTCCAATTGGTTTTAGGATTATCTGTGGGTGTATAGGTAAACGAAATATCGGCTCTATGGGTGTCTGGAACTCTAAAGGCATTTCTATCAGAAAATGTAAGAAATGAATCTCCGTTTATGCTTAGTCTACCATTGGGAAGAGTAGTGGGTCTTCCTGTTTGATAGGTGAAAAAAGCTCCCATTTCCCACTTTTTAGATAATTTATAATTTGCCGTAATATTCAATATATGAGGTCTGTCAAAATTTGAAGGAAAATATGCGTTGTTATTAATCTGTTCTGAAGAGAAATTACTTTTTGTTTTCCGTTTAGATACGGCATAGGTATAATTTGCATTTCCAGTTAGTCTCCCTTTATTTTTATGGACTGCTAACTCTAATCCATAAGAAAAACCTTTGGCGGGAACTAACTCGGTTTCTAAGTTGTCAACCACTCCTGACCTAGCTCCATTTTTATACTCTACTATATTGTCAAATGTTTTGTAATACCCTTCTATTGAAAAATTATAGCTTTGATCCTTGCTATCATATGCATATCCGGCCGAAAACTGATTCACTTCTAAGGGAGAAATGTACTCTCCAGATGGTTTCCATATATCGTTAGGCAAAACTATAGTTTGAGCAGAAATTAAATGGATGTATTGAAACATTCTATTGTACCCTATTTTAAAAGCTTTTCGATCATTAAAATCATATTTTAAGGCCAGGCGTGGTTCTAGTCCAAAGTAACTTTTAGATATTTCGTTATTTTTAACCTCTCTAAAGCCTATAACTGTACTTGGCGTTTGAGGTAAATCAGGCCTATAGATCGCTATACTCTCCGCACCAAAATTTGCAAACCAGGAATACCGTAAACCTGTGTGCAGTGATAATTTATTCCATTGCTTTTCAATACTATAATACGCTGCTAGTTGTACTGCTTTTTCTTTGTCAAGAAGAACATTGCCTTCTGGTATTTTTTGTTTTGGAATAAATTGATATAAATTACCAGAAAGACCAAATCTCATTTTTGTAGCAGGATTTGAATAATAAGTGAAATCAGGCTTAAAAATCCAATTTTTGATAGACCTATTAAAGGTGTCTTCTATGTCTTCTTCTCCAAGATCCTGTCTGGTTCCAAATGAATAATCATATTTACTATAAATACCTGTAATATTTGCAAATAATTTATTAGAAAAGATATGGTTCCATCGTAAGGTAGCAGTAGTATTTGTCCATCCAAGGTCTAAGTCAGAATCAAATCCCCCTTCACCATCTTCTTCTTCTTGATTAAATTTTATAATATCAGCAGCAAAAAAACCTGAGGCATACAATGTATTGTTTTTATTGATGTTCCAGGTAAGTTTTGTATTCAAATCATAAAAATGGAATTTATCAACAGCTTCGTTTCCTTTAAAAAAAGGAAAAAATACATCAAAATAAGATCGTCTACCAGAGGCTAAAAAACTTACCTTATCTTTTTTAATAGGGCCTTCTATAGTAAATTTAGAAAACAATAACCCTAACCCACCTTCTCCCTTTATTCTTTTTGAGTCTCCGTTTTTTTGTCGAACCTCTAGTACTGATGATGCTCTACCTCCAAAACGTGCTGGGATTTCGCCTCTATATAATTGTATAACTTTTATAGCATCTGCATTAAAAATAGAAAACAATCCAAATAAATGTGAGGTATTGTACAAGGGAGCTTCGTCGAGTAGAATTAAATTTTGATCTACATTCCCACCTCTTACATTAAAACCGCTGGTTCCTTCGCCAACGCTACTAATCCCTGGTTGCGCTAATACCGTTCTGGTAATATCTGGTTCTCCCAAAAGAGCTGGTGATTTTTTTATTTCTGATGTTGTTAAATTAGAAGTCCCTCCAAGAATTGATGCTACCTGACTTTTATTGTTCTGGTTTGATAATATCACGATTTCATCTAGCTCGCTTGAAGAGGGCTGAAGTTCTATCTTTATGTCCATATTATGTTGCAATTGAACCTCAACTTCTTTGGTGACATAACCCAGGTGTGAAATTTCAAAAAGATAATCTCCTTTTGGTAATGTTATAGAATAAAAACCATATTCATTAGTAAATACCCCTTTGTTACTATTTTTGACAATAATACTGGTACCTATAAGTGTTTCGCCTGAACTTGCGTCTGTAATAACTCCAGAAATGGTAAAATCACCATTTTTCTTTTTGATTCTGGAAAGAATAATATGATTTTTTTTGATTTTATAAGAAATTGTAGAATTCTTAAAAAGTAATGCAACTGTTTCTGTTACATCCTTTTCTATAACGTTAATACTAAAATTTTGATCAACATCGATTATATCGTTATTTAGAATAAAATTGTAAGATGTTTGTTCTTCAATTTTATGTATAATTGATTTTAATGAACTATTTTCTTCCTCTAGTGTGACATTGTTTTGAGAAAACCCATTGAATGCTAAGAGTTGAAAACAAAAAACAAGATAAAGAAAGAAGGATAATTTCATTAAGAAAATGGTTTTTCCATAACTATTTTTTGGCCATGGGATGACCTCAAAAAGGTTTATTTTCATAAATTTGAATATTGTTAATTTTTACTGATTTCGCGATTAGAATTTTTTAGCATTTATAGTGGGGAAATGGCAGTTTTCCCACTTTTTTATTGGATTATCCACTCATTAGTTTTTGTATTTAGTTTATATGTAAAATCTTTTGAGATTTTAAGGGTTTCAAAAATCTCATCTATAGGAGTTGTATTATCAAAAGAACCTGTGAATTTAGAATTTGCAATGTCTTCATTTTTAAAGTGGATTTGTTTGCCAAATTGAGCTTTTAGGTCAATGGCTATTGCTCTAAAGGTTTTGTTTTCGAATTGTATTTTTCCTTCTTTCCAGGCAATTTTAGATTCATTAAGATCCATTTTAGACTTTACTACTTTTTTGGTGTTCTTATAAAAGATTACTTTTTCATCCGGAATCATTATAACACTTTTTTCAAACTGTATATCAGAAGTAACCTCTACTTTACCTGTAAGTAATTTTGTTTCTGTAATAGGACTATCCATGTACGATTTAACATTAAAACTGGTACCTAAAGCTTTTACTGTAATGTGATCTGGTGTGGTAACTGTAAAGGGATGTAATGTGTCTTTTGCAACTTCAAAAAATGCTTCTCCTTCCAGGTGTAAAGTTCTTGGAGTTTCTGCATCATAGGATAAGCTACTTGATGCATTCAACCAAACTTTGGAGCCATCTGATAGTTCTATGTTCTTTTGTTCACCAAAAGTTGTTTGTACGACTATTTGATTGTTATTTGATAATAAAGTATTGTATAGATATGTTCCAGAAATTACTACAATCAGTATGGCCGCATATTTTAGCATGCCTTTCCAAATCAATTTTTTTGGTTTGACAGTATTAAAAAAACGTTTTTTAGCTTGTTCGATAGAAGGACTTTGTTCAGAAGTATGATTATGAATGGTAGTTATTTTGATAAATAGATCTTCATCAAAATCTGTAGAATCCATCCATTTTTCTACTTTTTGAATCGTTATATCATCAGCCTTTTTTGAGATATATTCCCAAAGTTCGGTTTCTGTAATTTTAAAATGCTCCATACCAAAAAGGTGTTTACTACTTATAAGACGTTTGCCAAGCAGGGTCTCCCTATTAAAAACCCGTTTTTTTCTTAAAAGTAATCCTTTAAGCCGTTCTTAAATGCTGTTAAAGCCTTTGAAATATGAAGTTCTACGGTTTTTATAGAAATGCCTTTTTGTTTAGAAATTTCTTTGTAAGTCAAACCTTTATCTCTTGATAGTTTGAAAATATCTGAGGTTTTTTGTTCGAGAGTAGTATAAATATCTTCAATACGCTGTACTAATTCCCATTGTTTATCAATATGGGTTTCTATACTGGTGTTAAGAGCATATAAATTAGTATGTTTTTCCCTGGTCTGTTTTTTTCTATAATCATCTATAATTTTATTTTTGAGGGTTGTGATTAAAAATGATTCAATAGAACGTTCGGACTCCTTGATATGCTCAAAATTTCCCCATAGCTTGATAAAAGTTTCTTGAACTAACTCCTCAGAAAGGTCAGTTTCTTTTAAAACTTTAAAGGCATAATTGTACAATCTGTTATAATGCTTGTCAAACAAATTGGAAAATTTGGCCTCTTTGATAGAATTCGATTTGATTTTTTTATTCAAATAATTTAGTAAAGGTTAGTATTGCTAAATTATATAAAAAACGTTCAAAATTCATTTCTGTTACATTTTACTTCCTCATCACATTTTTTTTTAATTTTTAATTGAATATATCAATCGTATCCAATATCTGGGTTAAAGTTTTAAAGCCTGAATCCTTTAAAACAAGATAGATGTGCTAAAAAAATTAGCTATTTATGGGTAAAATGAATGTAGTGCTATCTTATTGTTCGTGTAGCTTATAGTGTTTTTTTTGTTTGTGTGGATATTGTTGAAGGGCTAGCTTCAAATAATAATATTTTTGTTGCTAATTTTTTTAGCAAACGTAAAAAAATGTATTATATTTGTTTTTTAAATAGAATGAAAATATGTAATGTGTTCATTGCATACCAATAAAATAGATGTTATATGAGTTTGTTTAAGAGATTATTTACTATAGGAAAAGCAGAAACAAATGCAATAGTCGATAAATTAGAAGATCCTATAAAAATGACAGAGCAAGGGATTCGAGATATGAAAAAAGATCTAGAAAATAGTCTAAAAGCTTTAGCAGAAGTTAAAGCACTAGAAATTAGATCTAAAAATGAAATTAGAAAAGATGCTCAAAGGGCTGAAGATTATGAAAAAAAGGCAATTTTGTTACTTAAAAAGGCGGCAGACGGTCAATTAGCATCGGATGAAGCTGATCGTTTGGCTAGTGAAGCATTACAAAAAAAAGCAGCATGTGAAGAGCATGTAGAAAGAACTTCAAAAGAACAGTTATTATTGAGCCAAAATGTTAGTAAGTTAGAAGGTAATGTAAAAGAATTAAGATCCAATATTAATTCTTGGGAAAACGAATTGAAAACTTTAAAGGCAAGGGTAAAAGTAGCGTCTGCTACCAAAAATCTAAATAAACAAATCTCTGAGATTGATTCTTCCAATACGATTTCTTTATTAGAAAAAATGAAAGAAAAGGTAGAACAAGAAGAAGCCTTATCTGATGCTTATGGAAGTATTGCTAATAAAGGAAAATCAATAGATGATGAAATAAATAGCGTACTACAGGATAGTACTAATGATAAGGTGTCGGATAATTTGGCTGAATTAAAAGCAAAAATAGCTTCAAAAAATAAGGATAACTAAAAAATAATGAAGCCAAAGACCTGTTGGTTTTTATTTACAGGTGTTACATATGAAGCGGTTTAGATTTGGTTAAAAAATCATTATTTTTCGCTAGAATAAAAAAATAAACCACTTCGTAATTAATTGTTGCTAGTAAGCTAACCTTTAAACTACTTTACTTACAAAAATGAATGGACTAGGATTACACATACTTATGGAGTTTTATGAATGTTCTGATACTATTCTTAATAAATTAGATGTATTAGAAGAATCTATGAATGAGGCAGCAAATGTTGCTGGCGCAACCATAATAAAATCAGTATTTCACCAATTTGCACCACAAGGAGTAACAGGAGTAGTTGTTGTAGCCGAAAGTCATTTGGCAATACATACTTGGCCAGAACACGGGTATGCTGCTGTAGATTTCTTTACTTGTAATACTGATATGGATTATCTTACATCGTATCAATTATTAGCCAAAGCATTAAAATCTAAAGTTCATAATTTTAAAAGTGTAGAACGTGGTTTGATAAATAGTAACATAAAGCAACTAGATGAACTATAAAAGATTTAAAAAGCGTTCGTATGAAATTTTAGAAAAAGGAGCGCCTGATGATAAATGGAGTAGAAGAGTTGACCTATTTATTATTTCATTAATTTTTTTGAATGTAGTAGCCGTCGTTCTCGAATCTGTTAATTCATTAAAAAAAGATTACCAATCTGTCTTTGACACTATTGAGATTTTTTCTATTTGTGTTTTTACGGTCGAGTATGTTTTTAGAATATGGTCTATTACAGAAAAAAAAGAGCATTCGAAACCAGTAATGGGACGATTAAAATATTTATTTTCTTTTTATAGTATAATCGATTTAATTGCTGTGGTACCTGCTTACATTCCTTTGTTAATTACTGTCGATTCTAGAGTTATCAGAGGGGTAAGATTAGTTCGCTTATTTAGAATATTGAAACTATCAAGATATAACAGGGCTTTTAGTCACATTCGTACTGTAATTCGATCTAAAAAAGAAGAGTTAATAATTTCGCTTTTTGCGGTATTAACATTATTGGTAGTATCCTCAAGTCTAATGTATTTTGTAGAAAATAAGGCACAGCCTGAAGCTTTTTCAAGTATCCCTGCGACAATGTGGTGGGGAGTTGCTACACTTACAACGGTTGGTTATGGAGATGTATATCCAATTACGTCATTAGGTAAATTTATGGCAGGGATAATGGCCATTTTGGGGGTTGGACTATTTGCGTTGCCTGCAGGAATTTTAGCAAATGGATTTGGCGATACTTTGGAAAATAAAAATAAAACCTGCAAACATTGTGGTAAGAATGTAAATTAATTTATATGGGAATATTTGATTTTTTTAAGAAGGATAAAAGCGAAAGCATTGTAGATTTCACAGTGAATGATCTCAAAAAAGGGTTTATGGTTGATTACTTCATAAAAACATGGGAAGTTAAATCTGTGTATTTATATGATTGGGGAAATAATTCTTATGCAAGAGAATGTTTTTTAGATTCTGGGGATGAATCCTTGTATCTTTATATTGAAGAAGATGATGAATTAATCTGTTCTGTTTGGAAAAAAATGGATCTATTAGACATTCAATCTAATATAATGGAAAGTATTATTGCTAATGATGATGCCCCTGGTACCATAAACTATAATAATAGTATTTTTACAAAAATAGATTCTAGTATGGGGCATTGTATAGAAGAAGGAGAGGAAGAAGAATATGACGAACTAATCAATTGGACATATCAGAATAGAGATAATAAAGAGTTGATCTCGATAAGTAGAGTTGGAGAAGAAGAATTCGAAGCTTCTCACGGGAGTTATGTAAAAGAATATGAGTTTTCCAATATTCTACCAAAATAAAATTAAAAGAATGAGCACATCAAATTTTGTAAAAGTAACAGTATTAGGATTCTTTATATTGAATTTTATAGCAGGTTGTAGCACAAAGAATTTTAAAAAAACACCATTAGATAATTATATCGTAGAAAATAGTAGTGAAGAAGAGTTCTCTGTAATTTTAGAGGATATGGATGTTGAAGGTACTTTTTTTAATACGTATATGCATAAATATAGAGTAATTAAGCATAAAGAAGATGATATGCCGTTTGAAGAGGTTTCTGATTGGGTTGAAGTAGACGAAAAATTCTTTACCAAACATGAAGATAATTTAGGAATGGTTATTTTAGAAAAACAAGGTCAGGGGAAGATTTCTAAAGCCGCGTCTCCTCCTGGATATCGATATGTAGGTGATGATAGATATGGTGAATGGAGAACACATAATGGTATTACTTTTTGGGGATTCTATGGGCGATACATGTTTATGAATCAAATGTTCGGCATGATTAATAGACCTGTATATCGACAAGACTATGATACGTATCGTGGTGGAGGGTATTATGGAAAAAGAAATTATTATGGCCCTAAAAAAGGGAATGGCCAACTCTATGGGACAAATTCTCAACAAACTAGAAAAGAAAAACCTAATTTTTTCAGGCGCAGAGCTTCCAAATCAGGTTGGTCCTCCTCGAGGAATAGATCAGGGAGTAGATCTAGAAGTACAGGTTTTGGTAAATAATCTTTTTATAACAAGTTATTAATTCAAGAAGATATGCAGTTTAATTTTTTAGAAACTATAGATAATTTGGTTACGGCATTAATCTATTTATTTGTAAGTTTTGCCTTGTTTTTAGTTGGTAAAAAAGTATATCAACTCTTACATAAGAGTGTTAATATTGATCAAGAATTAGTAGAAAAAGATAATCTGGCATTTTCATTCGCTAATGTTGGCTATTATATAGGGTTGGTTATTGTAATATCTGCAGTTTATTCTGGTGATGGGATTGGCCATATCATAGATGATCTTATTGAAGTTGGAATCTATGGCTTATTATCTATTGTTTTACTCAATATATCTATTTTGATTTCTGATAAACTGATATTAAGAAAGTTTTCAATTAAGAAAGAAATTATAGAAGATCAGAATATAGGAGTAGGTGTCTTAGAAGCTGCTATATGCATTGCTAATAGCTTAGTGATTTATGGGGTTATTACCGAAAATCAAGATAGTTTTATCGAAATTTTAATAATGTGGGGTATTTCACAATTTGTGTTAGCACTAGTAAGTCTGGTATATAATAAGATAACACCATATGATATTCATGAACATATCAAAAATGACAATGTAGCTGTGGGGATAGGGTTTTCTGGAGCCATAATAGCTGTTGCTAATCTCATACGTTTTGGAGCGCAGATGGAAGCAGATAGTTGGATTATAGTTGGTGAAAATTTCTTACTTGAAACCGGTATAGGTCTGTTATTACTGCCTCTGGCAAGATTTTTAACCGATAAAATATTATTACCCAAAAGAAGACTTACTGATGAGATTATAAATCAAAAAAAACCTAATAATGGAGCTGCCGTTATCGAAGCCTTTTCATATATCGGTGGATCGATACTTATCTGTTTAAGCTTTTCATAAAAGCTTCACTTTTTAATATTCCGATGGTTAAAATAAATAAGGGTTTTTGGCTTAAGATTGCCATTTTTGCGACTGGAATTTCTGGATTGACTTCAGAATTTATATTGTCCACATTAGCTTCTTATTTTATAGGAAATGTAATAGTGCAATGGACTGTTGTATTATCCATAATGCTATTTGCCATGGGAATCGGTAGTCGAATGAGTCGGCTAATAACCAAAAAGATATTGCTCACGTTTCTTGGGATAGAATTTTTATTATCAATTTTAATCAGTTTTTCACCACTATTAGTATATGCAATAGCTTCCAAAACAGAGTTTATACATATTATTATCTATGGGCTAGCATTGTTAGTAGGTTTTTGTATAGGGTTCGAAATTCCTTTAGCAACGCGATTAAATGAAACTTATGAACCTTTAAATAAAAATATTTCCAATATTATGTCCTGGGATTATATTGGAAGCCTTATTGGAGGCTTGTTATTTGCATTTTGGGGTTTGCCAGAATTGGGAATTACGAACACCGCATTTGTTTTTGGAGCTCTTAATTTTGTAGTAGCCATACTCTTATTTCTTAACTATCGAAACACATTATTCAAAGAAAAAAAATGGATAATTACCAGTATACTAGCATTGGTTTCTTTACTAAGTATAGGGTTTATAAAGTCAGAAGACATAGTTTTATATAGTGAGCAATCTAGATATAAAGATAAGATAGTCTATCAGGAACAGTCTAAATATCAACACATTACTGTTACACAATGGAAAGAACATTATTGGTTGTACATTAATGGAAATCAACAATTAAGCACTTTTGATGAGTTTCTATACCATGAACCGATGGTACATCCTATTATGGCGCTTACTCCAGAGCATAAAAATATCTTGATAATAGGAGGAGGAGATGGTTTTAATGTAAAAGAACTATTAAAATATGAAGATGTCCAAACCATCACATTAGTGGATTTAGATCCAGCCATGACACGCTTGGGTAAAGAATTTGAAGGGATTGTGAAATATAATGAATCAGCATTAAGTGATCCTAAAGTAACCATTGTTAATGGGGATGGGTTTACTTTTTTAGAAAAAAACGAAGATTTTTACGACATTATTCTGGTTGATTTACCAGATGCAAAAACCATTGAAATTAATAAGCTTTATTCCTTAGAGTTTTATCATCTGATACATCATGCACTACGACAAAATGGTCATATAATTACGCAGGCAGGTAGTCCATATTATGCAACAAAAGCATTTTACTGCATTGATAAAACTATGAAAGCTGCAGGATTTACAAACTTGCAAATGCATAATCAGGTATTGACTTTGGGAGAGTGGGGTTGGATCTTAGGGAGTAAAAAATATACCAAAGAACAAATGATAAAGAGATTAAAACAAACCTCTTATGAAAGACTTAATAATAAATGGCTAAATAAAGAATCGATAGATTTAATCACTTCTTTTGGTAAACCCCTCATAGATACAACCAAGATCGAAATTAATACAATTAATTCACCAATGCTTTATAAATATTATTTAGATGGTAATTGGGATATGTATTAGATAAAAGCAGTATTAACCATTTTTGCAGCCTGTATCCCAGAATCCATAGCATCAAATAAAAGAGGCAAACGTCCAGTATCTGATCCTGCAAAGGCAAGACCATCTGTTAATAGGGTTCTGGATTTAGTTAAATATCCAGGTTTAGGAAGTGGCATAGCATGTCCTAACAGCTTGACGTATACTTCTTTTACAGCAATGATGATGTCTTTTTTGTAATAGGTAGACATCTTTTGTATTGTTTCATATACTATAGTATCATAAGAAGTTTCGATATTTTGGACGCTATAATGATGCATGTCAGGAAAACAGTAATATGCCGTAAGTACACGCTCCTGTTTTTGATTCTGAATTTTGGAATCAGTAAAGCCTAAAAAGGTAGTGTCTGTAGAGATAAAATCATTTTGCCATTTACTATTAGGTAGTGTAATTGTCTCATTAAGTACCACATTAATAATTACCCAAGGTGTATAAGAAACATCCTTAAATTGAAGATGAGATTTGGGATGAATGTATTTTAGGGCATGTTTTTGCCCTCCATAAATCACAGTATTAGCAACTACCCTTTTTCTAATCATATTCTTGGTGTCTAATATGTCAACATGCCATTTATTGATTTCTTTTTTCATTCCAAAAACTAAATGATCACATTGTATATTATCAGAAGGAAGTTGATTCGCCATTTTTTCTATAAAATAGTAGTTTCCTTGTGTTGGTGAGAATACCTTGATATTCTTATTGGTGTAATATGGTCGACATGTATAATAATGAATCCCAGCTAAAGCCGAAACTTGTTTAGAAGTACCTCCATAATCATCCAGCATCTGATAATCTATAGCATTAATAAACGAACTGTCAATAGGTAAGTATTTATTTAGATAATCGTAGAATGTAATACGATCAAGGTCATAAAATTCTGAAGAAATCAAAGTACTTGGTAAGAGAAATTTTCCTTTTAAGTCTTGTAATAAAGAAAAGAAGTTTTTACGTAAATCAGAGTTTAGTAATACAGAAGTTTTCATTTCCCCGTGCATATAACAAGCTTCTTCTTGATCAGAATCAATAAGGTATTGTCTGTCGATAAAATCCCACAAATTGGTATGTGAATTGAATCGTATTATATTTAATTTCTCTAGTAATTTTAATCCTTCCTGTCCATAATTATGTAAATAGGTGTGTTCATAATGTGCGCCTTGCGAATACAATACATTATTAATAGATAAAGCGCTAGAAGTGCCTCCCAAATTTGAATTTAACTCACAAACTAAGAAATCATTTGATGGTAACGAGCAGGCCGCAGCGAGTCCAGAGATTCCTCCACCTACAATAAGTGTTTCTGTGGTCAAAGTAGAATTTATAGGCAGTTGAATTGCAGATTTAACAAGATGTCCTGTAGCGCTATTAGAATCAATATGAATAGGGAAATTAGGTTTAGATATAGCTTCTCTGTTCCATTTTTTACAAGCCGTAATGGTTATTAATCCCCCGCTAAGGTATAAAAATTGACGTCTATCCATCGATGTGTGTTATAAAAATTTGGCCCATGTACCATCTAAATAATATTTATAGAGCACAGGATTACGTATTGTATTTATCTCTACACTGTCTATTTTGATTAAATCTCTACCAAAGGAAGTCATTAAATTCATAGATTCATTGGTAATCCATTCTACTTCTATATCCTCAAAATTCATATCCAAAAGACGTTCTTTGAGTTCACCTTTGCTTTCTTGTTTAGATCCGATCACCCAACCCCATTCTCCAAAAGAATATACATGATTGCGAATAGGAAATGCTGTAAAACCCGAAGCACTTATTGTTTTTTCGATCGATCGAAAAGCTTTTGTAGTATAATAAGGGCTAACTGCCTGTGTAATTATATGTCCAAAAGGTCTAAGCCTGCGATGACAAAGTCGATAAAACTCTTTAGTATATACTCTGTTTAAATCAATACTTTTAGGATCAGGAAAATCCAGAATCATCACGTCATAGAATGCAGTAGTATTTTCCAAAAATTGAAACGCATCTTGATTCACTACTTTTACTTTTGGATCATAGTATGCACTATCATTCATCGTGGTGAAGATTTCATTTGATTTTCCGATTTTTGTCATTTCAGGATCAATATCTACCAATGTAATTTGTTCTACATCCTTATATTTTAATACTTCTCTTATTGCGCAGCCATCACCAGCTCCAAGAATCAGTACATTACGAGGATCCTTGGTTAGTTTCATAACAGGATGCACTAGTGGTTCGTGGTATAGAAACTCATCAAAAGTACAGAGTTGTTTACTTGAGTTTAGGTACAACCAATAATGTTCTTTCCATTGCGTAATGGTGATTTTTTGATAACGTGTTTGCTTAGAGAACACTACTTTGTCATTGTATCTTTTTTGTTCTCCATACAATACAATCTCGTCTGCATTATAACTTAAAAATAGAATGGTACATAATATGACAGGAATGGTAATAGTAAAAGGTATGCGATAAGATATGTCTATATATTTTTTGAGTCGTATAAAAAGAGCAATAGCTACCAAAAAATTAATCCCACCAAGAATAAAAGGAGTATGAGTTAAACCCAAAAAAGGTAAACCGACAAAAACAAAAAATAAACCACCAATGAGACTACCATAGTAATCATTTTCCATAACACCAGCAATATTAGTTCTCAACTCTTCATTGTCCTCATTAATACGAGTTACTAACGGAATTTCCATACCGATTAATAGTCCAATAGCAATACTAAAACTATAGATGACTACTCCAATATTTTCTGTAATTCCCATCAAGAAATACGTAGTGAGTGCAGCTGTAGATGTAAGCAGTGATAATAAAAACTCAGCGATCAAAAATTTTTCTAAAATTTTTGTTGTAAAAAATGTACTTAACCGACTTCCTACTCCCATAGAAAACAACATAATCGAGAGTATCATCGTCCATTGAAAAACAGAATCCCCAAGAAAATAAGTGGCTAGAGTAGATAAAATGTACTCTGCTACGATTCCAGAAAGTCCTGTAGCAAATAGAGCAAGTTTGAGAATTCTAGATTTTTTTTGTGACAAGTGTTATACATTAATAGGTTTACAATGGTATTCGTGTAATCTTTCCAAAATTACATAGAAAAAAATGAAAAGAGAGAATAGGATTGTAATTAACTTATTTCATACATAAGAGTGCAAAAATGACATTGTGAGATAACATTATAATGTTTAGTGAATAAGTATAGGTTAGATATCTTTACGTTGGTTTTTCGTTAGAAAAAATTACCGTATTTCCTTAGGGTAGTGAGCGTCCGAAAAAACAATGTATTCAAAATTGAGGCAGTAATAATTTCGATCATACATTTTGACTTTAAATTCATTTGACAGTAAATAATCTGATTATTAAAAGACGTAGCATGATCATTAGCTAATCAAACTAACGTTAGAACTAAATTATATCCTAGATTTATAGTGAGTAATTTGTTTCAGTACTTCCTTTTTATGTTTTAGTCTTTTTTTAGATTCTGAATCTACTTTTGTAATCAATTTAAAAGATATTGATATGGAATTATCTAAAAATATAAAAGACAAAGTTGTTGTCATAACAGGTGCTAGTAGTGGGTTAGGAGAGTCTACAGCACGTCACCTTGCTGCTTTAGGTGCTAATGTTGTATTAGGAGCTCGTAGAGAAGCTTCATTAAAAACGATTTCAGAAGAAATAAATGCCGAAGAAAAAGGTGAAGCTGTTTATTTAAAAACCGATGTTACCAAAAATGATGAAGTACAGAATTTAATTAATAAAGCCATGGATACTTTTGGTAAAATTGATGTTTTAGTGAATAATGCAGGTCTAATGTCTATTGCTCCAATGAGTGAGGTAAAAGTTGAAGAATGGGATAGAATGATTGATATTAATATTAAAGGAGTACTTTATGGAATTGCAGCCGCATTACCTGTATTTCAAAGGCAAAACTCAGGGCATTTCATTAACATTGCATCGGTTGCAGGAATTAAAGTATTTAGCCCAGGAGGAACAGTATATAGCGGAACAAAATTTGCCGTAAGAGCTATTAGCGAAGGGTTACGGCATGAGGTAGGAGGAGCTATAAGGACCACTACGATTGAACCTGGAGCTGTTGATTCTGAATTAAAACATGGGAGCTCACATAAAGAAAGTGTTGATAACCTTAATGCATTTTATGGTATAGCCATTCCTTCAGAATCAGTAGCCAGAGCAATTGCATATGCAATAGAACAACCTGCCGATGTTGATATTAATGAAATAGTACTTCGTCCTACAGTGCAAGATTTTTAATAATTTCATATAGTTAATTTACCATAAATCTGGCAACATTTATTTTACTAGATTTATGGTTCATTTTATTTCGTTTTATGATCCCACATTTTAATAGTATAAAAGATTTTAACCGGTATCTTAATCTAAAGAGTCCTAAAAAAGACCTCATAGATGTGGTTAAATATGATGACTATGATGATTTAAAATTAGAGTCTGCTGGGATTACTTTTGACTATTATATGATTGCATTTAAACGTAACATGAGTGATTTGCGTTGGTACGGAAATACAGAATATGATGAGAATTCTGGTTTCTTATATTTTTTAAGTCCAAACCAGCGTATTGAATGGAAATCTAAAAATCAATGGAGTGGTTATCATATCATGATTTCTCCCATATTGCTTCAAGAATTTAATATTGATTTTAACTTTTTTAAGTATCAAATTTCAGAAGCACTTTTCCTTACAGAAGAGGAACAAATGAGAGTAGAAACATTGTTTGAGCAAATAAACGATGAATATCTAAAAGATGATTATTCGATGGATTTATTAATGGCCTATTGTAATCTGTTTTTTACCTATGTACAAAAATGTTATCATAGGCAATTTAATAGCAGGCAACCATTACATAATAAATTAGTGGTAGAATTTAAAAAACTGTTGAATACGTATTACTTAGATAATCCAAATCAACTTCCTTCAGTAAATTATTTTGCTGAAAACCTGAATTTGTCACCTAATTATTTTAGTGATTTAATAAAATATCATACAGGAAAAACTACCATTGAAATCATTCATGAAAAGACAATATCAATTGCTAAAAAAGATTTAAAATCTACAAATAAACCTATTTCAGAGATAGGGTATAGTTTAGGGTTTGAGTACCCTACATATTTTAGCAGATTGTTTAAAAAATTTACAGGAAAGACACCAACCGAATTTCGAGAAATAAATACTTCAGGTAACAAAAGTATATAGAGCATAGCTAATTAGACTAAGAAGTACGACAATACAAAAAAAATGGCATGTGATCCAACAAAAATAGTTTGACATTCATTGGGTTATCTATGTTTTTTGATAAAAAGAATTTGAGGTAATAACCACAGGAGGTAAATGATATTAGAAGAATCAATAAAACCTAATTGTACCAGACAAGTATTCTTTTACCCATTCTTTAAAATGTACAACCGATATATTTTTGTATGACCTTCATCTTTGAAATTTAATTTTTAAAAACCTTAAAAAAATAGAAAAATGACACAGAAAATAGCAACAATAGACCAACCAGAATATTATCAGTGCAGATCACAAAAAACCGAAAATGGTTTTGGATACTCATTCGCTGTAAAAATAGGAAACCTTATTAAAGCTTCGGGAGCAGTAAGTATGGATGAAGAAGGAAAACCAACTGCTGTTGGGGATTATACACAACAAATGAAAAATTGTTATGCAGATATTGAGAAAATGCTAACGCATTATGGTTGTACTTTTGATGATGTTATTGTAGAAAACATTTACACTACAAACATGTCTCTATTTTTAGAAAATCTAGAGTATCGAAAATCGTTATATAAAGAAAATCGCTACCCAAAATCAACTTGGCTGGGTGTTAAAGAATTAGCAATGCCAGAACTTATGATCGAAATTGAAGTAGAGGTATATAAACCACAATAGTAAATGTTTTGACTATTGATAAACGTATAATACTATGACACAAAAAAAATCAAATACAGTTAAAGAAGGTAATTTTTTATCCCCTCTTATATCTGCTAAAGAACTCAATGATATCTTGGGTACAGCTAATGTCAAAGTTTTTGATGTTAGAGGCACTTGGGGAGACAATCCCAGATCACTATATAATGACTATAAAGAAGGGCATATTCCTACCTCAACTTTTCTGGATTGGAGAAAAGAATTTATAGAGCAAGATATAGCGCCAAATTTGGCACAAGTAGCATCATTCGAAGAAGTGAAACAATCCTTTAAGAATTTGGGGATTAATAAAGAAGATACGGTAATACTTTATGATGATGATTACCATATGTTTGCCGGCAGAATTTGGTGGGCTATGCAATATTGGGGCTTTGATAATGTGCGTGTTCTTAATGGAGGACTCAAATATTGGCAATCACAAGATTTACCAATCTCTCAAGAAATTCCTGAAATCTCAATAGGTACATTTGAACCCATGTGTCAAGAGCATTTGAGAATACCTCTGGAAGATTTTTTGATCAAAAAACACAATGCTTGTGTTTTAGATGGTCGCGGTATAGTGGGGTATAATGGCAAACCAGAAGACTCTAGAACGGGTCATATTCCTTGTGCAAACAGTGTTCCTTATAATGTAATTGTGGATAAAAAAACCGGACTTTTTCTAGAAAAAGAGGCAAT
This sequence comes from Aquimarina sp. AU119, assembly GCF_900312735.1. NCBI lineage: Bacteria > Pseudomonadati > Bacteroidota > Flavobacteriia > Flavobacteriales > Flavobacteriaceae > Aquimarina > Aquimarina sp. AU119. The sequence goes on along the minus strand of NZ_OMPF01000001.1, from coordinate 350,812 downwards.
TATTACATTATTTGATGACACTGTACCAAACTGGCGTACTCAAAAAATCATATCTTCTTGTGGAGCAGGTTATTCTGGAACTGTTGCAATGTTGGCTTTGGCTAGTTTAGGTATTCAATCCAGTTTGTTTGATGGGTCGTTCTCTATATGGAAACTAGATCCAAATCGTCCTGTAGAACAATCCTTTTAAGCCATATATAAAATGAAAAGAATAACCCTCATAATATTATTAATTATGTCCTATACAACAGATACCTTAGCGCAAACATCAGATTTTGGATAGATAAAAATTAAGACTATAAAATATTTAAGAATTCTAGTCTGCTTTTAATATCTCTGTTCTTTATAAGATTTGCTGAAATATTGTTAAGTTGTAATTCAAATTTATAGTTGTACTTATTGGATTGCATCAATACAATCGAATTCAATATTAATAGTGCCTCTGCAGGTTTTTTAGAATTGTATAATGCAGTAGTCATAATAGCTGAAGGATCTTCATGCTTTGTTATACCCAAATATTCAGCAGCCCGAACACGATTTAAATTTTCTGGATCATTATGAGCAATAGCTTGTATTATAGACTCCAAAGATTTAGCATCTTCTCTAAAGTTGCTACATGTAATTAATCCCCAGTATCTTTCCCAAGGGTCCTCAGAAGTTAAGCAGGTAATGACCTGTTGTTTTACATTTTTAAATTTTGATAAGCATAAGTTCGAAATATCTATATATTTATGGATTTGATCGATATGTAATCTCCCATATTCGACTGGGTTATCAATAGCATTTTCGATTAAAAAATGTTCTGGAAAAAAAGACAAGTCAGGCATTTGTTTTACCCATTTGTTTAATCGTTGACGCATATCATTAGAAATATCATGATATTTTGGATCATCAATAAGATTTTTAGTTTCGAATGGATCAGATTCTACGTCAAAAAGCATTTCTGGCTCACGATCTTTGAAGAAAGCAGATTGTATGTCATTTAATTTGCCTTCTTCATATAAAGATTGCCATTCTTGATAAGCTAATTGTTTGTATCTATAATTATTCATAATACCATCATAATTAAAAGGCTGATAGTTTCTGATATATTTAAATTTTCCTTTACGAATGGCACGTATCTGATCATATTTTTCATCAAATCGATCGGCATAACTAAATGTTTCATCTCTAGTGTCGACTTCCTCAAGGTCAATATTCTCTCCCAAAAATGCTTTTCCATCTAATCCCTCCGGAATCTGAGCTCCTGCTAAATTCAATACAGTTGGAGCTAAGTCAACAAAGCTTACCATCCCTTTAATCACACTTCTTTTTTTAACATTCCCTAAGTGTTCGTATTTTTTAGGAACATGAATTACAAGAGGTACATGTAGTCCTGTTTCATATAGATACCCTTTACTTCCGGGTAAAATTCCTCCATGATCTCCAAAATAAAATATAAATGTGTTTTCAAGTAAATCATCTTTTTTAAGTTCGTTAATTACCTCACCTACTTTAGCATCCATCTCTTGAATCTTATCGCGATAAAGAGCGTTTGAATATCTAAAAGTTTTAGTATCAGGATGATTAGGTTGTATTTTGAAGGAATTCTCGTCTGTTTTAGTAGGATTCGATTCCATTTCCTTCTTTGTAAAATGTAACTCTCCTTCATGGGTATTATGAATATTAAAGACATGAAAAAAGGGCTGCCCTTCTGATCGATTCCTCCATGATGCTTTTCTAGAGGACTCATCCCATACACTATCTCCTTTAATTATATTATAATCTTCTTTACTATTATTGGTAGTGTAATACCCTGCTTCACGTAAATAAGCTGGAAACATCAATATTGAATCAGGCATAGGAACTGTTGCTATTTTTCTATGATATTGAGCAGCTATTTTTGGGCCATAAATCCCCGAAATTATCGCAGAACGAGCAACGCTACAAACTGGGGCGTTTGAAAATGCCCGATGAAAAACTATACCATGCTCTGCAAGCGATTCAATATTAGGAGTCGAAATTCCATTATCATCAAACATCTTTAGATAATGTTTTGAATTATCCTCTGAAGTTATCCAAACGATGTTTGGTTTTTCAATCCTGTTTTTATCCTGACTACATGAAGAAGCAGGAGCTAACAAAATAATAGTTAGAATTGAAATTATAGATAGCTCTTGAATGTATTTTATCATGTGAAAATTGATTGTAGTAGCTAATGTAAGAAATATAGAATAGGAGATTGACCTTTTTTAGATTTGATAATGAGCTCAATATAAATGTTTTTGATCTTTTTACTTCTAGGTTTTTAAAAATAAAAGATAACTCTAGAACAAATATTGACTCATCGTAAACAAATAAATATCAGGAAGTATGGAATAAGTATTTCTGTATGATACCTGTTTTCTTTGTCTATATATTTATGTTAAATAAGAAGTAGAATCTGAAAAAATCATAGAATAAAGAAGAGTATATATTAAAGTTTAATAATGAGGAGTTTTCTGAAAATCCTGTGTAATAGAGTAAGAGGTAATTAAATTAGAAATAAGATGAAAAATAAAAAAAAGATCGGTTTGAGTCTTAAAAAAATTCAGATTTCAAAATTAGAAAGTAGCACTATTAATGGTGGTAGAGCAGCATTATTTTGTACAAATGATTATGGTACTTGTGATGATTGTCAAACAGATTATAGGAGTTGTACTGATCATGTTAAATAGAATATGGTATAAATATCGATAACAAAAGAGATCGTCTTATAGCCATTGAGTCGATCTCTTTTATTTTGCCCTTCAGTAGTCATTTTGTTTTAAAATACATAGTATCATGATACTTTTACCGAGTAAAGAATACGACATTCATATTGGAATGCTAGTTTCCCAGATGAACCATACCAGAGATGTTACTTTGCGAATAGTGAAAAATTTAACACCCAAAGAATTAGACTTTTATGTAGATGATAAGAGTAATAGCATTGGGATGTTGTTATTTCATATTGCTGGCTCAGAATTCTATTATCAAAAACCTCTTTTTTATGATAGATTAATCAATGCTCAAGAAGAAGAAAGACATAAAGATGCAGCCCCAGAATATATGAATACACGAAAAATTCATAGCAATGATTTAGAATATTATTTATCAGAGTTATATGAAGTGAGACAACATACTTTGGAAAACCTTAAAAACTATGATGACAATTGGGTCTTTACTCGTAATCAACATATACCGATCCTAAATAATTACTATATGATAAAACATTTTGTAGATGATGAAATTAGTCATCTAGGGCAAATAAAATGGATTATGAAAAGATGCCAGATATAATTACTTTAAATATAAAGGTATTCTGCTTAGACCACAAAAATCAAATTATTTACCTAATTTTGGGATCAATTCACCGAGTAAATAAGCATGAAAAAATCACGCCCTATTATGTTCGTGGGCACGGGCTCTGATGTTGGAAAAAGTATGTTGGTTACGGGTATCTGTAGACTCTTAAAACAAAGAGGTTATACTCCAGCTCCTTTCAAAGCACAAAATATGTCGCTTAATAGCTTTGTAACTCCAGATGGACTGGAGATCGGAAGAGCGCAAGCAGTGCAAGCCGAAGCTTGTAATATTGATTGTTCTACAGACATGAACCCTATCCTGTTAAAACCTTCTGGCGCAAATAAATCTCAGGTAGTATTACATGGCAAACCTATTGGTGATCAAACCATAAAGGACTATTTTTTAGGAAATAATAAAACACATTTGTTTGAAGAGGCTAAGACTGCATTTTTTCGATTGCAAGAAAGATATAGCCCAATTGTTTTAGAAGGGGCTGGAAGTATTAGTGAACTCAATTTAAAACATCGGGATATTGTCAATATGAGGATGGCACAAGCCGCAAATGCAGATGTATACTTGATAGCAGATATTGATAGAGGAGGTGTTTTTGCAAGTGTATATGGATCTATAGCTTTGCTAGAACCTTGGGAAAAGAAATTGATAAAAGGAATTATCATTAATAAGTTTAGAGGTGATATTTCTTTATTTGAAGAAGGAAAAAATATGCTGGAAAAACTTACCGGAATTCCTGTGTTAGGAATTGTGCCTTATGCACAAGATATTTATATTGAAGAAGAAGATTCTGTGGGGTTACAAAAAAAGAAGAACACTGCTACTGGTGGAAGTATTAATATAGCAATCGTATTACTTCCTTATATCTCTAACTATACTGATTTTAATGTGTTAGAAAAAGATCCAAGAACGCATTTATTTTATTCTAATGATCCTAAAAGTATTGCCGAAGCAGATGTTATTATACTTCCGGGAAGTAAAAATACTATTCAGGATCTTTTATTTCTTAGAGAAAAGGGAATTGCAGAAGTGATTTTGAAAGCTCATGAATCCCAAAAAATAATTATCGGTATTTGCGGAGGGTATCAGATGTTAGGAAATCGTATAGATGATCCTTTAGGAGTAGAAAGTGATGTAAATACGCTTCCAGGGCTTGGGATTATACCCATTATAACAGAATTGACTGCAGAAAAAACGACTACACAATGTAGTTTCAAGTTCAAAGAATATCCAGAAATATGTACAGGATATGAGATTCATATGGGAGAAACTACTTTTGAACATACAGCACCTTTAAATCAAATAGGAGGACAGACTGAAGGATATCGACAGAAAAATTGTTGGGGTACTTATATTCATGGTATTTTGGATAATGCTGTTGTGATAGAAGATATATTGAGAAATTTCTCTTCAGAAAAATTAGAAACAAATTTTGATTACAAAGCATACAAAGAAGAGAATTATGATAAGCTCGCTAATTTATTAGAAAAGCACATAAACATAGAAGCTATAATCTTAGAAATGCAGTTAACATCATGATCTACGGACACGGCGATGATGGATATCGATATGCAACAGATTTTAAAGCTAATTTTAGTTCTAATGTTTGGTATGAAAGAACTTCTGAGAAACTCTTATCTCATCTTAGAGAACATCTGCCCGCTATAGCAAATTATCCAACTCCTAATGCAGATGAATTGGCAGAGAAAATAGCATCACATCATCAGTTGAAACCGGATAACATATTAATTACGAATGGAGCAACAGAAGCGTTCTATTTAATTGCTACTTTATTTTATGATAAGAAAGCAGCAATAGGCGTTCCCACATTCTCTGAATATGAAGATGCCTGTGCAAGGAACAAAATGCATCTTCGTTATTATAAACGAGTAGATCTACAGCACACAAATTTTGAAGACGATTTAGTGTTTGCTTGTAATCCGAATAATCCAGATGGTTTTAGTACTACAATTTTAGAAATACGAGCATTATTAATCAAATATCCTGATACAATATTTGTAATCGATGAAGCATATATAGATTTTACTGTTCAGATTACTTCTTGCATTCCTTTATTAGAAGAATTTGATAATCTTATTATCGTAAAATCGTTGACCAAATTGTTCTCTATACCGGGGTTAAGATTAGGGTATATCGTATGTAATCCAGAAACAAAAAATAGACTTCAACACTCTAAAATGCCATGGAGTGTTAATGCAATGGCGATAGAAGCTGGTAAATATATCTTTGATAATTACGATACAATATACCCAAATATGGAGATACTCCTAACATATAGTAAAACCTTGCAAAAACAAATTGACTCCCTAAATCATTTTACGGTTATACCTTCAGAAACAAATTATTTTTTAGTACAACTAAAAACACCAGATGCTTCAAAATTGAAAGATTATTTAGCATATACTCATCAATTATTAATAAGAGATGCTTCAAATTTTAGAGGTTTGGATAAGCATTATATTCGAATTGCAAGTCAAGATTCTAAAAAGAATGAACTACTGATTAATGCTTTGAAAGAATGGAGTATACATTAATAATAGTTCCTTTAATCATTGGATACGTGCTTGATTTAATACTTGGAGATCCAAGATGGCTTCCGCATCCAATACGGTTATTTGGAAACACTATTGCGATCGGAGAAAAAAAAATGAATACAGGCTCCTTTATTTTTGTCAAAGGAATGTTACTTACATTATTATTAGTAAGTATTGTATTACTATTTTTTTATACGGCTCAAAAATTGTTGCAACTTTTTCCGATAGGGTATTATATTTTTACCTCCGTATTTGTGTTTTTTGCTCTGGCAAATAAGAGTTTGATCGATGAAGGAAAAGCAGTTTTTAAAGCCTTAAAACAAGGGGTAAATCAAGGTCGAAAACGATTATCCTGGATAGTAGGACGAGAGACAGATCAGTTAAATGAACAACAAATAAAAACAGCCGTTTTTGAAACGATGTCAGAAAACCTTAGCGATGGTGTTATTGCACCACTTTTTTATTATGCGTTGTTTGGAATTTCTGGGGCTATGGGGTATAAAATGATTAATACATTAGATTCTATGATTGGATATAAAAGTGAACGCTATATCAATTTTGGAAAATTTGCGGCTAAGTTGGATGATGTTGTTAACTATCTACCGGCTAGAATCACTGCAATTTTAATGCTAGTGGTAACTGCTAAACTTCATAAGATTTCTTTTGTGCTTAAATACGGGAAACAACATGCAAGTCCAAATGCGGGATATCCAGAAGCCGCATTGGCAGCAATTCTGGATTGTAAATTTGGAGGACCAAACTATTATCATAAAAAACTGGTAAATAAACCTTATATAGGAACAAATGATAGAATGATAGAAGATCATGAGATAAAAGCTGTAGCAGAAATTAACCAAAAAGTGACTTTTGTTTTTGTTGCAATAATTTGTAGCATATATTTTTTCTTACCATGAACAGAAGATATATCATAACTGGAGCTCCTGGTACAGGAAAGACAAGTTTAATTAATGAGCTACAAAAAAATGGATATTTGTGTTATGAAGAAATATCAAGGAAAATAATCAAAGAACAACAACAAATAGGAAAAAATAAAACCCCTTGGGGAGATCTTTCTGGTTTTGTAGATTTAGTATATCAACAGACAATAAAAGAGTTACAAAACCCTGTTAATCAAACTACTTTTGTAGATCGGGGATTACCTGATACTATTGCTTATTTAAAAACAAAACTCTGTTCCACTCCACAATATCTGTTAGATTTTCCTTATACAACATATTACGCTAGTACTGTATTTCTGGCACCACCTTGGGGAGAAATTTATATTAATGATCCTCAACGTCCTCAATCTAGAGAAGAATCAATACAAATCCATAAACATCTTTTAGAAATCTATGAAGAATTACACTTTAATATAGAAATATTACCAAAAACAACTTTAACAAAACGTGTTGATTTTATAAGATCAATTATTTAAACAAAAAAAGTATCTTCGCTGTCGATTTATGGTTCTTTTAGAGATAAAAGATGAAAAGGGAATTTGGTGAAAATCCAAAACTGTTCCCGCAACTGTAATACATACTTAAAAAATTATGATCGGTATACCACTGTAGTAACCCTATGGGAAGGTGATTGTAATCGTGTAAAGTCAGGAGACCTGCCATAATATCATTTTAATAATAACTCTCGGGTAAAGAGTTAGATATAACTAAGGATCGTTCTTTAAGATTATAGAAGGATTCTTTTTATTTCTATAACTTTTCCCACTTAACTTAACTTTTTAATGAAAAAAATTATGTTTAGTGGCGTATTGGCATTTATGGGGCTTTCCGGCTTTTCACAATCCAACACTATTTTAAAAGGAATTATAAAAGATGCCAATACTGGTTCTAATATTCCAGACGTTTCTATTCAAATTGCAGAATACAATAATACAGTCAATAGCGATTTAGATGGACGATATCAAATAACCTTACCAAAAGGTCAACACAATATTCAATTTTCTGCCATTGGATATAGCACAATTACCAAAAAAATTAATTTAAAAGAAAAAGAGCAAACTTTAAATATTGGTCTTCCCCATTCTATTACAGAATTATCAGAAATAGTTATTCAATCTGATAAAAAGAAAGAGATTGGAGTAAATCAAGTATCCAAAATATCATTAAAACTGAGGCCTATTAACAGTGCTCAGGATTTATTAAAAGCAGTTCCGGGTTTGTTTATTGCTCAACATGCAGGAGGTGGTAAAGCCGAACAAATTTTTTTACGGGGTTTTGATAATGATCACGGTACTGATTTTGCCGTATTTGTTGACGATATACCTGTTAATTTAAGTTCGCATGCTCATGGACAGGGATATGCAGATTTACACTTCCTTATTCCTGAAACAGTAGAAGATGCAAACTATTATAAAGGTCCTCATGAGACATCTATAGGGAATTTTGCAGTTTCTGGAGCAGCTTCATATACTACAAAAAGAAGACTTAATAAAAATTCGATTAAACTTGAATATGGGCAGTACGATTTTGTTCGAGCATTGGGAATGGTTACACTGTTGGACAAAAAGAATTTTTTATCCAAAAATTATGAAAATGCTTACATAGCCATAGAAGGAACATACAACAAAAGTTTTTTTGATAGTCCACAAAACCTAAGACGATTAAATACTTTGTCTAAATATACTTTAGATATAAATGATCAAAATACATTAACTACTTCTATATCTACCTTTCATAGTAATTGGAATGCTTCTGGACAAATCCCTTTAAGAGCTATTCAATCAGGGAGTATTGATCGATTTGGTGCCATAGATGATACTGAAGGTGGAGATACTGAACGTATCCATATAAACTTTCAATTAGAGTCACTTTTATCAGATAAGGTATCCTTTAAAAATCAAATATATTACTTATCGAATCTATATAACCTCTACTCTAATTTTACATTTTTCCAAAATGATCCAATTTTTGGGGATATGATACATCAATTTGAAGATCGTGATATGTTTGGTTATAATGGGGAACTTTCTTGGAATACCAAAATCGGAAACCTGGGGAGTAAAACAGATTTTGGATTAAGTGTGTTATACAATAACAATAGGATTGGATTAAACAATAGTATTCGAAGGGAGACTTTAGAAACAGTCAACACATTCAAAATTAAAGAGACCAATTATAGTGTATATATAAAAGAGCAATTAAAATTGACTAATAAATTTTCGATTCTAGCAGGTTTGAGAGTCGATTATTTTACTTTTGACTTGGAGGAACTAGTTCCAGAACGGACTAAAGGTAAAACAGATGCTTTTAGATTTAGCCCTAAGATAAGTCTTTTCTATGACCTTACCGAAAAAATGCAATTATATGCAAAGGCAAGTTCTGGTTTTCATTCAAATTACTCTCAGGCAGCGGTAAATCAAAAGTCAATACACCCTTTGCCTAAAGCTGTAGGGTATGATCTTGGAACAGAATTTAAGATCGGAAATCGATTTATAGCGAATATTTCTGCTTGGTATCTTAAAAGTGATGCCGAATTCGTATTTGTTCCAGATGATGGCTTTGAATTCGAAAACAAAGGACGATCAGAAAGAGTTGGAGGCGAAGCCTCCTTTCGTTATCAACCATTATCATTTTTTTGGATAGATACTGATCTAAATTATAGTTATGGTACTTTGCTAGATGAACCTGAAGATGCCAATAAAATACCTTCTGCTCCTAGGTTCACTTCAACAGGTGGTGCTACTTTAAAACTTAAAAACGGGATTAAAGGATCTCTTAGGTATAGGTTTCTTGGAGAGCGACCGCTGATAGAAGATGAATCTGTAATTGCAGATGAATATTTTTTGATGGATGCAGTGATTAATTATACTCAACCCTCTTATGAGATTGGATTATCGGTAGAAAATATATTTGACCAGGAGTGGATAGAAGCATTGTTTTATGATTCTTCGCAACTTCAAAACGAACCTGCTCCGGTTGATGATTTTCATTTTACGCCGGGGAATCCTTTTTTAGCTAAATTAAGTCTAACATATTTCTTCTAATCATGGGAAAAAACATACCAAAAGTAACAACTACCTTTCAATTTTGTGATGGAGGTTCTTGTCAAAAAGCTAAGAGCGAAATAGCAGTGCGAGAAGCAAGAGCATATCTTCGTAATGAAGGGTTGTGGGATAATACACACACCATAAAAACCAGGTGTAACGGTAGATGTGAAGATGCACCTACCTGGATAGTACAACCTGGTAATTTTTGGTATAAAAACTTAACTCCTGAGAAAGCAGTAGCTATTATGAAATCTCATACCCAGGAGAATCAACCAACAGAAGAATATCTATTGTATCAGGAAGGATGGTCTGTATTATTAACAGAAAATGAAAAAACAGTATCCCCTCCCGTTTTTAAATGTAAAACTGAAGAGATACATGGTGAGATCTTAATAGCAAGAGCATTTGCTTCAGACCAACATTTATATCCATTATTTCAATATTTCTTTCAAACTCCCAGGCCAATAGCTGTACAAGTTGGAGAAGACTCTATGTTGAATATTGATCAACCTCATCAAGTAGATTATAGTGATAAATACGAAGTAAAAATAACAGGAGAACAATTAAAATTAACATTAGCTATTGCCGGCATTCCTAAAGATATTCCTGAAGAGATAGCGGATCGCAAAGTAAGCGTTGCAGAAGTGATCTGGCTGAAAAAAAAGGCTATCTTTACCAAGGCATTACGTCTTAAAAACAAAAAAGGAAAACATTTGGTGACCATGTGGATAAAAGAAGAAGACAATAAAACTTGGGAGCATATCCTGAAAATATATTTGTCAATGTCACCAGATCACATTAGAATAGTAGAAGATGATTCCTAAAAATATAAGCATATTAGGTTGTGGATGGTTAGGATTACCACTTGCTCTTGATTTAATTTCAAAAGGGAGTACTGTAAAAGGTTCTACAACAACCGCAAGTAAAATTTCAGAATTTCAAGCACAAGGAATTACAGCATTTTTACTGAAGTTAAGTGAAGCCTCTGAAGAAATGTATAAGGATTTTCTTTTAGATAGTGAAGTAGTTATTATCAATTTCCCACCTAAACGTATTCCCAATATCATAGAAATATACCAACAACAGATACAAAGTATACTTCCATACATTTCATCAACCCAGAAAGTTATTTTTGTTAGCTCTACTTCTGTATATCAGAATACAAATGATGAGGTTACTGAGACTATAGAAATTCAACCTGAAAAAGAATCAGGAAGAGCGGTTGCTATTGTAGAACAGCTATTACAAAAAGAATTAAGAGAAAGATTAACAATTATTCGATTATGTGGTCTTATTGGATATGATCGTTTACCTGGGCGATTCCTTGCGAATAAGAAGGAGGTTCAAAATGGAGATGCTCCCATCAATGTTATTCATAGAGATGATTGTATCGGACTTATTAATGCTGTGATAGAAAAAGATGCTTGGGGAGAAATTATTAATGGTTGTGCAGACCATCATCCATTGCGCAAAGATTTTTATACCTTGGCGGCAAATAAAATTAAACTTACCCCTCCAACTTTTGTCAAACAAAAAAACATCGCGTATAAAATTATCTCTAATACGAAGAGTAAAAAACTACTGGAGTATACATATATACATCCTGATCCATTAAAATTAATTTAGAAATGTACCCTGTATCTATTGTTGGCGCCGGTCCTGGAGATCCGGATTTATTAACTGTAAAAGCACATCGACTTATAGAAGAAGCAAATGTTATTCTTCATGATAATTTGGTTTCTGACACAATCATGACTATAAATACAGATGGAGAAAAAATATATGTAGGACATAAATTTGGAGATACTTCTGATCAAATAGAACGTCAACAAAAAATAAATGAGTTATTAGAAGCAAATTATCTTTTAGGTAAAAAAGTAGTTCGTCTTAAATCAGGAGATCCTTATGTTTATGGCAGAGCAGCTGAAGAAGCAAGATATCTTACATCAAAAAAAATTCCTTTTCAAGTTATTCCTGGTATTTCTGCAGCATTAGCAGCTGCTAATATTTTTAATATCCCAATTACAGAAAGGAATAAGTCTAATGCTATGCTTATTTGCACAGCGCATACCGCAGATTATTCTTTTGAGCAACTCACAGGAATAGCGCATATGCTCAAAGCTGGAAATACAATTTCTATATATATGGGACTAAAAAGCTTACATAGAATTATCCCTAAACTGTTAGAGGTATGTAAAGATGATACAATTCCTGTAAATGCGGCATCTAATGTATCCCGCGTTCATCAGGAAATAATCACAGGGACTTTGGGCAGTATAGAAGAACAAATTAAAAATAGCGCATTGCAAATGCCTGTTGTTTTAATTATTGGAGCAAATCCAATTTTATAAGTAAGTTTGTTATTCCAGGGTAGGCTGGAATCCATTTTCGATGTTGTTGAATATTTATTTTAATCAAGTGTATGAAAGAGGGTATATTACTTTGCGGACATGGTAGCCGAAGAAAAGCTGCCATTACTTCATTTAAAAAATTAGTAACGATTTTAAAAGATCGTTATCAAAATGATTATGAAGTTGATTATGGTTTTTTAGAATTTAATCATCCTACCTATGAAGCCGCCGTAGAACGTATGTATCTTAATGGAATTCGAAAAATATATGCGCTCCCGGTTATTTTATTTGCAGGATCCCATGCAAAAAATGATATTCCTTATGAACTCAATACTATACAAGGATATCATGAAGATTTAACCATTACCATGGGGAAACATATAGGTGTGAATTCATTTTTACTGGATCTTGCTGTAAAGCGAATTCAGGAAACTGAAGCCACATTAATTCCAATGGATAGAAAAGAAACCTGTTTGGTTGTTGTTGGTAGAGGTACAACTGACCCAGATGCAAATAGCGATGTATGTAAACTAACCAGTATGCTGTGGGAAGGAATGGGATTTGGGTTTGCTACCACAGCATATAGTGGTACTGCATATCCAAAGGTTGATGAATCTCTGCAAATGATCGAAAAGCTAGGTTTTAAACGTACGATTGTCATTCCTTTTTTCTTTTTTACCGGAGTTTTGTTAGAGCGTATTTATGGTCATGTGACCGATATGAATGAAGCCTCCGATCAAGAATATGTGTATACTGCTCCTTTTGGTACTGATGAATTATTGATGAAGGCTTTTGATGAGCGGTTGGAAGAAGCCAAAACAGGAACAGCCTTTATGAATTGTCAACTCTGCAAATACCGAAAACAAGTAGTAGGGTTCGAACAAGATTATGGCAAAGAACAAGTGGGGCATCATCTTAATGTAAAAGGAATTCTTTTTGAGGAAGACGAAAAACCAGGTGAGGTTAAAAGCTCTTTGGGTAGTAAAATTAAAAAGGTATTGGGGATTTGAGTCATAAAATTTGTATAGTTATATTAAAAACTCATGAGTGATTGTATATTCTGCAAAATTGTAAAAGGAGAAGCCAAATCCTGGAAAGTATATGAAACAGAGGATACCTATGCTTTTTTTGATATATATCCGGCAACTAGATATCATACTTTGGTCATTCCCAAAAAACATTATACTACTATTTTTGATATTCCAGAGCAAGAATTACGTAGCGTAATTACTTCTGTAAAGAAAGTTGCTAAGCTATTTGAAGAAAAACTAGGAATTCATAATATCCAAATTATTAGCAACTCCGGAGCAGTTGCACAACAAGAAGTATTTCATCTTCATTTCCATATTGTTCCCAGAAAAAGAGGAGATGGTCAAAATATTAAATGGAACAAAGACTCAGAATTAGTAAAAGATTTTGATGATATGCTGGATAAAATTAAATGAAACCTAAATTGTCGACAGTACGGGGATAATAGAAAAAAAATTTAAAAGTAAAGAACCTATTCTTTACAGCTATTTGTTACTGAATTCTTTAAACTAATATTTATCCATATATATATCTAAGGTTTCCAAAATTTTATTAATTGGTGTCGAAACATCAGGGTTGAGTACAGCATCTTCTAATATATTAGTCATAAAATAATATCCTTTATTTGTAGTAGGGTTAAAAAGACAAGATGTAACAATTCCCAGACCCCCTCCCGAATGCTCAATATTACCTTTGTTATTAATTATCCAAAATAATCCTCCTGTAGTATCCTTTATTTCTTCATGAGTTGTTTGAGGGGTAAATATTTCTTTATAATGCTCTGTTGATAATAATTTTCCTTTTCCATTATACCCTTTAATCATTTCTATAAAATACCTGTTAAAGTCTGAATTGTTTGTTGTTAACTCCCCAGATGCTACTGCTATTCTAGTATAGTTAGGGATTTCTAAATCTTTATTCAAATATAATGTAGCATGGGTATCAGCAGTTATGTTATCTTTTCCCCAACTGGTCGTATTCATTTCTAAAGGTTTAAATATGTATAGGTGGGTATATTCTTCATAGGAAATACCTGTTGCGTGTTCGATAACATATGCTGCTAAATTTGAAGCTATATTACTATATTCATATTTTTCTCCAGGTGCATTCATTGAAAAATTAGAGACGTCATACCATTCGCCATCTATAGCAAGTGCTTTTTCTAAATAGGTAGCATCATCTATATCAACATTTGCTTTTACAAAGTCAAAAAAAGGTTTAGATTCTGGAGGATAAATAGAAAGATCAATTTCAGAAAGATTTTCAAAAATATAAGACCTATAATCTATTTCTTGAACGCCTTTAATTCCTGAAGTATGTGTAGCTAAATGGCGGATTGTGATAGGTTTCTCTAAATAATGTGGATGTTTTACTTCAAAAGGTAAATATTGGTTAATATCGGTATCCAAATCAAGTTTTTCTTGTTCGACAGCTTTCATTAATGCTAACGCAATAACCGTTTTAGAGATGGATGCAATAGCTTGTGTAGTATATTCTGTATATTTTTTGTCTTCCTTTGTGTCAGCATATCCAAATGAATTTTGATATAAAACATCATTATTATCTACAATAGATACAGAAAACCCAACTAGAGGTGATGACTTGTATAATTGTTCTAATTCGAGATTTAATTCCTCATCCTTCTTTGAAACGATATCATCTGATTGACAAGATGGAATCATAAAAAGAATAGATAATAGTAATATTACCTGTTGTATCTTTTTTAGGGTATTATCAAACGGAATTGAAGTCCAATTTAGAAATTTAAAACTTAAAGAATTAGTATCGATTTCTTTTAAGAGAAAGTACATGATGATGTTTATTGATTTATTAAATAACAAATCAATAAAAAACTAAACTTATAAATGAACCAATAGAAGCATTGGTCTACCTTTCTTTAAAAAAAAATTATTCTACAATACCCTCACCTTTAAGATATAAATCTTCTAACTCCTGTTTCATCTCATCTGATGGGTTTTTCCACATGCCACGTTGTATAGCTTCGAGCAGACGCTCACTCATGTCTTTTAATGCCCAAGGATTATTTTGTTGTATAAACTCTTTGTTTTCTGGAGCTAATAGATAACTTTCGGTAATACCTTCGTACATAAAATCATCAATGAGATTGGTAGTCGCATCATAAGCAAATAGATAATCCAAGGTAGCAGCCATTTCAAATGCCCCTTTATATCCATGTCGTTGTACACCTTTAATCCATTTTGGATTAACCACCCGAGATCGATACACTTTTAGTAGTTCTTCTTTTAAGGTTTTTACTTTAGGAGTTTCGGGTCTGGAGTTATCCCCAAAATAAATCTCGGCATCATCTCCTTTTACAGTTTTCACCGCATTCGCCAATCCACCATGAAACTGGTAGTAATCATCACTATCCAAAATGTCATGCTCTCTATTATCTTGATTCTGCATTACGATTTGCATGGCCTGCAATCGATTCTGAAATGATTCATGAGCAGATACTCCCTTTTTAGAACTTCCATACGCATAACCACTCCAGTTAATATACACTTTGGCTAGATCTTCCTGAGTTTGCCAGTTTTTTTCATCAATCACAGCTTGTAGTCCTGCTCCATAGGCACCAGGTTTAGAGCCAAATACTCTATACAAAGCTCGTTGTGAGGCTTCTTTCTCTGGTAATCCTTGTGTTTGCCATTGTTGTTGCTCTGTTAAAAAACGTTTACGGATTGGATTATCCTCAACAGGCTCATCTAGATTTGCCAATCGTGTAACCACAGCATTAAATAGGTTGATCACATCAGGGAAAGCGTCTCTAAAAAAACCTGAGATACGTAAAGTTACATCCACTCGAGGTCTTCCTAATTTGATTAATGGAATTACTTCAAAATCAGTGACTCTACGGTTTACGTTTTTCCAAATAGGGCGGACACCCATCAAAGCAAATGCCTGAGCAATATCATCTCCTCCTGTTCGCATAGTCGATGTTCCCCATACAGAAATCCCAATAGTTTCAGGGTAATCACCATTTTCCTGTAAGTATCGATCAATAATCAATTGTGCGCTTTTTTTGCCTAATCGATATGCAGTTTCGGTAGGAATGGTACGCACATCCACAGAGTAAAAATTTCGACCGGTAGGTAATAAATCTAATCGACCACGGGTTGGAGCTCCAGAAGGACCAGAAGGTATGTATTGACCGTCTAATCCAGAGAGTAAAAAGTCTAATTCATCAGTTGTTTTTTGAACTTTTAGTAAGGTGTTAAATTTAATGTATTCTAACATCTGAGCAGTCAGAGGGTATTGTTTTGGGATGTTACTTTCTTCTAAATAAGAAATCAATAATCGTTTTACAATATCTTCTAATTGAGCAATAACCTGACCTGCTGTTTTACAAAATATACCTTCAATAGTTAGGTTCATCACCTCTGTATATGGGATCTCTAAGATATTTTCTGTAATATTGAAATCTTTGGCTAGTGACTGGGTAATACCTTCCTTTCCATATCCAGGGACACGATGCAAAGCGATTAATAAGTCAATCAACTGTTCGTCAATAGGTGCTTTTCCAAAAATATGCAATCCATCTCTAATCTGTGCTTCTTTCAATTCACATAAATACCCATCCAGCTTCACTAATAGTTCATCCACATCATCAGAAGCAATTCCTAAATCTACATTCAGTTTTGTTTCTTTAACCAGTGTTGCTATTTCTTTTTCTAATGCACGAGATCGTTTAGGGTCTAAGGAAGCAGCTTCATAATATTCATCTACCAAATGTTCTAACTTCATCAAACTACCATAACTTTCTGCACGAGTCATTGGCGGAATCAGATGATCTATAATCACAGCTTGATTTCTTCTTTTCGCCTGTGTTCCTTCTCCCGGATCATTAATAATGAAAGGATAAAAATGGGGTAATGCTCCAAATACTGCTGCTGGAAAGCAAGTCTCAGGATCCAACGACACACTCTTACCAGGTAACCATTCGAGGTTACCATGTTTTCCTAAGTGGATCACCGCATCAGTACCGTATGTTGTTTGTAACCAAAAATAATAGGCTAAGTATTGATAGGTTGGAGGCAAATCAGGAGAATGATAAATTGCTTGTGGATCCTGATTATAACCTCTGGAAGGTTGAATACTTACGAAGATATTTCCCAATAAAAACCCAGAAATGATAAACCCTTTTCCTGTATGATATGGGTCGTCTTCTGGTGTTCCCCAATGCTCAGTTATTTTGTTTCTGAGTTCTTCTGATAATGCAGAGAAACATTGTTGAAATGCTGTATGGTCAAATACCAAAGTATGTGGTCTGGTTATTGTTGTGGTTACATCGTTGGTAGTTACTTGTGTGATCCAATGCATTAACTCGGTTCCACTTTTGGGTAACTGTTCTCCTACGTTATATCCTTTCAATTTGAGAGCGTTTAGTAAAACAATACAACTTTCTGGAGTATCTAATCCTACACCATTAGCTAGACGGCTATCTTTATTAGGATAGTTGGGTAAAATAATGGCTATTTTCTTTTTACTATTTTTTTTATACTGTAGTGTTGTCCAATGCTGCGCCAATTCTGCCATAAATTCGCAGGCAGGAGTATAGGCTTCATATTTTAGAATAGAACTGTCAGTAAGCGTATCCTTTTCTATTTCTTTTTTAAAAGATACTGCACGGCCTATAATACGTCCGTCAATTTCTGGCAATGCAATATTCATGGCAATATCTGTAGGAGGTAATCCAAAAAGGCCATCCTTCCAAACATCTTTATTAGATGTAGAAAATATAGCTTGTAATACAGGAACTTTTAGATTTTCAAAAATAAAAGTGGATCCATCCATCGGTTTGATGGTAAACCCTGTAGTATTAATAATTGTATGGACTTCTCGCTTCCCTGAATGTGTCATTAATTGCTGCACTTGTTCTACTAGTTTTGCATCTCTTAAGTTACTGGCGAAAACTACAAAAGTATTCATTCCTCGAACATGTAATGCTTCACTCATCTCATGTATTGGAGCTACATTATCAGAAAGATAATGAGTGCGATATGCCAATATCACCACGTTGGGTTTGCCAGTATCCAAAGAAGTTTCTAAAGCCTCTTGGGTAAGCATTCCTTTATCCGCAGTATATAAGAAAGTATCGACTATTGATTGAGCAGGAGTGATAGTGAGTTGTGCATCAAAAAAGGTATGCCGTAGGTAATTGAAAAGCGCAATAGTATTTTCTTTTCCTCCTTCTTGTAAATATTGTCTGCACTGGTGCACAATATGAATATCTGCAGAGGATAATTTCATCAATTCAAAATCGGGTTCATGAGCGGGTAAAAATAGTACAGTATTACCAATTCGTTCTTGCAATGCAACCAGGGATTCTACCAAATATTTATAATAACTAATGCCTCCTAACATGCTGCATACAATTACCTTAGCCTTTTCAAGTACTTCATCCAGATAGGTGTCGATTGTTAATTCTTGTTTAAGATATACCAGGTTGGTCATACGCAAACTTGGCAAGGATTCTCCATCTATTTCGTATAATTGTTTATACGCTTCATTCAGCGTATGAATTTCGGTATCTCCTGCACTTAAAAATACAATATCGCCCGGTTGCTGATCTATATAAAAAATTTCATCATCATTTGGATTCCATCCACCGGGTATGGTTGCGACTAAATGCATAGGTTTTCTTGTTTTAACCCAAACTCTGTATTGGGATTTTGTAATGAAAACCAAATATACAATAAAGAGTGGTGCTCCAAATCTATTTTAATTCGAAAGCGCAGCCAATAGCTAAGGTGAGAATCAAAATTGGTTTATGTATCAGTATTTGAAGTAGATTTAGATTGGAATAAAAAACTTAATATAGAATTTGGGTTTATTGCCGCCCAATATAAATGAATATAGCTGGCATATACGTTTTGATAGGTATATATTTTTGTGGGAACTTCTTTTCCTCTTGCAGAAAATACTTTCCCCGTACTAAGAATGGTATCATCACCTGAGACCTTGGAATAGTGAAATTCATGTCCCCATATTTCCAAATCATTCCATACTACTTTTCGATACCCTAAAGACAACTTTTTGCCTTCCATAGAAGTATTCAATGGAAAAACCCCGACCATAGGGTATGCGACTGAATCCTCATCAATAATAGTATTTCCCAAATACATCATCCCTCCGCATTCTGCATAAATCGTAACCCCCCGATCAGCTGCTGCCTTGATCTGAGCTCTCATAGCTGTATTTTTAGATAACTTTTGAAGATGTAATTCTGGATACCCACCTGCTAAATAAATATAATCAGCATCAGGAAGTTTTGTATCGTGTATTGGGCTAAAATAGATGACATTTCCTATCGTTTCAAGCCATTTCAGGTTTTCTAAATATGTAAAACTAAAGGCTTCGTCTTTAGCAATAGCAATCGTTTTTGTTTTAGGAATTATCTCTTTTACTGGTTTTTCTTTCCTACCATTTTTAGTATCTTTTATAGATTCTAATAGTTTAGATATAGAGATGTTATTTGCTATATGAGAAGCTGCTTTCTCAATAACATTTTCAAAAGTATGATCAATATGTAACCCCAGATGACGAGATGGAATAGCAATTTCTTCGTTAGGAGGAATATATCCTAAAGATGGAATTCCAACAACATCACATGCCTCTTTAAGAAAGACATAGTGTGACTCAGTTTTCACAAAATTAAAAATTACTCCAGCTATGTTAACTTCGGGGTCAAATGTTTTTAATCCATGTAAAATAGGAGCAATAGTATAAGCCATACTACTCGCATTAACAACAAGAATTACGGGTATGTCTAAAAGTTTGGCAATTTCTGCCGAGCTTCCCTGATCTTTAACAGCACCATCAAACAATCCCATGACACCTTCGATAATACTAATATCAGAAGCTTGTTGATATTTGTTAAAAATGGATATCACATGCTCCTTTGGCATCATCACCGTATCTAAGTTAATAGCTGGTTTTTTGGCAGCAGTACTATGATGAATGGTATCGATGTAATCAGGTCCGCATTTAAAGGGTTGCACTCTATATCCTTGATTAAGAAACCAACGTAGTATTCCTAAGGTAAGTGTTGTTTTTCCTGAATTACTCCATGGAGCAGCTATTAAAAATGCTTTGGACATTTGTATAAATATTAAAAATCAGAAACGACCGAATAATTGAGTTTTAGTTGCTCTGCTAGTTGTTTGGCTTTACCTAATTTTAAAAAACCACGCTCTGTATCTATAACGGTAGTTTTTGGTATTTTACTAAGGTATGTTTTGTATGTAGTTATAGCATATTGAAATGGATCTTTAGCTCCTGTATTTGCTTTTCCGTCTGTAAAAATAAATAACTGTGTAGTCTGAGTATTTAAAGATCTCAATAATTCATATACTTTAAAAAATGCAGCACCCAAATTGGTTTTTCCACCAGTTTTTAATTGATAATTAGTTGTAACAATTTGCTTAGTATTAGATGTGAATTCTTGTAGAATTTTAGCGGTTGTATTGTGTAACCCCACAATAGCATATTGTATCTTTTGTAGTGGATATGATATTATTGTTTTTTCAATAATTCCTTTTAAATACCCCATTTGGTGATCTAAAGCCATAGAAGTACTGGTGTCGACCAAAAATACAATACGAGCCGTTGACTTTTGAATGAGTTGTTTATAAACAGGGTTAAATATTCCTGTTTTTAAATATGCTTTTACAGATTTTACTATAGCAAGTTCGGTATGTTGTTTTGCAGGATAAGAAGCTAATGAAACGGTATCAAGGGCATCCAATTTTATCTCTTGTTTTTTGTTATTTTTTGGTGCAGAGAATTGCAGGCCTTGTTGTACAGATTCGGGTAATTGAAATTCAGAATTGTTAGATGATTGTTGAGGTGTTGTTTCCTCTTGCGATTGCTTTTTTTCCTTATCATTATTATCGTTAGTACCTGGATCATTTGGTGGCGTATATTCCTTAGCTCTGTGTTGTAAAACGAAAGGAGCAATGGTATTTACCATTTCTGAAGTCACTTCTGAGAGATTATAATAAGCCGCATAGGCTCTGGCAGTTTTGAGTAACAAAATATCTGCGCGCATTCCTTCTACCTGGTTAGTAATTGTTAATGCTGAACATAGTTCTTGAACACTTTCAGGAATTTGGATGGTTCGTAATTGCTGTTTTGCTAAAAGGACCTGTTCTTTAATAGATTGTTCTTTTTTTTCAAATTGTTGATAGAATCCAACAGGATCACTATCAAAGGTAAGACGTTGCATAGCTATCTGAGAACGTATTTTTTTGTCTGTAGGGGTTTGAATTGTAACACTCAAACCAAATCGGTCTAATAACTGAGGACGTAACGAACCTTCTTCTGGATTCATAGTGCCTACCAGGCAAAAACGACTGTCCATCCATTGGGAGATTCCTTCTCGCTCCAGATGATAACCACCTGTTGCGGATGCATCTAGTAAAACATCCATTAAATAATCATTTAATAGATTAACCTCATCAATATATAAAAAACCTAGATGAGCTTGTGCTAATAAACCTTTATCGACAACGGTTGTTTTTTGATTAATTAAAGCTTCCAGATTAATACTCCCCAGTACTCTATCCTCTGTAGCACCAATGGGTAGATTCACAAATGGAAAATCACTTCCCATTAATTGACTCAATCCACGTACCATGGTTGTTTTAGCGGTTCCTTTATCACCTGTAGCCAGAACTCCTCCTATACTAGGATCTACTAGGTTGAGTAGTAAACATAATTTCAAATCTTCTTGAGCTGGTATTGCAGTAAAAGGATAACTATATTTTGATGGCATCTGTATCTTTATATGAAATGTAAAAATACGGATTTATAACAGTTATGAATTAAGGTTTTTTATAAGTTCAATCATTTAATCTTTCTAAAATCTTTGATGGAAAATAATTTATTCCTGTTTTGATAGAACTTTCATCAATTGAAAAGTTTGGTGCATAAGGTATAAGCAACACCCTTTTTTCAAAATTAGGGCCTTTAAGATAAAAATAAACACACCTGGCACCATACTCTTTCTGAAGAATATAGAACATCCATTATTTTTTGAATAGTTCGAATTTTCTTTCCTCTTCTTTTTTGTTAAACAAATTAAATTAAAAAAAAAGCTAGAGGACAAACATGACGCTGTTTTTCTGGTTAGCGCTTTAAAACCTGGGTATTCTTGATTAGGAATTTTACCTTTATTAAGAAATAAATTGAAACACATCTCTAATTTTGATTTAAATACGACAAAAATTAAGAAGTGTTTTATAAAATATAAATACTTTACAAACTTAATTCCCCAATAATTTCCTATTTTTAGAATAGTTATTACTTTTCTTTGATAACAAAGAGTTAGTCATTTCTTGTCAAAATGTAAACGAATACGGAAGTCGATAAGGTTCGTGTACGTTAAAATCCCTGTTTTTTTAATTACCCCTATTTAGTTTTTGAACAACGATATATTCTGTATTAATGTATAGGATGGTTATATCGTAAAACCTACTTTGAATGAAAAAAATTTTGGCAATAGATGATCAACAACTTGTTTTATTATCCTTAGAAAAACATCTGTCTGATATAGGATACACTATTAAATGTGCCAGTGATGGGCAATCCGGATTAGAACTTTTTGATAGTTTTAAACCAGATATTGTAATCGTTGATATTAATATGGATGGAATGTCTGGTCTTGAAGTAATTGAAAATATTCGTCAAGAAAAAAAGTCAGATGTTAAGATTTTGGTGATGTCTGGTAATACCAATGAGGATACTATCGTAGATGGATTTGATCTGGGGATAGATGATTATATGAAAAAGCCATTATCTCTGAATGAAATTTCGGCACGAATAGCGAGAATATTTGGTATAAAATCGAAAAAAAAGTTAGACAATAGTTCTAAAGGTCAAATGTTACAAAGACATTGTGTTGGTGTTGTAATACCTTGTTATAACGAAGAAAAAAGAATTTTAAGTAAAGAATTCATTGATTTTACCCATAGTAATCTAGGATACCATTTATGTTTTGTTAATGATGGAAGTACAGACAATACATTAGAAGTGTTAAAAAAATTATCTGAAGGTAGAGAAGATAACATTAGTGTCTATAATTGTGTTAAAAATGGTGGAAAAGGAGAGGCAGTAAGACAAGGGGTTCTTCATCTTGCCAAGGACTCACAGTTAGACTATATAGGATATTTGGATGCTGATTTATCAACAGATTTTAAAGATTTTGATGATTTGGTTAAAACTATAGAATCTTCCAAGTTTAAAATTGTAAGCGGCTCCAGAATGAGTAGGATGGGAGCAAACATTACCAAAGAGTCAGCACGAAAAATTATCAGTAAAACCATTAATTTGATTATTCGAAATATCTTAAGCATGTCTTTTAATGATACACAATGTGGAGCTAAAATCATGGATAAAGAAATAGCGAATGAAATGTTTCGAGAGAAGTTTATAACAAAATGGTTGTTTGATGTAGAGATTTTTATGAAGATGCGTAAATTTTATGGAAGAGAAAAAGCAATTTCCTATATATGTGAGCAACCTCTTAAACGTTGGATACATGCAGATGGTTCCAAACTATCTATGAAAGATTCTGTGAAAATTGTAGGGCAGCTTGCCCAAATTGCTTATTATTATAACTTTAAAGTCAAATCCAAGGTTAGGTAAGTGGTATGGCTAAAAGGAAATAGGTATAAATTATAGTGTATTTATATATTCTGTGATCACTTGTAGAGTTTTTTCAAAATCTTCCTTTAGTTTGTAACTTCCTTTTTTTAAATTGTTTTCATAATCAGTAGCAATTTCATAACTTTTTTCAAGTCCGAGAATACTGATCTTGTGCTTTAATTTATGGACGTCTTCTGCAGCTTTTATAAGGTTTTTATGCTCTAAATTACTGAAGTATTGATCTTTTTCTAACGGGAATTCTTTTTTGATAACATTAAAAATTTTTTCTTCAAAAATTTTATCCCCATTAGATAGCTTATTAATCTCTGATAAGTTTGGTTGTTCCATTGAAGTGATTTTTTGATTAGAACGTGATAAACAAAATTATTTGAATTATTAAAAAAGTACACTTTGTAATACCATCAATCCAACTAGTATAGAAATAATACCAATTACACCATTCATCCATTTAAAAACGGATATATTACGTTCTATAAAACGACTCATGGTAAAAATAAGGACATAGCTATAGACAGCCATAGAGAAAATAATACCAATAGACTCTACAATTAGGATTAATATTGCATCGGATATAGTATCAGCACTAATAATAAGTGCTGAGGTAAGTGCACCTCCAGTTCCAGCTAACCCATGGAGCATACCGATCCAAAAAGATCGATTGATAGGATTCATAGCTATTTCTTCACCGGTTTTACCATGTAAATGAATTGGATTATTAGCAAGATGTTCATGGGCTTCTATTTTTTTATGATCAGCCATCATTGCATTGATCTTATGATTTCTACGAATTGCCATTACGCCTAGCCAAATCATAATAGGACCAACAGAAAATTCTGCCCAGAAGGAAATACTTTCAACAAAAGTGAGCAACGCCGCTCTAAATACTAGCGCAATTCCACCAAACATTAACAAAGTAACAGAATGTCCTAATGCCCACTGAGATGCTGTAAATACAGTTTTGAAAGATACTTTTTTCTTCTTAATAGCATTTTCTGCTGCCAATACAGAAACCGCGGACATATGATCGGGTTCAAAAGAATGTAATACTCCTGCGATTAGAGGTCGGGCAAGATTCATTATGTTCATAAAGTATATGCTATATGGATTCCATCATTATTGATCAAATATATTTGAAGCTGCACTTTTGGAGCTATTTTCTGACAATGGTAATGGCATCGTTCTATTAGTTTTTGATAAAATTTTTCTTGGGTTGTAAAAGTAAAAATTTCCCTTAGACGTCCTGCCATATTTAGTGATAAAACTTTGTTGGCAATTTCTATTGGATAGCCTGCTTCTATCGCCAGTTGATGGATGAAGTTTTTATCCCAAGTTGTTTTTCCGCTATGGGTGTTGGTATTACCTTGTGCTAATTTTGCTGCTTTACCTAACATTATACCCATAAATACTTTAGTAATCTGCGGGGATTTGTCAATTTTCTCAAAAGTTTCTTGTATCCAATTACCATAGTGCACACATGAAATATCATCAATTTCAGGAAATAATGCTTTCAACATTTTTTCACTACGTGCCCCCGAATTAATTAACAATTGAGTTTTTCCATTAGCTATGGCCACATCTATTCCTTGTCGAATACTAGCAATGTAAGAGGCAGCAGAAAAAGGAGTCACAATGCCGGTGGTTCCTAAAATTGAAATTCCATGTAAAATCCCCAGACGACTATTAAGTGTTCTTTTTGCTAATTGTTCGCCGTTTTTTACAGATATTATGATTGTCACACCATTAGTTTCGAGTTGGTAATCAGATAGTATTTTTTTGCAAACGATGCTCATCATTTCCCTGGGTACAGGATTAATAGCAGGTTCTCCTACAGAGATTTCTAACCCGGGAAGTGTTACTAGTCCAACCCCTTCTCCTCTTTTAAAAATAATGTCCCCAGTGGTATTAAGATTGACAGTAGCCATAATCTCTGCCTGATGGGTTACATCAGGATCATCACCAGCATCTTTTATGGTAGAATATGTAGCTTCTTTTTGGGTGAGTGAAACTAACTCAACCAGAAATGTAACCGTTTCCCCAATAGGTAATTGTATTTGTGTTTCTTTGATTTTTTGTTGAGTGACTAAACTTAATAAAGCTGCTTTTGTACAAGCAGTTGCACAAGCTCCTGTAGTATAACCTCTACGTAATGGTTTATCTGGTATGTCTTTTAGTTCTCCCAAAAATTAAGTTACTAACTTGTTTAATTCATCTGCTGCATCAACACAAAGATACCGATTAGAAATTTCTGGTTTTTTTAAAATAACAATAGGAATGTTTATAGCCAATGCAGCTTGTATTTTCTCTTCTAATTTTCCATTATTTCCACTTTCTTTGGTAAAAATTACTTCTGGCGCTATTTTAGTAAACAAAGCTATTTCTTCATTTTTAGTTTGTGGATACCCAAATAGTAAATGAGTTTTAGGAAAGTTAGTTGCTGTAGCTATTGCTCGGGAAGAATCTCTATCCAAAATTCGAAACCAAGTAGGATAGGTTTTCCAATACATTTTTAACTTTATAATAGTTTGTACTCCAGATAGAGCAAGTAATGATTGATAGTGGTTTTTATTAAAATGATGTATGGCTTCTTCAAAGGTATCAACATAAGAAACAAGTCGATGTAAAGTTCTGGGAGAATGCTTTCTCTGAAAACGTATTAAAGGTAATTCCAGAGAAATATTAGCAATGGTTTGATGTAATTGTATCGCAAAAGGATGAGAAGCATTGATGATATGAGTAATATTCTGTTTCTTACAGAAAGCTTCTAATAACGTTGTAGTCATTTCACCAAATATCGGAATTCCTTTTCCAATATACTCTACTTTGGTTTTAGTAGAATAATAGTATTGAATATCTAGTTCATCCAATGTTTTAGCAACACATTTACCTTCTGTAGTTCCGCCAAATACAAGTATCATCAGGATTGAATTGTTTTTTCTTTTTTTCTAAAAATATGATGCCATTTATCATCGTACAACCAAGAGCGATTTTTTCGAGCTCCAATAGCTTCTCCTACTACAATCATAACCGTTCTAGTGAGTTTATTTTCTTTAATTATTGTAGTTAACTCTGAAAGTTTACCTGTCCATACCTGCTCATCTGGCCAGCTCACTCGATACAATATGGCTAACGGAGTGTCTTCTGGATAATGTTCTAAGAGTTGCCCCTGTATTTTTTTTGCAATACCTACGCTTAAGAAAATACACATGGTAGCTCTCAATTTTGCCATATCTGCTATTTTCTCATGCTCTGGCATTGGAGTATTACCTTCACCTCTGGTAAGGATAATAGTTTGCGCTATTTCGGGAATAGTAAATTCTGATTTTAGATGCGCTGCCGCAGCCTGAAATGATGAAATCCCCGGAACGATATAATATTCATATCCTTTTTCGTCAAAAATAGTCATTTGCTCTTGTATCGCTCCATAAATTGAAGGGTCACCAGAATGTAAACGAACAATGGATTTTCCTTGTGCATAATATTGATCCATGATCGCTACTTGTTCTTCTAGGGTCATAGAGGCAGAATTGCGAACCAAAGCTCCTTCTTTTGCCATATGAGTTAATGCTTCTGGGACCAAACTACCTGCGTATAAAATACAATCTGCATTTTCTAAAATATATTGCCCTTTTAGAGTTAATAATTCTGGATCTCCAGATCCAGCACCTACAATAGCAATACTAGCTTTACGTTCATATACGCTTAATAAACTAAAAGCATAGGTGAATTTCTTACCTGATTGAGTCAACACTTTTGTTTTTTCTGTAAGCCAAGTTGACTGATCAGCAATCAAAGCAGCTGCTGCTTCAGAAACGCCATATACTCCAACTTTCTTTTTTACTACTTCTGATGGGTTAGCTACGGTAATAGTATTAAGTTCTTCGCCTGAATATGTTATAAATGGGATGTTATATTGTTTTGCAAAATCAAGGTAAGCCTGCTCTTTATTCTTGATTGTTGCAGATCCGATAGCATATACACTTTCTATAGCTACATTTTCTTTTTCTAATGCAGATTCTAATCCCTTGATTAATAATGAAGGTTCTATGTCTTTAGCACAACCACTTCCTATTGCAATACAAGCAGGATAATATGAGATTATTGGAGTTTTACTATCAAAAACTTCATACCCTATATAAATTAGTAACTCGTATTCGTTTATATCACAATCATCGAGGTTGTAAAATATGTCAACAAAATCTGGACATGTTTTTTCGAGGTATTGAGTTCCTTTGTCTTTGGTTTTTAGGATCAGTGCAGTTGATTTTCTATTTACAAACAAAGAGATAATTTCATTGGTGCTAATAGAACTTTTTACTTTCCAGCGATATCTTTCTGCAAGTGTATCTAATGCCCATAATTCTTGCAAATCACTCGAAGTAGATATCACAGCTTGTGCATCTAGTATTTTACTTATTTGTTTGGTAACAACATTTGCTCTACCAATATGACCACTTAATACCGACTGGACAAATTTACCTTGATCATCTATATTAATAACAGCTGGATCTGTAGTTTTGTCCTCGATATGATGTGCTATACTACGAACACAAATACCCAAAGCTCCTATAAAAATCCAAGCATCATAGTTGTGAAAAGAATTTTTCATTAGCTCGGCTACAGAATCAATCTGTTTGATATCCTTACTGGAAGTAGTATCTCTGGTTGTGAGAATTTTGGAACGATAAAACTCTTTTTGTAATGTTTTAGCGATAGATAATCCTTGATCTGTAAAACAGAGTATTGCAACTTTTATAATGGGTTCTGACATGCGTATGTTATTAGGACCTTTTAATTGTCAAAGATATTGGTTAAGGATATCTTAGAAAATGTTTATTTAAATTAAATACAATCGAAAATTGATGATTCCTTATTCTAGAAAAAGGGGTGTTATTTGTAGATATATTATATCCATAAAATATATTGGCATCACCAAATATACCTAAACCTATTTTTGGAGTGATTACAATATCATTTATTTTAAAATCTGTTTGATATTTTATTTCTAAGCCTGTAATTAATAATAAAGCACTTGTCTCGTAACCGATTTTTATGCCATAAATATCATTGTTTTGATCAGGCATCCATTCTAAAGCTGCATAATAAGCTTTAGAAAAATAACCTGTATCTCCATATCTGCAGGTATGTAATGCTGCTCCAACTTCAGAATAAAAATCATTTTGTAACCCTGCACCTATACGTACTGAAATTTGCCTTACTGTGGTGAAGTTTCCAGGTTGAAAATGTAGTGTATCTACTTCTTGTTTAAGAACTTCTTTTTTTACAATATCCTGCCCAAAAACTGTATATCCGATTAAAACACAACCCCAGAAGAATATTTTTTTTATCATTTTATTTCCCTTTTGGCTTTTAGTAAGGTAATTGTATTATGTAAATCCAAGCTTATTTTATGAGTATTATTGATACTGTATCCGATTTTTGAACAACCTTTTTTAAACAGTTCTATTGAGTTTTCTTTGACTGTATTAATGACAATATTGGTTTCTGGTTTTAGAAAAGGATGAATTTTGAGAAAGAGTTCTTCTAATTTACCACCATGTCCGCCAATAAAAATAGCATCTGGTTTTGGAAATTGACTAAGGTCTTGTTCAAAAAAATCTCCAATTATTATCTTAACATCAGGAACACCAAAACGTTTCTGGTTTTCTATGATAATACGTTCGCATTCTTGTCTTTTTTCGAAAGCAATGACTTCGAGGTTTGGATTTTTTAGTTTTGCTTCAATACTTATAGATCCGGTACAAAATCCGATATCCCAAAGTATGTTACTATTTATAACCTCTAAAAGATGTAATGTTGTTAGTCGAATAGGCATCTTAGTAATCATATTTGGCCTATTCGGCAAACCTATAAAATGAAGATCCTTTATTCCAAAATCAATAGTACGATGAAATTTCTTTTTGAGGAGCACACAGTTTAATGGATGAAACATTCTTTTTGAAGCTTCTATTAATGTCAACTCATGAAATTGTTCCCGATCTCCTTCAATATCTTCTCCTATAATGATTTCATAATTCGAATAACCATATTCTAACATGCGTTGCACAATGATGGCCGGAGTTTTTTCTGTATCGGTTAATACACCGATCAATTCTTTTTGCTGAATTAGAATAGCATCAAAAGCATTCCAGTTTCTTCCATGAACACTTACAGTTTGTAATTGATTACTATTTGTATTTGTTGCATTGGCAAGTAGTTGAATTGAACTAAAATACGGTGTGGTTATAATTTTTGCATTAGGAAATTTATGTTGTAATGTGTTTGAAAATCCATAAAATAAAGGGTTTCCAGAGGCAAAAATGACAATAGGTTCGTTTGCTTTTTGATAAGCATTAAATACATCTGCCATTGGTGATGCAATGTGAATCCATTTATGATTTTCCGGAAGTTTGTTTTTGACTAATTTATAATGGCGTTTTCCTCCACTGAATATTGCAGTGTTAAGAATCACCTGTTGCTGCTCTATCGTGAAACTGGGTGTCTTATTTGCGATACCTATTACATGAAAAATCATCATAATGTCAATATAATATTCTGTAATCTAAGGAGATTTATACTTTTCTTCAAAGACTACGTCTTTTTGGAGTTTTTTGCGATCCCATTTTTTGAGTTCTAATTCAGGTTGATTATAAAACATATCAGTATATCCAAAGCATAAATAACCGATTAATTGATTCTCAGAGGGAGCGTTAAGTACGATTTTTACTTTTTCAGGATCCAAAATGCTCACCCATCCCATTCCAATATTGAGGGATCTAGCCATGAGCCACATATTTTGTATTGCACAAACTACACTGTATTTACCCATATTAGGCATGCTAGTTTGTCCTAGTACAGGGCCATCTTTTGGTTTGTAAAATACAGCTATGTTTAGAGGAGATTCTACAATCCCTTCTAACTTAAGTTTGATATATTCTTTTTGTTTTTGGTCTTCAAACAACAGAGCTGCTCGTTGTGTCTCTTCAGAGAAAGTTGCTTTTATTGCTTGTTTTGTGGTTTGATCTTTAATTAATACAAATTCCCAAGGTTGTGAGAAGCCTACAGAAGGAGCTGCAAGCGCAGCATCTAAAATAGTGTCAATAGCGTTTTGAGGAATAGGAGTATTTAGAAAATGATTCCCTCGAACATCTCTTCGATGTGCCAAGATTTCTTCGAGTAACTGTTGCTCTTCTTTAGTAAATATGCGTTGTGGTTGTTCCTCCATAATACTTATAGTTTAGCTTCTTCAAGAGTAAAAGCTGCATTTACAATAGCTGCAGCAAAATTACTTCCTCCTCGTTTTTCTGTAATCAGAGCATATGGGATCTCTGTTATTGTTTTTAATCTTTCTTTAGATTCGATGACATTGATAAACCCTACAGGCGCTCCGATAACTCCTGTTGGAGATAGGGTGCCTTCCTGGATTTGATCCGTGATTTCAATTAATGCAGTTGGAGCATTGCCAATAACAAATAATGCCTTTGGATATTTTTTCGCTGCTAGTTTTATACCAGCTTGTGTTCTTGTTAAGCCTTCTTCTTCAGCTAATTTTAATGTTTCAGGATCATTTAATAAGCATACTACTTTATTGTTATATTTGGAAATATACCCTTTTGTGATACCAGCTTGAACCATAGTAACATCGGTCACAATCGTACCTCCAGACTGAAGATATTTATGCCAAATTGTTATTGCCTGTTCTGAAGTTTTCAAATACTTGATGTACTCATAATCTCCCGAAGTGTGAATGCATCGTATAGCCGCCCAAAGGGCATCTTTTTCTAGTGTGTTTTGAGGTATATTATTTGTTATTTCAGAAAAACTAGCTTGTTGAATTTCTGATCCTGTTTCTGGTTTCCTGTTTAAATAGCCTCTTGGAGTGATCAAATGATCTCTATAGTTAAACGTTTGACTGTTCCCTATAAGTACTACACAAAACATATCCACATCATTGACATCAAAATCTCCTAAGGTTGTGATCTTGATTTCTTCTTCTGTTCTTCCTAATTGTTTACAGATAGCAACTGGTGTTTCAGTGGAGCGATACTCCAGATAAATACGTTGCAAAGTTTGAAGTTGCCAGTATCGTTTTTTGCTTTTAGGATTATATAGCCCTGTTACAAAATCACCCATTGCCGCAGCGCGAATACGTTTCTCAATAGTTGTCCATGGTGTCATTAAATCAGATAATGAGATACAACAAAAATCGTGACCTAGTATTGCACCCAGTTTACTCCCTGCTGTAATAAAAGCAGAAATCCCAGGTACTGTTTCTATAGGAATATCTAATGCTTGCTCAGCAACTTTTTGATATACGATAGATGCCATTGCATATATACTAGCATCTCCAGAACCAATCACGACCACATGTTCTCCTTCTAAGGCATGTTGTATTGCAATTTCTGCTCTTTTTTCCTCCTCACTAAGTTCTTTTCCGATGCATAAAGCATCCGGATGAACCAGATGTTGTATGAATTGAAAATAATAGTGATACCCAATTACTACCGTAGCTTCAGAAATTGCTTGTGTAGCCATCGGGATAATATAGTCTGAATGTCCAGGGCCAAGCCCTACAACTTTGATCATTTTTTAATAATTAATAAAGAGAAATATGGTATTTCTCTATGAGTCAGTGTCGTTAAATCTGTTGTTATATATTCCTGCTTGGTTCCTAAACGTTCACAATAGTAACATTTCCAATCTTTTTTTGCTAATTCTGATTGAAAATTACTCCACCCAGATCTTATTTTCATTAATATCACGGTATCAAACTCTAAAAAATATGTAGTGATTTCTGTGATATGTTTAACTCTGGGGATAACAACTATTTTATCATTGAGCAAACTTAACGGAATCTTATGTTGCGCTGCTCCTAAAGAAAAAGAATTGATTCCAGGGACTAATGATACAGGTAATTGTAAGTTTTGAAGTTCGGCCAATATATAGGAGAAAGAGGCATATAAACTAATATCTCCTTCACAAACAATGGCTATTTTTTTTCCTGAATGATACGCTTCCTGAATTTCTTTTGCTGTGGAGTCATAAATTTCTGAAGCCTGTTTTCTATCATTCGACATTTTTAAAAAGAAACCTCTTAGTTCTTTGTTTTCTAACTTGTGGTATTGTAGAATAGGAAACACAAAACTTTTTTTTATTCCGTCTGTGATTGATCCGGGATAAAAAATAAGATCTACTTCTTTTAATATTCGTAAAGCTTTTAGGGTAAGGAGCTCTGGATCTCCTGGCCCTAAGGCAATTCCGTATATACTATTCAAAATTATGTCGTTTTTTTCTTTTTTCGCTTATATAAGAAGAGTTGCCATTTTTCTTCTGCAACACCTGCTTTATCCATTTCGGCTCTGGCCATGGTGAAGAACAAATCTGACAATCTGTTAATATAAGCGACTACATATTCTTCTACAGATGCAGGATCTTCGTGCATTAACGTTACCAATCTGCGCTCTCCTCTTCTAATCTGTGTGCGACATACATGGCATAGTGCTGAAATTTCGTTTCCACCTGGTAGTAGAAAATAATCTGAAGGAGAGCTTATTTTAGATTCCATATCATCCATCCATTGTTCGCAAAAATCGGCTCCATCTATAGGTTTTGGATTAGGGTTTTCTTTTTTAGAATCAGAGGGTCTTGCCAAATGAGACATCATATCCATTAAATCCTTTTGGATTTTATGCAAGTTTTGTTGCCATTCATGATCATTGCCTAATTTTGATCGCAGTAACCCGATAGTAGAGTTGACTTCGTCTAATGCTCCGTTACATTCAATACGAGCTGAATCCTTAGATTCTCTTTTTCCTCCAAAAACACCTGTCATGCCAGTGTCTCCTTTTCGTGTATATATTTTCATAGGACTAGGCTTCTATAGTTGTCATTAGTTTTTGTTCTAACGCTTGCTGTAATTTTTCTTCTTCTATTTCTTCTCCTATTATTACTAATCGTGTAGCTTTTATTTCATCATCAGCCCACTTTCTGTCAAAATAATTCTCAAATCTATCAGCTACTCCTTGAACTATCATACGCATAGGTTTTCCAGGAACATGAATAATCCCTTTGATTCGATAGATATGATGCTCAACCACTAGTGATTTTAACGTATCAACTAATTGTTGGGGAGTATGTGGGGCTTTCACTTCAATTACTATAGAATTGATGGTTTCGTCATGATCGTGATCATGGTGATGGTCATGATCATGATCATGGTGATGATGATTTTCATGGTGAGAATGTTTACTATCCACATGATCTTCTGCCTTAGCATCGATTCCTAATAATACTTCTACAGGAATATCTCCTTTTACAGCAGAAATTAATTTTATGTTGTCTCCTACACGATTCTGAATAATATCATGTACTTGTGTATATGCTGAATCATCAATCAAATCAGATTTGGTCATTACAATAAGATCTGCACAAGAAAGTTGGTCTTCAAATAATTCTTCGATAGAAGATTCGTGATCTAAGTTTTCATCATCCAAACGTTGAGATTGTACTTTATCTCGATCACAAATTTCTCCAGTCGCTTGTCCTACACAATCTACAACTGTAATTACTGCATCTACTGTTATTTGAGGTTTTAAATCCGGCCAATTAAACGCTTTCAATAATGGTTTAGGCAATGCTAACCCCGAAGTCTCTATAATGATATGGTCAATATCTTGTTTACGCTCCATTAACTGAAGCATTGTGGGGAGAAATTCTTCTTGAACTGTACAGCAAAGACATCCATTACTCAATTCGAGTATATTTTCCTCTTCACATCCACAATCATTTCCTTTTAGGATCTCACCATCCATTCCTAATTCTCCAAATTCATTAACGATAATTGCTAATCGTCTACCATTGGCATTTTTAGCGATTTTATGTATTAACGTTGTTTTACCAGATCCTAGAAAACCAGTAATTATCGTTACTGGTATTTTTTGAGTGTTTAAAGCCATAAATTTTGTCAAAAATGATTCCTAACAAAACTATCTATTATAACTTAAATGAAAAAGGAAATTCTAATATGTTTATGATAACAATTTTGATGTGCTCGACTTCTACATATCAAGTCTCATAAAAACTAAACTTGCTTCAAACAGTTGGCTTTTTTTATTCTGTGGTATCTAAAATATAATAGGTGTTAGAAATATTTAAGATTTAATTTGGAAAATAATACTAGAATCATTAATATTTGTAGAACACAATGAAACCAAATAGTATACATATCATAATAAAGTCACTGTTTAATACAGGTGATACTCGATGGATTACTGAAGTATCTATCGATGATCGGACGCTATGTAGCTATTTTAATCATTTTTTAGAATGATATAAATTAGAGAACTAATACAGAATAGCAAGCGTCCAATATATTGGACGCTTTTTTTATGGAGTATTTTTTGATGCAAAGTAAAATAAAACCTTAAGATCTATTCTAAATCATGAAGTAGAATAGTAAGTATACTATAAAAAGAATTGAAATGTCAATTATAATTAAATGAATTAAAACAAAATTGTAAAACTTTTTAAATGAATGAATAAAGATTGATTAGTACATAAAAAATAGAAATTGGAAAGTAAGTATCATATATACAGATAATTACCAAAACACCCAAAATTCGTTGTAAAACGAACAGGGATTTCTATGCTTAATTTGTAGTTTAACTATTTGATTTTCAGTAAAATAAACTCAAAAAATAGTTGCGTATATTAAAAAATATTCGCATCTTTGTAGAACAATTAACAATAACAAAAAAAGACAAAAACAATGAAGTATAATAAATTTTATAACAAGGAGCAGGAGATCAGAAATTGCCTGTTAGCCGATGTATTCGGAAGCATCCTTGGAATGGGTTTATATACTTCGGTTGTAAATCCTCTTCCAGAAAAGATGACCCAATCTGATGGTAACAAAGAACTGGAAAAAACACTTCACTTTATAAGTAAGAATTTCCATGAAGATGAAGTAGTAATCAAAGGCAGTTACACTTCTTGTAAAGCTATAGTTTCATAAGCTTTATAAGAGTAATTATTATAAGCGATTGAGTTTGTCTCCCAAGACAAATTGAAAAATAGTAATAAAAACAACGATTTCTTTAGGAGCAATCAATAGATCATATTAGCATGCTAATTTGAAGAACGAACCAAGATAATCAATGATATACCTACTATTTAGAATCACTTAGTATTTGATTATGTACTCTAACTGTTACCGACATCAATAGTCAGTATTTTTTATAGCAATGTAGATTTTTTAGATCTATATAACGTTTTCTTGGGATAAATGGCCCCTAAAAACGGAGTATATCTAAAAATCGATACCCACAGTATATGTGAGCCTAACAAAATGTTTGGTTTACACCTGGATTGTATAGAGAATACAGAAAACTGACCCACCAAAAAATCCAACTACAGCTCGCTGCTACCCAACAGGGGAAAGTAGGGTATGGTGACTGTATAGGATTTCACTTTCCCAAAAACGATCAATTAATTCCCATAGGTATGGGTATACAGTAGTATATCAATCTGGGGTTGACACCTATGGGCGTACCCCAAACAATTGGAAAACAAAAAATTTAGCACAATGAAAACCTTAAAACACATATTATTAATAGCTCTACTCCTATGCGTTAACCTTACTTCTTGTACACCCGATGATAGTGTGACAGAAAATGAAAAACTACATACTGAGGTGTTAAGTACTAAAGGAGATCAAGACGTATTGGAAGATGATGGCGATATAGATTAAATTCAAATAATTTAATTTAGTACTTTTGAGGGATGAAACGATATACGTTTACGTCCCTCTTTTTTTTAGGTGTTTTTTTCATAATACTTTGTTATTCATGCCGTACTGATACTAAACCTAATAATTTATCTTCAATACCAATACAAAAAAAAATTGATACTTTAAACACATATTTTAATCGAGCTTCTCAACGATCCAATACGGAAACTGAAAAATTAGAAGCGATTGATAGTTTTTTAAATGCTGCTAATAATCTTAATATGGACTCATTAGTATATAAAGGACTTAGATTGAAATCAAACATTTTATTCAAATCTGGTCATTATCAAAAAGCAATTGGACAAGCTAATTTGATGGTAAAACTCGCTCAAAAAAATACCGATAGTAATAATCTGGGAAAAGCGTATTATAAAATCGGGTATTTCTATAAAGAAACTGACAATTACTTGGAAGCTTTTAAATATTATAACCAATCGTTTAAGATTCTTAGAAACCTTAAAGACAGTATCAATGCAGGTAAATGTTTAAAGTCTATGGCTAATATTCAGATTGCTTTAGGAGATTATAATGCCAGTAAAACAACCGCTACAGACGGTTTAAAGTATGTAGAAAGTTCTTCTCGACATAGAATTATATCTGGATTATATCAAAGTATAGGTCTATCTTTTTATGAGCTAGGAAATCAAGAGGAAGCTTTACTTTGGAATTCTAAAATTTTAAATCTATTTAATGATTCAATTGCTAAAAATAAAATAGGGGTAAAAAATTTACCAATTTTTAGAAACTCCCGGGCTAGTATTTTGGCAAAACAAAAAAAATACAAGGAAAGTATTGATATTTTACAAACCTTACTAAAAGATGAAAATGTAATTCAAAAACAAACACAATACGCACAAATCCTAAGTAATCTTGGTCATGTCAAATTTTTAGATAATCCTGAAAATTTTGAAAGTGAAGAGATGCTTATAGAAGCCTTAAGCATTAGACAAAAAGAAAATAATCAGTTCGGTCTATTTGCTAGCAATATACATCTCACTAAATA
This sequence comes from Aquimarina sp. AU119, assembly GCF_900312735.1. Classification (NCBI taxonomy): domain Bacteria; kingdom Pseudomonadati; phylum Bacteroidota; class Flavobacteriia; order Flavobacteriales; family Flavobacteriaceae; genus Aquimarina; species Aquimarina sp. AU119. Next base: position 313,077 of record NZ_OMPF01000001.1, on the reverse strand, counting down.
CTACAGAAATAAAGATCTAGAAAAAGCAAAATATCATGCTCATGAGGCTTATCAAACAATAAAAGATTTTGGTGATTATGAAGCATCATTAGAAGTGTTGACTTTGATTACAGAACTGGATCCAGATTCTTTAGAAGACCATCAACGTTTTAAAGAAGCAAGCCTTCAGCTCATGGAGCTTAGAAAAAAGACACGAGAAATCTATGCACCCACACGGTTTGAGAATGAAAACCTACTAAAAGAGAATGAACGGAAAAACAGGAAAATCTCCAGAGTTCGTAATCAAAACGCAATATATCTACTTGGGATTTTATTATTGCTTACTGGTATTGGGTTTGTGGTTTACTTTTTTAGACAACAAATGCGTCATCTCAACCAGCAAAATAAAATAGCACAATTTGAAGCTAGTTATGAAACAGAGACTCGTATTTCTAAACGCTTACATGATGAGCTGGGGAATGATATTTTCCAGGTGATGTTGCAATATCAGAATGATCCACATGACCCCCAAATTAAAGATAAACTCAATAGTACTTATATAAGGGCACGAGATATATCCCGTGAAAATAATGAATTCGAAACCGGAGAGGCCTATGCTGAAGAATTGAATAACATGCTACAAAACTATGCGCAGAATGGTATTCGATTGATTGTTATTGGGTTTGACAAAATGGATTGGAATGATATGGATAAAACCATAAAACTAACTGTATACAGAGTGCTACAGGAATTAATGACGAATATGCAGAAGCATAGTCAAGCGAGTTTAGTTAAATTAATGTTTTCTAATACAAATAATACATTACAGATTAAATATTCAGATAACGGTGTAGGGATGGCAGAAGAACATGTAAAATCCAAAAATGGACTTCGGAATACAGAAAAGCGTATTGAGGCTATACGTGGAACTCTTATCTTTGATTCAGAAAAAGATAAAGGCTTCAAGGCCGTGATACAAATCCCTAATTAAAAAGTTAGCAAAATGTTTACTAAAGTATTGGTGGCAGAAGACTATGAAATTGCCAATCAAGGCATTATAAAAATACTTAATGATAAAATTGGAATTCATAATATCCAGGAGGCCAAATACTGTGATGATGCTTATCTAAAATTCAGAAAAGCCTATAATGACAAGGAAGCATTCGAATTACTAATTACAGATCTTTCTTTTAGAGAAGATCATAAAATTCAAACCAGAGCTTCGGGGATCGATTTGATAAAGGATATTAGAAGTGTACAACCAGATATCAAAGTGATTGTATATTCTCAAGAAAATAGACCAGACAAAATTAATATGTTATTCGAAAAACTGGACATCAATGGATATGTCTGTAAAGGTCAGCACGCAATAAAAGAATTAATAGCATGTGTGAATGGAGTATATAAGAATAATACTGTACGACCACCAGAACTAACTAATAATACAGCAATAAATACAATGATTCATCTTGATGATTTGGATATGATGTTGCTAGAAGAATTATCACAAGGGTTTACTAAAAAAGAAATCAGAATCAAGCTTAAAAAACAAAAAATATCTCCGAATAGTGAAAGCGCTATCGACAAAAGAGTCAGTAAACTTTTTGATGATTTTAAAGCCAAAAACACTACTCATTTAGTGGCTATTGTAAAGGATTTAGGATTGTTATAGCAGTGTAAACAATACTAATTAAATTCTAGAATAGACAACGAGTTGTGTAAATGATTTCTACAACAATTATTTGATACTTTGGATCATTAGGTAAAAGAAATTCTTCCTTCTTACCAATTTTTAAAATTGATTGATAAAGTATTAAACATGATTAATAAATGTATAGGGTACGTTTTTTTTCAAAAAAATAGACCATATTACAGAAATCTGTAAGGACATATGTTATAGTCAATTTATGTTTGCATCGTAAAAGCAAGTGAATGATCAATGGTGAAGAGCTTATCTATAATCTCGAAACGGTATAAACTAACTATAACGATGAACAACGATCAAGTAATCATAGCTGGAATTATTGAAGGAGATGAAAGAATACTAACTTGTTTTTACAGGGATAATATACGATATATCCAAGGGTATATTCTTCGTAATTATGGAAACCTGGAAGATGTAGAAGATGTTTTTCAGGACGCTTTGGTTGTATTATATCAGAAGTTAAGATCAGGTCTTTTAGAAATCAGAGTACCTATAAAAACTTATTTTTATGGTATTTGCAGAAACCTTTGGAGAAATCGGTTAAAGAAAAAAGAAAAACTTATTATCGATGACGGACAAAATCGTTTTGAAGAAGGAATTAATGATCCTTTAATAGCTAATATTGAAAATCAAGAACGAGAACACCTCTATAGAAAACACTTTCAGAAGCTGAGTGCAGATAATAAGAAACTATTATATCTTTTTTTTGAAGGGAAATCAATGAAAGAAATATCGATAATCACAGGATATTCTGAAGGGTATACTAGAAAAAAGAAATTCGAGGCAAAAAGACAATTATTAAAAATGATCGAAAAAGACCCAATGTATGAAGAGTTAAGGGCCATATGTTAATTCAGATTAAAATTATACTACCCTTAAGTTTATTTATATTTAAATAGTACTATTTTAAACAAAAAGAAAACTATAATGTAATGGTGATTTTTAATTGAATCATTTTATTTTTTGTTGCTTTCTTGACTTTTCATTGATTCCAGAATTTTTACAGTCGTTTCAGAAAATACTACAAACTCATTATCTTTATCCTTATAAGCTTCGCATAGTTGTATATAGCTAAGAATGATGTCTACAGGAGGTTTGCGTAATAAGGCTAAAAGTTCTGGTTTATCATTATATTTCTCAATTAATTTAATCATATGATATCCTACATAATACATTGGACTTTGGTACATTCCACTAAGACCAATATTGTAAAGCAAATCGATGTTTACAGTAGCATCATGTTTTGCCCGGAATAGAATTGTCTCCAGAAGAGCAAAGTTAGTTTCCATTCGTCTAAAATTTCTACTATATTCCTTTTTACTAAAATCAATATACGGTCCAGAAGATGAGATTTTTGAAAAATCGGCTACATATGTAGCAGTTCCTTCTCTTATCATTTGATCCAAAAGAGAATTCACTTTATCAGAACTTTGTTCTGGAGATTCATTCATGTATTGATATTGGACTAAATGAAATAGTTCATGTGTTGATAAGTATGATAATCCATTATAATCACCTTTCATAGAAGCAAAATCGACATAAAATGAATTAGGAGCATCATCAAAAGTCCAACCACCACCAATAACACCTAAAATCATATATACAGTAACATCCAACTTTACATTTTTAGGAGAATATTCTTTTAATAGAAATACTGAATTTTTGGCAAGTTCTTTTTCTTTTTGAATCACTTCTGCAAGGAGTTTTTGTGCATGTGGAATAAGAGGTGTCAGTTTGCTAAACATAAAAGGGTCTTTGTCCAGATATTCTCCTTTTAATGCAGCTGTTAAACTTTTTTTAAAGCTAGATTCATTAATCCCTGGAAAAAAAGTAGACAACTTTCTTAAATAAGCTTTGGTACCATGCAGTGCAACCAGTTCTTTAAAATCCTTTTCATTAAGCTCATCACTATCCAATATCTCTATTAGTTTTTTCACAGAAGAATAATCATATGAAATATTAATCTCTTGCGTATATAGTTTTGGAAGAGATAAAAGAACCATCAGGATAAGGTATATCTTTTTCATTACTTTTTTTGAATTGAGTGTTATAAAGTATAGATACATATAAATAAGTAAGGTTACAGTTATAGACTGGTTTTATTTTATAAAAAGGAAAGCAGGGTGGTTTTTATTAAAGGGATTGATCCTAAAAATACATTTAACATGCTTTGGTAGATGAGTAATTTGATACCTCTTTTAGTATCAACCTGCAGGGTCATTCATTATTTGGACGAGCACCATTTTGGATTGAAAGAGAAATGTTACGATTCAAGTGGATTTAACGACGGTTGAACTTAAACTCATTTCATTTTCTGTCAAACCATTCCATATTTGAACCATCAACTAATCAAATTATACCTTTTTTAAAAATAAATAAATATGACACCCACAGAAGTTTTTTCACTTGCAAATATGACTGCTATGCCCATGTGGATCTTGATGATCCTGTTACCTAAATGGAAAGTCACTAGGTTTTTAATTGATTTTAAAGTAATTCCATTGCTGTTATCTGCAGTATATGCCATCTATATTTTTCTAGCGATACAGATAGGTGGGATGATGGATTTTGGTAGCCTTAGTTCGGTCATGGCATTATTTACAGAAGAAAATGCCGTTCTCGCCGGCTGGGTGCATTACCTCGCTTTTGATCTTGTAGTAGGTATGTGGATGCTAGATCAAAATAAAAAACTAGGTATTCATCAATTAATAATGGCTCCCTGTCTTTTTGCAACATTTATGTTTGGTCCGGTTGGGTTCCTACTTTTTATGATTATCAGAGCATTTAAACAAAAACAATCATGATCTACATTAAAAAAATATTTAGCACAGTAAAAGAAGAAAGTCCAATATTATATTGGATAGTAATTACCCTTCTAATTTCTGCTATTGGATGTATAATAGGACTTCTGGTAGATGATAGAACACTAATGGGAGTGAATGTTTGGATTAAACCACTGAAATTCTCAATTTCTGGTAGTATTTATATCTTGACGGTAGGATACCTTATGACATTATATCCTTTTTCTAAAAGGAAGAAAAATATCTTAAATAATATCAATTCATGGACCTTATTATTAGAAATAGGTATTATCATTTATCAGGCATCTCGAGGGGTACAATCTCATTATAACCAATCTTCCTTGTTCGATGGTTTGCTTTTTGCAGCGATGGGTATTTTGATTGGAATAAATGTTTTAATCATGGTATTGTTTATCTTCGAAACTATTAGGTTAAAATTAAAAACTACCGCATCGGTACAATGGGCAATATTACTAGGTTGGATAATTATAGTTATAGGCAGCTGGATAGGTGGTCAAATGATAAGTCAATTGTCTCATAATGTTGGTGTAGCAGATGGTGGAGCGGGGCTGCCATTGGTTAATTGGAGTACCGTTGGAGGGGATTTAAGGATAGCGCACTTTTTTGGATTGCATGGCATACAAATAATTCCGTTATTCGCATTATGGCTATCTAAGAAATGGAATACAAAAAGTAGAAATCAGATTATTGCTGTAACTATTTTTGGATTATTATATGCAACATGGATTGGGTTTACTTTCTATCAAGCCAAACAAGGTATGGCTTTAATTAAACTGTAATTAAATTATAATGCTAATCAACAGGGAGAAACGTATAAAATATTTAGGTTTTAATGATTTTTGGTTTGTTGTGATTGGTATTTTAGTCCTAAGTTTTATTACAGACTTTCTCTTTAATAATTCATTTGTTCATTTTCCTTTTGCAGAAGCTGTTATGAATTGGAGTACATCGCTATTCATGACCATTTGTGATTGGTTTATTATACGTGCGATAATCATTCTTTTACGAAAGAAATACCCTGATTTAAAAGATGACTTAAAGCGACTTATACTATTGTTTATTGCCATTGTTAGTACCGTAATATTGGTGGATGTATTAGGAAATAGACTGTTGTCATTTATTTTTGATAAAAATTATAATCCTATTAGCGCCTCTAAAGTATTATTACCTATTATTATAATTAGTACAATGACTATGGCAATATATGAAGCCATTTATTATAATTTAAGACTTAAAAAGTCTATTCGAGAAGAGGAAGAGGCAAAACAAATAATTGTACAAGTGCAATTAGACACACTAAGAAATCAAGCACAACCTCATTTTTTGTTCAATACACTCAATACACTTCGAGATATTATTGATCAAAACTCTAAGAAGGAGGCAAAAGAATTTGTAGATAAATTATCAGATGTATATCGTTTTATATTAGAATCTGGAAGGATTAACCTTACCTCGCTACGAGAGGAATTAAAATTTGCTCAAGCTTATATCCATATACAATTAGAAAGGTTTGGAGACAATTTAAAACTGAATTGGAATATTTCTGAAGTTTCATTAGATGAGATGATTGTGCCAATGAGTTTGCAACTTTTATTAGAAAACGCAATTAAACACAATGTAATTTCTAAAGCAAAACCATTAGTAATCAATGTAGGAGTAAAGGATAACCATTTAATAGTTGATAATAAGATGCAACCAAAATCTACTCAACTACCATCAACCAAAGTTGGGTTAAAGAATATTAAAAAACGATACGCATTAATTTCTAGTAAAACACTTGAAATCAAAAATGAAGGAAATCGATTTATAGTATCCCTTCCGTTATTAAAATTGTCTAATCAAAAAAATAACTATGCATATACTGATCGTTGAAGATGAACCAAGAGCAGCAAATCAATTACAGAACATGCTAAAAGTATGTAATTTCGATTATCAACTGTTAGATATAATTGATACGGTTGAAGACGCGGTATTATGGTTTCAAAAACATGTTACCCCGGATTTAGTATTCATGGACATTCAATTGGCTGATGGATTGAGTTTTGAAATCTTTCAGAAAATTGACGTAGAAGCACCAATTATTTTTACAACAGCTTTTGACCAATATGCGATTCAGGCTTTTAAAGTAAATAGCATAGACTATTTACTAAAACCTATTCAACAAAATGAATTAGGTATTGCGTTAAATAAATTCAATAAATCAAATAAACCAAATGTATTAGAGCCTGCTATATTAAAACAACTCTTGGGGAGTATACAATCAACCAGTATACGAGAAGGGATTCTTGTTAAAGATGGAAACGGATTTGTACAAATTAGAATTTCAGATCTTTTATATGTTTATTCTCAAGAAAGCATCACTTTTGGAGTAACTTCTGGTAAAAGATATATTATTGATGAGACCATGGATCAATTATTTAACTCTTTGGATCATGATCAATTCTATAGAATTAATCGCGGACAAATTATTTCTAAAAATTCAATTCAGAAAATAGAACCATATTTTAATCACCGAGTTAAGCTTTCTGTTTTGAATCCAAGAGATCAAGGGTTTATTGTTAGCAGACAAAAGACAAGTGATTTTAAAGAATGGATGAATAAATAACCATTATTTTCATATTAAAGCAATTCTTCACTTTTAAAAATTGAGTCTCCATATTTATTTTTTAAAGAAAAGGTATTTATACTTCTAAGCTTTGTAATGTTGATACGACTAAGATGTTTTCAACAAGAAAGAATATTAGCTAAAGGTTAAAAAATAAAATAATAATGGAACAAAAACATCCACTTCCTCCATTTAATGAGGAAACTGCAAAACAGAAAGTCCAAATGGCAGAAGATGCCTGGAATAGTAAAGATCCTGTAAAAGTATCTATGGCCTACAGTAAAGATACAGAATGGCGAAACCGTATTGATTTTATCAATGGTAGAGATGAGGTACAAGCGTTTTTAGCAAATAAATGGGATCATGAGTTAGAGTATAAACTTAAAAAAGAACTATGGGGATTTAGAGAAAATAGAATCGCTGTTCGGTTTGAATATGAATATCGCAATAACGAAGGTCAATGGTTTAGAGCATACGGAAATGAAAACTGGCAGTTTGATGAAAACGGACTGATGGAAAAACGTTATGCTAGTATTAACGACCTCCCTATTTCTGAAGAGGATAGAAAATTGTAGTTATGAGCATTAAATGTATACTATAAATTATGAAAAATCCTTATGTATCCAAAATTCGTATTTATCCAATAAAATCTCTTGACCCTATTGAAGTTTCTGAAGCAGAAATAGGAATACGATCTCTTAAGTATGATAGAGCCTATGCAATGGTTGCTGAAGATGGTCGCTATGTCAATGGTAAACGCACAGGTAGGGTCAATGAATTAAAAGCTACATACGATCTGCAAAAAGGAATTGTACAATTATCCCATCGAGAAGGCGGTGATATAAGTGAATTCGAACTTAGAGAAGGTAATACAGATCTGGATGCTTATCTATCCAATTTTTTTGATCTAAAAGTAATTCTAATACATCGAACTGAAGGAGAGCTAATGGATATTCCTTCAGCAAGTAGTGTAACTATAGTGAGTAAAAAGTCTTTAGTTTCTATACACAAAGACCTAAATAGCTATTCACTTGAAAATATTCGACTACGTTTTAGAGCAAATATAGAAATCGAAGGTGTTGCCGAATTTTGGGAAGAAAAACTATTTAAAACTCCAGGAATTGGAATGCGTTTTAAAATAGGTGATGTCGAAATGATAGGAGTAAGCCCAAGAGCGAGATGCAATGTCCCTCCACAAGACCCTTTTACAGGAGAATCAGATCGATCGTTTGCTAGAAAAATGATGAAAAGCAGAGCCAAAAGTTTACCAGAAAATAGTGATTTGGCACATTATGGAAGTATGTATCATTTGACTGTGAATACATATTTACCAGATACAGAAAAAGGAAAAAAGATTATATTAAGAGATACCATAGAAATATTAGAACCTGTAAACCTTAGATACAATGATTCACAAACTCATTGATATGAAGATAAAAAGGTGAGAATTAAATAAAAAACACTTCATTTAGGGTATAAATAAATACCGTAACGTAAAAAGCAATTAGTTAAGACAAATATGCTGTAATAGAAGTACTGTATTTGCGAGATGAAATATATTCTTCTCCATTTTTTAGCACAAATCTAAACTCATTGTTATTGACATATGTGCATTGTTTTATATAGATTTTATTTAATATTATGGATCTGTGAATTCTCAAAAATTGATTAGTATCCAGGTTTTTATATAAAGTGTTCATTGTAATTCTATGAAGATGAGTTTTGGCTTCGGTGATTATCTTAACATAATTTCCATCGCTTTTAAAGCAGATAACATCATCAATAAAAATAGTTACATCTTTACCTCTGGTTTTAAGGGTAATTTTATGTAAGTAATTTGTTTGAGTAGATTGGTATGTGGAGAGAAGTTTCTTGATTTGATCTTCTAAAAGAGAGGACTCTTTTCTTTTTTTTAGCTGGATAATACGCTCTATTGCGATACTTAAGCGATCTTCATCAAATGGTTTTAAGAGATAGTCAACTGCATTAATTTCAAATGCTTTTAATGCAAAAGTATCATAAGCAGTGGTAAATATAACATAAGGTTTTAAATGTAATTTTGATAAAACAGTAAACCCATTCATATCAGGCATCTGGATATCTAAAAAGATCAAGTCAGGCTCCTTCAACGTAATTTTTTCTAAAGCGTCTTTTCCATTTTTGCATGTCGCAACCACCAGAAGATCTTCAAAATTTTCAAGAAGTTTTAGTAGACGTTGTCTAGCCAAGTATTCGTCATCAATTATAATACATCTAAGTTTCATAATTGTTTGATTATAGGGACTATTATTTTTGCTATGTATACATCAGGAGTTTCAAAATGAGCATTGAAAGTATATGTATTGTCATAAAACTGTTGCAGTCTTTTATTAACATTTTTAAGGCCTAAGCCAGTTCCTTCGGGTTTTTTATAACCATTTTGTATATGTACGGTATTGGTTATTTCTAATATTAACCCTCGTTCTTGCAGTATATCACAGTATTCTAAATGTATATTGATGTTAATTTCCCCCTCATCTACAGTTGTAATGACCCCATATTTGATTGCATTTTCTACCAAAGGCTGGAAAATCATACTAGGTACTTTTAATGATAAAGTCTCTTCAGAAATATTATATTTTATAGTTATTCTGTCTTGATAGCGCACCTGTTCAAGATCCAGATAATCTTTAATAAAGTTGAGTTCTTCTTTTACGGTTACCATTTGTTCTGCATCATACTCTAACATATTGCGTAATAAAAGCCCTAATTTGCTTAACATTTTCTGAGCATTTTTGGTGTCAATATCGATCATTGCGGCAATAGAATGTAAGGTGTTGAATAAAAAATGAGGTTGTAACTGCATTCGTAAAGCATTAAGTTGGGCAGCTATAAGTGCTTTTTGATTTAATATGTATTTTTTTTGATAGTCCGAAGCCAAAAAAACGGCCGAAATCACAAGAAGTTCTATAAAACTTGAAAAACTACCAATCACAAGTACAACAAGGTTATTATGCCCCAAAAAAGATTTGAAATAACCACTATTAAGATAGTATATACCATCATTCAACCTCGAAATAAGTAATTGATGAAAAAAAGCAAGAAGCATTGCTCCTAATAAAAATTTAAAGATTTTAATACTAATATTCACTTTAGTATTTTGAAGAGTATTAGTTAGTTGATAGACTAAAGGTGTTAAAACCACCCAGATAAAATATGTAATCCCTGTTTTTAATGAAATTAGTACCCAGCTAAACTCATAATTGTATGCATTGATTAAATGGTTGGTATATGCTTTTAAAACAAAAAATATACTTGTCGCCAATGCTCCCCAAACTATTTTTTTTATAGATATAGGTAAATTTTTATAATATAACTTTTTAGTTAAATGCATAAATTGACATTAGCAATTTTGCCCTATCGAAGGTCATTAATTAGTATCCTTTAAAATTATCTATATATTTGTTATGAGTTCAATTTTAAATATTTCCAAATGAAATTTTACATTATTATACTCTGTCTTTTACCTTTCACAATTTTTACAAATTGTAAAAGTGATAAACAAAATTCAGATAAAATTAATGTAAATTCTACTGAAAAAGAACAGAAAGACATTAGTGAGTTATCTTATCTTGAAATTTATCATCAACTTTTTTCCAATAAAAGTGGAGGATTTGATGCACATGGTGATCTATACGGTCAAGAAGCAATTTCTAATCTATCTATAAGCGAACATCCCAGTGATTGTGGTAATGTTTTATTTTTATCGAATACTGCCGATAAAATTATAACATTAGCCATAGAAGCTAGTTTTAATTTTCCTGGAAACCCCAACGCAACTATGGTTAGAGCGTATACCATAAATCCTAACGAAAAAATCTCTATTGGTAATTCTATATTATGTTATGATAATAAAGAATATGATATTAAAAGAGAGATCATTTCTGCAGGGTTTACTACTAATTAACATAATTCTATTATTAATCCACAAAATTAATTGAAGTACAATCTTCAGGAAATGTAAATGTGACGTTCTGTTGGTTTTGTGATGGATGGTTAGTTTACTTAAATTAATCTATCAGAAGCTATACAATATAATCTTTATTTCTTCTTTTTTAACGGTTGATCACAAAACTAACCGTTGATCACAATTTTATGGTATGAACATATTCTGTCCAATACATTTGTGACATATATAAAACCATACAATCATGAAAAGTGTAGCATCAAAAATAGTATTAGTATTGTTTTTTACAGTAATAACTTCAATCACATATTCACAAAATATTAGCTTACCTCGTGTGAGTCAACAATCAACAATAACTCAACGTTTGGGGCTTTCTGATGTAACGATTACTTATCATAGTCCTAGTGTAAGAGGGAGGCAAATCTTTGGAAACATAGTACCCTATGGCACAGGTTGGCGTGCAGGAGCAAACGAAAATACAACGATACATTTTACACACGATGCTATGATAGAAGGCAAGCCTATAGCAGCAGGTACTTATGGGTTATATATGATTCCTGATAGAGATGAGGTTAAAGTTTTATTTTCAAAATTTTCAAAATCCTGGGGTACGAATATCCCTTTAGAAAAAGAGATTGCATTACAAGTAACTGTAAAACCAGAAACAATTCCTTTTCAAGAATGGTTAAACTATGATTTTACAGAGCGTGGAAATAAAAGTCTAACAGCTTCTTTGCAATGGGAAAAAACTAAAATACCTTTTAAAATAGAATTTGATGTTACTACCGTAGTATTGAATAATATTCGACAAGAATTAAAAGGATTGGCAGGTTTTGGTTGGCGTGGTCATATGCAGGCCGCAAATTATTGCTTGCAAAATGATGTCAATCCCGAAGAAGCAATGGCTTGGATTGACAAGTCTATAAATGCAAGTAAAGGATTTAGTAACTTACAGGTTAAAGCCGGTTTACTAATGAAAAAAGGAAAACCAGATCTTGCAGAAAAAATAATGGAAGAGGCCATTCCAATGGGGACTCCAAATCAATTGAATAATTACGGCTACCAGTTGTTAAACATGGGCAAAACTAAAAAAGCAATTGAAGTTTTTTCCTTCAATATCAAACAAAATCAGAGTCACCCTTTTATTTGGGGATTTACCGATAGTTTAGGAGAAGCGTATTTAAAAAGTGGAAATAAAAAAATGGCTTTGAAGTTTTATAAGCAAGCGAAACAAAAAGCACCTCAAAATCAATATGCATATTTAGATGGAGTTATTGCTAAAATTGAAAAAGAATAAAATTGTTATGAAAATGAGATTGCTATTCATACTTCTATTCAGTTTAACGTTATATGGTAATGCCCAATCAAAAATAATATTCTCAAGAAGCCTGGGAGGACTTAATACTGGAGAAACACCAGGGATAATGATGTATGATACAGAAACAAAGAGCACAAAATTATTATTAAAAGGAACGGTACCAAGGAGAGGAGAATATAATGCTGTAACTTCATTAGATGGTTCCAAAATAATTTTTAATACCTATCGCTTTAGTGGTTGGAAACTAGGAATTGCTGATTTTAAAAATGGAAAAATTCATAATGTAAAAAAATTAACGAATCGTTCTAACTACGAATACAATGCAATGTTTTCTCCTGATGGGGTACACATTGTTTACCACGAATACAATTGGAATACTCGTAATGCAGACTTGTTTATAGCCGATATCAACGGTAAAAATGTAAAGCAATTAACAAAGGCTTTGGGGAGTCATCGTACTCCTGATTGGAGCAAAGACAGTAAACAAATTGTGTTTGCCTCCAGAAGAGATCAATATTACAATATTTACAGTAAAGGTAGTGATGGCATGCATCTTAAAAGGTTAACTGATGATACTTCGCATCATTTTGCTTCTTCAACTTCTAGAAAAGAAGATAGAATTGCATTTTTATCAAATAGGAAAGGACAAATTCATTTATATGTGATGGACTTACAAGGTAAGAATATGATGAATTTGACTCCGAAATTAAAAACAGATGATTTTAAAACAAAAGAGTGTTGGGCTTATAAAACAAGTTGGTCGGCAGATGGTAAACAGATTGTTTTTAATATCATGTTAGAAGGTAATTTAGAACTTTTTATTATTAATAGCGATGGATCAGGTTTAGAACAGATAACTCATAATAATGATACCGATATGACACCCTATTGGATGAATTAAAATACTATGAAACAGCTTGTTTTAGGATGCTTATGTATACTATCATTTTATAATTCACAATTTGAGAATCATACGTCAGGAGACAAAATATCAGTATCATCAAAAATCCTTTTTTCTAAAAAAGACAAAAGCTATAGCGGTTGGTCAATATATATGATGAATCCTGATGGTTCAGATAAAAAAGTGTTAATCCCTTTTAAGTCTGGAATGGGAGAGTATAATGCCGAGATATCTCCAAATGGTAAAACCATCCTTTTCAATACATATCGTTATGGAGGTTGGAAACTAGCAACTCATGATATAGAAAATAATACAACAAAAAGAATTTCACCTAATTCTAATTATTATACTAATGGTGTGTATTCTCCAAATGGAGAAATGATTGCATATGAAAAAAATGTTCAAAGAAGTACTCATATTTTTATAGCTGATAAACATGGAAATAATGAAAAAATGCTTACTGGAACAATGGGGAATGAAAACAGAATACCCAGTTGGTCATCTGATGGGGAATCAATAGTATTTTATAGTGAAAAGAATAGGGTAAACGATATTTACCAAGTTACTATAAAAGATAATCAGATAACAAACCTGACTAATAATCTTTCTGGTAATGATTTTGCTCCTGCTGTATCTCCCGACGGAAAAAAAATTGCATTTTTCTCAGATAGGAATGGCTATCTGGATCTGTATGTAATGGATAGCACAGGCGCAAATCAAAAGAACATAACAGCTAACCTTCAAAATAAAAACAATACCTATAATTATTATAAAGATTCTAATCTATATTGGATAGTAAAAACATCTTGGTCACCCGATGGACAAGAACTGGTTTTTTCTAATATTACAAATGATAATTTTGATGTATTCACCATTGCAAAAAACGGATCGAATTTAAAACAAATAACAGAAACACCAGAATCCGAGTATACACCTGTTTGGGGAGCAATCCAATTGGATAAATAGTATCCTGGAGTTTTATAATAATCCTATCCAACCAAAATCATATTACAATCTTCTCAATTTTATAATAAGACTTCACTCTAAGTCTATATCCATCAATTATTCTTGGGGCTCATCAGAATTTTTTGGGACTCATCATATTTCATGTCATAATGATAAGTTATGACCATAGCTTTGTTTTAAATTATTTACGAAACCAGGTAAAATAATAAAAAAAACAACCATGTAGTATGAACAAAAGGAATCAATTAGAACGACACCTCAAGTCAAAGGAACATTTACAACTCAAAAAAAATAATAATAGTCATATCATAATTTGGGTAGATGCTACTGGGCGTGAATATGGTCGAGGCCAAGGAATGTCTGCAATTGAAGCTATCAATGATTTGTATACTAATTATTACAGCAATTTTTTATTAGAAACCTATAAATACAATTTAAACATATGAAAAAGGACATTGTGATTTTTTGGATAACCACTGGATTAATTTTCTTATTTGAAGGAGTATTGACTGCTATTACTGCAGATACCGAAATGGCCAAGGAAAGTTTTAGACATCTTGGGTACCCACAGTATTTTGGGGTTATGCTTAATGTATTTAAAGTTTTAGGAGCATGTGCTCTGATCATCCCTAAGGTTCCACATAGAATAAAAGAATGGGCGTATGCTGGATTTGGGATCGACTTTATAGCTGCTTTTGTAAGTGATTTATATGTAGAGGGCACATTCCCAATAGCTCCTTTAATAGCCTTTGCCATTCTAACAGTGTCCTATATATACTATCATAAAACTTATGCGCTGATTGAATTTAATACTAAAGGAAAAACGAATCATGGATAATAATCATATCACTTATGCCAACGAATTAGGAGAATTTCTAGCTCCATTTCTTAAACTTTTACGAGCTACAGGTTTTTTTGAAGCTTATGTTTTTATGCCTCTAATGACTATACTCTCTATTGTAATTTTTAGAAAACTAAGACAAACATTAAAAAGCAACGGTACATTTAATATGGCATACCATGCTCGTTTTAAAATTCTACTCCTTAGTATATATTATAGTTTGTGTTTCATGCTGACTAATGTTACTGCTGTGGCGTTTAAAACACTGATAATAGAAGAAATGGATTATGAAACTCCTGTTTGGTTTATGCATCTGGTAGGACCTTTACATTTTTATATCTCTAGTGTCGTATTAGCATATTTATGGTTGATTATACGTAATCAAAATCATTTGATTGATCGCCTTTTATGCTTGTATATACAGTTTGGCTTATTTGGAGGGCATTATACAGGGATCCATCGTTTGCTTAATGAACCTTTTGAACTTTTGGATGTAACAACAGGAATGAGTGGAATATTCTTCTTATTCTGGTTTGGTATTTTGAATGCAGACATTGCCTACCGTTTCTTTCGTAAAAAAATCCAGACTAATATTAATTTACAAGAGGTGTAATCGATCTGAGTAAATAAAACAAGTTGAGAAATCTTGAAAAATGATATGAATAAAAAGTGGTGGTTTAGTAAATCTAAAGGATATCAGAAAAGAGCGATAATTATTGTACTAATCATGGTTTTGCTGGGTATTATTAGTTATGATTTATCACAGCTTCAAGCTGGTTTAGAAAAACCTTCGAATGAAATTCTTCTAACTGTTTCAAAAAAAAGTGAACATCCATCAAGATATAAATCAATAACATCATACGATAATTTTTATGTTGAGGTAGAAGATAGTATTTCTATTCAGGTTTATAGTAGAGAAACAACGAATGCAGTAGGGAATGTTATCATGATTCATGGGGCCGGAGGAGGAGCATGGGCATGGGAAGTTTATTTTGAATGCTTACCCACAAAGTATAATCTTTATGCGCTAAGTTGGCGAGGTCATTTTGGTAGCACTCATGTTATTGATGCTAATACTCATGATTATGTAATAGATCAGAAAACAGTTATCAATACCGTTATGAGACGTAATTCCTTACCAATTCATATTATAGGTCATAGTTATGGTGGAGCAACAAGTGTAATGTTAGAGGCACAATCTGAAAATACAATTGCATCCTTGCATTTACTTACCCCGGTTGTTCCGCTTAACTATTCTTCAATTCAGAAAATATTGGTTCCCGTTATTGCGCCATTTTTTATCAATTATTCTAATGGAAATAATCCTAGCGGTACTTATGGTAATATGTTTATTTCGCAAAGACGAATGGAGTATTATCATGAGTTGTATGCGGGAGAAGAGTTTTCGATAGAAAAACCTGGTCTTATTGCTGGAGATGGAATCTCAGCTGATTGGCAGATACAACTGGATAAAGCTTATCAAGCTATAGGTGAGAAAACAATGCCTGTTTGGATGTTTATAGCACGTTATGATAACGTTGTTGTACCAAACCGCCAATATAAAACCGCTTTAGCTATAGGAGCTGAGGTTATTGAATTCGAAAGTGGTCATTATATTCAACTTGATATTGAAGCAGAAAAATCTGTAGCACATATTATTGCGAATCTTGACAAACTATATTCAAAACTATAAATCTTATAGTTTTAATCTTAAATCATCTGGTAAAATCCCTGATTCATCAGAATTTTTCGAGGCTCGTCAAAATATCGTATTCGTGCAGGGGATACTAATCTAATTTTGATCCTAGTATCAATTCCGCTAAAAAAAAGAATAATTATGAAAAAAAATGCTAATAAGATATTGCAACGACTCGGTAATTAGATGTTTCTGAATTTTATTTTGAGTATCTTTTCAATGACGTGGGCAAACTGAGAGTTAAGGTCATTATTTTGAAAAGCCCATTCTTAATTTCTAAGTGAAGAAATATAATTGCGGTAAATAAATGTAAGTTAAGGTGTTTTTTGAGGCAGATATAGGAGAGGAATTAATAACAATAACCCAATAAAAAACAATACATTGAATAACAATAGGTTTTTATTTTATTTACTAATCAGTATTCTGGCAAGTTTAGTCGACTTCTTAAAAGATCTCGGGAACGAAGCTCCCCTAGAAGCTCTTGAGTTTTTGCCAGTGGTTTTGCCTACTACTTTTTTGTTTATTCTAGCAGTTTATTATTTAAGAAAACTTATTTTTAAAACTAGACTATACAAGGCAATAAACGAAAAAAATAAATTATACAGAATAGGTTTTGATAGCTTTTTAGTAGTTTCAAAATCATTTGTTTTTGCATTTGTGGCAAAAATTATTGCAATACTTTTATTTTGGGATTATAATGAACCCTACTTTTTTGACTTATTGTTTTGGGGAAATTTTATTGCCATTTTTAGTATCACCTTATTTGTTTATGTGTTAGAAGCTTTTCTAGAATCAGAATCACAGAAACAAGAATTTAAAGTAAAGTTAGCAGAATTTGAAAATGAAAAATCGGTAGCAAAGTATTTAGCATTAAAAAAACAATTAAACCCTCATTTTTTATTTAATAGTTTTGATAGCTTGATAGGGTTGATCGGTGAAGATCCTAAAAAAGCAGAATACTTTGTTGAAGAATTATCTAATGTATATCGCTATAGCCTAAACCAAAGTGAAGAAATGGTGGTTACCCTGAAAAAAGAACTTCAGTTAATTAACTCGTATTTGGCATTACAAAAAATTAGATTTGGAGAAAGTCTGGAGTTAACCACAGAGATTGATTTTACTCAACATGATTTATTACTTCCTCCAATGACATTAGAATTACTGATAGAAAATGCGATAAAACATAATGTAGTTGAAAAAAATAAGCCTTTGAAGATATCAATTAAAGCTTCTGATAATTATGTAATTGTAACGAATAATTATCAGCCAAGGGCTAATGCTTTAAGCAAGAATTCTTTAAAAATTGGATTGTCTAATTTGGTTAATCAGTATAGATTTATTTATAAAATATTACCAACCTTCGAAATTAAAGATGAAGTATACATTGCTACTATTCCATTAATTGAACCAGAACTATGATAAAAGCAATAATAATAGAAGACGAAGATATTGTAGCTGCTCGATTACAAAAAACAATTGAGAAGATTGATAGGGATATTGTTATCACAAAGAGATTGTCATCGGTAAAAGAATCTATTGAGTATTTAATGAAAGAATCCCCAGATCTTATTTTTCTTGATATTAATTTATCTGACGGGTATTCTTTCGAGATTTTTGAGTCTTTGGATATTCAAACTCCTATTGTTTTCATTACAGCATATTCAGAATTTGCAATCAAAGCTTTTGAACAAAATAGTATAGATTATTTATTGAAACCTGTTTCTATTGATGCACTTAATAAGAGTATGGATAAATTTTATATGCTTAAAAATCAGTCTGTGCCCAACTATAAATCATTACTGGATGATGTATACCAGGTAAAATATAAAAAGAGATTTCTTGTTAAAATAAATCAAAGCCTGAAAGTTATCGAAGTAAAAGACGTTGCCTATTTTTATTCAGATAACAAATTGACATTTATTAAACACATTGATGGAAGTAGAATTCCTATTGATTTTTCATTAATAAAATTAGAAGAACTGTTAGATCCTGATAATTATTTTAGAATTAACAGAAAATATATAATTCATCATAAGTCAATAAAAGAAATGTTTTATGCTTCTACATCCAAAATTAAATTGAAGTTAGAGCCTACTCCAGAGGATACAAACATATATGTTGCCTTAGAGCGAATAGGAAAATTTAAGAAATGGCTATCAAAGTGATAAGAGCCATTATAAAATAATATTGTGCATCAAATTATTAGATATAAAGGCTATGACAACAATTAAAAAACCAATCATAAAAGAAGCGTATGCAATTTCTATATGATATAATGCTTTTTTGATTTGTGATTCAAAAATATAAAGTGTTCTTATTTGATTTCCCACTTGCAATTCCTGGCTGTTTATTAATTTGTCATAAGCCTCCTCATATTGTTCTAGAGTAATGTTATGATTCATTCCTATACCAAATATATTTTCTTCTAGTTTAGTGTACTTTTTTTCAACTTTTTCGCGATAACGTTTAAAAAATGAAAAAGTATGTGGTCTAGAAGCATTCATTGCGAACATCAATGAAATAAATGAACATATTAACATGGTGATCCCTATAAAATTTCCATGCTCTAATTTTGTCAGATATTCAGAAAAAATTATTACAGCAGGAATGATTGTAGCATTTAAGCGTATCATAATAGCTGCTTTTCGATCAATCATATTAAATGAATTGATACACATTTTATTTTGGTTTCGCAGAAATGCAATAAAAGTTTTTCTAGGCTCTTTTTTGGTATAGTATAAACCTTTTAGTTTTTCTATAGCGTTCTCGTCTTTCATTGGATTAGGTTGCCTTAATTACAGTAAACTACTATGTAGATCATTAATCGCTTCAATAAAAGAATTTCCAAAACCTCTAATGATTTCATAGCCTTTAGGATCTGTTAGTGATACTACATATTCATTATTTGACACTTCGAACCTTAAATATTTAAACTGATTTGTATTCTTGTATATTTCTTGTTCTAATTGCCTGGATATTTTCATAGGTTATATCTTTACTAGATAAATTTAAATTTCAATAAATCTTTTTGGTTATGTTCTTTTACAAAACAATTATGATCTACTGATCTTTTTAGGGTGTGTTTTGTTTTCCCTTGTTTAAGTTAATGCCTACTCCAAAAGAAAAATATAAATTATTTTCCATATCTAACTCAAAGGTCTCATCAGCTTTTTTATCGGTGATCTCGAATGTTCTATCTAAGGAATATCCAGCGTCGAGAGAAAAAGATAAAGCGTTTGATAGATTATATTTCACACCTAGCCCTGCAATAATTGCGTTATAATTGATTCGTTCAGCATTCTTACCATCAATGTTAAAATCATCACTTATGTTATAATTGAATCCATCAAATTTTACCAAAGTTTTTAAGGTTGTTTTTTGAGATGGCATATAGGACAAAGATGTTTCTGGGAACCCTAAATTAATTTCCATGGTCTCATTTATCTTTCTCCAATAGTTTATGATTGGAAAAGGAAAACTAATTCCAATATTTGGAGCAAATGCCAAGCCAAAACTTAATCGATTAGTTGGTTTGCTGCTATAGTTAAGAAGCGCTGCTCCATTAGGATTTAAATCTTCAAACGTTAATTCAGAGGTGAAATTAGAACTTAATTGAGGAGTTAATATTAAAGCAATACTCCATTTTTTATTCAGAATTCTAAAATAATTAAAATTAAAACCTATGTTATGAAAGTCATTAAGACTATTGTCTTCTATAAAAGGCGTATTAATTGAGTACTCTATATTTGAGTAATTGTATACTACTCCTAAACTCATTATTCCTTTTCGGTTTTTTAACGGTTTTTCATAAAGTTTGGCTTTAAAATCTAATGTTTTTATATCTGCTTCACTATCTCCCTCTAATATATATGAGGAGCCTATAAATATATCTTCTTCATAAATTTGTTGAGCATAAGTGTATACATAGCATAAAGATGTTAATAAGACTAAACCGATCTTTTTTTGTTTAAATAAATTCATTGACTTTTTTTAAAAATTAATATGTATGTGTTTTTAACTATTTTATTTACTTAGATAAACTGTTGTTGAAGTAACAAAAGGATACAAAAGACGAAGGATGATATCTGTATTTAAAAGCGCTAGCCATATGAGGATAAGTATTGTACTTATGTGTAATAGTCCAAAAGAAGGACTAAGAAGACAATAGAATCCTGCAATAAATCCAACTAATAATCCAATTTGGATATAAAAGCAAAGGAAATAATCGAGCACCCTAGAATAATTACGTCTTATCAACCAGATATGTGCTAACGCCACGCTAGATATGAAGAAATGTAAAGGTCCTATCAAATCCCTAAACCAGAGAGGAGTTGTATACTCTACTTCTTCCATAATCAATGCTTTTAGGGCTATTATCGTTGAGTTAGTAACTAAAAAACATAAACTATAAAGTATAATAAGGAACGCTTTTTTAAACCGATATCGGATTGCGGTATCAAATGTCTTATTGTTATCTAGACTTTTTAAAATATTTTTAAACCATAGAAAAGAGAGTAAAGTCATTATGGGTATGTAGATATACATATCAAAAAGCCTTATAGAGCTAATGATATGTTGTAATGAAACCAATACTGCTCCCAATTCATTCACATAAATGATATTTAATGTTTTCATGTCCAATTTTTTTGTTTGGAAATAATTGAAAACAAATCTATTTTAAAGAGAGGGGTATACCTTAAGAATAATGATGAGCCCTCGAAAATTCTGATGAGTTGTCGTTTTGCGTGATAGAATTGGTTTGTTTTAAAGTTTTAATCTAGTGATTGAGAATGTTATTTCTTAAAATTAGATGAACCTCATTTTTGCTAAATACAATTCAATTTTTGAGTATAAATGTTTTTGATTCGTATTTTGTTATTGTCTTGTAGGGCAGATTGTAATGAGGATAATGCTTATAACTTCTTTAATTAGCCTTATCTTAGTACTAAGAATACCCACAAAATAGTATACTATCAAAATGAAAAAATACCCCTCATATTGCTGTAGTATAATTTTTCTATGGATTACAATCACCATGTACTCTCAAGAAAAGGATACGTTACTGCTTCGTCTACAGCAAGAAGTTGAGTATGCAGATAAAGATGTCGAGAAAATCGATGCTCTATTATTGTTAGGGAATTATCAAATTAGCAGAGATTTTAGTAAAGCAGAACGTTACTTGTTAGAAGCTTTAGAACTTATAAAAAAGAATCCCGAACATAAACAATTACAACATTATGCAACTGTATATGAAGCTTTAGGGATAGTGCATAAACGAAAAGGTAATTATCCAGAAGCTGTTGACTCCTATCTAAAATCCAAAACATTTTATGAAAAGCTAAACGACTCTTCTAATATTGCAGATATATATCATAATATGGCTATGGTATATAGGGATCAAAAAGATTATAAAAAAGCAATAGATTATTTTAAAAGAACCATTATAATAAAAGACTTGCTCCAAGAAGACTTAGGTGTCGCTATTGGTTATAATATGCTAGGAGTAGCGTATCGACAAGCTAAACAAATGGATTCTGCATTTTACTGTTACCAGGTAGCGAAGAAAAGTTTTAATACATTAAAAGATAAAGAAAATATATATAGAGTAAACTCTAATCTGGCAGCATGGTATCATACTAAAAAAGATTATGAAAAAGCAATACGTATCTACCTTGAGAATTTGGCATATGATATTAAAACCAATCAGAAACTTTCTCAACAAAGGGCGAATTATAATATTGCAGGAAGTTATATGCAACTTAAAGAGTATGAAACAGCATTGACCTATGTCAATGAAGCATTAATAATAGCCAAAGAGCAAGACGCCAAGTCCAGGATTTCAAAATCATATTTAAGAAGGAGTTTTCTCAAGAAAAAGTTGAAGGATTATGAAAAAGCTTTAGAAGATTATCGAATGTATAAGAAGTACTCTGATTCTGTATTTAATATTGAAAATGTCAAAAAAATACAAGCCTTAGAATTAACTCATAAATTTAATCAGGAAAAATTAGCCGATAGCTTGCAGTTTTCTAAAGAAAAAAGAGAATTCGAATTAATTACTGAAGCTGAAAGCTCTAAAAAACAGATGTACTTCATACTGTTAATGATCACCTTATTCGCGGCAATAATAATAGGATATCTGATTAGGAGGATTTATAAGAATAGAGCAGTTATAATTTCTATAGAATTAGAAAAGAATAAGCAAGAATTGGCGGATTTTACAAAACAACTCATCGAAAAAAGTAATGCTCAAGAAGCCTTGCGTAATGAGTTAGAAGAACTAAAATCAGAATTTGGAGAAAAACAATCTATTAAAAACCTTCAGGAATTAACTACTACCAGGATACTTACCAAAGAGGATTGGTATATCTTTAGAAAAAAATTTATCACGGTATATCCCAATTTTTTTAGCACTATAAAAGATAAGGGGTATGAACTTACTAAATCCGAAGAACGCTTGGTGGCTATGGAAAAACTAGGACTAGATACAAACCAGATAGCTAATATGCTTGCAATTTCTGAAGATAGCGTAATGATGAGTCGTTATCGTTTGCGTAAAAAGATTAATGCACCCAAAGGAGCACCTATCCTCGAGTATCTTAAAGCTTCATAATTTTGAATATTTAAAAAGATAGTCTAAACACAGCATTTGGTGTAAAACCTAGAGAAAATCGTTGAATTACTTGTTCTAAGATTAATTCTAGTTCTTCGGGCGTAGATCCGGTGGTACCTTCTACAGGAATTCCACCATCGTCTAAAGGCTTTCGTTCTGCTTTATATATCAAATTTAAAGGTTTTACCCTGTTATAAATATTCAAGAATGATAACCCTAATTGTCCTTTTAGTGTTTTATTACCTGATTTAATATTTAGATCATATAATATAGAGGCATCTAACCTATGAAAATCTGGTAATTTGGCACTATTTACAGAACCAAAATTAACTACACCAGCATTTTCGCCATCAGCATCAATTTTAATTTCGTAACTATTTACAGGAGTAATAGGTTTTCCGGTTCTAAATTGCCATCCTAGTGAGAATTGCCATTTTTTGAGTTGCAATGTATTAGAAATTCTAAAGGAATGAGTTATGTCATTATTTCCGGGGAACTTAAAAGGGGTATCCTGTAAATTAGGGAATTGAAATGTAATATTATTATAAGTGTACCCTGCCCATATTTTATAATTATCCCATCTATATTTTACCAAAAGATCTAAACCTTGTATTGTGCTTTTTCCTTCTTCTAAATTTTCTAAGGGGTTACTAAATCCGTTAGTAAACGTCGTTAATCCATCTAATTCTTTATAATATGCATCAACATCAATATTTAAATTTTTATAATGATATAATATACCTCCAGAAATTTGATTACTACTTAACAAAGGAAATTGTTCATCATCTGATAAACGCCATAATTCATTTTCTAAACGCAATTCTGTGTGATTAAATTCTACCAATTGAGAAACGGGCTGATTTCTTCTTTCAATAGCTGTTTTAATTCTAAAACGATTGTTTAAAGGATATTCAAGGTTGATACGAGGCTCGATTAAAAAATCGTCTAAAGAACTATAATGTACGAGTCGAATACCGGTATTTATAAATCCATTATTTTTAAAATTGAAGGTATATTCCCCAAATACAGCATTTTTAAGATTATCATCATCTTGTTCTGAGCTTTCTATTTCGGCATCAATAGGGTTTTCTTTACTGATAATCACATTTAAATCGGTATATGAAAGTTCATATCCTAGCGTGAGTTTTTGTGTTTCTTTAATGCTAGAAGTAGAAGTAAATTTCATACCTAGATCTGTAATGTCATTTTTACGAATATTAACCTCTGCCAGGTCCAAAATACCATCACCAGTTTCATCTTTTATTTCATCGTTTTGATAAAAAGAATTGTATTCAGAAAAATATGCAGTAAGTTTTTCTTGTTGTTTTTCATTGGTTTTATGTTTCCAGTTTACACTTAACCCTTTGTTTTGTGTAATTAATGAATCTACAACAAGTTCTTCTCCTCCTGTAAAGTCAAAGTCCAAACGGTTTCTTGTGTACAACCCACTAACAGAGATGCTATTTTTGACATTAGGTTTTAGAATAAGTTTTGCATTAACATCGGCAAAAGAAAAATCATTATTACTTGTTTCAGGGTTAAAATCATCATCTGTTTCAAGTTCTAATACATTACCGTTACTATCTCTGGCTATTCCAAAGTTTGTAAATATTTTATCTTCATAACTTTGATATGTAGGAGTTTCTACAATATCAGAATATGACCTTCTTGCAAAGGCATATACAGCAGTTTTTTGGGATAAAGGAACTTTTACAAATCCATTTACCGATAAACCATCAATTTCAAATCCGCCTTCTGTTTTTTCAGGAATTAGTTCTCCGCTGGAAATATCGATAATTCCAGAAATACGATCACCATAACTAGCACTTGTGCCAGACCTGAAAATGGTTGCTTTTTTTGTAGCAAAAGGGTTAAATAAAGAAAACATTCCATAGAAATAACCTGTATTATACAATTTGATATCATCGTACAATATCAAATTTTGATCGGGTGATCCTCCACGAATCTGTATACCCGTTGCAGATTCATCTAAGGTTGAAATACCAGGGATTAATTGAATACTTTGTGCTATATCGGGGCTTACCAATCCCGGTAAAATTCCTAATTTTTCAGAATCAAGGGCTATCGATCCATCTTTGTTTCTGTCAATCCCAGAGGTAACATATCCTAATACAACGACTTCATCAAGTACCGAGGATAAAAGATTTAATTCAATTGATGTACAAGGTTCTCCAATAGAGAGAGTAATGTTTTTTTCATCATATCCAATAAAACTGATACGTATATTTCCTGTAGTCGAACTAATATCTTTAAAATTAAAATATCCATTATCATCACTAACAATGGATTGATCATTATCAATGGTAACTGTAGCAAACGGAATTGGCTTTTTTGTAGTGGCATCAATAATATAACCACAGATGATTCTTTTTTGGGTAATAATTACCTGTTGAGAAGATACTTTTTCAAAAATAAGTCCTGTCTGCGTTTCCAAAAGAGGAAGTAAATTGTCAATAGTAATTTCTTGTTGAGGTAAGGTGATAGACTTAGAAGCTATTACTTCTTGGGCATAAGAAAAAAGTATAGTTGTTTTTGATTCTACATCAGTCAATACCTCTTTCAGAGAACTGTTGGTATAAGAGATAGTCAATTTTTCCTGAGTATAGCACACCATAGAAACAAGGAATGTGAATACAAATAATAGTCGTTGGTTCATCAAAATTAATTGTGCAATTATTGTAAAGATACAACAGTTTTATCTTCAGAAAGTGTATACAAAATGCCCATTGGAGCGAGTGTAGATTTTAATGCTTTTTCTAAATCGTTATGTAAAAAACTTCCCGTAAATAACCTAGATAGATCAGCATTATTAACCTGAAAAGTAATATTGTATTGAATGCGTATTTCATCCAGAACTTCATGTAAAGGAGCTCCTTTGAATATACTGATACCATTCATCCAGTTGGGTATGTTTTCCTTGGTTTTTTGATCTACGAGCTTATCATCTGAAATAATAATTCGATCATCTTTTTTCAGAATACGATGTTCTTCTGTAACTAGCTTATCAAAGCGAACCACACCTTCATAACAATTTAATTCAAAGGATTTAGATCGTGCTCTAATATTAAATTTGGTTCCTAGAACAGATATAGTTCCATAAGTAGTTTCTACTGCAAAACCTTCTCCCTTTTCTACTTCAAAATAGGCCTCTCCTTTTAGGCTGACATTGCGATTATTTAACCAAAAAAAACGTTTGTGCGTTACTTCAGAATCTGCATTGAGTTGTATAGTAGAACCATCAGGTAAAGTAACAGCTAGTTGTTCTCCGTAGGAAGTTGTATAGCTTTTGGTAGATGTAAATAATCCAAATACTCCCAGAATAATCACAATAGAAGCCGCAACGGCATACCAGGTAGTATATGTTGGTTTGGTTTTCTTCCCAAAAGTAATTTTTTCTTTTGTTTTTATTAGCGACTGTCTATGGTCAACAGGCGGAGCCTTAAAGTTTTGAGATATTTCATTAATACGATGAAATCCCTGGTATGCTTCTGATTTTTTGAACTCAGATAATTCTTCTTCGCTCAACTCACCAGCTACCCAACGCGCTATAAATGTTTCATCTGATTCGTATTTTTCCATAATAGTAAGAAAGCCTAAAACTTTCGGTGATTATAAGATTATCTTTATTAAGAGTTGATCGAATTGAACTTCTCTATATAATTATAATACAGGTAACTATAAGATTACCCTATTTTTTTTAAATATTTAAGTCGTTACCGAGTAATTTTCTAAGAGTTATAAAGGCATTACTCATCCTTCTTTCTACGGCTTTTACAGAGATGTTGGTGATTTCAGCAATTTCTTTATAGGTTTTTTTATCAATTCGGCTTAATAAAAAGACTTCTCTTTCTTTGGAGGATAATTTAGCAATGCAACGTTCTAATTTATCTTTAAACTCTTCTGTCTCCATTATAAAATCCGGACTTTCGTTGTTTTTATCATCTCTTGGTATAGCCTCATAACGTAATACCACTTTTTTATGTGCGAATTCATTTAAGAGTGCATTATTACATATGGTAAAAATTAAGGATTTTGCAGTTTCAAATATGATATCAGCACATTGTTTCCACAATTTTACAAAAGCATCCTGCACGATATCTTCTGCCTGTTGCAAGTCACCACATTTATAATATAGGTAGTTTCTCGCCGATTCAAAATGAGTATTGAACAGGGAGTCAAAATTCTTTTCCTCACAAACAGATTGCTTTTTTTCGGGCATGGGGTTTTAAAGTTAATAGGATATTCAAAACTATTAAAAAAAAGCGGAAAACCTAGACAATTCCTAATACAAACAGTTTCTTAAGAATGAATAAATAACTGTTTTACAGGGTTTTGTGTTTTTTTGTAGGGGTGTTTGTAGGGGTGTTTTTTTCTTTAAAAGTATAAAGCCCGACATATTTTTTGCGTCTCCCAAACTTCAAATCTTTTAACCTATGATTATGTTTACCTATTTCATCGACCTCTTTCCTGAGTATTTTAAATATCATCTTTTTTAGAAGATTATAGATTACAATATCATTTTATCTCTATTTATAAAAAATAAAAATAGGGTATCTCCAAACTTGGCTGTATTACATAAAAGACGATCAAAACAAATTAAATTTTTAAACCCCTTATTTATGAAAAAACTACTACTATTGTTATTAGCATCTTTCTGTTTTGCTTATAACCTACAAGCACAATGTGGGCCTGGACAGGATACCACTCCACCTGTAATTGACAGTGCAGGAGATGGAACCCTTGCTCACCCTTTTCGAAATTTATTACAAGCTACTGTAGGAAGTGTTCCTAGCGGGACTTACTACTTTAATTTTAACGGCAGCACTTTCCAAGGAGTATTAGATAATGATACCGATGGTGGTGGCTGGTTAATGATTTTGAATTATGTACATATAGCTGGTGATAATTCTAACCTAACAGTACGAAACAACGATTTACCTTTATTAGGATCTTCTACCCTAGGCGATAATGAAGCTGGAACCACTAATTGGGGACATATAGGTAATGCTTTGGCAGCTGCTATTGATTTTGAAGAAATGCGACTTTATGGAGTAACCACGGGACATAATCGTGTAATCAACTTTAAGACAAGCTTTCAAGGAGTATTAAATTGTGTAAAAACAGGAACAGGTTCTTTTGATCGAATTAATGAAGTATCAAATCACACGGTATTATCAAACCATTCTGCTAATATTCCGGCTCAAGCTTATAATGAATGGGCAGATCAAGGAGATCTCGCACTAACCAATTTCCCGTTTTGGACTGCAGGGAATTATCATTGGGGAATTCGTGGAGGAGGTTCTCGTTGGGAAGTAGATGATTTTGCTAATAATACACAAAGTACTATACACCGTGTATGGGTGCGTGGTGACCTTTCGCCAGTGGGTCTGACAACGCTTACAGTGAATTTAGATGCAACAGGTAATGCAACCGTCGCACCAGGAGATTTTGGATTAACCGCTATAGACAATTGTACTACTCCTGGTCTTAGTTTAAGTCAAACTGACTTTGATTGCACAAATGTTGGTAGTAATATCATCCAATTCACCGCCACCGATGATCAAAACAATAACACATCTATTGATGTTACTGTTGTAATCGTTGAGTCTGCACCAGTAATTACCACAGATAATTTTGCACGTGTTAATTTGGATGCTACAGGTAATGGTTCCATTACATTGGCAGACCTTAATGCTAGTGCAACCGATGATTGTGGATTACAAAGTATTACACTAGACCAAACAGATTTTGATTGTACTAATGCGTCTCGTACAGTAACGGTAACACTAACAGCTACAGATGTTAATGGAAACGTAAGTACCAGTCAGGTACGTGTAGCTGTTCAAGATCAAATAGACCCTATAGTACAATGCGTAGCTCCAATTACTTTAGAATTAGATGCAACTGGTAGTGCTACCATTAGAGAAAACGATTTAGTGTTGAGTGCTACAGATAATTGTACAGTCAGAGGTATCAGTTTAAGTAAAAGTTCTTTTACCTGTGCAGATATCGGGGATAATGTAGTAACGGTAAGGGTAAGAGATAATGGTGGAAATTTAGTAAGTTGCTCAACCACAGTTACTGTTACTATTCCATCTTGTCCTTCAGATTTCACTTTAGAAAGT
Source organism: Aquimarina sp. AU119 (assembly GCF_900312735.1). NCBI lineage: Bacteria > Pseudomonadati > Bacteroidota > Flavobacteriia > Flavobacteriales > Flavobacteriaceae > Aquimarina > Aquimarina sp. AU119. The sequence continues at coordinate 283,539 of NZ_OMPF01000001.1, read as the reverse complement.
GATCCTACTGCCTGTGGAGCTGTATATAATTATCCTTGTGCCAGTAATATTACCTCTGGACCTGCAAGTGGAACGTTGTTAGCTATTGGAAGCACAACAACCTTTACTTATGATACTTTGGATAATGACGGTAATACGGTGCAATGTAGTTATGATGTTAGTGTGGTTGACACCAGAGCCCCATTGTTTAATACTAAAGACACGACACTTGCACTAGGAAATTTTGAAGATACGGTTACCGTTACTCCACAAGACATTATAGGTGCAGACCCAATAGCTCGCGACTATACCGTAGAAACTTCGGGCACATTTGATCGTGTAGATATTAGTACTTCAGGAACCGAAGTAACGCTGAGTGATGACGAAGTATCTGAAGCATTACCTCTAGGATTTGAGTTTGGTTTTTATGGAAATTTATACACAGAGTTTTATGTCTCATCAAATGGGTTTATCACTTTTTCTGATGAAGGAGAAGATGGATGTTGTGGTTGGGATCCTCTTCCAGATGCTTCTACACCAAGTAATCTCATTGCTTTCGACATGACTGATCTTAATCCACTAGAAGGTGGAACCATAAGATACACTACCATAGGAACAGCTCCTAATCGAATAGTTATTATAGATTTTGATGCTGTACATTATTATGATACCACACCAGATGCAACGACCACCCAAATAAAGTTATTTGAAGGTACTAATCGTATCGAAATACATGCCACTAGTACTTTTGATTCGGATAATGATAAAATACAAGGAATAGAAAATATTGATGGTACGGCAGCAGTTGTGGTTCCTGGACGTAATGCTAGCGTTTGGACAACAACCAACGATTATGTGGCTTTTGTGCCGACTAATGGTGCCTTTGATAACTGTGGAATCGATACCATGGTAATTTCTCCTAATACCTTTAATGTCAGAAATATTGGAGACAACATCGTAACACTTAGTATTACTGATATTAATGGTAATGTATCTGAACAAACCGCTACAGTAAACATAACTGGAGATTGTTTTATAGATAATTTAACCGATACTAATTTCCAGATTCAGACGTCTGGTGAGACCTGTGCTGGTAAAAACAATGGTATTCTAAGTATCGACGCAATAGAAAGCCTTAATTACATAGCAACGCTCAATGGCGAAGATTATCCTTTTAACACTACTCTTGTTATACCTGATTTAGTCCCGGGAACCTACCCACTATGTATTGCTATTTCAGGAATTACGGACTGCGAAAAATGTTATGAGTTTGTGATTGAAGAGGCTCCAGTGTTAGAAGGTAAAACAACAATGGATGAGATCAATAATAAAATGTTTGTTGATATCCAATCAGGTACTGCTCCATATACTGTTATTATTAATAATAAAGTAGTAGGTGAATACAATACTAATAGTTTTGTGGTCGATGCTAAAAATGGAGGGATAATAGAAGTATTTTCCAGTAAAGCTGCTTGTCAGGGTAAATTATCAACAACTATTGACGAATTAGTAAACATTAATGCATATCCTAATCCAACCCGTGATAATGTGACCCTTAGCATACCTAATACCGGTAGTGATACTGTGAGCATTGAAATTCATAATGCATTGGGAATAACCGTATCTTCTGGAATGTATAACGTCACGGCTAACAAGGTAGAATTATCGATGCACTCATTACCAGCAGGGATATACTTTGTGAGCATAAAAGGTACATCTAAAACCATAAGAATAAGCAAACAATAGAAAAAATAATCCCTTTGCCTTTTTTAAGGCAAAGGGTATAAAATCATAAAAAATAAATACCCATGAAATATATATATGTTTTTATTTTAAGTACACTATTATTATTTTCTTGTAGTGTAGAGGAGGATGAAAGTATACTTGTAGAATCTCTACGAGACCTAAGATTAGAGCCAACGATTCCAAGTTTAATATACCCTACAAATGATTTGGTATGTACAAATTTTAACCTTGAGTTTGACTGGAACAGATCTACATCTATTTATAAAAAACCATTAGATTATGTTATTGAAATTGCAACCGACAGAGGGTTTGAAAATTTATTGTTTACTACTACAACCTCAGAAACAGAAAGTAACTTTACCTTAGAAAAAGGAACCTATTATTTCTGGAGGGTAAAAGCCAAAGATAATAAAGGAAATGAAAGTTTGTATTCAAGTATTCAAACCTTTATTACAGAACCCGAGGGAAATACAAATATACTTCCTTCAATTTCTTCTTCGAGTACACCCATTACAGGAGCAATAGTAACGGGAAATACGACTAGATTAAGCTGGAATGCTAATGATCATGATGCGGACTCATTAGTATATGATGTATATTTTGGAGAATCCAACCCACCTCAATTAGTTGCAGAAAATATTGATGTAACAACATTAGATGTTCAGATCGAAGCCAATAAAACCTATTATTGGAGAATTGTTGCCAAAGATGATAAACAAGGAGTAGCTATTGGTCGAGTTTGGAATTTTAGTACTCAATAAAGAATAATGCTTACATAATACTATAGAATCATAAAAATTAACATTGCGAAAGTAAGGGGTCGTAATTGATTTGTTTAAAAACCACTCAGGAAACTGAGTGGTTTTTTCCTTCCATCACTTCCTTGATTTATGTTAACCATTTTTTAATATAAAGTCAAAGTCTATTCTTAAATAAAGTTTACTCTAGATATATAATAATACTTTAAGAAATTAGGTTAATGTTCAGGTGTGTATAAAGATGATTCCAGCATGCAGTTTTATCGACCAGCAAGATTAGGTAACTCTCTCCCCCTTGCACATCGGTAAGGCTTCAATACACTACTTTTACCGATCAACGGCATTAGGTGATCCTCCCCCGCAGATAGGTGACCCTCCTGCGCACTACTTTTATCGACCAGCGGTACAAATTGGGGCTCCAGCGGCGCGCGGACCACTAATAACATGAAGGTGTTCTCAATAACACATTGCAAAGGGCAAGCTAATCAGTCAGTTCAGCTAATGGTCAAAATAATAATATAGGCTTTTGTAGGGGTGTTTGTAGGGGTTCATTTTTGCTTATACCTGTAAGTCCTAACCTATTTTAGCAATCCCAAAACCCAAATCAATAAAACCTATATAACATGAACTCTTTTAACCGAATTTCTTTCACTTCCAAAAATGCTTACTTAATAGCAATTCAAAAAAATTCAAAAAAAATTCAAATTAAAAATAGGGTATTCTAAAACTTAACTGTAATACCTATAAGCAGCACTATTAAAATTGCTGAAAAATTTAATAGTAACATTAACTAAGCCCCTAGTACCATGAAAAAAATTACTCCTTTGATATGCGTAACAGTCTTTAATGACTTCTATAGAAAGTTTCTACCTGCTCATGGTAGAGTCTATTTCCAATTCTTATAAGTACAACGAACAAAGTAATTAAATCTTGATCTAGGCAATGTATGTGCAATTCATGCAATTGCTCAGATGATCTTACTGCCATTTTATATAAAAAAATCAATTACTAATAAACCCCCTTATTATGAAACTTCTTTTACCCAAAACTAATTCAGGAATTACAAGAAGCACGCAAAAGCTTCTTTTTATGACCTTTTGTTTTTTGGTTACTACTATTTCTTACGCTCAATTTGACTTTGCATCTGAAACAGAACCAAATAACCTTACTAATGATAGTGGTGTACAAACACTTACTGTTGCAACCACCAATACGACTACTATTTTTAGCGGTGGTACTGCCGTTGATTCTGACGAGGATTATTGGAAAATCGGTAGGTCTCCCTTTGTACTAGGTAGTATTGGAATGGCTATTCAATCCAATAGTGGATCGTCGCAGCCACAGATTTGGCTAGAAAAAAGAACCGGAAGCTATGATGGCCCATTAGTGTCTAATACGCTAATACATCCTGGTACTGACCAATCGAACAGACCCATGACATTGAGCTATACCGCAGCAAACGAATACTATTTGGTAAGAGCAGGAGGAAATCTTTCTGGTGGTTATAATTATAGGGCTCATTTCCCTAGGTGCGATATTCCCGGTTTAACAACAGTATTATCAACAAACCCTACCGAAAATGATTTTACTATAACCGGTGTTGCGGGAAGTACAAATATCTCTTTAATAAAAGTAAATACTGTAAATAGTTTTACAGACCCTAGTTCTGGTTATACGTATCCAACTGCTACTACTGCTACTAATGTTGCTTACTCAGGATCGGGAGAACAAACAGTTTATACGGGGAATTATACTACACCCAATGTTACTATTTCAGGACTAACAGCAAATACAACATATTATGTTAAGGTGTTTAACTATAGTGATTGTGGAGGAAATTTACAATTAAATGCAGGTAACGTATTTACGGTTACTACTTGTGGCGCAACTCCAACAACTGCCACAGCATTAAACCTAGCAGCGAACAATGAAAGCTCTAGTTATGTGAGTTCTATTACCGGAACAACTGGAGCATCTATACGATATGTTGTAAAAGCGAACACAACCAATAGTTTTACCGCGCCTGCAAACGGTACAACATTACCAACTGCAAACGCAGTATATGGTGCAGGAGAGCAAGTGGTATATGTAGGTGACTCTGCAACTCCAAATGAGTTAATAACAGGGTTGACTACTGGAACAGAATATTTCTTTAAGGTATATACCGCAGAATTATGCGGTGGAAATTACTATTTTGAATCTACAGGAGTGAACTCATCAATAACACCAGTTTGTTCACCACCAAACAGTAATGCAGGTATTTATCTATATGCAGAACCAACCAATTTACATAACTCTATTGGCGTTGTAAATTTTACCGGAGGTAATAATGCTGATGGTAAGATTATCTATATGAGTGATGAAAATAATTTCACATTACCCACTACGTTACCAGTAGCATCTTTACCCAACGTAAGTACTGATTATTCAGGAAAAACAGGTCAAACAGCTATTTATACTGGCGCAGCTACAGGGTTTAGAGTTACAACTACAGGATTATCTCCAAACACTACCTACTATTATGCGGCAGTCAATTATAAAATATGTAATGGTGTTTATTATTTCTATCCAACCGGTATTTACAGTCAACAAACTACTTGTGGTGTAACTTCAGCATTAGCATCAGGTGCAGTTCTAAATAATATTGACACAAGCTCTATGGAGTTGAATTCTTTTACGGCTCCAACAGCGACAGTAAATGCACCTGACGGATATGTAATTAAAATGAATACTGTAAATAGCTTTTCACCTTTGGCTATTGGCGTAGCTATTCTGACAGGAAATACGGTGTATGCCGGAGGAGAACAAGTTATCTATTCGGGAACTTCGGTTACTCCAAATCTTAATATTACAGGACTATCAGAGGGAACTCAATATTTCTTTACGATTTATGCGTATAAAGATTGTAACGGTACACCAGTATATCAGCAAACAGGATATACCTTTTCGCAGTCTTCTTTAGGGTTGAATTTTACATCGCCTACATTAACATATAATGATCCTGCTACTGCACTAAGTTCGACAACCACTAGTACAGGAGCCATTTCTTATAGTTTAATAAATGATACTACAGGGGCAACTTTGGTTGGAAGTGATTTTACTCCAGGAGCAGTAGGTAGTACAACTTTAAGAGTTTCGGTAGTAGCAGATGGTATTTACCAAGCTATTTCAAAGGACTATAGTTTAACGATCACAAAAGCTACCCCAGTAATCACTTGGAATGCACCAGCAACAATTGGCGAAGGTATACCTATTGATGCTTCTTACTTAAATGCGACAGCCAATGTACCAGGTACTTTTGAATATTATACCTTTTATAATTCTTTTATAAATAGTTTTTCAGGAAGAATCACAGAAGGAGTCACCACCTTACCATACGGCAGTGGTTTCCCTACAACAATTTATACGAGATTCATTCCTAATGATACCAATTATAATGTAGCTGTAGGAAGTACTCTAATCTCTGTAACAAGTTCGGGTAGTAGTCTTAGTGTTGAAATTACACCAAACGATATTATAAAAGCAATAGGAAGTGCAGATCCAACGCTAACTTCTGCAATAACTAGTGGTGCTTTAGCCCTAGGTCATAAAATATGGGCACCTTTCACAAGAGTACCAGGAGAAACGGAAGGGACGTATGTTATTTCTCTAGATCCAACTGCTCAGGCCCCTGCTAGTTTTGATCGTTTAAGTACTTGTCCTCCTGGAGTTTGTATAGTAGCACCAGATCCAGATCCATTTGGTGAAGGAGAAGATATTTCAGTTACTAATAATTATACTATTCAAACAAACACAGGAACCTTTACCATTACTAGTAAAGAACAAGTAACCATTACGTTAGATCGATTTGATTTATATGCAACTATTTATACTGCTAATCCAAGAAGTGCCGTAGATATTTCTAGTGTTGTATTAACTTCTGATGGAAGTCCTGTTTCACCAACAGTAAATTTATTTTATGCAGGAAATGATATATTAGGAAACTCATATGCCCCATCAGCAACGCCGCCAACAAATGCAGGTAATTATACGGTAATAGCATCTGTAGATTCAGCCGATCCTAATTATTTTGGATCTGTAACGGGTAACTTTACTATTAATCAAAGATATATCGCTATTACTCCAGATACGCCGCAAACAAAAGTATATGATGGTAGTCCTAAAACTTTTGAAGCTACCGCAACAGGATTATCCGGAGAAAATATTCCTTTAAGAATATCATATAGAATCGGAGCTTATTTTAGTGAAGCAGCACCTATAGAAATAGGAAGTTATCCGGTATCAGTTTACGCATCCGAAACAGGAAATCATAATGTTTCCTATTCGGCAGGAACCTTAGTTATTACCGATAATTCAGAGGTAACTATAACTCTTGCAAATCTTACGCAACAATTTGATAATACTCAAAAACCTGTTACAGTAAGTAGTATTGAAACGAGTCCAGGAGTAGCTGCAACACCAACGCCTACCATAAACATAACTTATGAAGGAATTAATGGAACTAATTATAATAAGACTACTACACCGCCAAGGAATACTGGAGAGTACAAAGTATTTGCCTATGTAGATACAGCTGATGCCAATTTCTATGGGAGTGCAAGTGCAACATTAACCATCTTTGATAAAGAGTACGTAACCTTTAATTTTGGTTCTGGAAATTTAACCTATAATGGGACACCACAAGGAGTCAATATTGTAAGTATTACAGATAGTAATGATGTTGTTATTACTCCTACTCCAGTCTATACCATCTCGTATGATGGAGAAGATTACGACGGAAACACATATGGGCCAACTACAGTACCACCTACAAATGCTGGAGACTATACTATAACAGTAGCCATAGATGCAGCAGACCCAACGTATCAAGGAAATGATACTTATGACTTTACTATAAATACAAGAGCTATTGAAGTTACTGCCGATGCTAAAAGTAAAGTATACGGAGAAGCAGATCCGGCATTTACATACCAAATTACTAATGGAAGTTTATTAGGTAGTGATGTCTTAGTAGGAAGCGTAGAAAGAGCAATAGGTGAAGATATAGGGACCTATGCTATAAATCAAGGAGCACTAAATAATTCCAATTATAGTATTTCATTTGTAGAAAGTAATTTAGGGATTACGGCTAGACCTATACTACTAGCTGCTGATTTTAAAACTAAAGTGTATGGTGAAACTGATCCAACATTAACACATAGTATCGTAGCAGGTAATGTACTTAATGGAGATATGTTTAGTGGTGAGCTTATTCGTGTTGCGGGAGAAGATGTTGGAAACTATAGAATAAATCAAGGTACACTAACTTTAGGAGTCAATTATACTATAATTTTTAACCCAAGTACTTTAGGAATTACTCAAAGAGTTATTGAAGTTACAGCCGACCCAAAGACCAAAGTTTTTGGAGATCCTGACCCAACTTTCACCTATCAAATTACTGCGGGTGCGCTACAGTTTAGTGATGCATTTGCAGGAAGTTTATCTCGTGTAACAGGAGAAAATGTGGGGACCTATGCTATTGAGCAAGGAACTTTAACGGTCGGTCCTAACTACAATATATCTTATATATCCGATGATCTCACCATCGGTTCAAGAACCATAGAAATTACTGCCGATGCTTTGAATAAGCAATATGGGGATACTGATCCTGCACTTACGTATCAAATTACCTCTGGAACGCTTGTTGGAAGCGATATCTTTACGGGAAGTCTTTCAAGAGTAGATGGAGAAGATGTTGGCGATTATGTCATCAATCAAGGTACATTAGCATTAAATCCCAACTATGCCTTAAGTTATGTGAGTAATAATCTTACTATTGGGGAAAGAGCCGTTGAAATTGCTGCAGATGCTAAAACCAAAGTATTTGGTGATGTAGATCCAGCATTAACATATCAAATCACTTCAGGAAGTTTAGTAGGTAGTGATGCCTTTACAGGAAATTTAATTAGGGTAGCAGGAGAAAATGTAGGAGCCTATGCAATTAATCAAGGAAGCGTAGCTTTAAATGCAAATTATACGTTGACTTATGTAAGCAATAACTTAACTATTAATCAAAGAGCAATTGAAATCACCGCTGATGCCAAGAGCAAAATCTATGGAGATGCAGATCCTGTCTTAACTTATCAAATTACTGCTGGAAACTTAATGGGTAGTGACGCAATTATAGGGGTCTTAGAAAGAGCAGCAGGAGAAAATGTAGGAACCTACGCAATTAATCAAGGAACTTTAGGAATAAATCCTAATTATGCAATATCGCTGGTTTCAAATGATCTTGAAATAACAACAAGAGCTATAGAGGTTACTGCTGATGGTAAAACCAAAATTTATGGAGATGCAGATCCTGCATTTACATATGCAATTACCTCCGGAAGTTTAGCCGGTAGTGATACCTTTACAGGAGCTCTAGATAGAATAGCTGGACAAGCACAAGGAAATTATGCCATTAACCAGGGAACATTGTCTTTGGGAGCCAATTATGATTTAACTTTTGTACCTGGTAATTTATTTATTAATTATCGTTTTATAAGAGTAATTCCTGTCGCTCCTATTTCAAAAACCTATGGAGATGCAGACCCAGATTTAACCTGGCCATATATTATAACACAAGGGTCTTTAGCATTTGATGACACCTTAGAAACCTACGGAACATTTAGATCTCCAGGTGAAAATATAGGAAGATATCAGATAAGAGGCTTATCTGCTCGGTTTACATCCAACAACGGAGGAGAGTCTTCTTACTCGATAACATTTACTAATGGAGGATCCGTAAGCCTAGACATTACAGCTCGTTCTATAGAGGTAACTGCAGATGCGCAAGCCAAAGTGTACGGAGATACAGACCCAGCATTAAGTTATCAAATTACTAATGGTGCTTTACAGTTTAGCGATGCCTTTACGGGAAGTTTAGCCCGTGTAACCGGGGAAACTGTAGGAAACTATACTATTGCTCAAGGAAGCTTAAGTGCAGGTAGAAATTATACATTGACTTATATTAGTAATGATTTTACAATTGGTCAAAGAGCTGTCGAGATCACGGCAGATGACCTTACCAAAGTTATAGGATCTACAGATCCTGTCTTAACGTATCAAATTACATCGGGTACTTTACAATTCTCTGATGCGGTAACTGGAAATCTTACACGAGTAGCTGGAGAAACCCTGGGGAACTATGGTATTAATCAGGGGACATTAAGTGTTGGGAGTAATTACAACCTGACTTTTGTACCGGGTAACTTAACGATTACTAATTTAATACCACAAGCGATTACTTTTGGAGCGTTATCTGATCGTACTTTTGGAGATGCTGATTTTGTATTAACGGCTACAAGTGGTGCATCAGGAAACCCTGTAACATATGTAAGTTCTAATACAGCAGTAGCTACCATATCTGGAAATATAGTAACTATAATAGGGGCAGGATCTACAACTATTACGGCATCTCAAGCGGGTAATGGGACTTATGCAGATGCAATAGATGTTCAACAGATTTTAACTGTGAATAAGGGAGATCAGACAATTACTTTTGCATCTTTAGGTGATGTAAGTGTTGAAGCTTCTACCTTTAGCTTAAATGCAACGGCAACTTCTGGATTGGGAGTGACCTATACAAGTTCTAATCCAGTGGTGGCAACAGTTACAGGAAATACGATCTCTGTGTTAGGTATAGGAACCACAACGATTACAGCGTCGCAAACCGGAGATGCCAATTGGAATGCAGCCATAGATGTTATGCAAAACTTAACTGTAGTAGAAGCATGTCCATTGGCGAGCCTTCCTGCTGATAATATACAAGTACAAGCTTCTAGCGAAACCTGTACCGATAAAAATAATGGAATTATTACCATAAATGCTGGTCAAGCTCAGAACTATATAGCAGCGATAAACAGTCAAACCTATAATTTTACATCTGATCTTACTGTGACAGATTTAGCCCCAGGAACTTATCCTGTATGTGTTGCTATAGCTGGATTTACCAATTGTGAGCAATGTTTTGAATTAGTTATAGAAGAAGCGCCGGTATTAAACGGTAAGACGACGATAAACTCGAATGGCAATAGTGCAAAAGAAGTATTTGTTGAGATAGCGACAGGAACAGCTCCTTTTACTGTTAAAGTTAATAATGCTATTATAGGAGAATATAATGCTAATCGCTTTATGATAGAGGCCCAAAGTGGAGATACTGTTGAGGTTTCTTCTAGTCGGGAGTGTGAAGGTAAATTATCTAAAACTATTGATGCATTTGCAGATGTTACTGCATATCCTAATCCTACCAGAGCAGGTGTAACACTTACGTTTCCTGACACAGGTAGTGATGCAATAACGGTAGAGATTTATAATGCGCTTGGAGTAAATGTATCTGTAGGAAGATATTCTATAACGGGAAGCAAGGCTGTACTTCCAATGGAAAATTTACCGGCAGGGATATACTTTGTAACACTTAAGGAAGGGACTGCAAAAACATTTAAAATCATAAAAGAATAAGTAGAATAGAATACGCTCTCCTGTTAAAAAATAGGAGAGCATTATTATTTAAAAATAAATACAATGAGAAAAATATATATTATACTACTCAGTTTATGTGTACTACTTTCATGTAGCCGTGAAGAATTTGTAGATGAAGCTCCAAAACCTGAGCCTGTAAATGAAAATCCTACCATACCAAATTTAATCTTTCCAGCTAATAACCAAGTGTGTACTAATTTTAAGCTTGGATTTGATTGGGAAGCCTCATCAGACGCTAATGGAGATGCTATTGCTTATCAAATAGATATTGCTACAAATGATACATTCGAAAATATTTTGTTTTCTATAACTACTTCAGAGACTACCAGGGCATTTAATCTGGAAAAAGGAAACACCTATTACTGGAGAGTAAAAGCCATTGATAGTAAGCAGAGTGAAAGTGAGTATTCTGTGATTCAGGCATTTTTTACAGAACCCGATGCAGGAGTTAATCATGTTCCTTTTTCACCTTCAGTAATATCTCCTAAACCAGGAGAAGAAGTATCAGGAAATATCATAACGTTGGATTGGGATGCTACGGATACTGATGATGATCCATTGTTGTTTGATGTATATTTTGGAACTACAAATCCGCCGGTATTATTAGCTCAGGATATCTCTGTATCCGCATTAGACGTAAATGGATCTCCAAATACCACATATTATTGGAGAGTTGTGGTCAAAGATGATAAACAAGGAGTTGCGATTGGCCGAGTTTGGAGTTTTAGAAGAAATAATATGTAGATATATAGAATAAATGCAATGCCTAAATAAAAAAGTAGCCTATTTAGGCTCATTTGTTAAATTCATATAAGGATGTGGTTTAGATCTTTTTAGTTAGAATCAGAAAGGTTTAAACCACTTCTATTTGAGTGTACGTACCTTTTTTATAATATTTTTATACGTATCACTTAATGTAGCTTTGTGGTTTCCTGACAATAAAATAAGATTGTCACCAGGAATTATTTCTGTTATCTTTTCTATATTAACAATATAATTTCTGTGTGTTCTACAGAAATCTGAATTGTCCAGTAATTCTAAAATTTTTGTGAGTGATATTAGAATCACAAACTTCTCTTTTTCGGTAATGATGTTACAGTATTTTTCTTCTACTTCGATATATATAATATCAGAGAGAAATACTTTTTTTAAAGCTTTTCCTTTTTTTATGAATAAATATTCAGTACTTATTACAGTATCTTCTTCTTCGCTTAGAAACACATCAGTTTGTCCATAAAACTTTTCTACGGCCATTTCAATAGCATATAAAATTTCTAGTTCATTAAATGGTTTTATAAGATAGCTAAAAGGCTGTGTAAGTTTTGCTCTTTCAAAGATTTGACGATCTGTAGAACTGGTTAAAAACACAAATGGTCTTCGTGCATCAGGTACAATATTAATAGTTTCGGCAAAAGTAATTCCATCTGGAGTACCATCTAGAAAAACATCTACAATCGCAATGTCTACTTTAGCATTGTAAAACATGGTCAGTGCCTCCTTTAAACTTCTGGCGACACCTACAATATTGTAGTTATTAGCCAGGAGTACGTTTGATAAAGTATCACTTTCTTCGGGAGTATCCTCTATAATAAGTATGTTTACATTATCCATTAGGAGGCGTTTTAGGTAAAGATACGATCATTTTTGTACCTTTTCCTAATTCACTTTTAACAGAAAATTTCCCTTTGTTTTTTTTAATCATTGATTTACATAATTGCAAACCTAAACCTGTTCCAATAATATTTTCATTTTCTTTTTTAGAAAGCAAAACAGAATCTTTAAGCAAATCTAAACGAGTGTTTTCATTCATACCTACTCCTGAGTCTTCTACTATTAATTCGCAATAGATATCATCTGTATTTCTGGAATAGATTTTAATTTCCCCATCAGGATTAGAAAATTTAATGGCATTGTCTATTAGATTTCTTAAAATAATTTTTAAAGATTCCTGATCGGCATAAACCATATCACTTTTTGATACTTTATTCTTAAAATCTATATTTTTCTCTAGCATTAAAGGTTTGTAGTTATAGGCAATTTGTTCTACGATAAAAAATAGACGTATAGATGTGATCTCAAAATATGATTGTTGCGTCTGTAATAAGGCCCAATGCAATAAATTGTCGAGTAAATTATAGGCTCCATTTACAATAGCACTGTTGTTTTGTAATAAGCCATCTAATACTTCCAGGTTCTTATTTTCTAGATTGTCTACTAATTTTGTATTACTTGTTTTTAATGCATGTACAGAAGAGCGTAAATCATGACTCACAATAGAAAAGAGTTTGTCTTTTGTAGCATTTAGCTCATCTAGAGTCTCTTTTTGTTTGGTGATAATAGCATTGGTTTTTACTTTTTCCCTATAAAAATAAACCCCTGCTGCTAATACGACTAATAATACTATAGCAGAATACAAGAACCCGTTTCTCTCGGCTATTTTTATTTTATTTTCTGCTTGTAGGACCTGTACCTCTTTCTGTTTTTGTTTGACAGCAAATTGTTTTTCGAGTTCTGCTACCTCCCAAATTTTATTTTGGTCGTTTAATGAATCTCTCCATTTTTCATATTCTTTTCTATAGACAAGAGATTGAGAGAGGTTTTTACGATTTTCTTCGACCACAGCCATATTACGTGCTGTATTTTGCTTAGCCGTATAATCGGTAGTTGTTTTAGAAAGGCGATATGCTTTTTCAAAATAAGGAATCGCCTGTTGGTCTTTATATTGCTCATAATATAAACTGGCAATATTACCATAAGTCCCTATTAATCCTAAAGTGTCTTTTTGTTCTTCTTGTAATTTTAGACTTTTAATTAGGTATGGTTCTGCGGCATCAAATTCTTTAAGGTGTAAATAACAAATACCTAAATTATGTTCGATGTTACTTTTTTTGATACCATAAAGTTCATAAGTACTTAGGTGTTCGATCTCTTTAAAATAGTGTGTGGCGTCTTTAAATTTGCTTTGTTCTAATGCGATTGTCCCTAAAATCATCTTTACCCGATTGTAGAAATAGAATGTTTTAGAGACCATCGATAATTCTCTTTTTGCTTCTTTTAATGTCTTTTTTTGGAAGAAGCTATGTCCTCTAAAAAGGTGACAATAATTCTTAAGTTCTTCAGTATTTGTAGTGACATTTAACTGTTTCATGGTATACACCAAAGTAGAGTCCCATTCCTTTGCTAAGTAGAAGGATTGCGCTTTGTTAAAATTTGGTTTGTCACTAAATTGAGTACTCCTTTTTTTGATTTCTTTTTCAAAAAGACTTGTATTTGTTTTTTGTTGAGAAAAAAGCAACGTAGAAATGGTAAGAAATAGAGGGAAGAATATTGCTTTAGTCTTAATACCCATATACTAATTTATGAGCAATTTAGTTAATTTTGGAGTATAAAAAAAGCAGAGGATATAGTATCCTCTGCTTCTGGTTCAAAAACCGCCCCCCAACGCTTTTTGATATGTTGTATTCAATTTTCTTTTTATTCTGTAGGAGGAGGGACAGTAGTTACTGTGCCTCTTGAAGTTTCTGGGTCCTCATTCCATAAGAAAATTTGTATACTTCTAATTAATTGCCCATTAGGGGTTTGTATTTTTAATCCTAAGTTTAATGGATAAAGATTATAAGAATCAGTTTCTGGGTTAGCTGGAGGATTACCATCGGCAAGGAAAGGGCATATGTACAAAGTCAATTGAGGTGCTCCGGTACTACAAGTGGTATAGTTTTGATAAACAGAAAAATTTGTAACAGGAATTGAAGAATCTATAAAAACCATTGCTTCTATCGCAACGCCTCCTGTATTAGTATAAACTGCTTTAATCAATGGAGGTAATTGTTCTCGGGATGGAGAGCCTAAAGAGAATGTGAATTTTTCATTCCCGCACAGTAATGGAGTTGCTTTTATTTTAGGGTTCTCTGGATTAATTATTGTTCCTGGTGGAGTTATTGGAGTACAAATTCTTTGTATTGTTTGAGCGCACATAATAATTTATTTTAGGGTTAATATTTATTTCGTTAAGTACTACATTTAATAATCAAATAGATTCTTCTTAATTACCGTTACCTGACTAACAGTAACACTACAAAGGAAACAGAATAACCTCATGATTTCGAAAAAAAAGGAATAAGACCAGAGATTATAGGTATGAAATGGTGAAAATGCAGTATAGGACATAGAAAAGGTTTAAATTTTTTTAATTCATCCAAAATTCTAATTGTTTTTTCCAATATATACAAACAATAATTGGCCTCATGAGACACTAGAATTTAATCTATTGATGTTTTTCTTTTTTGAGTAAAAACCAAATCTAAATCCTACATCTTCGGCATAGACATAACTTTGTATACTTATATCATATTCAATAGGAGCATTTAATTTTTTCATGATATCAATGATGCGGTACAATTTTGTTCTGGAAATTCGTAGACGAGATGCTAATTCTTCTGGGGAACCTGTAGCCTGTAGTCTAATAAATTGATCAATTCGTTCTATAATTTCGACATGTTTAATAATAATATTCATATAGTTTATCCCTTTGTTGTTAGTAATGACTTTTGATTGTATTTATATGATATGACGATGTCTATGGGTACGTTGTGAGTTATTATTATTTTTTAGACTGAGAGTTTAAGATTTTATATAACCTATAGGTGTAAAATGCCGAAGTGGTTATATAATATAGATATTGCATGGAAAGGATGAGAATGTTGTCAGTGTTCATTTTTTTGTATATTTTAGCGTTAGGAATACAAATATAGTTCAAAATATTAAACTTGTAAAATTTAAATAATTAATATTTTGAACTTTAACACATTTGTATTTTATCAAAGTTTAGATTTTGAATTTTTATTTTTACTATGGAATTACATAAAATCAAGGAGTTAGCCGATAAAAAGGGCAAGCAAATAAAAGATTTAATTGAAGAGACAGGAATAAAGAAAGGAACGCTATTTAATTATTTGAAAGGAAAAACTCCTATTACCTTAGAAGCATTCTTAAAAATTTCAGAAGTTTTACAGGTTTCTTCCTTAGAGCTGCTTTCTTTTGTTCAAAATATTGAACTCGATGCTAAGGCTGCTCAATTTCTTGAAAAGATTGGGCCAAATAAAGATATCGCTCAAAAAGTACCAGAGAACGTTAATGTTATGATGATTCCTTTGGTGAATCAATATGCGTATGCTGGATATTTGGGAGGATTTGAAGATGAAAGTTATGTAGAAGAATTACCAAAAATACCATATTTGGCAGATAGAGAATATAAAGGTAATTATGTGTTTTTTGAGGTGAAAGGAGATTCGATGGATAATGCAAGCTATGAAAGTTACCTTGAGGGTGATCTTATTCTCTGTAGAGATGTACGGCAAGACTTTTGGATGAGTAAATTACATATTAATAAATGGGATTTTGTAATTGTTCATAAGACAGAAGGGATACTTTTAAAGAGAATTACAGATCATAATGTAGAAGAAGGAGTACTTACACTCCATTCCCTAAATGAATATTATGAAGATAGTAAAGTACATATAAAAGATATTGCCAAGATTTTTAATGTGGTTGATGTAAGAAGAAACAAAAGCAGAAGATAGCTATACATTTTCCCTGAAGAGATTTAACTCTCAAAATAAAGAATCGTTAAAATAAACTAAGAAACCCTCTATTTTTTATTAAATACTGTTTTATTTGCATTAATTATTAGTGAAAATATAAAAACAGGATGTTGTTTTGATAAAATAACTTTGTGCTTTTAGAATAAAAGAAAAAATTAAACTCTTCTTTTTATGAAATTAGATAGTGATTGTAAAAAACAAGAACCTTCTACAATGGCGGTTCACTTTCAACAGTTTGAAAAATATATTATAGGGAATAACCATTCCTTTGATTCTATAAACGGGAATCAAAAACTATTATATACAGATTGGATTGCTAGTGGAAGATTATATGGCCCGATAGAAGATATAATGCGCGATACGATTGGTCCAATGGTAGCTAATACACATTCTTTTTCGAGTGAAACAGGTAAAGCCTCTACATATGCCTATAAGCATGCACGTCAAATCATAAAGGAGCATGTAAATGCAAATAAAAATGATATCCTTGTAACGGCAGGTACGGGGATGACAGGAGTATTGTCAAGATTACAACGTATCATGGGTTTGCGATGGCCAGATGTAGTAAAAGATAAAATCAATATTCCAGAAAATGAACGTCCGGTTGTTTTTATTACACATATGGAACATCATTCTAATCATGTTCCCTGGATGGAAACTATAGCAGATGTGGTCATTGTACCTTGTGATGAAAATAATTTGGTTTGCCCTAATCGTCTTGAAATAGAAGTTGAGAAATATAAAGAAAGACCTATAAAAATTGGAGCATTTACGGCTTCATCAAATGTAACAGGAATTATAACACCATATCATACGTTAGCCAAAGTGATGCATCAACATAATGGCTTATGTATTATAGATTTTGCGGCTTCAGCTCCTTATGTGCAGATCGATATGCATCCCAAGGATCCAGAAGAACAGTTAGATGCAATTTTATTTTCTCCTCATAAGTTTTTGGGAGGACCAGGTACTTGTGGTGTTTTAGTGTTTAATAAAGCATTGTATAATACTAATTGCCCTGATGTTCCTGGTGGAGGAAATGTAAAATGGACAAATCCCTGGGGAGAATATGGATATTATGATGACATAGAAACCAAAGAAGATGGAGGTACACCAGGGTTTCTACAAGTTATGAGAACTGCATTGGCAATTCGGTTGAAAGAAAAAATGGGAGTGAAAGAAATTGCTCAAAGGGAAGAGGAGCTATTAGCACTATGCTTTGAGAAGTTAAAAGAGATTCCAGGTCTATATGTTTTGGGAAATACCAATAAAAAACGAATTGGTTGTGTCTCTTTCGGAGTAGAAAACATCCACTATAATTTGATTGTTCGTTTGTTAAATGATCGTTTTGGGATACAGGTGCGAGGAGGATGGTCCTGTGCCAGCACATATGGACATCA
The DNA here is from genome assembly GCF_900312735.1 of Aquimarina sp. AU119. Taxonomy (NCBI): domain Bacteria; kingdom Pseudomonadati; phylum Bacteroidota; class Flavobacteriia; order Flavobacteriales; family Flavobacteriaceae; genus Aquimarina; species Aquimarina sp. AU119. Next base: position 265,554 of record NZ_OMPF01000001.1, on the reverse strand, counting down.
TTTATTTAATATTGAAACTGATTCTTCAAAAGAGATGATCCAGGATCTATTAAATAATAACCTGACAAATAAACCAGGATGGGTGCGATTGTCATTACATCCAACATTGACAGATGAACAACTAATTTATACATGTAATGCGATACATAAAATTGTAGACAATATAGACGATTGGAGTGCATCGTATACATACAACCCTAAAACCAATGAATTTGAAGTAGAGGGAGTTGGGGATGATAATATCTTGAAAGAAATAAAAGAGTGGTTTACCATATGATCTAAGAGGTATATTTTTATACCGATTTCAATTTGAAAAGATAACTTCAAATGAATTGCTGTGATTGATGGTTAGTTTCATATATATGAACTACAAAAGTTATATTTTTAATAGATAATGGAGTATGTTTTATTCAATAAGAAAAAGGAAAAAGTATTAACAATAACTTCTCTTTCTAAAAACTCTTTTTTTTCTGTATTTGAAAGACCTAATTTTTATGGAGTCTTCTTCTTTACCAAAGCAAAAGGAGTATTAGTTATTGATCAGCAACAAATTGAAATAAAGGATCACTATATCTTATTTTATTATCCATATCAGAAACTATCCTTAGAAGGGGTTTTTGAAGGAACTTTTGTTCAATTTCATCCTGATTTCTTTTGTATAGATATTCATGCTAAAGATATTGGTTGTCAAGGATTGTTATTCAATAATTTTTTTAATGATTTTTTGTTGCGATGCGCTAAAGAAGAATTTAATAAGTTATTTGATTTTCATGTCTTCATAAAAAATGAACTACTAAAGAAAGAAATAGGGCAGTTAGACATGGTATCAAGTCAGTTAAAAATATTTTTGATTAATGCCGTTAGAATTAAAAAAGGAAAACAAGAGAAAGAACTTCCCTCCAAAGATAATGTACATCACCAAATCGAAAAGCTAATAGAAAATAATTTTGTTACGGAGTCTTCTCCAGAATTTTATGTAAAAGAGCTAGAGATTTCATTAACTACTTTTAATCGATTATGTAAAAAATATTTTCAAAATAGTTTTATTACTATTCTAAATCTAAAAAGAATTGCAATCGCAAAAAATAAGCTGTTCTTAACCAATAGTCCTGTTAAAGATATTGCTTATGAAACCGGTTTTAATGACCCTCTTTATTTTAGTAGAGTTTTTAAGAAGCATTGCGGAGTTTCCCCAAAAGAGTTTAGGAAACAATTGAAAAACAATAGGTTGGTTTAATTGTCCATGTTTTGGTTATATACTCCTTATTTCTAATAGGAGTACTGATCTATTTTTGTTTAAAACTTAAAACATAAATAGTTATGAAACCAAATAATCTAGATATGGAACAAAAAGAAATATGGTTAAAAAGTCTGATTACAGAAAGCCCGCAAGAAGGATACGAGTTGGCTATACAACTTTCTAGAATGGGAGTAAAATCAACTCAACCAGATATAGAAGTATTAAAACGATTGCGCACAGATTATGCAAATAGTGCTTCTGGACTTACAGCAGCTTCTCATGTTATAGCATTGAACTTTCAAACTATTTCTGCTGCCAATGGATATTGGAGGTAGTATTTTAGAAATGAAAAATGATTTTAAGTAATTATTACTGTTTAGATACTAACTTCAAAAAACCAAAAACCTCATAATAATGTGAAGCTTTTGGTTTGAATAAATACTACGTTCAAAAACAGATTATAAGTAATGTACTTTATCAATAGTAAACCCTTTTACCTCATGGTCATCTAATAAAATAAGTGTGGTTTGATCTTGGATGCTTTTTAATAATTGAAGTATTAATTGTTGAGTTTTTATATTCAATTCTTTTAATGGCTCTTCAAGAATAAGAATAGGTTTTTTTGTGAGCAGAGCCCTACAGTACATAAGTATTTTTTGTTGGCCAGAGGTTAGGTTAGCTCCAAGGTCTCCTATTTTACTTTCTAGTTGTAATTGATTTTGCTTGTCTTCGTGTTGCTGAAGGTGTTCTAGTAAGAGTTCGGCTTTTTCTTTGCTACGATCCTTTCTATTGTAAACAACAGCTTCATATACATCTTTACCATATAATGGAAAATCCTTAGATACAATAGCGATGTTTTTTCTAATCGTCTTTTCAGATAATTCACTGCAACAACGATTTCCAATAGAAATACTTCCTTTAGATGGTGACATTAATTTTAGTATTAGACGAATGAAAGTTGATTTTCCTGTTCCTGATCTACCTTGCAGGAGTGTAGTGCTTTTTGCAGAGATCGATAAGCCAAAATTCTTAAATACGGGTTTTGAAGCATTAGGATAGCCAAAATAAACATCTTTAAAGACAATTTCTTCTTGATTAAGCACTAAGTGTGCAAATGGTAATTGGTTTTCCTTTGGTAAGCTAAAGATATCTATAAGCTTAGAAAAAGAGATCTCTCCTAATTTCCAGACGATGCTTACTCTTAAACTTCTTCTCAATACAGGAAGTATAGAAATGATCAGTAATATAAGTACTAATAATGAGGATCCACTCAGAATTTTATCAGGGTTTTTTGCAGATATAAATACATATAACATAATAATTCCTAACATAGCATAGGTAATGGCAGGGATGATAGCTTGTAGCAATGATACAATTTTGGCATAACGTTTTCCTATAGTATAAAGATGATCTGATCTTTTTTGATATCGCTTTTCCTCGGGCTGATATTTATTAAAAGCTTTTAAGGTTAAGATCCCTCTCAATCTGGTGTTAACAAAAGTTAGCATTCCAGAACGACTATTTCGTCTGTCAAGAGAAACCTCATATAACGCTTTGTTAATGAGCCAAAGCAGTATAGAGGAAATGAATATACATCCAGCAATAATCAACGCCAAATACACATCAAAATAACCAATGGCAATGACTACAATGAGTAATAAGAATACATCTTGTAAAAACCTGATTAATCCATTTCTCATATAATTTTGAATGCTCTTAAGGTCTCCGCTATACCTCAATAGGTATTTGCCAATCCCTTTATTATCATATACTCCCATTGTTAGCTGTAATTGATTGATAAAAAGCTGCTCTCTTAATCGTTTGGTAAAACGTTCTCCGACAAGAGCAATGCCATATCGATTAAAGTATTCGAATACTAATCGTAACAAGACTAATGAAAAGAAAAAGACAAGAAAAGAGCTAAAGTCAGGAGCATCCATAAAAGGAATGAACTTGAAAGCGGCCAAACGATGTGAAGAAAAACCAAAACTAAGTTCATAAAATTTTCCAATACTGATTGGGATCATAATTGTAAGGATATTATAGCAAAGCCCCATAAGAAAAGCGAAGATTACTAATGTTATATTCTTACGCCCAAAATTTTTGATAATACTCCATTTATTGCTTAACATAGTATGAATTTAAATAGGTTCTTTTTTAAGAAAATAAATAAGCGGAAGGCCAAACCCTGAAAAGGACACTCTAAATCTCTTTTCAGAGTTGTTTTTTGACCCGCCACTTGAATTTTTATTCATAATTCCAGAAATCTCATCTTTTGATCTGTTTGTGGTAGCTCACATTTTTGCTGTTTGCCAAACCATCGATATCTGTTGGCGGCAATAATATCGTATATGAAATCTCTAAGTATTTTGGGGATGACCCCAAAAAAGCTTCCTAAATGCCATGGTGAATTGAGGTTTCTGCAGATACGCAACACCGCATCACTCTTATGATAAATAGTGTTATTTTCTATAAGAATGATGGATGATAGGTTTTGGGGTATATTGTTATCAACTAGTAGTTTATTAGCAGTTTCTGATTGTAATGAAGCAAAGAGATATTGCTGGTTTTTTTCTCTTTTTAGAATGAATTTAACCCATCCGTTGCATAAATTACATACTCCGTCAAAGAGAATAACGGGTTTTGAAACTCCATTATTTGTCTCTTTTTTAGCATATTCACTGACTTTTTCTTTTCTGGAAGGGTTCCATAGTTTTTCCAGATCAAAGAATGATAGGAAGATCAATCCACTCATTTGATAGCGAAAACTTATGCCCATGATAAAAAAGATACCCCAATGCATCATCCAGGTTAAGGCGGCCCAAGCCATACCCCATCTCCTTTTCACCAAAGCCAGTGGTGCTCCCAGCTCTAGGACAAAGGTCAAAATACCCATTCCTAGAAATAACCAGGTGTGCTCAAATAAAAAGTCGAAAAGGGGGGCGCTTTCTGAGCCTAACATTTCTTTGCGTATTGCATCTACAGCTACTTGCGAACGCATAGCACTTCCATTAGCCCATTCTAGCGCAAGATCACCAGCAAGCTTAGCAATACCTGAAAGAAAATATGAACCAACAGTCACTGCACAAATGAGCTGAATTGGCCAACCATATTGCCAATGGGCTTTGGGGATTTTAAAACCCTTTTTCGTTCGTTTCCAGGAATCCCATGACCATGCATCAGCAGATGCTACTAATCCTAATATTATAATATGTAGAATGAGAGCATTTCTATTGTGATAAATCATGGACCAGGAGTTACGATAGGTAAAGTATAATAGGGCCACAATAGCAAATGCAGGACCGGTACTTTTAAATTTCCAGCCAATGATATAGAGTATGTTCAAAAGGATTACTCCTATACTTATCCACCAGAATAATTCTGGAGATATAGGGTGTTTCATCCAACTTAATACTCCGATAGGATCAAAAGCTTCTAAATTTTTACCCATCTTCTGAAGCATATCAAAACGAGAAAGTAAATACCATAAGCTAAATAAGCCTGTGGCAATACGTAATAGAGCAAGACGTTGTGGAGTCACGGTCATAAACCAGTGATCTCGTATGATTTTTAAATACTTATTCATGGTTTTTCAATTTTATAAAAAGCCACTTTTCTTTCATGAACAGGGAGTGTATCTTTTTTTAGAAAATAATTCTCTAAATGATAATATCCTTTAACTAATTCAATTCGCACTAAATTGGAATAAGGATACCCCTTTTTATTGGCGATTTTTTCTGCAACTTTTTGTGTGAATGCCTGAGCTCTATCTGATCGAGCCGCTTTTCTTATTTGCCTTCGAACTTGATTAAAACCTCCTGTTCCTGCAATTTTGTAAGAGATCTTATGTCGTTTTTGAGTAGTATCATACCCTACAAAATAATATAAACCATAGGTCGCTTTTCTTTTTTTAGAAAACATTGGATAATACGATAAAGGAAAATTGTCTTTTGGTTTACTAGCCCAGTTTTCTGCAACAGGTGATAAAATCAAAGCAATAATTAATATACTTACCCACATGGCTTGTTTTTGAGAATATTTCATGGTGAAGAGTTTTTTTGATGAATTATTCTTTTATACAGCAACATTCACATCCTGTGATAACAGATCAATCAATATGTCAGATTGTACTAATTTACTAAGTGAAAGAACAGGAGTTGAAAATTGACTCTGGACCTCAGCGACTAGAAGAGGACTGCCAGTAAACAGGCCTGCTAAAGCAAATAAACGGTCATTAAAAATTGGAGATAACATCTGTATACCACTATGTATTGCTAGACTATCACAACAGGATAAAATAACATGATCAATGGTTTCTGTAAATAATGAATGGTTTAATAGTGCTTTGGTTTCTTGTTGATACAATCCATCGGCTATTTCAATGACCACATAATCTGGATCTGCTTGTGAGACATCGGATAATAATCCTTCATATAAATCCATTATGATAGTAGTAGAACAGAGATACGTAGAAGGAAAACCAAATTCTGAAAAATCACTAACAATATCTGCACCACAATCATACGCTAACATTCTGTCTTTATTAAAAACAGTTCCGGTAAGTTTTATATATGCTACTTGATATCCAGAGGACTTTAATCCTCTACAAAGGTATGCTGCAGTAGTAGTTTTACCACTATCCATACTAGAACCTATAGATAAGATAGTTTTAAAGTTTCTTATTTTTTTGGCATTGAACTTTACTGGTTTTCTATGATGATAAATAGTATTTATTACTTTGCCATGCTGTTGGGTAACATATCCAACTAATTTTAGTTTAGTAGGACCTTTAAGTTCTAATTTGTAAAACATAGAGGTTACGGTGCCGGCTACACCGCCTTTACCTAAAAGATCATATTCTTGATGATATCCTTCGGGAACATATCCTTCGAATTGATTGCTAGCATAACGATTGCCAAATGCCAGCATTATTTTGTCTCCTTCGAAAATATAACAGTTTCTTCCTTCAAAATCTTGAATTGCATTTAAAGAGCCAATACTAATGACTTCAAATATCGCCACATCTCCAGCTATTGGTTGATGGTTTTTGACAATGGTTTGGTCAATTTTATAATTGACAATATTTTTACAGATGTTAGATTTTTTGATTGTTTTCATAATACATATTGGTTAAAAATTAATATCTAATTAGTGTTTAAATTTATTTAGAGGCTAGTGTTGTTTGTAAAGCATTGATTTTGGAGAAATGACTTCCTACGGATGTCGATGATGATTTTTTTCTTAAATCGAGTTGATAAGAAAATCGAAACATCACAACAGAAAAATGGTTAAATGCTCTACGGATTTTACCGTTTCTTGGATCTGTTACATTAATTTCCCGATATTTATTACCGATATTGAATTCTGTTTGCCTCATATAACTTAGACTAGCATTTGCTCTTTTAAAAGGTCTAAAACGAACCCCTAAAGTGATTCTATGAGCATGAAGGCCGTTAGGAGATTGTTTAACTACTTTTTCTCCTAATTCATCTCTATATTGTAGAGGTCTTCCGGATAAGTAATAATGAAATTCATTTGTAATAAACGGAGTGGTTTTAAAAGGTAAACCCCAATTACCACGATGAACTCGAAATCCATAACGTAAGCGGTATTCGAATTTACTTCGTTCGGGGAAATGCCATTCTCCTCTAAGGCTATTTGCAATACGAAATTTGCCTAATTTTAGATCTAACCTAAAACGACCTGTAATTCTATTTCTGGCTTCCTGATCAGGGTCAGAAGGGTCAGACGATCTAAGGTAGCCTACTCCAAACCGAATTCTCTTATTCAATCTGTAGGAAATATTGGCACTATTTTGCAGAGAGGCCAATTCGAATGGTTCTTGGCTAAATAATAATAATTGACCAACGTTAAGCCTCCATTCTTTGGTAAGTTTTGCCTGAGCACTATGTCCAGTCCATACCTTAAGATCTTCTTGTCCCATGGTCGCGGTAACGAAAAAATAGAAGAAGAGTATAGTTATTATTTTTAGTTTAGTCACAGTAGTAATATCTAATGAGTTAATACTTTGTTGATATGTTACCCTTATAAGAGAGAAAGGGTAATAGTGTGACAGACTATTTTTATTTTTTTTTTAGAAACGTCTAAAAAAGAGAAGAGGAGGACTGTGAAAACATAATTTTGATACTTATTTTAATCGTTTTGAATAGTGCCATATGAAAAAGAAAAGTACAAATAACCCCACTATTACTATCCAAATAGTTGGACTTATGGACTCTTTGGTTTTGTCAATTTCACCCAATAAAATAAAATTAGCCCAATAATAAGGGTGTTTTTTGTTTGGCTCTGTTCTGGAAAGATAATCCAGTTTGGATTGATGTAATGCAAGGTCTTTAGGTAAACCGTCATGTATGTTTTCTAAAAAAGATGTAGTGATGGCTATAGAACTTGCTTCTGTAGCATTCCATAAACTAGACATAATGTTGTGAGCACCTCCTAATAAAAATGATTTACTCATTCCTTGAACTCCTTCTCCACTGTATATTTTTCCGCTTGCAGAATGACAAGTACTAAGAAGTACCAAATCTGCATTTAACCGATTTCCATATAGATTTTGGGCAGAAAGAATAAATTCTTTCTGGTTGTCATCAAAGAGTATACAAGATCTACCTGGATCATCCAAATCGACTAAGCCATGCAGGGAAAGATGAATAATATCTGCATCAGAACTATGTTTTAAAAAATTTTCTAATGAAGCTTCATTATCAATATACATTTCTCCATCAAAAATAGCTGCTCCTCTTTTTATTTCTTCATCAGAAAGAACAAGTTGCATCAGGTTTTCACTTCCAAAAAAACGTTTACGGGCTTTTAATTTTTGATTGAGTTGACCACTATATCTTGAACTAAAACCGATATAACTCTCCAGAAATGACGAATTTTGTTTTCGAAATAGTAAAGCTACCGAATAGGAATAGGAGATCGTGTAATCTTCAATTAAATATTTTTTAGTCTTGTTATCGCTATCGATTAGTGCTTCAAAAGAGAGTTTGTGTAACTGGCCGTCAGGAATTATACATAGACGTTTTATGTCTTTTCCAATCTTTTTAATGCCTTTTTTGAGACATCTCTCGAATATGAGTTGAGAAAGCTTTTCTGATACTTCTGACTTTGGATCGTGGCATTGTGTAATAAAGTTATCCAGCGCTTTTATAATAGTTGGATCATAAGGAGTAGTAATTGAAAAAAAATCATTTTTGGTTAACCAAAAACTATAGATATTGTTTTCAGAAAGAAAGTATTCTACTACCGCCATATTGCTTGGTAAATCCCCTTGTATATCTTTCAGTTTTGGAGGCCGGATAAAAGTATATTTCTCTTTAAAATAGGTGGGCTCTTTTTGTTCAATTTCTTTAAGATAACTATCTAATGCATATTGAGCTTTGGTATACACTTGTAAAAGAGAATCTTTATCATCCGTGGCTTCAGAAAGTAATACTTGTTGGGCATGCATTTCTGCACGTAAATCTTGTTCATGCTTCACTATTTCTGGAGAAACATTGGATTGAAATGCGTCTGCTTGATTCAGTTCGTATTGCAAAACTATTGCTTTAGTTTTGGAGGAAAAATAATACGCTTCTTTAAGATAAAAAGGATCTCCGGTAATTCGATGTAGTTCCAAAGCATCTTCAATAGCCTTGCCATAATGTTCAAATTTCAGGTTTAAAAAATCTAATTTGGATTGTTCAAATTGAAAAGAAACCAAGCTTCTATTAATTACCGAATCAATCTTATGTTGGGTACTCAAAGCTTGTTTAAGAAATTTTATATCTTTTGATCTTTTATATTTAGCTTTAAATATTTTTATTTTTAATTCAATTAGTCGTATTAAATGTTTGTTATCTAGTGATTTAGATGTTTTTATAATAGGTAAGTGTTCTTTGTCAAAACTCGCATTAGGAACTAATATGTCAAAGGCTTTATTTAGATTATGATTCCCTTTTTCTATATCTCCTTTTCTAATAAATATATCGCTAAGATTTTCATAGGCATGAACTATTGACAATTTGCTTTCTCCTTTTTCAATCATAGTATTTCTGATATCTAATGATCTCATGAGGTTTTTTTCGGCAAGATTAAATTTTTCTTCTTCTAAATATATCATTGCCATTAATTCGAGGCCGATTGCAAAGTAATAGGGTTTATTTTCATTAGTTAATAAGTTTAAGCCCTTTTGCGCCATTTGTTTTGCGGTTTTATATTCCTTGAGCTCTAGATGGGTTGTTCCGGCATTTAGATATACCCAGGCTAAATTAAGTTTTGGAATTGTTTCGGGAAAGTTTTCATGAATAGATAAAGCTTCATCAATATACTTTTTAGCCTTTTCATATTCTTTGAACTCCTTGCTCATAGCAATAAGATTATTAAAGACCTCAAATTGCTTAGCTTTAGTGTTATCTTGTTGTTTATACAGGTTTATTGCATTTTTAAAATATAATTCAGCACGAAAAAGATCATTTTTATTCTTATAAAATTTACCAATACCATGATATTTATTTGCTAATTTATAGCTAGAATAAAGTGTGTCGTTTTCAAAAATGTAAAGAGCTTCATCTAGATATAATTTAGCTGTTTCTATATCATTAAGATATTGGTAAGAAACCCCAATATTGTATATAGTATTAGCTCTTTCTGAAGGAGGAACCTTAGCACAATTTTCCCAAGTATTTAAGACTTCTTCCTTAAAATAAGCTATCGCTTCTGATTCTCTATTGAGAAGATAATAAGATACACCAATTTTGTGCGATATCTTTCCTTTGTAATAACAATCCAACATTTTGTAACCTTTTTGTTTTACTAGGTTCTCAATCAATTGTAGATTATCTTCATAACGCTTCTGTTTGATATTCTGATTAATTTCTTGATAGTGTTTATTAAAAAAATCATCATTTTGCACAGTTGCCATAGACATTGAAGTATAAAAAATGAAAATGCAAATGAAAGGTATTTTTAAAATCATAATTCAATCTCTTTTAGTGCAAGGAGTATATGTTTCGAGTAATTTTTAGGGAAAAATAGTATTAATAAAATCACTTAATACCTTGCGAATTCAATAGCTTTACTATTAAAAAAATCACTAATTCTTGTATCCATGCTGTTGGATGCAAGAATTAATGAATTTTAGATTTGAAAATACCCAGAACGTACAGCGGGTTTAGGTAATGAGAACGTTGTGGTTATTGTTTTATTATAGTATGCATCGTTGTATTGCTTTCTGTATTTACTTTAATAAAATACATTCCCGGTTGTAGCTGATCAGTTTGTGGTAAGTCAATTTGATTTTCTCCTGGAGAGATATGAAATTGATTTTTTAATGTTAATATTCCGTTTTGATTATACATTGAAACGGTGATTTGTTGTTTTGAATCTTCTTTAAGGTGCAATTGAAGTATTTCTTTAAAAGGATTTGGGAAAAACATAGATTTTGGTTTGGAAATTGTAGATCCGCTAGATTTATTTATTGGGAGTTGACAAGCATTATTAAGTTGTTCGAATGCTGCTTGAAAGTTAATAACACCATTGGAAACTACTTTTTCAAATAAATCTGATGAGGTAGTAGAAGTGTTAATTAAAGAACATTTAATTTGTTGGTAGTTAAATGGAGATTGATGTGTGGCTAAAATTGCCGCAAGTGCTGTAACATTTGCAGAAGAAAAAGAAGTTCCTGATTGGCTGGTTATAGCTGCATTTAAACCAGGGCCAGGAATATTTTCACCTAATAAGGCTACATCTACTCTTTGTTGCCCATAGCTACTAAATTGGCTTAGCTTATTATCACAATCTGTGGATGCTACAGATAAAATATTATCGTTAGGATAGGAGGCAGGAAACGAAATAATATTATCTGTATCATTATTTTCATTTGTATTACCCGCGGCTGCTATAATCATAGCACCGTTTTGCTCTGCGTAGTCGATAGCTAACTTTAGTGGCTTATCTGTTGGGTTTACATTGTAGTTCTGGTAACTAAAACTAAAATTTAGAATATTATTACCTTCGTTTACAGCATCTAAAATAGCAGGAATGAGATTAGAAACATATCCTCTTCCTAAATGATCATGAGTTTTCCTAATATCGAACGAGATAGGAGAATTTGTAGTTCCTTGATGATGTAAAAGGTGTTGTATAATGCCTGCAATATGACTACCATGACCATTTTGATCATTGGGTATTGAGTCATTGTCAATATAATCATATCCGGTATACTTATCTATATTAAAAGAATATCCTGGGAAATTTGCATCTGATTGCGTACTAATTCCCGTATCGAAAATAGAAATTTTTATAGGATTTGTACCCAGCGAATATTGGGGGACTATAGTATTAAAACAGAAGTTTTGTATATCTACAGGAGGGTTGGGTACAATATGACCAATATTAAATTCAACCCCATCGATATCAGTTTTTCCTTCTGCAGACTGTACTTGTCCATCTATATTCGTAACGGTTTGGCCATGTGCAGAAACATATGGAAATTGGGTAGTATTCCACAATCTTAGATTGATTTCTTTTCGATACCAAATTTCTTCAGAATTTAATTCACTTAATAAGTCATTAACTGCACTTTGATTAATTGAAGGATCTAGTGTTACAAAATATAAAGTAGGGTGTTTAATAATTTCATCTTCATCTTCATCATCATCATCATCGTCATCGTCATCGTCATCGTCATTATTTTTGGATATATCCACTGATTTGGGCACATGGTTTTGTGTAGTGTTTTTTTGCTGACCTAGAATTGGGAGTTGAAACAATAATAAAAGAATTAGGATTAAAATTTTTTTTAGAGTTTTCATGTTCAAGTGAGTTAATGGTTTTTAATTGTGTGAAATGGTCTTTTTAAAGCGTACTATAGCATGGCATTCAAAATAGAGAGTGACTATTCTGTGCCTGATAATTTCAGTTTCTAACTAGTCTTAGCGCTATTTTTGTAGACTTAGTTAGATACTGTTTATTAAAAATTAGAATTTACATTTGGTGTCGAATATCCTATTATGTAAAGAATGTATAATCGTGTTTAGTTATTCTTCATTGAGTTTTTTTAAGAATTGTTGTGCATCTTTATATTTCCAATCGGTATTGCGAATTTTCTTCAATTGTATTTTTGCTTTTTCATTTTGTTTGTTGAGTATGTATGCCAAAGATTGATACCAATTTAGCTCTTGTTTAAACCTATTGTTGTTAAGGTTGTTCTCCTCAAATTTTTGGATAGCTTCAGTATATTGCTGATTTAATAGTAAAGCTAATCCGTAATAATATTGATCTTCTTCATTCGCAATCCTCAGATTTTGGAAATGTTTAACTGATTGCTGATATTTTTTACTATTAAATGCCTGAATCGCCAGTATTCTATTTTGATCTTCTTCTATAGAACCTTTAGAGGCACCAGGGTGCAATATTTCTTGTTTATCCAGATATTGCTGTGCCATTGCATTAGAATCTATAGAAGGTGTACTTAACAACTGCAAGGTTACAATTAAACTGATACAGGCTGCTGCTGCCAAGAAGATTTTTATATACTTAGAGGATGATGTCGTTTTTCTTTTTCCATTTTTACTTCTTTGTATATCATAATCATTAGCTAGTATTTTTTTCCATTTGACTCTTAAATCATTATCATTTTTCTGCTTTAGTATGTCTTCAAAGATTTGATCTTCTTCTTCTTTAGAGATATCAGGGTCTAAAAGTTTATTTAATTTATCCTTCATGACTATACAATTTTTTTTAAACTAAATTGTTCTTTGAGTTGTTTGATACATCGCTCTTTTTGTTTTCTTATTGTTGCTGGACTCTTTTGGGTTTCTGTGGCTATTTCTGACAGTTTCATTTTTCCATAAAAATGCCAGGTCAGTAGCTTTTTACAAGAATCTCCTAATATTTGCCAAGCATTATTTAGTAAGCTTAACTCTTCTGAATCGGTTGATTCTGTTTCGGTTTCTTGAGCCAAAGTAATTACGCCTTCAATATTGGATGTATTTTTTTTAAGATTTCTAAATAACATTTGCGAAGCCATTTTTGTGAAAAGGAAGCGAAGGTTTCCATATTTTAATTTTCCATCTACAAATCGTGCTCTAAATTCGATTAAGGCATCCATTGTTGCGTCATATGCATCTTCACGGCTTGATTTGTGTTCTCTACATAGATACTTCATGGTTTCTTCAAATTGTTTTAGAAAGACTTGTTCAAAAAAATGCGAATCATTTCTTTTTAGATCTGATATCAGTTTTTCAAATGATGTCTCACTTAGTCCAAAATTTTTATGTTTCATTCTTATTTGGTTTAGTCTCCAAAGGGGTACATAAGATATAAGACTAATTTACTAAGAAAAAAACGGTTTCATTATTGAATTATGTATCCATATAAGGTGCGAAAATGTAAAACGTGACAAATTTTAGTTAAAAATTGTTAAGTTTTTTTATTTCCGTGTTTTTCAGTTCATTTAGTCAAATAATTGTTCATTTACATATGAACAGTTCAAAAAGAAATTACCCTAACTGTATTATGAAAAAAAATGTAGTTATGTTCCAAAATTTAGGCTGAGTTTAATTTTATAAGGTTCGCATATTTAGGTATGGTATATATAAATCAGGCTTCTATGTAAGTAAAACCCTCTTGAAATAACAAGAGGGTTTTACTTAGATTATCTTTTATGGATAATATTTTAAATGCTTTTGAGTAGTATTATGCAGCTAATACCCTGGTAGGCATTCCATATATTTCTATCGCAGGTTCTAGGGTATCCTCAGTAAAAGAAGATTGTAAAGATTCTAATACATTATAATTAAACCATATGGATATTAGTCTGTAAGGAATTTCTAATGAATCTTTTAACCCCAATTTAGAATCTTCCATATGAACCCATCTTTTAAGGGGTTGCTCATATATTTTATTCATGATTTCTGTTTTTCCGAAATGTTTCTTCATTTTGATAAACATTTCTACATCGAATAACCATCTGCTGAAGAAGCTTTTATTGAAAATCACAGGAACCAATTCGGCTTTAAATACTTTAGCACCACATTGCGTATCCTGAATGGATAATCCCAGTATCAATACAATAAGAATATTGATGAATTTTGATATTATAGCTCTAACTCCGTTTTTTTCGATGTTTCCTGAAGCTTCCTTTGCTCTGGAACCAAAAACAAAATTTAATCTTCTATTTGTTTTCAACGTTTTTAAAAGCCCGTCAAAATCTTCAAAATCTGTTGATAAATCTGCATCTATAAAACCAATAAATTCCATATCTCCTCTACTATGTAAATATCTGGCACCTGCTCTTACTGCAGCAGCTTTACCTGAATTTTTTTTCATATCAATAATACTCACTTTATGGGAATTATGAGATTGAATATCTTTTAACACTTCTAATGTGTTATCCTTACTTCCATCATTCACAAAACATAAATGAAAATTGTTTTCTTTTTGAACAAAATTAACAAAGGCAGCCACATTTAATCTCTTTTCTTCGTTATAGCAAGGTATGATGATTCCAGTTTTCATAATAGATTATTTTGGGATTATGTTTCAAATGTAGCAGTGTCTTGGGCCTTAAAAACAGGTATTTCGGTGAGCAGAAAATTGCTATCGACGAATGGTTTTTATCGAAAGACATACCATTCGTCTAAACCCAAACCTTTGTTGTATATTTAAATCGAAAACTACGGCGAGTCTTTATGGATAAATCCACAAATAAGTATTTAATTAGTGCATTACTGGTTGGAGTAATCTTTCATGGTACTTCAATATTTTTTACATTAGAGTCTACCTATGATGCACTGATTCATCTTTTTTTTGGAAATCATTATGCAAATAACTGGTTCGAACCTTGGAATTATAGTTGGTATACTGGGTTTACAGTCATGGGATATCCACCTTTGGTACATCAAAGTATTGGATTACTGTCATACATAGGTGGATTAAAGTTTGGTCTGTTTACTGTTGCTATTATTGGGATTATTCTTTTTATAACAGGAATATATCGTTTTGCTTTGGTGCTAACATCAAATAGGAATGTTGCCGGGTATACAGCTATCTTTGCAGTGTTTTCTTCTACTTTTATAGAAACACTACACGTTTTTGGTCAACTTCCTAGTATAATCGGACTTTCTATTTTACTTCATGCATTGCCAGAAATTTATCTTTGGATAAAAGTTGGTAAGTATAAGTATTTAGTAAATGCTTTAAGTCTTCTTGCAGTAACAGTTACTTCTCATCATGTGACTCCAATTTTTGGGATGGTATTTTTTATTTTCCCGTTAATAGGAATGATCATTATGGATGCATCCAGAGAGCAGGTAAATTCATATAAAGAAGTTAGGTTTTTATTGTTCTTTAAAACATTTCTGTCTCTTTTTAAAAGAATTGTAAGCTTTGGTTTTGGATCATTATTGTTAATCATAATTTGTATTCTTCCGTATTGGATTAACACCAAAAACAATCCTATTACCCAGGTACCTATCCCTCATGGTTCAAGAGATAATTTTTTTGAAGTTACTTCTTCTGGGCTAGTGTTTTTTTTAATTCCATGGGGAATTTTATTGTTTATTCTTCCTTATGTATGGTATCGATTTTATAGTAAACGATATTTGTTTTTTGGTTTATCATTTACCCTTTTAACAATTTTAGGAACAGGTGGAACAACACCAATACCTAGAATGATGTTAGGAGAAAATGCCTTTAATATTCTTACACTGGACAGGTTTACATTGTGGGCATCGATTATGGCATTACCTATTTTTGGGGAATTTGGTTATCGTTTTATAGAGGGTGATCTTAAAAAAAGTATTCAGGATAGATATGGTGGGGTATATCGCAGAATTTTAGGAGGTTTATTTATGGGGACTTTTGTATTCATTGTTTTCTTTACTATGAGTCTTGGGTATTTTAGACCTTTTCAGCCTCAAAAAATTAAAATGCTACCCATTCTTAATTTTTTACAACAAGATCAACATGATCATTGGAGGTATTTACCTTTGGGATTCGGAGATCAAATGGCATGGCTATCTGCTCAGACTAATGCAATGACGGTTGATGGAAATTATCACTCTGCACGTAGATTGCCAGAGTTAACTACAAGAGCAGTTGAACGACTAGAGAATTCTAAGTTTAGAGGGGTAGAAGGAATAGGTTCTTTACAGCAATTTCTTACCGTACCCGAGAAATACAATTTAAAGTATGTATTCTCTAATGATAAATTTTATGATCCTATTTTGTATTTCTGTGGATGGCAAAGGTTACGACAGTTAGAAAATGGAATTATGGTTTGGGAAAAATTAAATGTACCTCCATTATCCAGTATTTTACCCAAAGAAGATGTTCCGATGTTTCAAAAACTGATGTGGGGCCTTATTCCTGTTGGAACTGTGTTGTTTGCATTCATTATTAATATACAATTGATTTGGATTCATGGATTAAAATCAAAACAAAAGAGCTTTCCTGTTTATTTTAAATTCGGAATTCCTTATGAAGGGTTTCATAAAGGAATTTTAAAAATATCTCATCTATGGGGAGGTGTAATGATTATTGTTTTTGGAATAGGGTTTTATAAATTATATATAAAAAATGCAAAGCAAATTAGTCCGGTTAACGTAACAGAATCCTATTATGATGCATTGGATTTTAAGGAATTTGAACGTGCGTATTCCTACCTGGATCCCAGTAGTGATAAAACCAAAGATCAATTTATGTTAGAGATTGCTGTTACTGATGGTTTGTTAAGTTCGTATGCAAAACTGGATGAGATTAAAGTAAATATAACAGACAAGACTGATAGTACAGCCAAAGTAAAAGCGCTAACGAGTTGGATTACGCCTTTAGAAAAGATAGATAAAACATTCTATCATGAATTGGTGAAAAAGAATAAAAAATGGTTTGTAAAACCATCTCTCTATGATTTGGATATTCCTCCAGATCAATTATTTGTAGAAAATACTGCAGAATATCATAACCACGGAAGACGCAGAATAAGCTCAGAGCAAACATATCATGAAGATGTATTAAAACAACCAGTTTTAGAAGTGTTGTCTGCAAAGATTGTCACTTATGAGGGGCGACATGTGATTATAGGTGAATTGCAAAATATTGATAATGTACCGGCAGATGTTGTTATAACCGGTACATTATATGAAAACGATATACTATTGGCAAGGTATAATGCCAAACATCAAATGAAGCATAAATTGATACCAAAAGAGACCACTAGTTTTCGTGTTAATTTTGAAGGAATCGCATGGGTGGATCAAAAAGAACGTAAGCCAGAAACCTTTAATCCAGACGAATTTACCCCTATGGATTTTGAAGACAAACCAAATACATTTGATTTACAATGTGCAGGAAATGTAGCCACTGTAGACTTATATAAGGGAGTTGCGATTAATGAACTTTCTGTTCAAAAAGATCATGTTGAAGGAGTTTTGTTTAATTCGGGTTTGCAAGAAGTTACAATCCCCTTATTATTAATCTCCTACTATGATGAAAATAAAGAATTAATATGGGTAGATCACCAATATCTTCCAGAAGGTATTCGACCACAGCGAAAACAGTATTTTGACTATAGATTTTTAAACTTGTCAGAAATAGAAAAAGGAGAAAACAATCTAAAGAATGTTTTTGTAAATGGCTTGTCAAATACTGTCATTAGTGATAAAGTAGTCCCCGAACGAAAATATGATCATCAATTTGCATCAATGATATCAGTAGATGGAAAAGGATTTAGTTATATAAAATTAGAAATCAATACATATATAGGAGCCCCTAAATAATGAAGGTGAAACTACGACATATAACTCCTCTTTTAATTGTACTGGTACTGTGTATAAGTATAGCATTTACAACTGTTTTGGAGAAGACAGAGGAGGTTTCGGCTGCTTTAATCACAAAAAAAACGATGTTTAATGCAGGAAGCATCATTATACTTAAGTTTAAACTTAATATACCTTCAGAAACTCAGCTTTTTGTACATTCATCTTATGGAAGCACAGTTATCAATCCAGATACACACCAAGGGAGTCAATTTACAATTCCTTCGTTTATAGCAAATAAAAAAGGAATAGTAACGTATACATTGTTTTATCAATCCAAAATACTTACTCAAGGAGAAATACAAATTACTTCAAATGAAACAACCCAAATATATCTAGAATCTTATATTGGTCCGCCAAGTATCATAGCAGGTGGAAAAGATTATACGATGCATGTGGTTGTCCCGACAGATGCTTATGATAATCCATTACCAGATAGCACTGCAATAGTGATGAAGCATCAATTCTTAGAGACAGAAAAAGAAAGGATCATATATAGTAAAGACATGATAGGATGGACGAATATATTCTCATACAATCCATCGGGAAGATTATTATTATTTTCTAAGGTAAATAAAAAAGTTTCTAAAGAATTTTCTGTTGATGTATTCCCTGCGTTACCCGAAAATTTTCAAATACGCAGTAAACGTAAACATATGTATGCTGATGGAAATCAAATTACTCAATTTATTACCTCTGAGATAAAGGACGAATATGATAACGTTATAAGCGATGGTACATTGGTGGATTTTGTAATTAAGGATACAAAGGGAGTAATGTTGCACACCCAGGGAAGTACAATTAATGGACAGGCAATTGCCAAAATGTTACACCCAGATAAAAAAGAAACCTGGGAGGTTAAAGCTTATGTGCAGGGAATGGCAGAAAGTAATACGCTAAGCATAACATATACCCAGGTTTTGGAGGATTTTAACGTGCAATTCAACAATAATAATCGTGAGATTATCATAGGGCCATTACAGAGTTTTATGGAGCAATTAATTCCAGATGGAGCTATGGTGAGGATGGATATTTTTAAGGAACAAAAAAAAATCGATACCAAGATCAAAACTACTTCAGAAGGAATAGTTAGATTTTTACTTCAAGAAGGTTTTTATCCTTCTGGTAGTTACGATATTCAAATTAAAGCTTTAGGAGTTCAAAAAGAATATAAGAAGACAATACTACAATGACAAGTTGGAACAGAAATATATATAGATCGTTTATTATCATTTCCTTTATAGGTATTGTTGTTTTGGTACTTTTCGGAATTAGCCAAGTACTATCATATCTTAACACAGGAGCAGATAGAACCTCTATGCTTCATCTAGCAGTGAGCAAAGAGCAGGTGTATTTACCTAAATTAGAATGGAAGGATACCATAAACCCGGGACGTCCAATAGAAAAACAAACATTGCTCGATATAGAACACGATTATCTTAATGCCTGGTATATACGTAATGCGGCATATCAAACAAATAAAAAAGAAGGAATAGAAGATTATTATACCAAAAGTGCTCGGCAAAACCTCTTAAAATCAATAGGTTCTAATAAAAAGAAAGATATCGCAATACATGGTACAACGATTCATCACAACATTGCATTAGATTTTTATAGTGCAGATGGGCAATTGGCAGTATTATCTGATACAAATGTAAAAGAATATCAAAGAGTTTACAAAGGTGATGAAGTACTGCTCGAAGCAGAACTACGATCAGATTATCAGGTTATGTTAATGTTAGAAGATGGGTTCTGGCGTATCCGTCATATAGTAAAAGAAGAACCCCGACCATTAGATACAATATTACAAAACAAAACTTTGGCCAGAGTGATAGGGGGTAAGATTGTTATAGAGAATCAAGAATATCAAATTAAAGGAATAAATTATTATCCCCAGAAAACACCATGGAATATGTTTGGAGATGATTTTGATATTGATGTGATCGCTAAGGATTTTGATATTATTAATGATTCGGGCTTAAATACGATTCGAATTTTTGTGCCGTATGAGGTTTTTGGTAAAGCAAAAGTTGAAACCGAAAAATTAGATAAACTAAGACAAGTACTTGATAAAGCCAAGGATAAAAAACTTAAAGTTATTGTTACGCTATTTGATTTTTACGGAAATTATTCTGTGTTAGATTGGACATTAACACATAGACATGCAGAACAAATTGTAACTGCTTTGGCAGATCATGAAGCTATTCTTGCATGGGATATAAAGAATGAACCTAATTTAGACTTTGAGAGTAGAGGGAAAGAAAATGTAGTAGCATGGTTAAAGGAAATGATATCACAAATAAGGCAATTTGATCCAAATCATCTGGTTACAATCGGGTGGTCTGATGTAGAATCTGCAAGTTTACTGAAAGAAGAAATAGATATTGTGTCTTTTCATTACTATAGGGATATCAATAATTTTATCGAAGCCTATAATCAATTGAATACCCAAATAAATAAACCGATGGTATTACAAGAATTTGGATTACCGTCAAGCAGAGGGTTTTGGAGTCCGTTTGGTCCTTCAGAAAAAGGACAAGCAGAGTATCATAAACAATTTCAAGAGATAATTAAACAAGAAAATATACACTTTCTTTCTTGGACATTATATGATTTTGAAGAAGTTCCGAGTGCTGTTGTCGGAAAATTACCCTGGCGAAAACATAAACAAAAGCATTTTGGGTTTATAGATCGCAATGGAAATAAGAAACCTGCTTTTGAATTTATTGCAAACTAAAAGCATAAAAGACTCATCTAAATTATGTAAAAAGACCTGGGGTTTGAGAATCTGAATATAAATTAACAAAATTATATGTTAATGTTTAAGTTAGAAAGTTAAATTTTGTTCTAGGAATTCGACCGAATACAATAATGCTAACCCTTTTTTTAACATTTTTTAAAGTTTAATAT
This sequence comes from Aquimarina sp. AU119, assembly GCF_900312735.1. Classification (NCBI taxonomy): domain Bacteria; kingdom Pseudomonadati; phylum Bacteroidota; class Flavobacteriia; order Flavobacteriales; family Flavobacteriaceae; genus Aquimarina; species Aquimarina sp. AU119. Next base: position 244,581 of record NZ_OMPF01000001.1, on the reverse strand, counting down.
TTTTCCTTTTCAAAACTTTATTTTATGCTGCCTAACTTATCAGTAATCAAATAGATGATTGTTAGTTTTTCAATTATAGTAATTCTATAGGATTGTTATGTTTTTACGGGATATCCATTCTTACGAAAAGGTTTTGTTACACCTTAAACCACCCGCTATTACTGGGGTTGTTAATTTTTTTGTTTTTTGAATTTCCATATATTCGACTCATAATTTAAACATAAACTCAAACTTTTTACATTATGAAAAAAATTGCTTTTTATGCCTGTCTAGGTTTAGCTACCCTAGGTTTGGTATCTTGTGAATCAGAAAAAGATAACGTAGAAGAAACTGAACAACTATTAGTTGCTTCTCAAATCAAATCTTTAGGTTTTAGTACTGAAGGTATGTATAAAACTGAAATGAATGGACAAAATGGTTTTGTTATAGAAGGAGATATTTTCTTAAATAAGGAAATGATTGATGACCTTTTAGAGAACAAAAAGGCAGAAACTAATGGAGTGAATCAAAAGCACTATGTAACTCCTAATCTATTACCAAGGAATAGGGCAGTTACCATTGATGTGTTTTTGGACCCCGATTTTAGTTCAACGATGGTAGCTGCTTTTAATGAGGCATTACTTCGCTATAACGAGTTGGATTTAAATCTTACATTTAGAAGAACTTTTCAGGAAGGTAGTTCTGATATTGCAATATTATCAGAAAACATACCCAATACCCCAAGAGGAGGTACTGTTTTAGGTCGAAGTGCTGGATTTCCAAGAAATGAAAGACCTGCTACTCCGATCGTATTAAATTCTCGGGTATTTGGAGGTACAAGTGTACGTGCAGATGCTCCTACCGTTATTGCGCATGAGATTGGTCATGCCATTGGTTTTCGTCATACAGATTTTGCAGATCGCTCCTTTAGTTGTGGTGGAGATTTTGATCCAGAAGGTCGTTTAGGAGCATTATTTGTTCCAGGGACACCTAGAGGAGCAGAAGCTGGTTCTTGGATGCTAGCATGTAGTGGAGGAACTGATCGTCCATTTACAGCTTCGGATAGAACAGCATTGAGGTTTGTGTATTAAATAGACAACAGTATATAAACTTATTTACATTATTGAAAAAGCGGAAAGTATCGAAGATCTTTCCGCTTTTTGGATATTATAATTAAAGATATATTTTACAAGGATGCTTGTTCATATGTCTTTTTAACCTTAGGTTTTTTTTCTTCTTTTATAGATGTAAACTGGTCTATATACATGTTAGTAATTTTACTCATTGGATAGGCTGTTGCTGCTTTATAATTTGCTTTTTCTAATACATTCCGATATTCGGGATCTAAAACAATTTTTTCTATAGCATCAGCTAAGCTATCTACACTTTCGGCATCAAAAAACTCTCCTTGATACCCTTCATCTTTTACTAAAATACTTAGATCACCCAAATCTGGCATCACTACAGCTTTTCCATAGCTCCCCGCTTGATGTAATACTCCAGAACTACCGGTAGTAGAAGTGTAAGGGAATACAACCATAGCGCTTTCAGTAAAAATACGAGGTACATCGACTTCATCTACATAACCAGTAAATGTGAGTTGAGGTACATGAGCGTACTTCTTTTTCATTGATTCTAAATATCCAGGAACGTTTGGGTTATCAGTTCCTGCAATTACAATCTCGAGATTAGCATCTGTTCTTGAACGGATTTTTTCGACCGCTTCGATCATAATCTCAACCTTTTTGTAGGTGCCAAATTTTCCAAAGGTCATTATTTGTAATGGTCCCTCAGGAAGAATATATTTTGGCTCTTCATGGAGTTCAAAGGTTCCATGAGGAATTTGTACTACGTTTTCAACTTTATATTTTGCTTTTAGGATATGTACATACTTATCAATGGTTACAGCAACAATATCAGCAGATAAAATAAACCGTGTAAGCATGGTTCCAATTCCATTATAAATTTTCTGTAAAATTTTATTCTTTGTGAACCCAGAATTTTCCAGATCTACTTGTTCCATGATATTATGCAATAGAACAATGGTAGGTATTTTCTTTAAAACACATCGTTTCGGTAGCAATAACCCAAGTGCAGCAGCTATTTTTTTATCTCCAAATTTCATGAACTGAAGGTTAAACAATACAGCATCTGGTTTTGTTTGCTTTACAGCTTTCATTACAGAGAAAATATTGCTATAGCTATTAAATTTCCAACATTGCTTAACCGTAATCTTACATCCTTTTTCTTCGAACTGCACATCAGCCTCTTTGGGAGTAATATCGGTTAATAAAATAACTTCAGAAACCTCGGTATGCTGTCTAAAATATTTTACCAGGTGATATGCATACTCATTTAAGGTTACTTTACTAGGTGGGTAGGCAGTTACAATAGCTAATTTCATCTGTAAATGTTTGTGTTATTTTTTTTGAACTAGACAGAGACGAAGTAAAATCGTAAAGAAATCTTATGGGGTAGTATAGGTTTCAAGATTTTAGGACGAATGGGGTAGTACGTCTTTTTTAATTTAATTGATATACAATTTATAATAACCTTGTTAAAAAAGCAACTGAAATCTTATAATAATAAGCACCTTCGGTGTTTTTTAGACAACTTTTGTAAAAAGTTATTATCATACGAACCATTAATAATCTTCTCTAAAAATATGACTTACTTTATTTTTTTGAAAAGCGTTGATAATTATTTTATTTTCTTTACCTAGTACAAAGAGTATTTTACTTCTTCTATTTGCTTTGGCATAAATATCCTTTAAAACTTTTATCGCCTTTTGGTCAATTTTTTTTACTTTTCTTAGTGACATGACTACTTCTTCATAATGATCTAGTAAATAGTTAAAATGATCTTTTACTGTTTCGGTATTTTCTAAGGTGAAGTTTCCTATGATTTCAAATTTTCCTGAAGCATTTATAATTTGTAGTTTCATAACATGGGTATTTTGGGGAGGTTGTATTTTATACAAAGTCATTTCTTAAGATATAACTTACGCTACCAAAAGCTTTACTTACTTTTTTGTTTCCTTTTCCTATGATGAAAAATATCTTATTATTTTTCATAGCATTCCTAAATAATTTGGTGAGCACAGTAACACCAAAGGCATCAATTTTTTTGACTTTATCAATACATAATATTACTTTATCACAATTAAATAACAACTGCTCAAAATGATGTTGAAGAGATTGCGCATTTTCTGCAACTATACTTCCTTTGATTTCAAAAATTTCGTGGTTCTTAGTAATTTGCAAGGCCATAATATCTTGTTTTAAAGGTTACTGTTATGTTTAAAGATCGATCAATCTTTTCTTTTTATTGATGCAATTCTGTTGAGTTGCAGGTATCTTTCGACGAATTGATTTAATCGTTAGTTGAGCTCTTTTTTAGATAATTTTTGATAGCTTATAAAAAAGAATAATTGAAATGTGAGAAGAATAGCCATGGCTATGATTTGCATAATAACAACTTCTGATAATGTGTTGTGAAAGAATATGATCAATACTACCTGAGAAATTCCAAGTAAAGCCGATAATATGACGGGTATATATTGATCTAAGGATAAGAAGTAATATGCAAAAATATTAGAAATAGCAAAAAGAGAGGTTGCAATAGCATATTTCCAAAGTAGTGGAGCAACACTTATGTATTCTGGACCAAACATGATATTAATTACAAACTCTGGAAATAGGAAGCATCCTAGTACAATTGCTGCAGACAATAATGTGATATAAAGTACATATTTAAATAGTATCGGAGCATGAGATTCTCCATCTTTTTGTTTTTGTACGACTTTGGGCAATAACAGCATGACAAACATCCAGGCTACAAAATATACCACCCTGCCGATAAGAGCTAACGAAGCATACAATCCAGCTTCATAGGTCTCAAAATAGTGTTTAACCATCAAAATATCACTATTATTAATGATGATCTGGGTGAGTTCGTAGAATGCCGTTAAGATAAAAAATTTGGTAATGTACTTTGACTCTGCCTTTGGTAATTTATGTTTTTTGGTTACTTCTATATCTCTCGAACGAAAAGGGATCAAACCAAATAAAAAGGAAATGGCGATACCTGAAGCTACCAAAACAGAAGATTGAAAAGTAGTAATCGTATAAATTAAAATAAGAGTAATAGTAAGCCTGCTTATCATCTCACCCTGATAAGTAATGGCGAGGCTATCAAATTTTTTACTTCCCTGAAAAACACCTCTATTTACACTCATGATAAAATAAATAGGAACACCAATTCCAAAGAGGATAAACATGGTCGAAGATTGTGTATTAAAAATTGCCTGAAGTTGTTTTGAAAAAACAATCATGAGAACTCCAAAAATAATTCCGGTTATACTCGAATATTTATAAGTGATATTAATAAAACTCTTGAATATTTCTTTTTCAAAAATCACAGAAAATTTTGCAGTTGATAATTGAAATGTCATCGCTACAAATGATAATACTAGAAGGAAGGTAATTAATAATGCAGCATCAGCAAACTCCTCAGGCCCTAAGATTCTACCTAAAAGCAGATTGTATAGATAGTTCCCTCCATTAACGATAATAACACTGATCATAAATTTTTGCTCAGCGCTTAGTTTTTTTAGAAGAGAGCTATTAATTACCATTGATTAGGTTCAATTTTTATTCTTTGGGGATGTATAGATGTTCTTAAAGATACTTTCTTTTTTTATAAAATTACTATGCCTTATGTTTTTATAAAGCATAGTAATTTTTGATTATTATTTTATTAGGAAACTTCCTTCGTACCTCTTTTTGAAGTTATCTCCTCTTATGATATATTTATATACTCCTTGTCTTAAATTTTTTGCTGTAAAAATAAAATTCTTTGATGGGGTTCCTATACTTCCTAATTCCTCCTCTTGCACAATTCTACCTAACATATCAATTACAGAAATTGTTATTTTTTGATTTTCTTTAGGCATCTTTATTGTCGTTTGTGTACTAAATGGATTTGGAGAGTTGATTATGGAAGTTTCACTATCATCTATTATAATGTTTTCAATGTCATTATTATTATTATTATTATTGATTGTAACAGGATCGGTAACCTCTTCGAGTTCTTTTTCATCAGTAGTAAACTTAAGTTTAGCAACTTCTAGATCAAAAGAAGTGAAACTTGCATAATCTCCCTGAATAGAGAATACAACACTTCTTAAATCTTCAATTGCAACAGTCTGTTTTGCTTTACTATAAAAGTCTGAAAAAGGAATAGTGTATTTTTGTTTTGTATCATTAGCCTTTATAGTATATCTAAGCCTTTCATTCCAATCAGTAAGGTCTTTGGTAACTAATATAACTTCTACATCCTGATCAGAGAACAATTCGAATTGTACAGCTTCATACTCAGAAACATTTAATGTAAGATCACCACCAAGGATGTTTCTAAACAAATTCATAGTTTCCTTAAGGTTACCGCTTACCTTAACATCTCGTTCTACGGTATACTCGTTCTCTTTATTTTGAGTTTTGGTATTTTTACCAATATCAAAATTGGTTATGGTTGCTCCTTGTTGTAAGAAGTCGATTCCCCATGGGCCATCAGCTAAGTATAATACATCTGCCTTATTGGGATCGTCACCAGTAATAGCAAAACCAATATCAAATAAGTACCCAGTTTCTATAGTGGTCGTTTCTTTGTATTTACCAGATAATGCTACAGTTTTTATAATTAACTCTTCATTTGATAATTCTGTAGCTCTTTTATTCCCTCTAAAGTTAAATTGACTTACCTGAGATTTATTTACAATGTCCAGAACAAGCTTTCCATCTTTATAGAATCCCTTTTGTACAAATACTGATGGGATATTAATAGGAATAAATGTTTTGCCTAATGACTTTTGATCGATTAATTTGTCGATGATGCTATTTGCAATAGTAGCTACTTGTGGTATAGATCCACCCCAAATCTGGAAGTTGAGATAATCACCCTCAGGATATTGATCGATATTCCATAAACTATAGAGTTCATTTTGAAATTCGTCTATTCTCACTGAGAAATGTAAAGCTTGTTCAATTTCTCCGGTAACTCTTCTGATTTTGGTGTTTACCAAGGTATGATTTCTCACTTTTAAAGTCCTGATATCTTCTAAAACAGAACCATTAAGTCGATCACATATCGTTTTTGAGTGATCATAAACTGATCCATTGGTAGCCATCGCTAAGGCTGCACCAACTCTTTGATCTTGATTGTAATAATCAATTGAAAAAACAGAGGTTGCATTGGTTATACCAATTAAATCATCTGGACTAGATACAAAAGAAGTTTCGGTTCCTGAAGCGCCAGTTTTTGGGAAATAGATACTCAAGTCCTTGCTACCGGATTTATATGATTTTGCACCTGGAGCAAAGCGTTGTTGCAATTTCTTTTGATTATATACTGTATTCGTTTTTGATCTTAAAAAATTTCTTTTGGCAATCAAGTTGGCAAGATCACCATTACTTTCTAGCCCACCATCATTACCTGATGTTACTACACCTTCTTCGGTTAGTTCGGGGATGTTTGTAGTTTTTAGGGACGAGTATTGATCAGCGCTTACATGAAACAATACATCATTAAAGTCATGGTCAGCAGCAGGGTAGTCCCTTCTTGTATCTTCAAAACCAAGAACAATAGTTTCATTAGCAGTATCTGCCAATAAGATATTGTGCGGTCGTAATGTCTCATCACATTCTGGGTTATAATCTGGATTAGAGTAAATTTGCCATAATCCGGTATCTATAGCTGTGCCATTCCACCCATCTGCGAGTAATACCCAGGCAATACCAGTATCAGTTGGGAAACTACCCAAATTCACAGTGTTACCGATATTTAAACCACCATCGCTTCCTACTTCAGAAGTGTTTGGAAAAACAATGGTTATGTCTTCGGGGTTAGGTGCAGTAGTAGAAGGATTATTAATGTCGTAAGTGTAAAATCCAAGTGTATTCTTATAAGTTGTGTTTTCACCGATAAAAGTAACTGAAATATTTGTTGTATTTTCTATGATGATATTAGTATCATATCCAGAATAAATGTAGTTAGGATTGAGATTAGGGACAGAATTTCCTTCTGGTAATGCGTCATTGATTCGCGTTAAGTAATCTGTAGATAATATTTCATTTGTTCCTAAATAATTAGGAGTTCCATTACCATCATATGTCCCTGGATATTGGTATCTTTCTCCAATACTCAATACAGGAAAACTACTCGGAGTTTGATTACCATTATCAGAATCGAATACAGTTTCTTTTAGATCAAAATTATCATCTAAACCATCCTGATCAAAATCATTTCCTATGGCAACTGTATCGGCCGTACCATCACTATTGGTGTCATATCCATCTACGATATCTAATGTGCCATCATTGTTAGAATCGGTATCTAAAAAATCTGGTTTATCTGTGCCATCTGTATTTATATATCCTTGCGGAGTACCTCCTTGATCAGGATCAAAAGCATCATCCATACCATCCCTGTCTGTATCTAAACCAGAAAGAGTGATAAAATTAAGGCTATTTTGTCCTTCGATAAGATCAATAATACCGTCTTGATCGGCATCAATATCATAGGCGTCATAAATTAAATCACCATCTGTATCAGCGGGATAGAAGGCAACTCCAGTTTGATCAATATCTACAACATCAGCTATTCCGTCGAGATCAGAGTCTACAAAATTAGCATCTTGAGCATTAAAGTAACCGTCTCCATTAGTATCATAACTACCCAAACCGGCTTCGACAATGTCAAATATCCCATCATTATCACTATCAAGATCTAATACATTTGGTACACCATCCCGATCGGTATCAAAAGCAAGAGAAACTCCACTATTACAAGTATTCCCAAAATCAGGATCCAGGTAATTAAAAATCCCATCAGTATCATCATCTCCATAGGGATCAACACCACCACCTTCTACGATATCAGGAATTCCATCACCATCAGTATCCTTATCATAAGGATCCAGAACTTCATCTTGGTCAGCATCAATAGGGGATACGCCACTAGCACATTTAAATCCATCATTAGAATTAGTAACCTCGGTATTATTTAATAATGTGGCATAAGGAGTAACAGTTTCATAGTCATTTACCAGATGTAGTCCTCCATTATTGCTGGATACGTATAACCTGTTACTGGTATCAGTATAGCATGCACCAAACGTATGATTTGGTAAATCAGTTACAGTTTTACTACTAAAAGTCGGGGTATTCGAGGAAAGATCCCATTTGAATACTTTTCCTTTGGCACCACCATATAGATTGCCATCAATAAATACAATATCGGCACAAGGTGTTGGCGATGGTTGATCAGAAACTACAATCTCAAATACAGGAGAGGATGAACCATCATAACTCTGTAGATTAATAATCTTATGAAAAGATTGTTTATCCAATGAATTTTGAAAGACCCATAAATTTCCTTCGTTATCAACATCGGCAGCATAACCGCCTCCAAAATTGATACCTCCATTAGGCGCTACTGCTCCCAGATCTACTATAAGATCAGTTCCAATACGTAATAAATGCTTGTCACTATTTCTTATCGCATATAAAAAGTTATCTACAGGGTTATATCCTCCTGCATTGTACGCAGAATGTGTATGGAGTGGGTCAGAATACGTACCCGTTATAGGGTCATACGATCGCAATGCTCCAGAGATTACTTGATAAAACTTCCCTTCATTACAATCAAAAGGTTGTTGAGCATAAGTAATGTTTGCTATAAGAATTACCAAAAGGATGATGGTCTTTTTCATAGTATATATTGATGTTTGTCTTTTTTGTAATTGTTAGATTACTAACTAAAGACAGTTTTTTATGATTTAGAATTTTGGTTGAATCGGTTTTTAAAAAGAAGAAAGTAGTTATTTTACCATATTGTATTCTGCTTTAAGATTAAAGATAGTTGAAGCACTTTTGATACGAGTTCTGATTTTTAAGTAACTAAACCAGATTACTAATAAATTGATAGGAATCAAGAAAGAGTCTTTTAAAGTGATTTTAGAACCTTCTACTTCGATCCAACTATCCAGTGGTTCTTCACTAATAGTATTTAAAAGATCTTTTAATCCAATGTGTTTTTTTAACCTTAAGAAGATCTCAATATCAAATAACCATCTGCTTATGAATTTTTGGCTATACACATTCTCGATAATACTTTTTCTAAATACTTTGGCTCCGCATTGCGTATCCTTTATAGGAAGCTGAAGAATAAACCGAATGAAGAATCCAACAAAATTAGATAAGAATTTTCTAATGATATTTCGATCGATGTTAGCTGACTCATCTGCTTTTCTAGATCCAAAAACCATGGTTAATTGAGGATTACTATTTAGTTTTTGTACCAAATTATCCATTTCGTCTAATGATGTAGAAAGATCAGCGTCAAGAAAAGCAATGTTTTCTACAAAATCAAGATCTGCAAGATAATTGGCTCCAGTTTGAACTGCAGTAGCTTTACCTTGATTGACCTCTAGATTGAGTACAGTTATTTTTTGAGGGTTGAATTGTCTAAGTTCATTTAACATCTCCAAAGTATTATCAGAGCTGCCGTCGTTTACAAAACATAAATGGTAAGAAGGGTTATTAGTTAAGAAGTTACAAAATTTTTCCTTTGGTAGTCTGTTATATTCATTATAACAAGGAACAATGATTCCAGTAATTTTCGTCATATCAATTTTAAATTTAGGGCTACTTCTTGGGGTAGTAGAAGTATTTAGTTTTAAAAGTGACCTTTCTTTTTTAAGGTCCCTGACATTTTAAATTATGTTAAACATTCTTCTGGGGATTTTTGAAGACTATTTTACATTTTGACGAATTTACTTTTGAACTTGAATTGATCATAAATAGTTAGTGATCAATACGGTGTAAAAGTAATACCAGTTTTTGAAAGTTAAATACGGTAAAACCACAAAATGTTTATGTGAAGTCCAAAAACAGTGTATTTTGTCGATATTCGTGTGGTTTTCACTGAAACTTTAACATTTGTTTATTGTTTTTAAGAAAGTAAAATCCTACAATTGTTAATAAAATAGAAGATTCTCAACGGGTTTTTGTGTTAAAGTAAAGGGGTTTTCCCCCGGATTTTTTGAATAATTACTTAATGATATGTTAAAATGAAAATAATTTTTCTTAAAAAGAAAGCTGAGAAAAATATAAATTTTACAAAACTTATTGAGTTTTTAGGCGCTATTTTTTTAGTTATTCTTACTTTAACCATAATTAATCAACTTGGACACAAAATAATGCACTTAAAACCATTTTTTTATAGCTTCCTTTTTTTGGTATCATTTTCATCTTTATTTGCTCAAAATATGCAAGAAGGTTTTAAGTATCTCGAAACAGGTAAATATGCTAATGCCAAAATATTTTTTGAAGACATTCTAAAACAATATCCTCAAAACAAAACCGCCCGTTTATGTTATGGGAGAGCAGTGGGACTTTTGGGAGAGTCTAAGCAAGCAGTATCTATTTTTACAACATTATTACAAGAATATCCAGATGATTTTGAGATTAAATTAAATTATGCAGAATCGCTACTTTGGGATCGTCAATTTAGCAAAGCAGAGAGTTTCTATGAAAAATTAACTCAAGAGGATGATACAAGTTTCCCGGCAGTATTGGGATATGCTAATACACTTTCTAATCTCAAGAAATATGAGAAAGCATTAATATTAGTGAATAAAGCATTACAATTACAGAAAGGAAATGCAAATGCGTTGTTATCCAGAAAGTATGTTCGTTTGGGGTATGCTAATGCAATAGCTCAGGACAAAAAATATGATGAGGCACTACAACTATTGGATCAAAACCTAATTGATTTTCCTAATGATAAAGATACACAGTTAAATAAAGCAAATATTTACCTGATCACCAATAAACTTGAAAAAGCAAAAAACACATATAAAGCATTAGCTGTTAGCCCTAAGGACAGTATCATATCTTTAAATGGTCTAGCTTTGGTAGCTCATAAAAATAATAAAGAGAAAAAGGCATTATTCATTGCTGGTCAAGCAAAAAATAAAGCAGAACATTTTAAAGATGATGATAAAACACTTTATCTGTCTACCGCAGAACGATATATACAAGCCCTATTATGGAATAAAAAATTTAAGGATGCTAAAGAAAGTATAGATCAATTACAACTATTGTATCCTGATCATTCGAGAGTACTGGCATTATACGCAACTCACGGGATGTATACTAGTCGTTTTAAAACCAGTCTTCAAAATTATAACACGATTTTAGAAAAAGAAGCGGGTTCTTTTGATGGTAATTTGGGTATTGCAAACGCATATAGAGCTGTTGGAGATGATATCAAATCCTATACCTATGCTTTTAAAACCCTGGAGTATTATCCTAAACAACCAGATGCCGAAAAACTAATCAAAACATTAAAAAAATCCCATACTCCTTTTATAGAGGAGAAAACGGCATATACTTTTGATAATGGAGACAATGAAGCAGTAAACATTACTTTAAAGGTAGAAGTTCCCTTATCCACTAGATTTAAAACAGAAGCCCAATATGATTATAGAACAACAAAAAATACAGTCACTAGAAATGAAGCAACTTCGAATGACTTTTGGTTAGGAACTCTTTATAAATTCAATGGTAATATTTCTTTGCAATCTAAGGTAGGATTGACAAATGCAGATGGATTTACAGCAGATTATACAGAGTTGGTCGCCGAGGTAGTATTAAAAACAAAACCTTTTAGATTACAAAACCTGGATATAGGGTACAAGAGAGAATTGCAAAATTTTAATGCAGATTTATTAAACAGAGAAATTGTAATGAACAATTATAGCCTAAATTATAATTTAGGGACTAATTTTAATTTAGGCTGGTATACACAATATATTTACACTTCGCAGACAGATGATAATACAAGAAATCTATTATTTACATCTTTATATTACTCGATTTTACAAAAACCAGTGTTAAAGGCAGGGCTCAATTATCAATATATCACTTTTAAAGATCAGGTACCTACCATTTATTTTAGCCCTGATCAATTTAATCTAGGAGAAGTGTTTCTAGAAGTTGTTAGTGATCCACAAAAGAATTGGTATTATAGTGCAAGTGCAGCATTTGGTCAACAATTTGTAGAGGATGATCCGGCATCTTCTACTTTTAGGGCAGAAGGAAAATTTGGTCATCAATTTTCTCAGCGATTTAATGCCAATATCTATGGTAAATATAGTAACATTGCTTCTGCCACTGCAGCGGGTTTTGAATTCGTAGAACTTGGGTTTAGATTAAAATGGTATTTTATGAAAAATCCTATTTTTAATAAAAAGATAATGGGATTAGAACCGTAGTGACATTGAGACTATATTTTGGGAGACGGTATTAGATCAGTATTATATATTAGTGCTTTGTTATAAGAGATAGAAATGCAATAAGTTGGTATAATGTATAAATGATAGTACCCCTTCTCGACAAGGGGGTAAGCTATCTCATAAGAGACTCCAATCCAACAAAAGGTAATTAGCACCGATCATGTGCCGCTTCGATTGGATAATGTCAGGCTTCGAAGCGATATGCTCAAACTTCTTTTTGATACTTTATGGGATAAAAGGGATAGGTTTACGGTTTTTTGCGATAGATTGAGGAGTGTCAATCCAAAAAAAGGTGGTTCGAATTACCTAAGGATCGCTTCGCAATACCTTTTTGATCATTCGAACCACTTGGGTAGGTATTTCAAAGGAGTATGATACGCCTTCTAATTACCTTTGTAAAGCTTCATATTATCTTGGCTATCTATAACATCATGTATTAGAGCCTTCATCGTTATTGGTACTACTGCTACGTTTAAATAATAGTTTCATATCCTCATATACAGGTTTGGCTCCAGGCTCGTTTTCGCCAGCCAAAAAACGCATCATACGGTAAAAACTTAATGCATTGGTATAATTATCATGATCTAGCAGGGTTTTGGTATCGAGTAATTGTTGCGATAAATTCTGTAACTGCTGTACATGAGTTTCTACTTGTTTACGAGTAGTATAATCGCGATCAAACTCTTCTTTATCCAAAAATCGAGGAATCCAATCAGGATGTTGCTCCATGTAATTCTTAGCTTTATCTACAATCAATTTGTTTTGATTAGCAATACGTCCATACTGTCCTCGTTGTTCTGGAGTAAGATTAACTGTTTTATTCGATAAAACCTCTTTTACAATCTGTAATCCTTTAGTGAGTTTGTTTAATTCCTCTTCTGTAAACGTAACACTAATTAGATTTTCTAATGCCATATTTTTATGGTTTTAAGTGATTAATACTTATTTATGATACAAGAATAGATACTACCAGTTTCATTTTTTGAAACTGGCTAATTTTTTATTAAGTTTTTTTGGTGTAAGGCAGTCTAGACATAACTCAAATAAGTAAAAGATCGGATGTATTAGGCAAATCTCTTGGTTTTGAATATGGTGGAGATTAGAAAAAAACTGACAGACTATACTTTCAAAATGGTATGCTTTACTATTACAATGAACAAGGAAATTTCTAGGAGTACTATCAAATAATTGAAAAAAACGTGTAACAAATCTAACATTTGAGACATTAAGGTATATATCAATTTCTTAAAACCTAACTGTGCGAAAAAAGCACTCTTCAACAACAATTTGACTTTAACGATTAATTAACATCACCATTATTACAGAATCCCGAAAAATGAAACTGGCGTATCTTAATATTGCAATGAATAACAACACAAAATAATAACAAATAAAAATCCAACTTATGAAAACGATACCCTATTACACTCATTAGAAGAATCACATAATAAATCATAACATAGAAAAAAACAATAAGAGTATAGCGCTGTATTCAAGTTGTTGATCATAAAGGAGTTTCTCCTTTAACAGACCTTATTGTGACTTTAGGTCTGATGTTACCCCAATATAAAAATAATGCAAGTTCGATATAAGGTATTTGTAAAATCAAGGCTCAATGTTTGGTTTGAATACTTTATGTCACACTGAGCCCTTCGACAAGCTCAGGACAGGCATTGTCGAAGTGTAATTAATAACCATTTAAATTATTACAAATGAACAAATCCATTATATGGGGCTTGTTATGCCTTGCCCTAACTTTTACGCAACCTACGTTTGCGCAACTCACAAAAACCGAATGTGATCAAAAAGCAGAAACCGTATTAGAGCTAAAAAATAGTTTTAAAGATTACCCTGCTCCGTTTATTGACGAGCTTATTAGTTTTATTACTCCATGTGCAGAGAGTGGCTACGGAAGGCTTAGTCCCGCATCTGGTTATGCTAAAGGGTTACTTCATCTTAAAAAAGGAGATCACGCTATAGTTTTTGGTAGTATCCGTGAACTATCTTTTTTGCACCTTTCTAGGGCATCATATAACCAATACCCTCCGGCAGTACTTACCCATAGTATTAATTTATTAACTAGAAAGTACATAGGAGGACACGATGTAAACACAGTAAGTATAGCTAACAATCTTGAGCCTTTGTTAGCTCAAGATTATAAAAAAGACATAGTACATTATATTTTAGGGTATTTAAGCCTTAAAAACTTAACTTCATACGAGGATTTTACAAACGTCAGCCAAATAAATAAAGCTAAAGCCCACTTTGAAGCGAGTAATCATCCAATGGCAAAACACTGGTTAGCTATCATGCATCATTTTGGTTATGGTACTCCAGAGGACAAAACAAAAGCTTTACAAATCTTAACGGATAATGATATTCTTAACAGCACGACATTAGCTCAAACGTTGCAAAGTCAAAACAATGAATGGATTCCGATTTCAGCAGAGGAACGTTTAGCCTCTTTAGAAAATTACAACTCAAACAACAATGACATTACGGTTATTAAGGATGGAAACACTATTTTTAATGGTCATCTTATAATTTATGACTGGACGGCATCTGGTGTAAAACAATATGTCCCTGTCAAAGCATCTATAACAACAAAAGAAGATTATGGCACACATAAGGACATTACTCTTTCGCTAGATATAGAAGATCAAAGAAAAGTTGTAAATGCAACCCTTCGAAAAAGCACTAATCACGGAAGTGAGCTTGTAATGAATATAGGAGGTGGTAAATTTTTGATAGTACCGCCATTAAAAAACCTATTACAAGACCATCCAGACAAAAACACACTTACCTATAAAACTAATAGTTTGCTTTTTAAACAAGAAACAATTAACCAAAAAGAAGCACTAATCGTTAAAATGACTACATCTAGTGAAATTGTAGAGTTTAAAGAAAGAATACATACTCCTATTAGGTTTGTTTTATACCCGCAAGAAACACCTATTACCCCAATAGCTGCTATTGCAGAAACAGACATAAAAACATCAACACCTTTAGAACTGGATAAAAACTTTGCTACTATAGCACCTAACCCTATTGGGAATCAATTTAACATTACCTATTCTTTAGATAAAGAAGCAGAAGTGCAGATTTCTATTTATGATTTATTCGGACAACAACGTTTGAGCTTACCTAGTCAAAACAACTCGAATAGTAGCTTACAATCTACAACTATAGATAGTAGTGCTCTACCTAGTGGTACATACATTGTGCAAATGAGGATAAACGGGCAGTATTTTACTAAAACTGTAATTAAAGAATAAGCTAACCATACAAGATAATAATTATGAAATTTATATATAAAATATTAGTATTAGGTATGGTCTGCCTAATATCAAACGCTACATACGCACAAATAGAACAATATTCTAATGACGGTACAGAAAGTTGTCTCGATTGTGAAGAAAAAAGTAGTGAAACTAGTGGCTGCCTTTGTACTCAATTATTTCATTTTAATGCCTTTAATCTTGCCATACCCATAAATAACACAAAAGAAGAATGGTTGCGTGGTCAGGAAGGCTTGTTAAAAACAGCTATGAGTGGCTTACCCACTGAAAGTTTTACAGATGTTCAAAGGAACTATTTTAAACGTGTTGAAACCAATCAACTTGCCTTAAATTATGTCTCTAGATTATCAGCGAGTATAGCTTCAATAGAAAACTATAATGAGGCGACATTACAAACTTCTACTGCTGCTGTAAGTATATTAGATATCAGAAAAAGAAATGGTAATTATGGAGACTTAAAATTTCGCAACAGATACCTTAAAGACATAACAGACAATGAAGTGAATTCTTTGTATAACGAGCAGTTAGGGGTTAGAAATAGTCAACGCGAGGCAGCGAATAGATTTGGTGTTCGTAATAGTCGTTTATTACGTATGCAATCTGACGGGTACATATCTAACTTTTTGGCGGGTAGTCTTGTTGTACATTATAATCATTTAGATTATGAACCCGCTATTCGTTTTATGACTACCTATATGATTCGTAATGCAACAGGGGTTGATGATGCACCAAAAAATTTAACAGATTTTGAAGGGAATCCACTTGTTTTTTTTAATGAAGCTGACGATTATAGTTTAACGGAAGAAGGCACTGAATCACAAAACTTACAGACACTTTTTGCAAGAACAGGCGCAAGCGCACAACCAACACAAGTAGGTTATTCTCCTCCTGTCTTTGGAAACACACCTTCGGACGACGAAGTATTGTTTAATTATGCGATAAATGGTTTTGGTGGTAACTTAATTAATTTTTTTAATGGTCAACCCGATATAAGAAAAAGAGTTAAAGATTATTTAGGATATCAAGGCTATAAAGAAAACTCTTTAAACTTATCCGAGAGTTTATTAAATGCAGTTAATTCTGATACCCCTTTTCCTCATGCTAATTATACATATAATTCTGTAACACCTGTTAATTTTCAAACAGCATCAAACCAAGACCTCGCTTTTAATATCAAAAGAAGCTTAACATCCAATAGAGAATATTATGGTTTAGCTAAAATGCTTGAGGTTCTTGACAGGACAAATGTAAAACCTAATCTAGTAGGTCAATTTATACAAGAAATAGCGTCTGATAATGGTATCAATATGCAAGGCATACTTAGTTATGAAGACACCGCTTTATTATTTGATTTTCTCATAGAAGAACAATATTTCACATTAAGAGAAGCTACATATTGGGTAAACTTTAAAGATAATGTTGGAAGTGTTTTATGGGCAAATGGTTTAAGTTTCCCCTCAATGTTACAAATTCCTTATGCGGTTGAAGGAGCCTTAGCAACAGCCAGAGGTGAAACTTTTGACTTTGCTTTTAGAAAGAAAGTGTATGATATTTCTCAAGCCCTTAATTTAAATCCTGCGCAACAAAACGAGTTGATTAATATGCCAACGGAAACTGGCTTAATTTTTGATTATTTAACTGCAAATAATTTTTCTGCAAATAGTATTGCTTTTGCAAACGAGGCTTATGATGTTTTAAGAAATGGAGGAAATGTGGATTTTGTTGATGAAGTGATTTTAGACTCCTCTTTTTTATCAACAAATGCATATTGTGTTTATAGTGAATTAAAAAAACGTAATGGTAACCTTTTTAGAACAACTATTGGCTCATTTATTGATGATCCTAAATATAAATTGTACTTTAGAGTAGGTGAGTGTACTACTACTGATCAAGCATGTACTGATGATGAATTATTAGAAAGTTCAAATATTCTAGTTGTAAAACTGGAAAATACAAATGTTCAATCATTAAATGCAGCAGCACTATTATTACATGAAGGTATACACGCCGAATTATTTAGATTCGTAAATGAAGCTAATCAAGGAAATGTTAATCCAAATGAAAGAAAAAGGTTATTTGATTTATATAGAAACTTCCAGACAGATTTAAGTACAATGAATGATATGGCTCAGCATACATATATGACAGAAAACTATGTAACACCTATGGCTAAGGCTATTAGGGAGTTAGATAATAACAAGTATCCTTTAGACTATTATATGGGCTTTGGATGGGATGGTCTTAGAGCCTATGATTATCAAGGAACCCTATCTACAGAAGAAAGCAATGAGTTCTATCGTTTACAAGCAATCGTTAATGACAACACCAATTTTAACCCTAATAACTGTAATTGATTATGAGAATTGTATTTTTAATAATTGGATGTGTTATTCTTTTTTCTTCTTGCGAATCGAATAAAGAAAAGAGAGAAAAAAACACTTACCAAATTGTATCACTACTTATTGATGAAGTTGGCGGCCCTATAAAACCTCCTCCTCCTCCTGAAGGTCAAAAAGCTTATTTCACAAATAAGCAAATTGATTCTATTATGACTAGAAGTCAGGATATTGCTCTCCATCCAGTCTTTAAGAAAGTAAAACGAAAATTTGTAAAGAAAGATAATTATGGAGAAAAGTTCAATGTACTATTAGAACAATTAAATAAACTCAAAGAAGAAAAGCTGATTGATACTTTGAAAATCAAAACATCAATATCATGTCGATTAAATACCATTGACACTTTATTATTAAAATCAGACAAAAGATATATAGATAAAAATTATGATATACTTATTTATTTTTCAAATATATCATTCGATGATGACTTCAGTAAAGCAGTTTTAATATTAAGTTCAACAAGAGGTTATTTAAGTGGCAGTTCTTCAATAATTTTTTTAGAAAAAAAAGATGGAATCTGGCAGATAAAAGAAACTGATACTTTCTCAATATCATAATTGGATAAGGTCAGCCCCATAATGATTTCATTATGGGGTTTACTTTGTCTAGATAAAAGCTATTAGGGAGTTAAATAATAGCAAGTATCCCTTAGAATATTATATGGGTTTTGGATGAGATGGTCTTAGGACTTAAGATTATCTCTGTACCTACATTAACAGGTAAGGATGGGGATCAAGTAAATGGAAATACTTCGCCTCCAAAAGACGGAATAATTGTAATTGAAATAAGTACAAAAAGCGCAGCATCTCGTTCAGCATTAAGTGTTGCAAGAACAATAATTCATGAATATATACACGCAGATATGTATAGAAAAATCGAAGATACATCAATACACGACCAACAAGATGTTTCTGATTTTCTTTCAATTTATTATGATTTTGACAACACTAAATTTGAGCCAAAACCACAACATCAAACAATGGCAAAATTATATGTTAATCAAATTGCAAACACCCTAAAGGAATTTCATAAAAACGTATTAGTTGGCGATTATAATTATCTAACTAATAATGGAACAATTTCTTTGGATGATTTTTATCAAGGTTTAGCTTGGAGTGGTTTAAGAAATCACAATGTACAAGCGTGGATTGATTTAGGAGCTGTAGAACAACAAAAATTAATAGACGCTACTCAAGAGTATTTTCATGCTACAACCAAGACTTGTCCTACAAATTAGTAACTTAAAACCTATAGATATGAAAACAATTCAGATAGTAACGGTAATCACATTTTTATTCTTTTCAAATTTTTTGTTCTCTTGTGATTGTGAGCCACCGCGCCTTATTAATCGATTCATTTTTAGTGATTTTGTAGCTAGTGCGAAAATTTTGAAGGTGACAAAAGACAATAAATCAAATGATTATCATAACATTGAAGTTGAAATACTTGACTTGTATAAAGGAAAAAATACCACTTCTTTAAGAATATTTAGTGCATTAGGTTCTTCTTGTTCCTTTTTAACTCCGGAAAATTCTACATGGTTAATTTTTGCAGATTACAATAAAAAAGGACAGCTTGTTTTTAATTATTGTTCTGGAGCGCAACAAATTGATCAAAGATTTAATAAAGAGATGTTCCCAAATGCACATGAAAATCATAAACGCTCTATAGAGTTACAAACACAAGTTTTACATTATCTCAAAAATCAAAAGCTCAATCTCAAGAATGAATATAATTTAAAAGTAGGCGTTAGTTCTGAATGTTTAAAACAATTTAGAGGCGTACAAATTAAAAATGATAGATTTGCTCTTTACGAAGTAACAATTAACAAAGACTTGTCTATAGAAAAAGTCCATTCAATAAAGAATTTTGATAATTTAGAAATTCAAGAACAATTAATGAAATGTCTGGAGGATAATGTAAAAGTATATAATTATAGGTCGATATTGAAAATTCCAAAAAAGACAAAAATAATACTGCCGCTTTATTTTTATCCACCAGAAAAAAGCCATCCCGGTTTTATATCCAATTTTGACTTGTAGTTTTAAAAGCAGGAAAATAATAAAAAATGAAAGACTCGCAAAATCAGCTGCAAGAGGGGAAAAATGCCCTTAAATGTTTAGTGTTTTTAACTTTGTTGTCGTTTACATCGTTTTCTCAAAATTTAAAGGGAACGTATTGCATGAATTTTAAAGGACAAAAAGTTGATAATTGTATTACTTTTTTAGAAAATAATAAATTCATATACAAAGGGCATTGTCGATTTGGCGATGTTGGCTCTGATTATGGAGTTGGTCATTATGAAATCAATAAAAACTCATTACGATTACACTTTGATTTAACAAAAGAAAGTTACGGAAATTATCACAATATAGAACGAAAAAAAAACACTTCTGACTCTATATATGTTAGTATTAAGGTAGTTAATAAGGAGAATGAAGTAATTCCTAGTACGAATATTGACTTAGGTAGTGGAGTTGTTAAAACAGTAGGAGTTGATGGTGTCGTTAATTTTAAAGTTAAAAAGTCTCTTGTGCCAAAAAAATGCAATGTGTATGTTATTGGATATGAACAGTATGATTTTTATCTTAACTATAACGCTGATTATAATATTGTTGTAAACTTAGACACATCTCATGGATGCAATATCATTGATGAATTGTGGAGTTATAAGATTATAGAAAAAGATGATAAAATTATTCTTAAAAGAAACAATAAAGAATTTAGACCAACAATCAGGTCTAAATAATAGAATAAATCATAAACTAAGCCTTGATTTCAGGGCTTAGTTTTAACACTTTACATCTATGAAATTAACAACCAAGACTTGCCTCTAGCTCCGCAAAGTCTCCCGACTTCGCGGATTTTTTTTTGATGTATACTACAAAGTCAGGAGACTTCTTAGAACTGGCTGGCATCCTTTTTGAAGAAACTGTATTTGGTGAAACGGTTTGGAGAAGTAATGTTGGAATAATATTTAGAAATATTGGGAACTGGTAATTATGAAAAAAACAATTTTATTTTTAGCGACATTAGTTTTTAGTATAAGTCTAACTAAAGCACAAGACGAGTTAAAACCTTGTTACGAGAATCTTTACAAATTCGCTTTTGAGGATTCAAAGCTATTCAAGAATAAAGCGGCAGAAATTGATATTGGTTACAAACCAAGTGAGTTTGTTGTAAATTCTATTATAGAAATGAAACTTTTTAGTAAAGATGAAATAGAACGGTTTACAAAATCAATAGATAATGAAGATTATAAACCTTGTGCTAAACTAAAAAAACAAGTAGAAGTGTTATTAAGTGATGATAGAATTAGAGAAAACGGAAATTATATGGTATACTTTTTCTCTAAAATTATATCTCTATCAAACTCTAAAAAAGTTGTATTATCGTCTACTTCTATAAGAAGTAAGAAACATGAAGGAGGTAAAGCTATAGGTGACGAAAGGATTTATATCTTCAATAAGGAGAAGGATAAATGGGCTTTAGAAGACAAAAAAATCATCGCAACGTATTAGAATTCCAAATCATAAAACCGTCACGTATATGTGGCGGTTTTTTTAATAATGAACGTTATCAAAAACAGGTGCTAAAGATTAAAAATGCACCAGCTCCGCAAAACCTCCCGGCTTCGCGGAGTTTTATTGTTGATGTATGCTACAAAGTGAGGAGACTTCGTAGAACTTGGTTTTAGATTAAAATGGTATTTTATGAAGAACCCTATTTTTAATAAAAAGATAATGGGATTAAAAAAATAACGAGAATAATCATAAGACTATTCTCGCTATTACCCAAATCTGAAACCAACCTGATATTAGTATCGTATTAAAAAATTACCTTTATATCTTTCTTTATTATTACCTCTTATAGTATAATAGTATACTCCGGGAATAAGATCTCTGGTTTCAAAAGTTATTGTGTTTTGATTAGGAACTATACGTTCTTGTCTAACGGTTCTTCCTATAATATCAATAACTGTCATTTCTAATTCATTATGTACACCTGGTACTGTGATCGTAGTTTGATTATTAAATGGGTTAGGATAATTCATTAATCTGATGGTCTCAGGTTGTTCATCCATTACTTGTGCCACTTCATCATTTTCATCATCTCCAGCATCTGGAGTTTCTGGATCAATTTCTGGACTTATACTTTTGGTACTTGTAAATGCTAAATCTGAAACTTCTACATGAAATGGTGCAAAGTTTTGATAATCTCCCTGTATAGAGAATACTACACTTCTTACTTTTTGAAAAGTTTCATTTTCTTTACTACCATTGGTAAAGTCAGAGAACGAGATTGTATGTGTCTTTTTTTCTGAAGCTGCGTAAATTTTATATCTAAGTCTATTATTCCAGTTGGTAAGACCTTCTGTTACCAATATCACTTCGACATCTTTATCATTAAACATTTCGAATTGCAGCGCGTCATAATCAGATATATCTAATGTAAGTTCACCAGCTAAAATATTTCTGAATAGGTTTAATGTTTCTTTTACATTACCCTTTACAATACTATTACGCTCTACGATATATGTATTCTCTTTGGTTTCTTTATCATGTTCTATTACTTCAAAAGTATCAATAGTAACCCCTTGTTGTAAGTAGTCGATACCCCATGGTCCATCGGCCAAATACAATGCATCTAATTGTGGAGAGTTTTCTCCTGTAATCGAGAATCCTATATCAAACAGATATCCTGTATCTATAGTTACCTGCTCGTGATACACTCCGGATAATGTGATTGTTTTTGTAATGTTTTCTTCTGGGGATTGTTCTGTTTTTCTTACGTTTCCATTAAAGTTGATATGGTTTGAACCATGTTTGTTAATAATATTTAACGTCAATTTACCATTAGTGTAAGATCCTTTTTCTACAAATACGGTTGGTACTCGATGACTCACTTTATGACTTCTTAATGGTTTGTCTGTTGTAAACGAATTTAAGATATGATTGGCTATATTGGCTACCTGTGATACTGATCCTCCCCATACCTGGAAGTTTGTATAATCGCCTTCAGGATAGTTTCCGATGTTCCATAAGCTATAGATTTCATTTTCAGAATCACCTTTCTTGATAGAGAACGTCAAGGCATATTCAATTTCTCCAGTAGCTCTTTCAATTCTAGTACTTACGATGGTATGATTTTTTATTTTTACCGTTCGTACATCTAATAATTTAGAACCATTTAATCGATCACATATCGTTTTTGAATGATCATAAATAGAACCCTTTGTCGAGGTAGCTAATGCAGCTGCTACTCTTTTACTTCCTTTATAATAATCTACAGAGAAAATTGCATTTGCGTTGGTGATAGAAATTAGATCTTCTGGGCTAGATACATACGTAGTTTCTGTGCCAAATATTCCTGTTTTTGGGAAATATATACTTAAATCATCCTTGTTACCAGATGTATATGATTTTTTTCCTGGTTGAAATCTTTTTTGTGATTTTTTAGTATTAAAAATTGAATTTGTCTTTGTTCTTGTAAAGTTACGTTTTGCAATTAGGTTTGCTAAATCTCCGTTACTTTCTAACCCACCATCATTAGCAGAAGTTACATCAGTAGCAGTATCAATATCAACATAATTATCGGTAACTATGGCAGTGTATGGACTAGCTGTGATATAGAATAAAGCATCATTAAAATCCTGATCGCAAGAAGCATAATCTCTTCTGATATCTTCAAAACCTAATATGATTCTTTCATTTTCTGGATCAGATAATAATACATTGTGATATCTTAATTCTGGATCGGTTTCTGGATTATAATCAGGATTAGAATGTAATTGCCAGTTTCCTGTTCCTACACAACCATCAGACCAAGCATTGGCTAGTAATACCCACCCTATTCCTGTGTTAGGAGGAAAGCTTCCAATATTTACTTTATCACCAACTTCTAATCCGCCTCCACTTCCAACAGCAGATACATTAGGGAAAATAATAGTAATATCTTCTGGAACAGGCATAGATGGTGATGGATTATTAATGTCATAGGTATAGAAACCTAAAGTGTTTTTATATCCTGCTCCTTCTCCTACAAAAGTTACCCAAATATCAGCTTGTTCTTGAACAACAACATCGGTATCATAGCCTGAAGAAATATAATGTGGATTAAAATCTGGTACAGGGTATCCTTCTGGTAAAGCATCATTAATCATATCTATAGTTTCCTGACTCACTACGTCTTTTTCGTCAAAGTATAATGGGGTACCATCAGAAGAAAAATCTCCTAAGTAATTGTATCTGTCACAAATTTCAGGAATTGGGAAACTGTCTGGGCTTTGTCCTCCATTTTCAGGAGCAAAACTACTTTTTCTTAAGTCAAAACTATCATCTAACCCATCATTATCGTTATCTATTCCAGAAGGGGTTGTTTCTGCCACTCCATCACCATCACTATCATAAGCTTCTGTGCTGTCTAAAATACCGTTATTATCAGAATCAGTATCCAAATGATCATACCCATCTGTACCATCTGTATTTACCGTTCCGTTTGTTGTTCCGCCAAAATCAGTATCAAAAGCATCATCTAACCCATCTTTATCCTCATCAATATTAGAAAGACCAATGTATGCATTACTTTCTTGTCCTTCTATAATATCTACAATTCCATCATTATCAGAATCAATATCATAACAATCATAGATGTTGTCGTTATCTGTATCTAAAGGAATAAAAGTAGTACCTGTTTGATCAGGATCAAAAGAATCAGCTATACCGTCATTATCTGTATCCTGAAAATTAGTGTCAGATCCATTATAAATTCCGTCGTTATTAGTGTCTTTATCTCCTTGACCAGCTTCTACAATATCATAGATCCCATCATTATCTGAATCAATATCTAAGAAATCTGGATTGCCATCACCATCTCTATCAAAGGCGTCTTGTACCACATTGTCTCCATTACCACTTATATCGTTATCCAAATAGTTATACATATCATCACCGTCATCATCTCCATAAGGATCTAGTCCGTTGCATTCTATGGTGTTAGCTATACCGTCGCCATCACAATCTGCATCCATAGAATCCAAAATACCATCTTGATCTTTGTCTAAAGGAGAGATGCCACTAGCACATTTAAATCCGTCATTAGAATTTGTAGTTTCTGTAAGGTTAAGTAACGTAGCCGTTGGGGTGTTACCCTCATAATCATTTATTAAGTATAACCCGCCATTATTATCAGATAAGTATAATCTGTTGTTAGCATCTGCATAGGCAGCACCAAAAGTACCTCTTGGAAGATTACTAACAGTCTTACTAGAAAATACAGGTGTACCAGATGAAAGATCCCATTTGTATAGCTTTCCTCTACTACCTCCATAAATGTTTCCGTTGATAAATGCAATATCCGCACATGTACTGGGAGAGGCTACATCAGCCTCGATCACCTCAAATACCGGAGATGAAGAACCATTGTAATCTTTTAGGTTTGTTATTTTATGAAATGATTTTTTATTATTGTTCTGAAAAACCCAAAGATTACCATCTGTATCTACATCTGCTGCATATCCTCCTCCAAAAGCTGTAGTTCCTGACGGTGTTACTGCACCCAAGTCGATAACCATATCTTTGGCGATTCTTAAAAGGTGTTTATCACTATTTTTAATAGCATATAAATAATTATCTACTACATTATATCCTCCTGCATTATAGGAGGAATAGGTATGTAAAGCATCAGAATATGAACCTGTGATAGGATCATAAGCTTTCATTACACCAGAAATAACCTGATAGAAATTACCTTCGTTACAATCAAAAGGCTGTTGAGCAAAGCCCAATGCTCCAAAACATAAAATCAAAAGAGTAATAATTTTTTTCATAGCGGTATAGTTTAAGTTTTCAGATGGTTAAAATTAATCTATACTTGTGCCTGATCATGGAGTTATTCGATCAGAGGTAATTTACTGTAGGTGAATGGATTTTGTATCAGGTTGTATCTGTCTATAGTATTATTGTACAGATTGATAAGAGTATTGTTTCAGATTATTTTTATACTATTCTGAGACCATTATATAATCATCTGTCAATATTTATTTCTATTTTTAACAAATCATGAAAAAAATGACGATCTATATAGTATGGTCAATTTAAATTTTTTATGACTAAATTTTGTTTTAGCTATGAGTGGAATTATGATTATTGTTTTTATTGTTTTAGGTGGTGTTATCCTGTTGTTTTTGGCAGGGATTTCTATTTATAATAGTTTAGTTACTAAAAAGAACCTTATGGAAGAAGGATGGAGTAGTATTGATGTTTTTCTAAAAAAAAGAAATGACTTAATACCTAATTTGATGGAAACCGTTAAAGGGTATGCAAGTCATGAAAAAGAGCTTTTTGAAAACGTTACTGCGTCGAGAAACTTAGTTCAGAATGCTAATACGGTATCTGATCAGGGTAATGCAGAAAATGCACTAAAAAATTCTATGATGAATCTTTTTGCAATTGCAGAAAATTATCCAGAATTAAAAGCAAATCAGAATTTTATCGAAATGCAAAATGAATTAAGTGCTATTGAAGAAGAGATTGAGATGGCTCGTCGATATTATAACGGTACCGTAAAAGAGAATAATATAGCAATAGAAAGTTTTCCTTCTAATATTATTTCAAATATGTTCAACTTTAATAAGGGAACTTTTTTTGAAATCAAGGAAACATCACAGCGAGAGCCAACAAAAGTATCTTTTTAGATGATGTTAAATGTTTATGCTGCTTATGATGTATTTCCTAGTTCTAAAGGATCATCTACACATATAAAAGAAATGATATCTGAGTTATCGACACATGGGGATGAACTTAGATTATTATGTCTAAGGGGAAATGATAAGCTTCCCGCAGTACAAAAGCACGAAAATATCTTAATCAAGAGGTACTATTCTAATGAAAGATTAAATTATTTAGAAAAAGCCTCTCTGTTCTCTGAAGAAATATTTTTAGAAATTGAAAGAAATAAAAATAATATAGAAATAGCCCATTTCAGAGATATATGGAGTGGTATGGGAATCATAGCTCATAAAAATATCAAGTCAGTTTTTGAAGTTAATGCACTTACTTCAATAGAATTGCCTTATCGATACCCCAATCTTACAGATGATTTTCTAAGTAAACTTAGGTTTTTAGAACAAAAATGTCTCACAAATTCAGATGTCATTATTACACCTTCATATACAACAAAAAAGCTGTTAGTGTCTGAGTATAATGTTCTTGAAGATAAGATTAAAGTGATTCCTAACGGAGCATATATTCCTGAGTCTTTTGAAAGACCAAATGACGCTCCAGATAACTATATCATTTATTTTGGAGCTTTACAACGATGGCAGGGAATAGAAGTGCTTTTAAAAGCGATGACTTTTTTACAGGACTACGAAGATTTAAAATTAGTGATTTGCTCATCTGTAAAAGAAAAAGCGTTTAAACCATTACAAAAACTAATAGAAAAATTAGAAATTAACGAACGCGTTATAGTAAAGTCAAAATTACAAAGAGAAGAACTTTATAATTATATACATTTCGCAAAATTATCAATAGCCCCTTTAAAAGCATGCAATAGAAATATTATTCAAGGCTGTAATCCTTTAAAAATATTAGAATCTATGGCTTGCGGAACTACGATTGTAGCATCAGATTTACCTGTAGTAAGAGAACTTGTATCTGACAAAGAAGCGATGTTAGTAGAACCAGACAGGGAGTTAGATCTAGCTCGATGTATCCGTTTTTTACTGGATACTCCAGAAGAGCGTATAGCTTTGTCAGATAGAGCATTAAAGAAAATGAAAGAGGAGTTTACCTGGCAAATACAAGTAAAAAAGTTAAACCAAGTGTATGAGGATTTAAGAAATTAATATGAATAAACAAGGATCTGTTTTAACTGCCGAACAATTTAGTGGAGCTCCTATAGAAAGAGCACATTTACATAGGGGCTTTACATCAAAAAAGACACCATTAAAATGGATTCGTTTTTTTAGAGCTTGTGTATTACAAAGAGAACATGCAAATAATAAAAAGAAAAAAGAAATTAAAAAAATATGGATTGGGGCAGTATCATTAATTGTTCTTGGGTTTATAATTAATTATTTTTATTATTTTCCCGTAGTCATATTGATTATAGCGAGCATAGGTGGTGGAATACTACTTACTGTAAATGTTAATAGTAAGTTTAGGAAAAAATATACAGACGGGTTTGATTTTTTTTCAGATTATTTTTCTGCTTTTTTTACATTAATAGAAGAGGATTTACAACCTCAATCCAGAATTTCGTTAGAAGCTAATGTAAAAAACACAATGCAATCCACAAATTTGGTAAAACAAGAAAAACATGAGGCAAACACTTCTGGGTTCATTTCGGGAAGTAATTATTATTATGAAAAAGAGATTAGTAAAGGATCTTGCTTTTTAAGTGACGGATGCATGCTTTCCTTTAATTTTACAGAACGATTAAGAAATCGTATTATTACCAAAAGAGGGAGTGTAAGTGGTAAACGAAAAACAAAACGGAAGTATAAATCGGTATATCCTTTTGTATTAAAAATGAAAATTCCAAAAACAAAATATATACTTAAAAAAGAGGTGGATAAGTCTAATATACAGTTAGCAGAAGACACAGACTTTTATATTGTTAAAACCACTAGAAAATTTGATATTAAAAATGAACACCCAGAAAAATATCAACCGTATTCATCAAGCTCTATAGAGATGTTTTCTTCTGATTATTTTGCTTTAGAATTAATTAATTTGATAAACGTAAGTTATAGTTGTGTAACTCCAAGAGTGTAAACCTATATGGAAGAAAGAAAAAATTGCGAAGAGACTATCGGGTTATTTGTTTTACGAGCATGTGATACAACAATGGTTCATAATTGTAAAAGATGTGATAAACCCATATGTAATATTCATGCATTTAAGCCTTTAGAGAATACTAATGCAGAGATAGGAGCACAAAACTTATGTTTAACGTGTTTTACAGAGCAAGACACAAGATTAACCAAAGATATTGAGTTATACTCGAAAGACCGATATGTGTGGCGTAGAAAAATGATAGAACGTTTTCATAAAGAATATGAGTATATGACCTTTATTGCAGAGGATTATGGAGGACTATTTATGGTTGATGACTATTATGATAATTATGATGATACCGATGATGGAACTTCTTATTTTGATAGCTAAATGAGCCTTCTTTTTATTACTCAACATTATCACCCTAGCAAAGGAGGGATGGCAGAATCTTGCGATCGATTAATTCGTAATTTCAGAAAGCATAAGGTAGATGTTCACGTCATTCACTTTACAAATAGAAGAAAAAAGTTTTACACAGAAGCTGCTGTACAAGGAAGTTATTCTGCGGTACCAGTTTATAATTCAGAAGAGTTTACGCTTAATCTAGCTTCTCAATTTATAGAAGGATTATCCATATTAAGTGATATAAAATATGTTGTTGCGTTTGGCGGACATCTGCCTATTGTTTTAGGACCAATTATTTCAAAATGGATAGATAAACCATTAATTACTCTAATTAGAGGTAATGATTTTGATGAAGCAATTTTTTCTAAGAGACGCGAAGCTTTGTTATATACATTAAAACAATCTAAATTTATTTTCACAGTTACCGATGAGAAAAGAGATAAAATTGTTAAACTAATACAACATCCAAATGTGTATTTTACGCATAATGGGATTAATTGTAAACTATGGGAACCTGGTAATAGTCAATTAATACAGATTGATGCATTAAAAAAGAATTCTGAGGAAAGAAAACGAATTGTTATCGTTGGACAATTAAAAGCCAAAAAGGGGATATTAGAATTTTCAACTACTTTTTCTTCTTTTAGTAATAAAGAAGAATATGAAATTTGGATGGTTGGTGATATAGAAGAGTCTGTCAAGGAATACATTAATCAACTCGATATTAAAGTATGTTTTTTTTCATTTGTAAATAAAAATAAATTAATAATCTTTTATCATGCGGCAGATATTATTTTAATCCCTTCTTTTTATGATGGAATGCCAAATGTATTATTAGAAGCGGGAGCTTCAAAAAATGTGGTTATTGCCTCAAGAGTTGGAGGCATAAAAGATGTAATCGAGCATGAAAAAGATGGCTTTTTATTTAATCCATTACAACCTTCGAGTCTTCTAGAAGTGCTCATGAAAGTACATAAATTAGATTCAGAAGCAAAAGCTGAAATTTCTAATCGTTTATTTAACAAAATAAACAATGAATATACCGAAGAAAAAGAGATCATAAATTATTTAACTAAACTGCAATTATGAAAAAGATATATACTGTAGCATTACTTTGCTTATTGTTAATCGCAAGTAGCTGTAAAACAAATACCGAAAATAATACATCAAAAGAGACCGAAGCAAACCATGTTGTAGAAACAACTAATGTTGATGCTCAAATGGTTATTTCGACAACAACAGGAGAAAAAATAGGAGGATTTACTCTGGATCCCTTAACGATTTATGCAGGAGGAAATAAGCATACAAGCAAGAACAAACCTGATAAGCATAAGTTTTATACCAACGGGTCAATGGTGTATGAAGTTAAGTTTAAAAGTGAAGGTTTTAAATTAAGAGATAAAAATTCAGAGTTATTATGGAAAATTAAAATATATCCAGATAAAATTAAGATATCAAACAATGAAGAAAATGAAAATGCTTTTGAAATCAAGAGATACGAAGATAAAATCAAAATAAAGCGTAATGAAGAAGAGCTGTACGCTATCCAATTAGGTTCTTCCTCGGTTATTATCAATGATGAAGCGCTATACCAATTGTCTTCTGATCAGGATAGCTATGCATACGCCATTTTGGCTATAAAAGAAATCCCAGAAGATCAAAAAATATTCATTCTTGCAGAATTGTTGTCACAGCTACAATGATCTTATTTTATGTATATGGATCTGGATTAGGACACCTTAATAGAATACTTAGTTATATCAAGATTAGAAAAATAGAACTTTCATCTTGTATTATTCTAACCAATTCGCAGCATAAAAAATTTCTTCCGCAAGAAATAAAAATGATGTGTTATCCAGATTCTTTTTTTAAGGATCATGAGTTGTTTTTTAGTACACTTATTCGATGTATTGAAAAGTATGCTATCTATGAACTTGTAGTTGATGTTTTTCCATGTGGTTTTTATGGAGAACTTAGTATTCTAGATAGAGTTAATGTAAAAAAAACAATAGTAACTCGTATTCTTAAAACATCTTATTTTGATAAATATAGTTGTCCTCATTATGACGATTTAATTTTACTAGAAAAGGGAATTGAGCTTGATTATTATAAGTGTTCAAATCTGATATACCTATCTATTCAGGAAGGTTTTGAATATTCAAAACAAAAACTACCATTAAAAGAACCATTCTTTTTTATTATTCATTCTGAACCTAAAGAAGAAGTGATTCAATTGTATAAACTGGCGCAGTTATATCAAAAAAACAATGAACATATTTATATTCAAACATTCAGTAAAATAACTGAATTTGATGAAGAAGATGTGACTTTTATTTTTTCTGAAAAACCAATTCTACCTTTACTTGAACGTTCTGTAAAAATTTTTACAGCTTGTGGATTTAATACTTTTTTTGCAACACAAGACTATCGTCAAAAACAACATTTTTTACCCTTTAAAAGAAGGTTTGACGATCAATTTAAAAGAAAAAAATACAATCCATTATAACAAGTTTAATCTTCTCATGAGTTCAGGTCGATTTGATCGACTTACTGGGATTACATCTTTAGCAATAAGGACACTATTATCTTCTATATCAATGATTTTTTTGATATTGATAATGTAGGAACGATGTACTTTTAAAAAAAGGTCATCAGGTAATTTTTCTTCAATCTTTTTTAATGTAGAATGAACCGTATAATTCTGTTTTTCAGTTTTAATTAGGATATAATCTCCTTTTGCCTCAATTACATTAATAGTGGGAATATTAATTTTAATTAATCTTCTATCGATATTAATATAGAGTTCATTTTCTTCAGAAGTAGGGTTTAAAGAAGACTCCGTTTTTGTTTCAACTTTTGCCGAAACAGTAGCGTTTTCAGCTTTTTGAATTGCTTTAAGAAAACGAGGTAACGTTATTGGTTTTACCAAATAATCTACAATACAGTCATATTCAAAAGCTTCTAGAGCAAAATTCTTGTCAGAGGTCGTTAAAATAATTTTTGGAGGGTTTTTTAGTGTATCAATAAAATCAAAACCGGTAAAATCAGGCATGTGGATATCCAGAAATATAAGATCAACTTCTTCTTTATTTAAAAATTTTATAGCCTGAATTGCATTAGGAAAATCCTGAATTACATGTAATTCATCAACTTGCGAACAAAGTTGTTGAATAATAGCTCTTGCAGTTTCTTCATCATCAATAATAATACAATTCATATGATTTTGATTTTTAAATAGTTTTAAGAAATTGTTCTATGGATTCTAAAATTAACATAAATTTTGAATATAATGAAGGATCATTATCTTTTAGTCCCTCTTCAAAATTTATTGCAGTCTGGTAACCTTCTTCATATCCAAACATACCAATTTTGTGTTTTAGTTTATGTACATTTTCTGCTGCTTTACTATAAGCATTTGTTGTATAGTTGTTAAGGAATTCTTTTTTTTCTTCAGGAAATTCTCGTTTTACGATTCCTATTAACTTTTGTTCGAAAACAGCTGAACCGGCAGCTAGTTCTTTGATATATATAAGGTTAGGGATTTCGCTCATTTCTTATTTTTTTAATGTAAAATAAAAAGTAGTACCAATCCCTTTTTCTGATTCTATCCAGATTTCACCATTATAAAATTCCACTATCTTCTTCACAATCGATAATCCAATACCTGTTGAAACTTTTTTGTCATCAAGAGTTTGAAATATTTCAAATATCTTGTTATGGTATTTTTTAAGAATTCCTTTACCGTTATCTTGAATACCAAATTTCCAGAAATCAGGAAGTTCTTCAAAAAGAACTTCGATCTCTCCTTTTTCCTTATCAATTGCATGTATGGCATTATTAATCAAATTCTGAAATATTTGTTTTATTCTAGAGGGATCTGCATGTATAATAGGAAGCGTATTGGGAATGCTAATAGTAATATGATCTGATATCGGTATTAAGTTTATGATTCCTTCAATTAAATCAATCATATTAATATCAGATTCTAGATTTCTTGCTTTATCATCAATAACAGAATATTCTAAAATTCCGCTGATTAGATTATCCATTTTTTCAATGTTTTGATCAATCAAATTAAGATTATTTTCTGTTGTGGTTTCAAGTTTCCCTTGATTGTCTTCTTTTATCCAGGTAATTAGTGTATTAATACTCCTAAGAGGAGATTTTAAATCATGAGAGACCACATGCGCATAATCATTAAGTTCTTTGTTACTTTTTTCAAGATCTTTGAGTAGTAATTCTCTCTGTTTTTCTACTTCCGAAATTTGATTTGCTTGTTCTTCTATTAATGTTGCAAGTTCTATTCCGGTGAGCTCTTCTCCTTGATGATCTCCTTTTTGTTTTTTGAATGTTAATAATTGTAAAGTTTTGGTTGCGTCGGTTAGTCTGGTAATCACTTTTTTTTGTCGTTCTGCTTCTTGTTGGAGTTTTTGATTAGCCTCAAATAACTCCTGAGAGCTTATAGACATAGCTCTTTGCAACATGCTAAATTGATCTTCAAAATTATGATAAGATTTATCAA
Source organism: Aquimarina sp. AU119 (assembly GCF_900312735.1). Taxonomy (NCBI): domain Bacteria; kingdom Pseudomonadati; phylum Bacteroidota; class Flavobacteriia; order Flavobacteriales; family Flavobacteriaceae; genus Aquimarina; species Aquimarina sp. AU119. The sequence goes on along the minus strand of NZ_OMPF01000001.1, from coordinate 210,841 downwards.
TAGCACTAAGGAATTTTTCCATGTCCAGAAACTCTTTGGTGTCTGGATCGATATTCAAGAATTTTCTAATTTGTCTTACTAATAATGAATGCATATTATTCACTAAATAGGGTTAATGTCATAGTTTGATTATGTAATTCACAATTTACGTTTCCCGAAAAAGGAGCCAATTCGCCATAAGAATAAAACCCAGCTATAGTAGATTGAGAGCCAATATGCTCCATGACTTCTTCTATCTCTTCTTCTACACGTTGATCCATAACTAATTTTCGACCTATACAGCTAACTAATAATGCTAATTCTGGTTTGTTTTTTCTGTTTTCCATACCTATTTCTGCTGCTCTTAATGCACCATCAACAATATGATCAATATTTGCCATCATCAATTGCACGACAGATCCTTCGGGAACATCACCAGCTAGTATCATAGCATTAGCTTCTTCATTAATGGTGAGGATAGTCCTTACAATAGACTCTTTTTTATCCTTTGATTTTACACTAAGAGGGTATAGTAATGCAGATTGAGGGAGCTCTGCAGCTTTATCGCCTAAATATTTTTTATATAAGTCTAAAGCAGGTTGATTGTCTAATTCGTAGAGAATATTTTGTTCAGACTTCGTAATAATTCGTTCTGGTCCAAATGGTGTCCAGCCACCATATTGAGCAAAACTAATTTCTAGAGACTCCCCATAAAATGCAATTAACACAACTTCACCTTCTTTTGGGTTTTCGTTATAACTAGCAAGGGTTTTTTCAAATCTCGAATCATCTCCGCACAAACCACCAGTTATAGCAATTTCGTCATGCATTGTTTCTAGACCTTCTATCAAAGCAGAGCCATTGATAAAACTCCCTTCTGAAACAATGAAAATATGCTTTAAACCTTGTTTGGGAACTTTTTTAATAAGTTTACGACCTATTTGTATAGCATCTTTGTTGTTATCCAAACTGTTTTCACGAAATATTGAATAGGTGCTTTTTTCAAATTCTATAGCGGTTAATGTTATTGATTCATCAAGAACATTTCCTCCTATGATTTCTCCAGCAGTAGAACCAAAAATGATTTCTCCATCAGGAAATAAATCTTTAACTTCTTGATAAATACTCTCTTTTTCTAATGCGTATCGATTTCCAAAAACTAAAACTAAAGGCTTTTTTAGTTTTGGTTGCGTATGATCTTTAATAGTCCACGTTTGGTTTTTTTTCTTTTCAAATTGTTGAAATTTCATAAGACTTATTTTTTTAGTGTAAAGTAAAATGTAGTACCTATATCAGGAGTACTTTCCAGCCATATCTTTCCTTCATATAAATCCACTATCTTTTTGACTATAGCAAGTCCTATTCCTGAAGAATTTTCATTATCTCCAACAGATTCAAACATTTTGAATATTTTTTCATGATATTCCTTTTTGATTCCAATACCATTATCTTTTATAGAAAAAAGATGGTGCGTTTTTTTATCCTTATGGTCTATTTCTATTTCCCCTTTTTCTTTATCCATATAAATTACAGCATTACCAATTAGGTTTTGAAAAAGTTGTTGTATTCTTATCTCATCTCCATATATAATAGGTAACTGTTTTTTGCTATAAACCACAATGTGTTCTGGAATTAGTACAATGCTTTTGATTTCATTTATGAGTCTATTAAGATCGATGTCTTTGCTTTTGAGGTTGTCTTTATTACTTACACTAGAATAACTAAGGATATCATTGATTAAGACTTCCATTTTTTCTAGTGTTTTTTCTATCATAGAAAGATGATCAAGTCCGCTCTTATCAAAGACAGTACTATAATCTTCCTTAATCCAATTCACAAGAGCATAAATGCTTCTCAATGGTGATTTTAGATCATGAGATACAATATGTGCATAATCTTTAAGCTCTTGGTTAGTTTTTTCGAGATCGGTTACCAACTTTTCTCTTTGTTTTTCAAACTCTAACTGCTCTGTAATATCCTCTATTAGTGCAACCTGATATTTTACACTTCCATTATGATTACGAACAGCGCCTACATTCGTTTTTGCCCAAAGTGTATTTCCGTCTTTTTTGAGATATCTTTTATTTACTGTAAAACTATCAATCTCTCCATCATTTACTCGTTTCATATTATCTTCAGAAGCAACATATTCATCTTTTAAAGAAATATCTTTCACTTCCTTTTTTACGAGTTCTTTTTCAGAATATCCCAGTAAATTTTGAAAAGCTTTATTGGTTTGAATTATTTTACCTCCCTGAGTAAGCGCAATACCAAGAGATGAATTCTCGACAATAACAGATAATTGTTTTTTTTGTTCTTCAAATATCTGTTTCTGCAGAAGTTCTTCAGTAATGTCTCTTACAATTCCTTGAGCTCCTATAGGGTTTTTGTTTTTATCTTTAATTATACTTGCATTAATATGTACGGTTCTAATACCATTATTTTTTGTATATACTCTGGCTTGGTAATTAGAAAAAGAACCTTTAGTGATAAGTTCTTGAAAAGAGTTCATGGCGTATTGATAATCTTCTTTGTAGATAAGAGTCATGACATTTAGAGTGTCCTTACTGATATCATATCCAAATAATTGATTGGCAGCATGATTCATTTCTAGTACATTGCCTGATATATCCATCAATACATAGGCGTCTACTAAGTTGTCAAAAACACCTTGTAATTCAGACTCTTTTTTGCCTACTAGGTACTCTAGTTTCTCATTAGTCTCTTTTAATTCCTGGGTGATTTGGTAGAGTTCTAGTGATTTATCTTCTAGAATATTTTCTGCTTGTTTTCTAGCAGCTTTTTCTCTTTGAAGGGCTCTTTTTAGTATGTCTACATCTTCATTACTCATTTGTTTTTACAATGCTAAATTTTACTTCCGTTCCATCTGATTTGAGTTTTTCGAAGGTAATCTTTGCAGTAGTGTCAAAGTGTTCAAAAGTTTTGTTCATTAGCCCCAATCCAAAACTATACATGGCTCTACTTGATTTATAAATCATGACCAATTTGGTGTCAGTTTTTTCTAATACTTCAAAGGTTGGTAGTTCGGCGTCAGGGTATATTTTTCGAACTTCTACATGTATATGGTTCTCGATAGAGGATAAAAGTTCTATAGGATCGTTGTATTTTTCGATCAAACCGGGATAACTACCTGCTAAAACGCTAAAAAAATGTTCTGCATAGACAAGAAGCAAGTCATCTATGCTCAATTGGGTATGTTCACTTAAATGTTTAAGTAAACCTAACATTTCAGAGAAATCATAGGTGCCGATTGCAGTGTAGACTCCTTGAGATGGAAGGTTGGATTGTTGTATGATTTTATCAACGACTTCTAGTCCGAATTTATCTTCTACTAACTCTAAAAATTCAGTAAATACAATACCCTTCATATAATTATTATGTTTTTAGTTTATCCTTTTACAAGCTCATTTACAGTCCAATATTCGATAAGACATTTGATCTTGTGTACATAATCTTCATATTTTAATGGTTTGACAATATATCCTGAAGCACCAATTCTATAAGCCTCTTTAAGATCTTGATGATTGTTAGAAGTGCTTAATATGACTACAGGTAAATATTGTAAAGTTGCATCTGCCTTTAGTTCTTTTAAAAACTCCAAACCGTTCATTTTTGGCATGTTTAAATCCAGAAAAATTAAATCTGGGAGTTTCTCTTTTTGAGCTAAAACATCTAGTGCTTCTTCACCATTAATAGCTTCAATAATGTTGTGGGGGTAATTGTTTTTTTGCAAGACTCGTGCAAATTTTAATCGTTCTATTTCGTCATCGTCAATCAATAAAATGTTCAAGCCCATTTCGTTTCAGTTTATTAAGTTAAGTTAAAAATTGTTTTTTAACAACAATAAAGATGTTCTTTTTATTGATGGATTTAGTATTTCTTTCGCCAAAACCTATTTTTAGTGTAGATGAATGGGAGTTTTCTATAGATGAATGGAAATTATTTTTTTTCTCATCAAGATATCAAAATGATCAAGATATAGAGAAGACTTAAACCTTCTCAAACTACCATTATTATTATGTTGATTGATTTTTAGGAGTTAATGTTTTGATAGCCATTCTTTTAAGAAAATAGAAGAATGATCTATTCTTTTTTCTTAACGACGAATCAAAAAAATGAAAAAAGGTTTGGTTTATTTGATTTACTTATATAATTTTGAAGTGTACTAGGTAACTAATACACTAATCATGATACATTTTAAAAACATAAGATTTTATTACCCAAAGGGAAAAACAATCCTTGATGATATTTCATTGGATTTTGTTCCTGGTAATATATATGGAGTATTTGGGAAAAATGGAGAAGGAAAAAGTACTTTGATGAAAATTGTAGCAGGGTTATTGTTTCCAAAGTCTGGTAAATATCATGTTATGGGAGAGGCTATGTCCAGAAATACAGTAAAGTATCTTCAGCATATGTTTATCGTACCAGAAGATTTTGAGTTACCGGGAATAAAGATTTCTAGTTATGAGCATATAAATTCTCCTTTTTATCCTGAGTTTTCGAGAGAGCAATTCTATGAATTGTTAAAAGAGTTTAAACTTTCACCTGACGAAAAGATATCTACGCTTTCATTTGGACAAAAGAAAAAAGTACTGATTGCATTTGGGGTTGCTACAAATACTAAGTTATTACTGATGGATGAGCCAACTAACGGTTTGGATATTCCATCAAAAAGTCAGTTTAGGAAAATTATGGCTTCAGTAGTAGATCAAGGTAAATGTGTTGTGATTTCAACCCATCAAATTCGGGATTTGCATAGTTTAATCAATCATATAGTGATTCTGGATCAGTCCAAAGTTGCTTTTGATCAACCGCTTTCAACTATTTCTGAATGCTTATGGTTTGGAAAAACCAGACGAGATAGCAATGAGTCTATTATTTACTCTGAAGCATCATTTGGAGGTAAAACCATACTCTCACGTCAGGATAAAGATGAAACAGAGGTTGATCTTGAGCTTTTATTTAATGCGGTATTAAATGAGCCTGTACGGATTAGTAATGCTATTAAAAACACCTATCATGACTCAGCAGTTTAATATTAGAAGAATAGGTAATTTTATCTATAGGGATATTGTATTACTTAGAAATACAATAATTACAACCTTGTCTGTAGTTGGTGCACTTTTATTATTCTTTTTTTTATATGATTTAAGAGGAGATCATATAATATCAGAAGAAGAATTTGCAAGTAATTTTATGAAGTTTTATGTTGTATTGGGGATATTATTTACGTTCTCCATTTTTAGAGAGGCTCATCATAAGAAATCAAACCTTTTTTACTTTTCGCTTCCAATCTCATCTTATGAAAGAGTAACTGCAATATGGTTAACGACTAGCGCTTTGTATACATTGCTATTTTCAGTATTCGGCTTTTTGATAGGGCAAGTAGCTATAGTTTTGGGTAGTATGTTTTCTGAAACTAATTTTCACCTATTACCAATATTTTCAGAAAGCTATTGGCAAGGTGTAACATTCTATTTTTTTATTCAACCTACTTTTTTATTGGGAGCCATACTATTTACCAAAAATAGAATTATAAAAACATTGCTCTTTGTTGTATTGCTTGTTTTTGGGCTATTTATTTTTAATGGAATACTCTTTTCAATATTCAATATTGGATATGATATATTTTCTGAGGATCAGATAGTTTCTAATGCATTTTCCCTAGCAAGAGAGGACTTTTCGGGAATTGGAATATTCTTATTTGTGATTATTATGGTGCCAGTGATGCTTCTGGCTGCATATTTTAAGATAATTGAAAAGGAAGTTTGATCATGGATTTTGATAATAGTAAACCTATTTATTTACAAATCGTGGACTTTTTTTATGAAAATATCCTCTCAAAGAGATGGCCCGAAGAAGAACGAATACCTTCTGTAAGAGAGATTGCAGTAATGGTAGAGGTTAATCCTAATACTGCCATTAGAGCTTTTAACCACCTACAGGAACTAGGGGTGATTTATAATAAAAGAGGAATAGGATATTTCGTTTCGGAAAACGGATATAATACAGTTCTTAGTATTAAGAAAACAGAGTTTAAAGAAGAAATTCTTCCGGATATATTTAAAAAAATGGGACTCCTGGAGATAAAATTTGAAGAAGTAAAAGATGCTTTCAACCAATATCTAAATAATAAGGATAATGAAGAGAAGTAACCTGATCTTATTAAGTGTATTAATTGTCATTTTTTTCTTTTTTCTGGCATTTCAATTATCGGTACATCGATATGTGGTAAAAGAAGAGAGAGAAGAAAAAGAGATAGTGATTAATAGAAATGTTATAACTGAAAAAAGATCAATTTTGGACTTTAGTAAAATATCAGTAAAACATGGAATTCAAGTTTTTTTTCACCAAGACAGTGTAATACAGTTGAAAGTTGAAACTCTGGAAAATTTGATGCCTTACGTTAAAACCGAAGTACAAGATGGAAAACTAGTAATAGAAAAAATTGAGAAGGTAAAACAAAAAGATACAATTAAAGTGTTTGTCTCTGCAAATAAGTTAGAGGAGATTAACATGGGTACAGGAGTACATTTTGAAACCATAGGAAAAGTTTCAGGAAAAGATTTAAAACTAGAATTTAACGGCGATAATACTGGGAATTTAGAATTGTATTATGAGTCTGTACAATGTAAAACTGCACCAGGTTGTAATGTAACGTTAACAGGAGATACAGAGGAAATAAACTTTACCACATATCATGAAAAATAATGAAAATTAAATTTTAAAATATAAAATCATCATCAATCAATCATCAATCAAAAAACGAACATTATGGAATCACATAAAAAAATCGGAAAAATAGCAGGAGGTTTATTCTTGCTTATGATTATAACCGGTGCCACGGGTAATTCACTTAGAGGGTTGTCGTTGTCTCTTATAGCATCTCAAAATTTTTTTAACCAAGTTTTAGAAGATTTAATACAAATGAAAATAGCCATTCTTTTAGATTTAATTGCAAGTGGTATTGGAGTTTATATTGGTATCATACTATTTTCTATTCTAAAACAATACAACAAAAAAATAGCTATTGGGTATGTTAGTGTATTGGTCGTAGGATTTACAATAACTGTAATGAGTAATATCACTCATCTATCTTTTATATCATTATGTCAGGAGTTAGCAAAAGGTGTAGCTCTGGATGAAAACTATTTAAGGGTGTTAAGTCTTCTAAAAGTAGAAGAATATTATTGGGCACATTTTTTAATATTAATCACTTTTAGTTTAGGAGCATCAATTTTATATTATGCGTTATTTAAAACAAAGTTGATTCCACGGTTTTTATCAATATGGGGGCTTATTGCTGTCATACTGGTCTTTTCAGTATCGATGCTACAGGTTTTTGACTATGCGGTAAACTTTATTTTTTACGCTCAAAATGGAGTGTATCTATTATTTTTTTCTATATGGCTTATGGTTAAAGGATTTAATCCATCCGCAATTATTACTAAGTCTGCTACATAAAGCGTAGAATATATTTAACATCATCAATACAATTGCTTTTTACAAGGCAGTTAAAATCATCATCAATCAAAAAACGAATATTATGACCACAGAAAATCAGGTTGTGGACACACAACAACGCAACCCTAAAAGTGAAAAAAAACTGTCAAAAATACGATTGTATTTAATGAGAGGACTCTACCTTCTTACGTTCTTGAGTTTAGGATACAATTCATGGTTAGAAATTATCATACCCAGCGAAAAATGGGGGCCTTATGATGGTATTACCTTTAGTTTTTGGGCAGCGTATGCCATTTTGATGGGTATTGGAATTCGATATCCGATAAAAATGCTACCACTTTTATTACTTCAATTATTTTATAAATCGGTATGGTTAATAGGTATTGCATATCCTTTATGGTCGACGGATCAATTGGATTCGGTTTCAGCAGATTTTCTTAGACCATTTCTTATTGCAATTCCAGTAGATCTTATTGTGATTCCATGGGGATACGTATGGATACATTACATCAAGGGCTTTTTTAAGTTTAGATAATAAAAGTTATTTAGATATATACGTATTTAATTTAGGTTTTTGGTAAAATGACCAAGAACCGTTTCATCAATCATCATCAGTTAAAAAACGAATATTATGAGTTTACAACATAGTGTTGTCGCTACACCGCAACGTAAAAAAAGAGGTGCAGATAAAGTACTTAATGCAACCGTTACTTTTTGGTTTACCGTTGCAGTAGCAGGTCAATGGTTATTTGCCTATTATGTAACTGCCTTTTATGGAGGAGCAGCTCTACAAGGCGACCTTATGAAATGGAATCAGGTATTACCACACGGATACACGCCAGGTGAAACCATGGGGAATCTTGCCGTAGCTATTCATCTTTTATTAGCTGTGATTATGATGGTAGGAGGTCCACTTCAGTTTATTCCGCAACTTAGAACTCGTGCAAGATCCTTTCACCGTTGGAATGGTCGATTATACATCATAACTGCTTTCGTGATTAGTTTTAGTGGAGTGTATATGGTTTTAAGCAAAGGAACTGTTAGCGGTTTGATAGGCGACATTAGTGTTAGTATTAATGGAATCCTTATTATGCTTTTTGCAGCACTTGCTTGGCGTACCGCTGTTGCCCGTAAGTTTGATGCGCATCGTCGGTGGGTACTTCGTCTGTTTTTAGTAGTAAATGGTGTTTGGTTTTTTCGTATAGGCCTGATGCTGTGGTTATTTATCCATGGTGGTCCTGTTGGATTTGATCCAGAAACCTTTAGAGGTCCATTTCTTATTTTTCTTGGGTTTGGGCAATATGTGATTCCGCTTATTATTTTAGAACTCTATTTGTATGTGCAAAATAATTCAGGTGCACTTGGACGTATTCTTATGGCAACTGGTTTTGGAGTATTGACCATTTTAATGGGTATTGGGATTTTTGCTGCTACTATGGGGATGTGGTTACCTCGTATATAATAAAGGAGTTTCAATCAAAAACTAATTTTCTCTTAAAAATATTAGAAGATGAATACGATAACAATCAAGAATAAACACGATAGAAAAATAAACGAATTAGAAAAAATATGTATAAAACTCAGAGAATTTGAAAAGACTAAGGATTATAAAGCATTTTATACTTTTATAAAAACTACACAAGTTCCCTTTATACCTTGTTATGAAAGAAAGGCAAAAGCGATTTATCAGGAATGTTTTGATACTTTGCATAGTATTGGTGAGATTTCAATTCCTGTTGCCGTAGCATTATCAATGCACTATTATGTTTTAGCATCTTTATCATCATATCCTTTTTCTATACAAAGTATGGAATATTGGAAAAGAGAAATGTTATTAAAAAAAATTAGAAAAGAAAAATTGTTGATAGCTAACACGGGCTCGATACGAACATTTAAAGATACTTCTATAAATGAAAACATAATTACACAAATAGAAAAAGACAACTATATAGTTAATGGAGAAGCACCATTTATGTCTTTGTCTGAAGTTGCTGATTATATAGTGTTTACTGCTGAGTTATCAAAAGAGGATAAGCTCGTGTTTTTTGTGTCGTCAAATACTAATGGAATTACATTTCATGATGCTCCCTTCGGAGATGAAATGTTAGGATCATTTACAAAATCAGTAAGATTCGATAATTTAAATGTTAATAGCAATAACGTTATTAAATTAAACAGTGCCAAAGAGGAAAAGTATGAGTTATTGATCTATCAAAGATCCTGGTTCCAGGGGTTGATATCTGCGCCTTATTTGGGAGCAGCGTTAAGTGTTATTTTGTGTTTGAAGGAATTTAGCAGGAAAAAAATCAGACATGATAAATTACTTTCTGAGTCAGATAATTTCCTGGATAGTATTGGAGAATTAATGATGAAGTATAAAACTGCAAATCAATTATGTAAATATACAGGGGTGTCAATTTCGAATTTTAAAAAAGGAGATACGGTACTATTAGAAAAGATGTTTGAAACTTCTGTGCTATCAAAATATTATTCTACACATATTGCTGAAGAAATTGTTACTAAAATCAGATCCTTAATGGGATCAAAGTTTCTATCTCCTGGTACAATAACCAATAAAATCTATAAAGAAATAGTATATGGGTCTTTACAGCCTATGACTGATCTGGATATCAAAAATTACTTTGGGACAAAAGTGATGCATCATGAAACTTAAATCCATGTTTTATTCGATCGTTTGTTGTATACTACCACAAGTAAGCATATTATTTCCAAAATATGGATTGCGAATTTCTTTATCTAAACTTAACCAGGATGCTCCTTTGTTATTATTTGCCATAGGACAGAATTGACTATACACTTTTTGGGAAATACCAAAGGTTTGAATTGCATTGGTTAACCCTATCGACAAACCTATAAAATGATTTCTTTGTTCTTTTATATCAGGTGCGTTGATTATAGCATGTGTAGCTCGCTTAATTTGATCTTCTATTTGTATCCATTGATTCTGATTCGATATGTCGATAAGTAATTTTACATTGATGGCTTCTATATTTTTGATCATAGCAATCGACGCTTTTTTAGCTATATCAGCGTCGTCTTTTACCAAAGCATCTTTTAAAAGTATATACTCATCGAGTACTTTTTTTAATTGCTCTTGAAATTTTAACGATGTTTCATTCTTTGTCATTGCATTTGATACATCTACGGCATGATGCTCTTTTGTTTTTGAGTTTTTTGTACTCATCATAGATTTTTTGCCTTGTAATTGTGCAGCAGCATCAACCGTAAATGTACCATGAGTAACAATTTCATCTCCTGTATTTAAACCATCAACTATTACATAATGGTCACCTATTTTATTTCCTAAAGTAACTTCTCTCATTTCAAAAACAGGAGCGTTGAGGTCTGTTTTGAGATACACTACAGATCGTTTTCCCGTCCATAAAATAGCAGTCGAAGGAATACTTAATAGTTGCTTTTTGTTCATATTAATATCACCGCTAATGCTACCTTCAATAAACATTCCAGGTTTAAATTGAAGTGCTGTATTATCTAAAACAGCTCTTACTATTACTGTTCTTGTTTTAGTATTCAAGACAGGATCTATAAATGATATTTTTGCATTAATAGTCGCATTTGGATTTGCATTTGTAGTAATCGATATAGGCTGGCCTTCTTTAAGTCCGGTAATTTGTTTTTCATAGGCATCAAAATTTGCCCAAACGGTATTTAAGTTTGCCACTTTCAAAAGAGGTTGCCCTTGTTTAACATAGTCACCTTGTTCTACTAGTTTTTCTGAAACCGTTCCAGAAACCGTAGCGTATACAGGAATATTCTCCTTTACCTGGCCTGATGTTTCTATGGTATTAATTTGACGATCAGAAAGTTTCCATAGTTTTAACTTATTGCGTACTGCTTTATATAATGCCGGTTGAGATGTTTTTAAAGAAGCAGCAGTTATCAATTCCTGTTGCGCCGCAAATAATTCTGGAGAATATATAGTTGCCAATAATTGACCTTTACGTACTTGATCTCCAGTGAAATTTATATTCAGACGTTCTATCCTTCCAGAAAAATAACTGACTTGCACTGTATTTGCTTCTTCATTTTCTACAATCTTACCAGACAGTTTTATGGTGTTACTTTCAGTCTCATTATGACCAACAATAGATGTTTGAATATTGGCTAATGCCATTGCATTTTCTGTCAGTTTAAATTGATTTGCTAATAACCCGGAGTTTTCAGTATCAACAGGAATTAAATCCATTCCGCAAACAGGACAATCTCCTGATTCAGGTAACATAATTTGTGGATGCATAGCACAAGTCCACATTTGATTGGTTTTCTCATGTTTGTCATGATTATGGACAGTACTTTCGTTAGAAGAGCTTCCAAAAAATAACCATCCAAAGAATAATCCGATAGCTAATATTATAATATATACGAGATAATTTTTCATCTTAAAAAATGTTTAATAACATAAATATTGCCATAATGATCATAATAGCATTTTCTATAAATGTAGCTTCGGTCATAGGAAGTTTTAAAGCAGTACCCAGACAGGCACAGCGAATTGTTTTTTTATCAAGAAGTGTTTTTGTAACACCGATTGTGGTAATACTCAAAATAACAAGTGTACTAATTAAAGCAATTTGTATTTCGAATCGCATTAAAAACAAGATTCCCAAAGCGGTTTCGATAAATGGGTATATCCTACCATAGATAGGTAAACGTTTTGCTAATGGGTCATACATGCTAAAAGATGCGGGAAACCCTTTTAAATCCAGCATTTTAAAAAAGCTAAAAACAATGTAAAACAACCCCATGAAATCTAGCATTACCTCACTAACACTCCAGTTTTTATAATGTAACAAATTACTAGCTACGGTAATGTACAAGAGAATTAGTAATAGTGGTTGTAGTTGTTGTAATTTATTTTTTTCTTTTACAAGGGTATTAGAATCTTGTTTAGGTTCGAAAATGTTTTTAGATTCTTTTTCTGCAATTGTATATTTTTCGGGTAACCCTTCTTGTAAGATTGAAGTTGGGATATGAGTATTCATTGTCACTTTGGCTTCAGCTTTTTCCAGATTTACTAAAACTTGAGTCACTCCATCGACTTTTCTCAAATATTTGTCAACAGAAGCTTTACATCCGCCGCAGGTCATTCCTTGTATTGTATATGTGTGTTCCATGTTTTTAATTGCTTAAATAATTGATGATGGTTGTAGCATTAAAATATGCTTTCACCGATGCTATTTGATTCATTTGAAATTTTAGTTGTAATTCCTGAATGTCCAGAACATCATTAAAATCAATGGTTCCGGTTTCATAACTCTTTACCAATATTTCTTCTGCATCTTTTGCTTGCTTTAAATTTTTTGCTTGAGTATCAAAACGTATTCTTGCTGTTTTTCTATCTGTAATTGCTTTATCCAGTGCAGTTTTTAATGTATTAAGTCGTTCTTGTTTTTGAACCTTAATTTCTTGCTGCTTTAATTGATTTTGCTTTGTTTTTGATTTGTGTTTTTGATTGAAAAGAGGAATAGATAATGACACCATAGGCATTATAATATCTTTTCCATTATCGCTAAAATTCATATTTGGTCGTTCTGAAACGGCTATATAATCGATACCAAATCCAATCATAGGATTACTTTTCTTTTGATTCAATAGTTCTGATTGCTCTACAGATTGGTATAATTTATCATATTTGATAAGTTCAGGATGTAATGCTAAAGTAGTAGAAGTAAAAGATACATTTTCTGAAGGAATAGTTAATTCGTTTACGATCTGGATTTCTATAGACTTATCTCTATCTAAAAGGGTGTTGAATACGGTTTGCTCAGCGAGAAAGTCTTGTTCTGATACGGCCAATACCTGTGATAATTCGTTTTGTCTAATTTGCAAACGCAACACATCGACTGCTGAAGCTTTACCTATTTCTACAGCTGTTAGAGCCAGTGTTTCATATGTTTTAAGTAATTCAATATGTTGTAGCAGGATTTTTTGTTGTGCATTAATCGTGTATAAATTGTAATAGGATTGTGAGACAGCAACGATTAATTTTCTTTTTGCAATGACAATATCCTCGTATTTGGCATTTGCAATAGCACTCGCATAACTTTCTCGCGCTGTTATAGAACCAAACCAGGGGATCATTTGTTTTATAGATACTTTTGCTTTTTGAGCTCCTGTTCTGGTTTCAGGCTCACTCACAAAATATCCAACACCAATTTCTGTATTGGGGATGGTACGAACTTCATTTGTTTTCTCCGTTGTAATTTGATATTGCAGTTCGAATTTTTGAATTTCTGGACTATTTGCTAGTGCCTCTTCAATATAAGTTTCGAGTTGTTGACCACTAGTGAAGTGAAAAGTGAAAAGTGAACAACCGAAAACAAACACTCTTTTAGATAGAGAACAGAATATGAGATTACAAAAACCTGATATGTATTTTACTATTTTCATTTTGAAATACTTGATTTTGAAGTTTTAATACTACTCACTAACATTGCCACTAATTCTTTGTTCTTTAGAAGAGATGTCTCATGTTGTTTTTTGTTAATGTAACCCGTATCTTTTAGCTGGTCTATCCAATACATAGATTCGTTTGCTTCTTTAAGGGAAATACTCATTTTGTGAATGAAATCGTTTTTACTTTGTGCAAACTCAGCTTCACGGATTAGAGCACCAATAACTGTTCTGCTTCGTAATAATTGTTTGCTTAAAACATATTCTTTTTTTTCAGAAACTAAGAACTGAGATAACTTCACAATTAAGATTGCAAAGGCATAACTTTTATCTTTTAATATACTTTTACTCATAATTTCTGTTTTTTCATTTTCAACTTAACATTTTTCATTTCTAACTTTTCGTTTTCTGAATCACTTTGACAAGCTCAGTGTGACAATACGTTTTTTAATACTTCTTATGTATTTCACTTTTCACTTTTAGTTTTCCATGTTTCATTCTTCACTTTTCACTTTTAGTTTTTCACTTTTCACTCTTCACTTTTCACTTTCATCTCTTCTCTCCAGCTGAATAGCACAGGTACTACAAAAAGTGTAATCAGAGCTATTAACATACCCCCAAAACTTGGTATCGCCATTGGTATCATAATATCGCTACCTCGTCCTGTCGAAGTAAGAATTGGTAACAAGGCCAAAATTGTTGTGGCTGTAGTCATTAAACAAGGTCTGATACGTTTTTCTCCTGCTTCAATAATTGAAGCTCTAATCTCCTGTTTTGTTTTGGGTGTGTTTCTATCAAAAGTTTGCGTTAAATAGCTCGCCATGACCACTCCGTCATCTGTGGCAATGCCAAATAGAGCAATAAAACCTACCCATACTGCAACGCTTAAATTAATAGGATGCATTTGAAATATGTTTCTTACATTTTCACCAAACACACTAAAATTCATGAACCAACCCTGACCATAGAGCCATATCATTACAAAACCACCTGCAAATGCTACGGCAATTCCTGTAAATACGATTAATGAAGTTGTTGTAGATCTAAATTGGAAGTAGAGAATTAAAAAGATAATAAGCAATGCCAAAGGCACAACGATGGATAAGGTTTTTTCTGCCCTTAATTGATTTTCATAGGATCCGGTAAATTGATAATTAATTCCTTTTGGAACTGTTAATTCCCCAGAATCAATCTTTTGTTGTAGTAATTTTTGTGCATTTTCCACTACATTAACCTCGGCAAAACCATCTAATTTATCAAACAATACATATCCTACTAAAAAAGTGTCTTCACTTTTTATAACCTGTGGACCTTGTTCATAGCGTATGGTGGCCAGTTCACTTAATGGAATTGGGTTGCCTTTTTGAACCGGAATATAAATATTTTCCAGATCTGTAGGAGTCGCTCTTAATTCCCTGGGATAGCGCACTCTAATTCCATAGCGTTCTCGACCTTCAATCGTTTTGGTTAAAACCATTCCGCCAACAGCAACTTTTAATGTGTTTTGAACTTCATTAATAGAAATACCATAACGTGCGATTTTTTCTCTATCTATATCGATTAGTAGATAGGGTTTGCCAACAATACGATCAGCAAAAACAGCTTCTTTTTTTACACCTTCGACTTGTTTTAAGATATGTTCTAATTGTAGACCAAAAGCTTCAATTTCTTTTAAATCTTGCCCTTTTACTTTTATCCCCATAGGTGCTCTCATACCTGTTTGTAGCATGATCAAACGAGTTTCTATAGGTTGTAATTTTGGAGCAGAAGTTACTCCAGGTAATTGAGTCACCTTAACAATTTCATTCCAAATATCATCTGGAGATTGAATATGAGGTCTCCAATTGCGAAAATATTCACCATCATGATCTGGAATCAATTTGTCTGCAGTTACAGGAAATGCTGTTGATGTATTATCTTCTTCTGTATTTAGGTTTGGATTTTTTACAAATCCACCATTTTTTAATTCAAATAATCTGTCATCATTTACTTTATAGCGTTGTCTTTTTCCTTTGGAATTCAGCATATATTCTGGTTTATACTGAATCATGTTTTCATACATAGAAAGTGGAGCAGGATCCAGGGCAGAAGTTGTACGTCCAGCTTTACCGACAACAGTCTTGATCTCAGGAATGCTAGCTACCGCCATATCCAATTGCTGAAGCACACGTTTATTTTCTTCTATTCCTGAATGCGGCATTGATGTAGGCATTAATAAAAATGAACCTTCATTTAGAGAAGGCATAAATTCTTTCCCTGTATTTTTCATAATGAGAAACCCACATATAACAATGGTAGAGGGTATTGAAAGAAATAGAATTTTGTTGCCTAATGCCCATTGAAGAATTTTAGTATAATACTTCCTGAATAGTGTAAATACGGTTAATAGACCAAAACATATTAGACTTACAAAAATGAGATTCCAGAATATATTTTTGTCTACCCCTAAGGGTCTCCAATATTCTGCTAACAGAAATATAATGGTTACCGCAGATATACATATGGTGATAAGATTTGCATGTTTTTCTGAGAGTTTATTACTTAATTTTAAAAATGTGATAACTCCAAATGCGACCAGTATGAGTCCAAGCCAATAACCAGAAATGATAGCAAACATTCCTAATAGTATTAAAATACTGTTCAGGGTGTACTGTACTGTGTTTTTTAAAGATCTTTTTTTGAATAAGAAAGCGGCAAAAGGAGGTATTAAGAATAACGCTACGATTACAGATGCGGTTAAGGCAAAAGTTTTTGTAAATGCCAATGGTCTAAACAGTTTGCCTTCTGCTCCAGTCATAGTAAACACAGGAATAAAACTTATAATTGTGGTCAATACTGCTGTTAAAATTGCTCCTGACACCTCGGTAGTTGCGTTATAAACAATAGTATTTATAGGAAGGTTTTGTTTGTTTTCGTCTGCATGTCTTATGATGTTTTCAGAAAGGATCACTCCTATATCTACCATGGTACCGATAGCAATTGCAATCCCCGATAAGGCTACAATATTTGCATCAACGTTAAAAAACTTCATAGCAATAAATACTATCAAAACAGCTACCGGTAATAATCCAGATATCAAGACAGAAGCTCTGAGATTAAAAACCATAATGATAATCACCAAAATAGTAATTAATATCTCTAAAGTTAATGCTTCATTGAGAGTACCTAATGTCTCTTGAATAAGTTCTGTTCTATCATAAAATGGAACTATAGTAACTTGAGAAGTTCTACCGTCTTTTAATACTTTTGATGGTAATCCAGCACTTAATTCATTAATTTTCTGTTTTACATTAGTAATGACTTCTAAAGGATTTGCACCATAACGAGCAACTACAACGGCACCAACAACTTCTGCTCCTTCTTTATCTAATATTCCTCTTCTAGTGGTCGGTCCCAAAGAAACTTTACCAATATCTTTAATTTTGATAGCTGTATATAAAGATGAGGTAACAACAGCATTTTCTATATCTGAAGTTGATTTTATATATCCTAAACCACGAACTAAATATTCTGCTTGATTAATTTCTAAAGTTTGCGCTCCAATATCCTCATTACTTTCTTTAACTGCTTTTACAACCTGATTCAATCCAATGTTATATTGACGCATCAGTTCTGGATTAACATCCACCTGATATTCCTGTACATGCCCACCAATAGAAGAAACTTCTGAAACACCATTTGCAGAGGACAACGCATATTTGACATAATAGTCCTGGATACTTCGTAGTTCTTGTAAATCCCAACCACCAGTTACATTTCCATTTTCATCACGACCTTCGAGTGTATACCAGAATATTTGACCTAATCCTGTGGCATCTGGTCCCAATGAAGGACGAACACCTTCGGGTAATAAGCTACTTGGGAGGGAATTCAGTTTTTCGAGTATTCGACTTCGACTCCAATAAAACTCTACATCTTCCTCGAATATGATATAAATATTAGAAAAACCAAACATAGAAGAGCTACGAATAGTTTTTACTCCAGGAATCCCAAGTAAAGAAGCAGTTAATGGATAGGTAATTTGATCTTCAATATCTTGTGGTGAACGACCATCCCATTTTGTAAATACAATTTGTTGATTTTCTCCAATATCAGGTATAGCATCCACTGCTACCGGATTGTTTGGTAAGAAACTCAAATCGGTATTAAAGGGCGAATTAATACTTCCCCAACCTATAAAAAGGAGGAGTAATAGTACTGCTACCAGTTTGTTTTCTATTAAAAACTTGATGCTTTTATTGAGCATTTATTTGATTATTAAACAATTAGACGTGGGTGCGTAAAAACACCAAATACAAAGGGTTGACCTAATGGAGAAAAGTCCATTAGATACTGTAGTCTATTGTTTGAAAATCAAATTAAATATACTTCGTCAAGTTGCTGAATGTTCCTGACGACCAGCGGAGGAGAATATTCCTTAAATGGAACTATATGTTCTTCTAAACCTTCAAAAAGGTCAATGTATGCATTGTAAAAAGATGCTACAAAAATATATTGCTCCAAAGTGAACTTATCATATGAAATTTTAAGTTCATCCTGTCCTTCAAAATTTAGATGTTTATCAGAACAACAATTCTTTTTTGTCATAGCACAGGTGGTAGCTGTTTTTGATTTTTGCATTTCCATTCCGCAAGTTTTTGCTTCTTTGAAAAGTGAAACATCTACCAAAGTCTTTCCACAATAATGCATGTCTACAGTAAATGATAGTGTAGAAAATAACACTACAAATGCTAAAAGGCATGCTGATATATTGTGAACTATTTTTTTCATCTGATATACAAAACTACAAAAAATTAATATAAGAGATTTTTCTTTGATAAAAGTTTAAGGTATGACACATGATATATTAAATATTATAAAGCATAATTTTTGATCAGGAATTGCTCTTTAAATCCAAGTTTTAAATATACATTTTTTCCCATGCTGGATGCTTGTAGGGTCATAAAATCACTTTCGTCACCGATTGCTATATTGATTAGATGTTTCATAATTTCTGATGCAAAACCTCTTTTTCTCATTTCAGGAATGATGCCTACACCATGAATTCCGATTGTTTTTTGTGTCTGGAATGTTATTGCCGTTCCTATGGGCTGGTTTTGATAATATGCTAAGAAATAGTAGATATCATTCCAGGTGCTAGTGATTATTTTTTTAGGGATGCGATACCCAAATGCTCTTGGATAAAGAGCTGCCCATAATTCGGCTTGAGCTTCATTTGAAATATGAACCATGGTCAAATTACTGCTAATTTTAAAGGTTTCTTCTAATTTTAGAAACATTGCAACCTGCTCAAATTGTAATTTGAAATCATTTTTTTCTAAGAGTTCATATGCATTTTTAGTATTAATATTAAAATATGGGATGGTGAGGGGAGAAGATAATGTAGATAGTTTCTTTTTTGCCATATCAATAGAACTCTGGTCTATGGGTTGATTAAACCACAATCTATTTGGCCAATCAGAATCTTTGACTTCACAATACTCAAAAACCGAGTTTTTAAAGTGGGAATCAAAAGGTACACTAGCGGTTTTCCAAAGTGAAGTGAGGTTATTAATATTCTGTGTTATATGTTTATCTTTCATGAGTTTATTTTAAATTGATTAGTACGATTCCAGCTATCATTGAAATCGCTCCAATTATTTTTTTAATAGTAATAGGTTCGGTTGGTAAGTTTAACCATCCAAAGTGACCAGCAAGTATAGAGAATGTTAACTGTCCAAACAGACCAAGAGAGATCATAGTAGATATTCCTAATTTGGGAATAGTGTAATAATATAAACTAACACCTAATACACTAAATAACCCACCAGAAAACCAAAGGTAAACAGGGATCTCTTTTATATCCGTCCAAGTAGGAATATCCTTTACGGTTAACAGGATAAAGGTAACAGCAAAAATAGTGCTACAGAAAAATGCAACCACCGAAGCGAGTATTGGATTTTTAAGAAGAACACCTAAGTGGGCATTGAGACCTCCTTGAGCAGCTAAAAAGACACCTGCGATGAATGCTATAATAGATAATATATATTGATTCATAGTATTTCGAATATATGATCTATAGGTTTACGGATTTTTTTTAAATATTGCGACTTATCCTCTTTAGATCGATACCCAATGGCGGCAATAACTGCGGCATTAAGATTTTTGTTTTTTAACCCTAATATTTTATTGTATTTATCATTTTCGAAGCCTTCCATTGGGCAGGCATCTATTTTTAATTCGGCACAAGCATTTAGTAAATTACCTAGTGCGAGATATGTTTGTCTTATGGTCCAATGATGTAGTTCTATCTTAGTTTTTTCTTTAATTTTTTGTTTCATGAAATCTCCATAACCCTGCAAACTATCAATATTAATTTGCCTGGTTTTTGCTGTTAATTCTAAATAATCATCAATATGTTTATGTTGTACTTTGGTATAATTACAAAAAACAAAGAGTTGAGAAGCGTCTGTAATTTGGGATTGTCCCCATGAAGCAGATTTTAGCTGATGTCTAATTTCTGGATCTTCTATAATGAGTACCCTATATAATTGAAGCCCATAGGAAGAGGTGGATAATTGAATTACTTCTTTTATTTTCTCAAGATTTTCAGGAGTAATTTTCTTAGAAGTATCGAATAATTTAGTCGCATAGCGCCATTTTGAGTTTTTTAATAAATGCATATCACTTTTTTTTAAAGTTTACAGCAAAAATAAACTCAGCGGATAAGGTGTGCATTTACATATGTTGATTCAGAGGTTTTTCTTTAAACTTTTTCTTATTCTGCTCAATTGTGTTGGAGTGATACCTAAATGTGAAGCAATATGTAATTGAGGTATTCTTTGATTGATATCTGGATGTAGTGCAATAAGTTTACTATACCTTTCGGTAGCATTTTGCATTACTAATGAAATTTCTCTTTCTTCTTTTTCGATAACCCAATTTTTTTCGAGATAAGCGATGTAAAAGGCTTTTAAGTCATCATTTTCATTAATTACTTTTCTATAATTTGTATAATTAATATTGATGAGAACAGTATCTTCCAAAGCTTCTAAGGTAAAATTGGAAGGGGTTTTTTGAAGAAGAGAAACCTTAGAACCTGCCAGATCGTGTTCAAGAAAAATGTTTTTATTGTAAATGTTACCTTCAAAATCAGTAAAAAAAGCCCTTAAGGCTCCTTTGCAAACAAAATGAATGTTTTTAGCAACTTGTCCGTTTCTTAATAAAGTATCATCTTTTTTTAGAATTTGAAATGTAATTAACGACTCAATTTGTAACCAGGATTCCCGACTGATAGGAGCATAACTTTCAAATTTTGATTTTAGATCATCAATGTATTTTTCTTCATCCATTATCATTTTCACTTTTAAGTTTTATATCGGGCTAGTGTGATACAAAAATAATGGTATATCAATTACTTTTTGTAATGCATTGTTTCTTTTACACTATGTATTAAGAAAATATAAAAGTAATGTTAGAAGAATACTAATTTATAGAGCCTTATAAATCCACGTCATTTTTTATCCGATTTACGTCATTTAATTATTTCTATGTAGCCATAGTTTTGCACTTTACTTATTTAGACCAAATAAAAATAATTATGTTATCAGAAACCCAACTTACTCTAAAACCTGACCTGGCGGTTGATTATCTTTTTGATGCTTATTCTAAATATGAGTATGAAGTTCATATAGAGAAAGCAGTACAGCACATAAAAAACTTTTTAGACAATACCTCTTTTTATAGTGGAGCATCTGTAGAAGAATTGAGGTCTCGCAAAAGAAGTATTGCTGTAAATGCTAAAGAAAATATAACGTTGGATGACGCATTGCATGAAATTAAGGATGTATTCCTTGATCATGCAATTTCATTTCATCATCCACATTATGTAGCACATCTCAATTGTCCTGTATTATTACCTGCGTTAGTGGGTGACCTTATAGCTTCATCTGTTAATACGGCTATCGAAACCTGGGATCAAAGTACTTCTGCAACATTGATCGAACAGGAAATAATTCGCTGGATTTGCAATAAGATGAATTTCCCTATACAATCTGATGGTGTTTTTACCAGTGGAGGAACGCAATCAAATTTCAAAGCACTTTTGATGGCTCGGGATCATTATGCATTTACCCATTACGGAATAAACCTGAAAGAGAATGGTTGGTCTGATGAAGTAAGCAAATTCCGTATTTTTTGTTCAGATAAAGCGCATTTTAGTATTAAAAAGAATGCTGCATTACTAGGTATGGGATACGATTCTGTAATACCAATAGATACCGATGATAAACTAAAAATGAAGACGGATGCTCTGGTACAAGCTATTGAAAAAGAAAAGCAAAAAGGAAATATACCGATTGCTATAGTAGCCACTGCAGGAACTACTGATTTTGGAAGTTTTGACCCTTTGGAAACGATTTCCAAAATAGCAAAAGAATATAAGATATGGTTTCATGTCGATGGTGCCTACGGCGGATGTTATGTGTTAACCGATACTCACAAAACCCAACTTAAAGGAATTGAATATGCAGATTCTATAACCATAGATTTTCATAAAACCTTGTTTCAACCTGTATGTTCTAGTGCTTTTCTAGTTAGAGATACTAAACATTTTCAATACGTATCTTACTATGCCGATTATCTAAATCCATTAGAGAGTAGAGATGAAGAGTTTCCTAATCTGATCGAAAAATCCATTCAGACCACTCGTAGGTTTGATGCATTAAAATTGTGGTTCACCTTGAAGGTTACAGGAGAGAAAACATTAGGTTCTTTCCTGGAAAAGGTGCATCATCTGGCGCTGGATGTATATCACAATATTAAAGATGATATCTATTTTGAAGTAGCGCATCAACCAGAACTAAGTACACTTGTATTTCGGTTTAAAATTCCCGGAATTGAAGATGATAAGATTTTGGATACTACAAATCTTTATATCAAGAATACACTTTTCAAATCTGGGAAAGCTTCTGTGGCTAGTACAAAACTAAATGGCAAAACCTATTTAAAATTTACGCTTTTAAATCCAAGAAGTACAAAAGAAGATCTTTTTGAGGTGATCAGAATGATTAAAGAACAAGGGTTAAACTATACTACAAATAATTAAAAAAGATAAGATAATGGTGAATGATAGTAAAATATTAGATTTTGTTGCAGTAGGTATTGGTCCTTTTAATCTGGGGTTGGCTTGTTTAACGAATCCAATTGATGATCTCAAAGGTGTTTTTTTAGACAAAAGCTCTGGTTTCGATTGGCATCCCGGTATGTTACTTCAGGACACAACACTTCAGATTCCATTTATGGCAGATTTAGTGACTTTGGCAGATCCTACAAGCCCTTTTAGTTTTTTGAATTATATTAAAGAACAAGGGCGTATATATTCTTTTTATATTAAAGAAAATTTCTTGTTGCTTCGTAATGAATACAATCAGTATTGTCAATGGGCAATACAAAAATTACCTAATTTATTTTTTAATACAGAGGTGATTCATACTCAATATGATGAAAGTGAGCAATGTTATATTATAACTTCTAGATGCACACAGACAGAAGAAATAAAAATATATAGAGCAAAGAAGTTGATTTTAGGAACAGGAACACATCCTTACGTTCCAGCATGCTGTAAAGAATTAGAAGGAAAGGCAATTCATTCTTCATCTTATTTGCAGTATAAATCAGATCTACAATCTAAAAAAGCTATAACGATATTGGGTAGCGGACAAAGTGCTGCCGAGATTTTTTATGATCTTCTTCAGGATATTGATACAAAAGGATATCATCTTAATTGGATTACAAGATCTCCAAGGTTTTTTCCATTGGAGTATTCTAAATTAACTTTAGAAATGACATCTCCAGAATATGTTGATTATTTCTATAATCTATCGCAAATCAAAAAAGATGATTTGATTAAAAATCAAAAACATTTATATAAGGGTATTAATCAAAATCTCATTGCTGATATCTATGATATGATCTATACAAAGCAGTTGACTAATGATAATATCAAGATAGGTTTACGTACTAATTCTGAATTGACCAAGGCTAAATATGAATACAATCAAGACGTTTTTAATTTAGAATTACACCAAACAGAACAGGATAAGATGTATAGACATCAAACTGAAGCATTAGTGCTAGCCACAGGTTATACTTATAAAATGCCTGAGTTTATTGATGGTATCGCAGATCGAATTCAATGGGATGATCAAAGTCGATACGCTGTGCATCGCAATTATAGTATTGATAAACAAGCTAAAGACATTTTTGTGCAAAATGCAGAATTGCATACTCATGGGTTTGTAACTCCGGATTTGGGAATGGCATGTTATCGTAATTCTTTTATCATTAAAGAACTCACAGGAAAAGAATACTACGCTATAGAAAAGCGCATTGCTTTCCAACAGTTTGAAGTAACCAAGGAAGAAGAAATAACTATAGAAGAGCCCATTTTAAAATGACAAATCTCTAAACCTCACTGATCTTTAAGATCTGTGAGGTTTAATACATTAGAAAAAATCGTAGAATAAAAGAAACTTATCAAACCAGAGCTTTAAAATAACAAATGAATCTTAAAAACTTTCTTATACTCATGACTTTGATAGCGGTGGTTAGCGATTATTTGCTTCACCCTTTCTATCCACAGTTTTTTGAAGCTCGTTTTGGGGTTACAAATCCAGAATATGTTGGCTATTATTTTGCTGCTATTTGTTTTATGGTGATGATTGCGTTTCCATTTTGGGCGTATATATCTAAAAAAGTCGCCGAACTTAATATCTTAAGTTATACACAATGTATAGCAGGGATATTGGCTTTATATTGCTATTGGACAACTTCTTATTTTAATTTCTGGATAGTATCTCTAAGTATGGTTTTGTTTAAAGGGAGTTATCTTTTAGTATACCCTTATATTCTTAAAATTATTACTAAAGAAGAACACGTTAATACAATAGGAGTACTCTCTGTTGTGGTTCATTTAGGCGGTATTTTGGGAGCAGTAATCGGCGGTTTAACTGTTGATTTGATTGACGCCAGTTATATATTCTTGATTATGGCGATAGGAGATTTTGTCCAAATGGGGATGAGTATATTTCTATTACAAAGTAAAAAATATAATACTGATAAGAGTATTACAAAAAAAATCACTCCTGAGATTAAGGATAGAATTATCCCCAAAGGCTTTATCCTTAAGATTGGATTAGTGACCATGGTTTTATATTTCAGTGATTTTCTAATTCGTCCTTTTTTCTCTTTATACTGGGAAAGCATATCCTTATATAGTAGTAAAATAATTTCTGGGTTTGTATATGCTATACCTGGTTTCATTGCTTTGTTTGCATTATGGTATCAAAAAACACGAAGCCCAAAAGAGAAACACAGCGGTATTATATCTGCATTGTTTTTGGGAATAATTGGGGCATTACTTCAGGGTTTTCCTGTTGATGTAATTGTGATCGCAGGCAGAATAATTTATGGGTGGGCAATTTTTCAAGCAGTAGTTCGCTTTGATGTATTACTATTCGAATTTAGTTCTCCGGATTCTTATGCAATTGATTATAGTAAAGTACATTTTTTTCAAAACTTAGGTGTATTACTAGCTTCTTTTTCGGTTGGAATTCTTGTAGAGTTTCAGGGGCTCCAAATTCCATTTGTGATAACTAGCATAGGTTTTGTAATAGCTCTTGGAGTGTATTATTTCATATTTCATAGAGTATTTAGGCAAAAACAGGTGAAACAACTAGCAAAAACATAAAGATTTTATGTCAGTACAGCAACAAACAGATTTTGTAGCCGCGTCAAAAGAAGGGTATGAGTTTTCATCTACCTATGAAAACTTTGGAGACATCCATATACGGCATTTTAATGTAGAAAAAGATAGCGTTGTATTACATGATTGGGTAAATCGTGATTATGCAATATTTTGGGGTATGCAGCACTATTCGATTGAACAGGTAAAAGCCGAATATGCTAAATTAATGACTCCAGATCATTATGATGTATTTGTAGGTATGTATAAAGAAGAACCTGTTTTTATAGTAGAGCGTTATCATCCTCAAAAAGATATCATTAAAGACTATTATCAAGCGCAGCAAAATGATTGCGGAATACATATCATCGTGGCTCCACGATCAGAAAATAAAATAAAGAACTTCACCTGGTACATGTTCAATACGATCATGAATTTTATTTTTCAAAATCAACAAGTACATCGCATATTGGTAGAACCCGATATTAGAAATAAAAAAATGTTTGCGATATGCCAGCGAGTAGGATTTCAGCTTAATGCAATAGTAGAGCTCCCTCATAAAACGGCTCAGTTAGCATTCTTAACCAGACAAAAACACCAACAACTTAAATTAGTTCCACAAATCAATAAACGAAGTGCTATGAATACTTTAGATAACGCCGTTTCACCCCAACAATCTGTTGCTCATATACAATCAGAATTATGGGTAAAAGTAAATACATTACTGATCAAAAAAGCAATCTGTGAGTTTAGTCACGAATTGCTTATACAACCTAAGATCATTGAAAAGCTAGAAGATGGATGGAATCGATACCTTTTAAAAACAGATGATTCTACCATTCAATATGAATTTTGCGCAAAGCCTTTAGCATTAAATCATTTGTGGATTAATGAAATTTCTATTAAAAAGTATCAAGAGGCAATGACAATACAACTTGATGCTATCTTATTCATTAAAGAATTTAGAAAACAATTAGGAATTAAGGATAATGCAATGCCGGTTTATCTGGAAGAAATCATTAGCACACTGTACGGAAGTGCTTTTAAGCATATCAAAAGAAATCCAGAAGCTAAAGATTTGGTAGCTGCAGATTTTCAAACCATAGAGCAATCTATGATGGAAGGGCATCCTGGTTTTGTAGCGAATAATGGTCGTATTGGGTTTGATAGTAGTGATTATAGATCGTATGCTCCCGAAGCCGGAAATTCCTTTAGTCTTATCTGGTTAGCCGGGCATAAAAAAAATACGGTATATGCAGCTATAGAGGACTTGCCCTATGATAAATTAATTCAACAAGAATTAGATCAGGAAACGATTTTAGCATTTAATACAGCAATAAAAAATAAAGGTTTTGATCCGGATGATTATTTCTTTATCCCAATGCATCCATGGCAATGGTTTAACAAACTAGCCAATATATTTTCACCAGAAATTGCTATGGGAAACCTAATCTGCTTAGGTTATGGGCCGGATCAATACCTTGCTCAACAATCTATCCGAACCCTATTTAATATCTCTAATCCCCATAAACTATATACCAAAACGGCACTTTCTATTCTAAATATGGGATTCATGAGAGGATTACCATTATACTATTTGGGAACAGCTCCAAAAATGGCAGTGTGGTTAGAAAAATTATTATATAGTGACCCGTATATTCAGGAAACGGGCTTTAGAATGCTTGGTGAAATAGGATCGATTAGTTATGTGAACCCATATTTTGAAGAGTTTGGTCCGCACAATGATTATAATAAAATGTTAGCCTCGTTGTGGAGAGAGAGTCCTATGTCTGCAATAGAAAAAGAACAACAGCCGATGACCATGGCAGCTTTTTTACATATAGATCATCATGGAGAGGCATTTCTTCCTAAAATTATTGATACATCGGGACTGTCGATATCAGACTGGTTACGTAAATATCTTAAAGCATATCTAAGTCCGCTATTACATTGCTTTTATCATTTTGATTTGGTATTCATGCCTCACGGTGAAAATATCATTATGGTTTTAGAAGATCATATTCCGGTAAAAGTATTACTTAAAGATATTACAGAAGAAGCTTGTATTCTTAGTCCTGATGTTGAATTACCAGAGCATTTAAAACGAATGTATGCTCCAGTTCCTGAAGATGTAAAGTTACTTTCGATCTTTACTGATGTTTTTGATGGTTTTTTTAGATTCATGTCTCATGTTCTGGTTGAGCATGCCGAGTATACTGAAGAAAAATTCTGGAAACTTGTAGCAGAAAACATATGGGATTATCAGGATCGTTATCCAGAGAAGAAAGCAAAGTTTGAGCAATATGATCTTTTTGCATCAGATTTTCATTTATCCTGCCTCAATCGACTTCAGTTAAATAATAATAAGCAAATGATTGATCTGGATGATCCCGTAGCACTACTTCAGTTTGCAGGAAGATTACAAAATCCGATTGCAACTTTTAAAAAAGAAGAATCTACATCACAAGTATAAGTTACCTGTTTATGAATAACACTGAGATCATATCAAAACCTATCTTTTCTAAAACCATTCATGGTCTTGGAGATATACACCTGCGTTTTTTGGATTTAGAAAATGATATTGAAACCGTTCATGATTGGGTTACCAGACCATACGCTTCTTATTGGGGTATGCAAGAATACCCTTTGGAAGAAGTAAGGATCGGGTACCAGGAAATTATTGAATCTGATTATCATGATGCATTTATAGGAATATTAGATAATCAACCTATTTTTTTAATGGAACGGTATCAAGTTTCAGAAGATCCAATATCGACATATTATGATGTAAAAAAAGGAGATATTGGCATGCATATTCTTGTGAGTCCTCCACAAAAAAAGATCCCAAATTTTACATGGCACATATTTTCTACGATACTTGACTATTTATTTAGTGATATCCAGACAGAACGTATTGTTGTAGAACCCGATGTGAGAAATGAAAAAATCCATGTGCTTAATAAAAGAGCCGGATTTCAATATCATAAGGAGATTCAATTACCTCATAAAAAAGCAGCCCTTGCCTTCTGTAAAAGATCAGCATATAAG
Organism: Aquimarina sp. AU119; assembly: GCF_900312735.1. NCBI lineage: Bacteria > Pseudomonadati > Bacteroidota > Flavobacteriia > Flavobacteriales > Flavobacteriaceae > Aquimarina > Aquimarina sp. AU119. The sequence goes on along the minus strand of NZ_OMPF01000001.1, from coordinate 182,169 downwards.
AAAGCACTTTTATTAGAAGAGAAGAAAAATAGTACTCTTAAAAACGAAAAGCCATGAGCGGTAAAAAATTAAATAGTTTACCCGTACATTTTGCTCATCTACAGCCCGAGATTTGGAAAAAAGTAAATCGAACTTTAGTCAAAAAAGCAATTAGTGAATTTGCGCATGAACTACTTATAAAACCAAAACTACAATATCAGGAAAAGGATTGGGGACGTTATGTTTTGATTTCTGATATCCCCGGAATTACGTATGAATTTTGCGCCAAAAAAAGGTATTTGGATCATTGGAATATCAATGAAAATAGCATCATAAAAAGAAAAGATGGAAACCCAACAGTACTGGATGCATTACATTTTATTTGGGAATTTAATAGTACGTTGAAAATTCCAACGAATCTGCTACCTACTTATTTCGAAGAGATCACCAGTACACTATCTGGAGCTGCGTATAAATATTGTAATAAAAGATATTCATCCTCAGAATTAGCGCAGGGCAGCTTTCAATTAATAGAACATGCTATGACAGAAGGACATCCTTGTTTTGTTGCTAATAACGGAAGAATCGGTTTTGATGCAGAGGATTATATGAAGTATTCGCCAGAAGCTGATCACCCTTTTCAGATAATTTGGGTAGCAGGACATAAAACCAAAGCTACATTCACTGCAATAAAAGGATTTGAATATAAATCATTAATGCGGCGAGAACTTGGTGTTTCAACTATTGCTAAATTTAATACGATACTAGAAGATTTAGGCTTAGATCTGGATTCTTATATTTTTATACCTGTCCACCCTTGGCAATGGAATACTAAAATACTGCATGTTTTTGCTGCTGATATAGCAAATAATAACCTTGTGCTTTTAGGAAAAGGAGATGATCAATATTCAGCACAACAATCTATCCGAACATTATATAATAAAACCAATCCAGGTAAACTATACACCAAAACAGCACTCTCTATTTTAAATATGGGCTTCATGCGTGGTCTTTCTCCATATTATATGCAGAGTACCCCAAGTATTACAGCATGGATAACAACATTATTGATGAGCGATCAATATTTAAAGAAAACGGGCTTTACAATGTTAGGTGAAGTGGCTACAGTTGGATATAGAAACCTTAATTACGAAGTTTTAGGAAAAACAAATGCTCATAATAAAATGCTCTCGGCATTATGGAGAGAATCACCAATGTCAAAAATTAAAGAAGGTCAACAATTAATGACAATGGCTGCTTTTTTACATATAGATGATGAGGGTACTTCTTTATTAAGGGAGTTGATAAAAGCATCTCCTTTTGATACGACGACTTGGTTAAAAAAATACTTGTATTGTTATCTGAGCCCCTTGATACATTGCTTTTATACTTATGAGATGGTCTTTATGCCTCATGGAGAAAACCTGATTATGGTGATGGAACATCATACCCCTGTAAGAGTATTAATGAAAGATATAACAGAAGAAGTTATTGTTTTTAATTCAGAATTAGATCTACCGGGAAAAGTCAAACGATTGTATACAGAAACTTCTGATAAAATGAAGGTGTTATCAATTTTTACAGATGTATTTGATTGTTTTTTTAGGTTTATGGGAGATATACTAGCAGAGCACGATGAATATCCCGAAGAACTATTTTGGGAACTGGTTGCTGATTGTATTTTGAATTATCAGGAAGAACATCCTGAATTACAAGCAAAATTTGAGAGATATGATCTTTTTACACCAGAATTTGATCGATGCTGCCTGAATAGATTACAACTGAGTAATACAAAACAAATGTTGAATTTGGCAGATCCAATAGAGAGTTTACAATTAGTAGGAACACTCAAAAACCCTATTGCAGCATATAAAACAAGAACAGTTAAAGTATCATTTTCTCAACATAATATAGTAAAATAATAGAATGGAAAATAATAAAAGAATTTTAGCAATTGACTTTGCTAGGGGAGTAAGTGTACTTATGGTCATCATGGTACATACGTTATGGATATATGGAGATTTATCTACACAAGGTGATACCTGGCTTGGAGAAGTAATACATTTTATAGGAAAAGGAACGCCTATGTTTCTTCTGGCAATGGGAGTATCGTTTACATTATCTAGAAATCAAAATATGATATTGTCTATAAAAAGAGGAATCTATATTCTTTTGGCAGGGTATATTATGAATCTATTAAAGTTTGTTGTTCCAACTATTATAGGAACGACTCCTGATTCTTTTATAGAAGCTTATGGTTGGACACCTCCAGCCAATATGGATAATATGCTTTTTATGTTATTAACCGGTGATATATTGCAACTGGCAGGAGTGTCACTATTATTTATGGGAGTGATAAATAAGTTGTCAAAAAATAAGTATGTTCCTTTGATTATTGCATTTTTAATAATACTTACTACCAAGGAAGTACACGGGTTTCAACTAGGGATACCAGGAGTGGATTATATATTTGATCTAATGTGGGGAGCAGAATGGAATGTGTATTTTGCGGTATTTCCATGGTTTTCTTTTATACTTATTGGGATGTTCTTTGGAATGTGGTACAAAGAAAATAATAAAAGTGAACGATACATATTTGTTAGAATGTTACCAGCTGGAATTATTTTGATGCTGATAGGAGGTGGTTTATGCTATTATAATTTTGAATATCATTTCGGAGATTACTTTCATTTAGGCCCTGGAGGAGCAATCTATCTCACAGGTTTTAACTTGTTATTATTGCGATTTGCATTTATGATGGTCACTCGAATTCAACCTAACAAGGTCTTTGATTTTCTGTATTACTGTAGTAAAAGGGTGACAACGATTTACATTATTCAATGGGTAATCATTTGTTGGGGAATGGGCATACTAGGATATCAACAATTTGGAATAACTGGTGTTTTGATTTTGCTGCCGATATTTACGATAATCACACTTTTATTACAAAAGGGGTTAGATATACTTTTGACACCGAAAAAAGTAAAAAATAATAAGGTAATATCACGAAAGTCAATAGTATAAAATACATTAGTAATGAGAAAGTTTAATTGTCTGAATGTAGAGTACTATAAAGAACACGAGGTATTACTTTGGAAAATAAAAGATACCGGAATGCCTAATTTTTGCTTAAAAGGGTTGCTGGAATTTAAAGAGTTTGCGATTTGGGTTAGAGATTATTTTTCTCATCCAGAAAGGCCTGTTAAATTCATTGTTTCTGCATCAGAACATGATGGTGTTTATAATATGGGAGGTGATTTACCTTTTTTTGTAGAAAGTATCAAATCTTGTAATAAGACTGCGTTAACACAATATGCACATTTATGTATTGATGCTATTTATGAGATTTATACTTCTTTTGGGCTCCAAGCCCTTACCATAGCAATGGTTGAAGGAAATGCATATGGAGGAGGGTTTGAATGTGCCTTGAGCCATGATATTATTATTGCAGAAAGAAAAGCAAAATTCTGTTTACCAGAGAATAAGTTTAACCTTTTTCCCGGTATGGGAGCGTATAGTTTACTCTACAGAAAATTAAACACAAAAGATGCTAACACTGTTTTAAAGGCTGGAAAAATCTACCAAGCAGAAGAATTATATGATTTGGGATGTATTGATAAGTTGAGTAACAAAAACAAATCGATACAAACACTATTTTCTTATATAACCAAAACCAGAGAACGTTATAATTTTGAATATCATCATAATGTATGTAAGAAAAAGATTTTCCCGCTTGATAAAGCAGAATTAATAGATATTACAGATATCTGGGTTGATGCCTGTATGAAAGTAGAGTTATTCGACATAAGGAGAATGGAAATTCTTGCCAAAGCTCAATATAGAAAAACAAAAGTTGTACTCTAATAGATTAAAGAGTGACTTCTTCTTTGGTCAAATAATGTTTTAACTCTAGCTTTATTTGATGTACCCATTTTTCTAATCGCTCATCACTTAATTGAGATTCATTATCATGGTCTAAGGCCAGGCCATAAAAATACCCTTCTTTTTCTTCTATCAAAGCAACAGAATCGGTAAAACGATATCCTTCTATAGGCCAATGACCTATAATTTCACCTCCATTTTCTATGACAACTTTTGCCAAAATCCCTATTCCGTCAACAAAGTACTCACCATATCCTATCTGATCTCCTAATCCGTAAATTGCAACCACTTTGTTACTGAAGTCAATTTCTTGAAAATCATCAAAAAAGGATTCCCAATCACTTTGTAGATCTCCATCATACCAGGTTGATAATCCAAAAATGAAAATTTCAAATTGATCAAAGTCACTCTTGGATACATCTCCAATCTCTCTGATGTCTAAATTTTCATCTCCCCATATAGAAGAAAAATCTTTGGTGATATCATCTGTACACCCTGTATCTGATCCATAGAATAAAGCTATTTTTTTCATATAAGTATCGATTAAATATTTCTACAAAAATATATTATTTTTAATTATTCTAAATAAAAATAATATAATAAATTTGAATATTCAAATTTAGATGTATGTATATTTTAGATCCATTATTTAAGAATAGCACAGGTTCTGCTTTTAGTATAAAAAATACAGATATAACAGGGGAAGTTAAAGAGAAAATACAATTGCAAATAGGTGATATTGCTATTTATATGGATATTATAGAAATAAAAGCATTTCTTACAGTTATTCGTTCGGCAAAGAAAGGTTGTCAATGTAAAGACTGTAGTTGTAAGGCTCCATATAAAACAATAAAATGTAATACGCCACATGCAGAAATCAATTTTAAATTAACTCCAGAAATTTTGGATGGTTTAGAGGAACTGGTTTTAGGAATTTTGTTTTATGGAGAATATGACAATATTTTAAAAGATAATAGTATAAAAAATATGCGCTAAAGATTTTTTTGTTTTCTTGAAAAGGAAGGCGTTGTCATGTAGTTTGTAGACCTTTTTGTCTGTATTTTTTTGGAGTAATACCTTCAATCTTTTTAAATGCTGCTGTAAAGTGCGTAGAGTTTTTATAACCTACCAATTCTGAAATTTCATAGATAGGTTTTTTACTATGGTTTAATAACTTTTTTGCTTTGGTCATTCTTAGTTGTAATGCATACTCGAAGATAGTAGTGGCAAAAACACGTTTAAATTCTTTCTTGAGCATAAAGTCATTAAGTCCAACTTTACGTGCTAATTCATGTACTGAATATTGAATGGTGAGGTCAGAACTGATAATAAATTGAACTTCATATAGTTTTTTTATCAGATGATCTGTGTTGGATACTTCAGTTTTGGTACCCTTATCCATATCAAGATGTAGTGCTAGGAGCTCTAATACTTTTGATTCTAGAAATAGACGCTTTAATAATCCTTGTCTGGTATCGGTTAACAGTTCAGTAAGTATTTCTTGCGTTTTAGAACATAAGGGCTGAATAGAGTTTTGATCTATTTTATCTAACGCATATTTTTTACTGATTCCGTATGTCGAATTAAGCTTATGCTTTTGGATAAAATCAGGGTACATACGTATTTTGACTTCTTTAAAATATTTATTTTTGTGATATTGTATTGATCCAGACGCTTGAGTGATATAAACAAGATAACTTTCCTGACTTTCGTATATAAAGTCATGATTTTTCCCATCAATTCTGATGATTTGTTCACCGTCAATAAGATACGATAGTTCTAAAGCGTTGATACTACTTCTAGCATAAGTTTTAACATCCTTTTTTAAGGACACATCAAAAATTCCTATAAACAACCCATCAAAGTGATTATATTCAAAATATCCATCTCCAAATTCTGGAGAAAATTTAAATTTTCTGGAACGTACACCACAATGTTCTTGTGATTTAATAAGCTCGGTTACAGTTCGTAATGTGCATCTTTTTTGTTTCTCTAAATGTAATGTTTTTGAACGCTCTTTATCGCGTCTTTTTTTATCCATAATGCGTCATTTTTCTCTTTCCCTAGACACTAATTTTGCATTAAATTTATTTAGATTAAATATAAATAACAAAGATAGTGAAATGAGAACGGATAAAACAAATCCTTATTTCAAAAAAGGAAACAAATCTTTTTTTAAGCGTAGATTTTGTTCTTGCCTTCACTTTTATATCAACAAAAATTACAATCAAAATGAAAAAAGTAAACTGGCTATTTGCAATAGCTTTTTTGTGTGCTTCTAACTTTATTTTAGCACAATCCGGAATCATCAATGGGAAAGTGATTTCGAATACAGGAAATATACTGGAAAACGTAAATGTAGCTTTAAAGAATACAAATCTAGGGGCCAAAACAATGGCAGATGGTACATTCGAAATTTCTAATGTACCTGTAGGAACATACACACTTACAATAAGTTTTATTGGATATACTTCAAAACAAATTTCGGTTACAGCTACCGAAGGTCAGACTAGTACTATGGGTGATATTGTTTTAAATAAATCTGTTCAGTCATTAGATGAAGTAATGGTTAATGGCGATAGAGTAAATAAATTTTCCAGAAAAGAGAGTATAGCAGTGTCAAAACTTCCTTTAGGAAATCTTGAAAATACTCAGGTGTATAATACAGTGAGTGCAGAATTAATAAAAGATCAGGTAGTGACAACTTTTGATGATGCATTAAATAATGTTGCTGGATTAGATAGATTATGGGAATCTACAGGTAGAGCTAATGATGGGGCAGGATACTTCGTTCTTAGAGGTTTTGAGGCTCAACCCAATTTTTCTAATGGCTTACCGGCACTTACAAATGGTAGTCCAGATCCAATCAACATAGACAAGATAGAAGTAATAAAAGGACCTTCGGGAACCTTATATGGAGGACCTTTAACTAACTATGGAGGGTTAATCAATATTTCGACCAAAAAGCCATATCAAGGTTTTGGAGGTGAAGTATCGTATACAACCGGAACCTATGGATTAAATAGAATAACGGCAGATATTAATACCAATCTTGATGAAGAAGGGAAATACTTATTTCGACTAACTAGTGCTTACGAGTACAGAGGAAGTTGGCAAGATGCTGGTTTTAAAAGATCTTTTTTTGTGGCACCTACATTATCATATCGAGCCAATGATAGATTGTCATTTTTGATAGTGGCAGAATATAAAAATGGAGAACAAACAAATCAACCGTTTATTTTTCTAAACAGAGCTACTCCATCAGCGGTGCTCAATGCAGATGATGTTGGTATTAATAGAGATAGATCTTTTACTAGTAATGATCTTACATTAAAAAATCCAACCTTCAATTTACAAGCTCAAATGAATTATAAAATTTCTGAGCATTGGAATTCTCAGACAGCGGTTTCTCGCGGAGTAACAAAATCAACAGGGTATTACTCTTTCTTATTTGATGTCGATGGTCAGTTTAACTTTGCACAATTCATTAAGCAAGAAAATTCGACTACAGAAACGACTAATATTCAACAAAATTTCAGAGGTGATTTCACCCTAGGAGGTTTACGAAACAAAGTGTTGATTGGGGTTGATTACTTTAATCGTACTATAACGAATAATAGTGATACGAATTTTGTTACTATTGGGAGTTTTCGTCCTGATGGAACAGCTGGGCCGACTAATCTACCATTAAATCGTTCTTCTGTAGATGGAGCATTAGTAAATAATCCTATTAATAACATAAAAACCAAAGAACATGTATATGGATTTTATGCTTCAGATCAATTAGATATATTACCAGAAGAAAGTACTCAAAAACTTTCGGTTATGGCAAGTTTACGAGTAGATATTTTTGATAATGAAGGTGATCAATTTAATGAAGATGATGATTATGATCAAACTGCAGTATCTCCAAAGTTTGGATTGGTCTACCAGCCGATTAAAGATCAGGTGTCAATTTTTGGAAACTATCAAAACAGTTTTAGAAATGTAGCTCCTAATACTTCTGCTACTGGAGAATTAATAACTTTTGATCCAGAGCAAGGAAATCAATATGAATTTGGGGTAAAAACAGACCTATTTGATAAGAAACTTTCTGCAACGGCAAGTTATTATAATATAAAAGTTAAAGATAGAGTATTCCAAAATGTTATTTTGGACAATACAGGAACTCCTATAGGTTTTGAATTCGTTCAGGGAGGAGAAGTAGAAAGTAAAGGGTTCGAATTAGAGATTGTAGCGAATCCTGTTCCTGGGCTTAATATTATTGCCGGATACAGTCATAACGATAGTGAAATTTTAACATCTACAAATAATCCAGGACCATTTGATGAAGTAGGAAGAAGACCAGATAATGCAGGTCCTGAGGATTTAGCTAACCTATGGGCGAGTTATACATTTCAGGAATCATCTGCCTTAAAAGGTTTTGGATTAGGTGCAGGATTCAATTATGCAAGTGATAGAAAAACATTAGATAGTTCGATAACCGATACGTTTATTATTCCAAGTTATACCATAGTGAATACTTCATTATTCTATCAGAACAAAGATTATCGAGTGGCACTAAAACTTAATAATGCATTTGATAAGGAATATTTTAGAGGTTGGTCTACCCTTAATGCGCAACAACCAAGAAGCTTATTAGCTAGTGTCTCTTATAGATTTTAAATAAGATAATAAAAATGAAAAGAACACTTAAAATAGCATTGCTATTGTTATTGATCAGCACAAAATCTTTTGCACATTTCTTTTGGATAGAAACAAATACTAAAGGGACTATTAACAAAGAACATGAAGTACGAATCTATTTTGGAGAATTTGGAAGTAATGTCGTAGAAAAAACCAATGGCGAAGTTTTTCAAGATGCTAAACATTTTATAGTTTGGGTTATTGATCAAAAAGGCAATAAAACAGAACTGAAGACCACTGCAACCGAATCTTATTATACAGGTAAGTTTATACCAAAATTAGAGGGTACATATTCTATAATCCTTGATAATAAGAAATATAAAGTTCTGGATTATACTAAGTATGATTATGGAATCTTTAGACCTCAATACCATTCGATTACTAAGGTAGAGATAGGCAATAATATTGAACATAAAACGGCTGCTGTTAATCCAGAAAGCATTACAATAATTGATCTTTCTTCAGAAAAAGAAAAGGTAAAAATCCAAGTGCTCTTTAAAGAGCAACCTCTAGCAGAAGCAGAAGTTACTGTATTTATGAAAGATAATTGGTCAAAGAAGATAAATACCGATAAAAACGGAATGATAGTTTTTAACCTCCCATTTAAAACCAGGTATGTAATCGAAGCAACTCATGAGGACAAAGTACCAGGAAGTTATAATGGTTTGAAATATCAATTTACATGGCATTGTGCAGTCTTAACTGTCAATGAATCTTTTTAAAATTACCTAATATATTGTGAAAAACACGTTTAAAAAAACGATTCGATTTATCCATTTATGGCTAGGCCTTACTACAGGCCTAGTCGTATTTATTGTTTGTCTTACCGGATCTATTTATGCATTTCAAAAAGAAATTAAATTATTGGTATACCCATACTATCAAGTTGAGGAAAGTGCAAAAAGTAGATTAGCATTATCTGATCTTGTACATGCTTATGAAGAACAATCCGAGCATCAGGTATTGCGAATTTATGATTTTAAGGAACCATCTCGATCAACAATGCTGCTCACTATAGAGAATAAAGCATATTATTATTCTTTCATTAATCCATATACCGGAGAAATATTAAATGAAGTATTTCTGGCAAGAGACTTCTTTACCATTATTCTTTATATTCATATGAATTTGTTGTTAGGAGAGATTGGCACTCAAATCATAGGTTGGTCTGTTATCGTGTTTATTATATCGCTAATTAGTGGTTTGATTCTTTGGTTTCCTAAGAATAACAGAGTTTTTAAAAATAAGAAAGGGAGAAAATCACAATTCGGGATAAAAATTAATGCTCCAAAAAAGAAACTTACTTATGATCTACATAAGGTTTTGGGGTTTTATGCTGCTTCCATTTTAATAGTACTTGCAATAACAGGTATTGCATGGACATTTACTTGGGTTGATAATGCTTTGTATACAGCAGTTACTTTTGAGAAGAAAAAAGAAGAAAAACCTATTGCAATCGATAGCACTAATTTTAGAACAACATCGCTAGATGCATTAAAAGAGTATGTTCTACCGCAGAGAGAAGATAAAGATCTCTTTATTTATTTTTTACCTAATACAAACACCGAACCTGTACGTGTGATGAGCTCTCCCGGAGATGATCGTTTTGGGAATAGCGATAATTATTATGCAGATCCCAGTTCTGGATCGATTATTTCTACCAAGTTCGATGAAGAAAAAAATGCAGGCCAGAAATTGAACAGTTTATATTATGATATACACACAGGAAGTTTATTAGGATTAGGGGGCAAAATATTAGTATTTCTGGCTGGACTTATAGGAGCATCATTACCTGTGACTGGAGTTATGCTTTATATGAATCGAAGAAAAAAAAGAAAAAAGAAAAAAAGAATTGTAACCGAAACAATTCAAAATGAAGAGATAATAGAACAAAAACATGAAGAAATGAAGAATAAAATAGCACTATTATGGTTATTTCTTGCAGTAGGTTTCATACTGCATCATATTTATGGATTAGCAGGTATTTATTTTGGTAAAGAACTAGCTATAGAAGGGACTAATGGAGAAACCCCGGGATGGGCACACTATTATAGAATATTATTTGAAATTATTATTTTGATATTATCACTCGCCAGTCTTGAACTCACTAAAAAATGGTTTAAAATAACTTCTTTTGTATGGGCAATACTGCTTGGGTTATTTAATACGTATCACGTTGTTGAAGCGATTTTATATGAAGCGTCAAATACGTCAGAGATTATTCTTTTAGGATGGATGGTTGCGGTTAGTATACTGTTGATTTTGTCCCTTAACAAATGGAAAAAGATTAAAAATTAATGCATCGATAATATCAAGATAATAGTTCTGAGCCTATCGTTCGCGTAACCAATAGTGACAATTTTGATAGAAATGATTATCTTTTTGGGATGAAAACCAGAACAGGATATTCAGGAAAACCGTTATACCAAAAATTAGGAATCAAAGAAGATTATAAAGTTCTTTTTTATAATGAACCAGAAGCGTATTATCAATGGCTCGAAATACCATTTCAACCAACAAAAGTATCAGGAGAAGATTTGGCAGATATGATGCACATTTTTGCTAAGGATAAAGAAAAACTTAGAGAGTACCTTATAAATGGTATTTCGCAAATACAACAAAATGGAATGATTTGGGTATCCTGGCCTAAAAAAACTTCAAAAGTAGAGACAAATATTACAGAAGACATCATTAGAGAAATAGCATTCCCTTTGGGACTTGTCGATATAAAGGTATGTAGTGTAAGTGCTGTTTGGTCAGGTCTGAAAATCGTTATCAGAAAAGAAAATAGAAGGATAGTTTAACTCGTTTGAGAATGATATCCTGAATCGTTTTCACAATATTAATATTGAGATAAGAGTTTATCTTTAGATAAAATAGAATGCTTTGTTTTTTAACAAAAAACAAATCTGTGATTTGATACGGCTTGTAACGGTTCATATTGAAAACCATCCCAAAGCAATATTATAAACTATATAATACAAAATAATATTAATCCTTATGGTTAATATTATTGTTAATGAAGTTTTTATATAGCATAGATTTTCAGGTAATTGTATTGAAAAATCAAAATAATTTTAAGGTATTTTCCTTAAGCTTTAGGGTGTTTTACCCTTGTCTTTCAGTTATTTAATTTTGTATATTTAGATAAGCTTAATGAAAGCAATTTCTATACTGTTTTCATCTAAAAATTGAATTGAATAATAAAACTTACCCCAATTAGACTGTTTCTTTTTGAAGCTTAGGAATTATATGATATATCAGGCTATTTAGGATATAAATGTAATTTTTTAGCAAGGAAAATAATTTTGATAATATCGGTTATTAGTAAAAGAAGGTTCTGATACAATTCATAGTTTAATAAACAGAGACTATTACTTCAGAATATTTATCATAAATGAGAGAACATAATTTAACTAAAAATTATGGCAACAAAATACATTTATAAAGATGAGATGAGTAGAATTTCTACTCCTGTATCAGATATGGAAACAATGATTCCTCCTTTAACTGGTTATAATGAAAAGGCTTGGGATAAAAAACATATTCACTATAAAGATTCACAGAAAATCACCTCTCTCCTCATTGATTCCGATATAAATGCATGTAATATCCTAGAGAACATGCTCAACTATCACTGTCCATATGTTACTATAACGGGAAAACTCAATAGTGTAGACCAAGCAAAGACATGGATTGATACGAAATCTTTGGATTTGGTATTTTTTGGTATAGGCACCGAACAGAAAAACGAATTTAGTGCATTGAAAAAAACAGGTAATACAAATTTTGAAGTCATTTATATTACCGAAAAAGAATATTTAAATGTAGCAACTTTACAACAAAATGTTTTTGGTTATTTACGTAAACCCATTCAAGAAATTCAATTATTGAATGTTGTAAAGGATGTACAACAAAAGATCATACAGCAAAAGGATAGGATAAAAAAAAGCAAAGAGTTATTAGAGAATACTTTTAGAATAGGATCTCAAAAAGATATCATTGGGATTCCAACATTAGAAGGTTATGAATTTTTGCCTATTGAGAATATTATTTGTTGTCAAGGTATGCAGAAGTGCACCAAACTTATTACAAATAACGAATCGAATTTGATTAGTTCTTATAATATTGGAGAGTTTGTAAAATTACTTCACCCTTTTGGTTTTTTCTCTACACATAAATCTTTTCTCATCAATCTATCAAAAATTAGAAAATACTATAAAGAAGGTTCTATTATTATGAATAGTGGGCATCATATACCTCTTGCTCGAAGAAGAAAAGAATTGTTTTTACAGAGTATTAAAAGAGATTTGAAGTTTCCTATTATTCCTCGGTAGTAAACGTTGCTTCCTAATTCTAAACCGATAGTCAGATCAGTGTTGTAAAACTGATAGAAATCATTCAATTTAGAGGTAGAATTATTTTAACCAACGTATTACATATGCTATAAATGCATTTCATAGAATAGAAAATAGATGTTATTCTATTGATAATTACTATGTAAAGTAAAGTGTGAAATAATTCTATACCCACCCCAGAAAGAGTTTTACAATAATACATGCAGTTCATATCTATATTATGATTCGAACAATTTTACAATTACTAGTTAATCAATTAACCTCCTATATACTTCAAGTAAATGAAGATATAGAAGAACCTCCTGTAGTACTCGGAAATATAGGACTGTCTAATGCTTTAGGAGGAAGTGAATCCTATATGCAGGATAAAATTGTTTTGAGTTTGGTAAATCTTATAGAAGAGACTACCATGAAAAACTCATCTCCATATCGTAGCGCATCTTTTCAGCCAGAAGTAGAAAACCCTCCTATTTTTGTTAATCTTTTTTTATTGTTTACATCGAATTTTACTAGTCCACAAGGAGCAGGAAGCAGTAGTCAAATTCCATATAATAATGGGATTACTTTATTGTCTACGGTAATTGAATTTTTTCAAAGTCAAAATATTTTTACAGCACAAAATTCTCCTGCTATGGATATTATTCAGAACCCATCGCTTCAGGATATACGAATTGCTGTTGACCTCTATCCTCTAACTTTTGAGCAAGTAAATCACTTATGGGGATCACTTGGTGGAAAACAAATGCCTTTTGTAATGTACAAAGCTCGTGTATTACCACTCAAAAGAGAAAAGATTACTGCACGAGGAGGCCTAATTCAAGATGTTCAAACTAAAATAAACCATATCCATGAGTAGCCTCTTTCAATATCGTCCTCTTTTTTCAGTTCAACTGCTTATAGATTATTATTTGACAGAAGAAGCTGGATTATATCAAAATACACCAGAGAATCTAATGGAAGATGTACTCGAAAATCAGGTGAATGCATATAATATTGAGCGTGACCTCTATATAGAACCCATCGATACGACTAAAAAACTATTAAAGGATAACCGTTTAATTTTTAAAAGAAATAGTCGAGGTTTTTTTGTTTCAGGTCAAGTCAGTCCATTAGGAAGTGATTTGTTTACTCCCTTTATTCCATTGGATGAACCGTTTAGTTTACAGTTTGCTGTTTATATACAAAACCCTTATTTCTATAACTTTACAAATGTTCGGCTAGAAGATAATCTGGAAAACAAAGATCAATTCATATATTATTTTTCAAATAGAGTAAATAATGTAGTGAATAATGAAACTCTATATCTAAGCAGCCCCGTTTCAGATTTTAATGATTCCTACGCTTATGAAGCCAGTGAGATATTTATTGATGCTGATGCTCTTCCAAATCCGATTATGTTAGAAGCGATTGAGAATAATGGACCTGGGGCCTTCAATGCTGATAATTGGAGAGAAATATTTGAAGATGTAAATCCATTATTTCAATTTGTAACTAATACAGATAGAATAGTATCCAGGCCATCTATATTTAAAATTAATGTAGAAAATGTAGTAGAAGAGATACTAATCTTTTTTATAAACGATCACAATGGAAATTTAGCAAAGAGAATAAGGTATAATACACCTGATACAGGAACGCCATTGATAGAATGTGAGTTGAATTTGAGAATGTTGGATTCAGGATGTTACCATATTGAAGTACAAGACGCAATTGGAAACCCTTTGCCAGAGTTATCATTGACTTTTTTCATGGACGATAATATATATCAACAACGTCCTTTTGCAATTATAGAATGTTTTCATGAGCCAGATGGTAGTTTGGGAGAGTATAGATGGTTGGATCAGAATAATCAAAACCGTTTGCTTTCCCCTGAATATACTATTAGATGGAAAAACCGGGCTACCTGGTGGAGATACTACTACGAAACAGCTCCCGATCTAACATCAAGTGTACTTGAAAACCTAGACCCCAATGTAAATTCACCTAATAACAGAATTTTAATTTCTACGAGCCCATTAGCGTTAACCCAAATAGGACGAGAAATACCGGTCATTTTAGGCAATGGAGATTCGCAATTATTCCCTAACCCTGATATACAGATGATTTATCCTGAAAATGGAAGAATATATTCAGAACTCAATATGGGAGGTGGTTTAGGCCCTCCTGAATAGGAAACGAGCATGTTTAATTAAAAAAAAAGTATTATGCAATACAAAACACCAGGTGTATATGTTGAAGAAATTTCAAAATTTCCACCATCTGTTGCTGAGGTAGCAACTGCAATTCCGGCGTTTATTGGTTATACCCAAAAGGCGCAAAAATTAGTTCCAGGGGATCTTGATGGAGTTCCTACCAAGGTTCGTTCTTTACTCGAATACGAAGAATTTTTTGGATTTGGGCCTTCTATGCAAGTAACTGCGGTAAACATTGATGAAAATAATGTGTTAACTGGGAGTGATATGTCTAGAGCTAATTATTTATACGATAGTATACGTATGTTCTATGCCAATGGCGGAGGTAACTGTTATATCGTTTCCATAGGTTCATACGAAGATCCTAATGTACAGGGGGATTATACAGATGCGTTAACGACACTCGAAAAATATGATGAACCCACTTTAATTTTGTTTCCAGATGCGATAGGATTAGGAACTAATTTATATAATGTTCAAAGAGATGCAATAGCACATTGTGCTAAAATGCAAGATCGTTTTACGGTTCTTGATTTGATAGAAAACAGGGATGATGATATTGCTTTTGATTGGGAAACCGGCGTTCAGGAATTTAGAGACAATATCGGGATTAATGATCTTAAATATGCTGCCGCCTATACTCCCCATCTTATAAGCAACTTAGGGATCACCTTAAATTATAGAGATATTAGAGATCGTGTATTTCGTGGAGGTATACTTGTAGATTTGGCTACACTAACAGATAGTACAGATGCACAAACGATTTTAACGAATCTTAATAATGCCATCGATGATAATGATCGAATAACAGGCGAAGTATCCTCATTAGGAGCAAATGGAGTTAGAGAAGAATTTCTTTCACTGGTGGATACGTTTCGTAATACAAATAATGAAGGTACTGCCACTGCAAATTTTAGAGCAGTAATAGATTATATTTACAATATAATTGATATTATTGATAGTTGGGTTCCAGGGCCAGGTAATACACCAGTAGATAACTCAGATTTAGTAACAGATATTATAAACCTAATAACAGACAGTTTAGGGACTTCTGTTTCAAATTTAGTTGCTTTTGATAAAGGAGCAAATTCAGAACTTACAGCAGCATATAATCGTTTTGCCGATCCAATATTTACTTTTAATGCTACAGAATGGGGAGATACTTTTAATCCAGTGAATCCTCCAGGACCTGAACCTAATATAATTCCTTTTACAGGCGCTAATGATCCCGAAAGAAGGTTAAATTCATTATCTACATTACTTGATTTGTTTGAACAAATCTATACTGCTTTTGCTTCACTAACCGTTGCTTCAAGAAATTATGAAAGTGAAGGCGAAGAGGCTCTTTTTAATACACATGTCGTATATCGTTCTCTTATTACAGAACTTCGTAATTCTACCACAGTGTTACCTCCAAGTGGAGCTATGGTAGGAGTTTATGCAAAAACAGATAACGATCGTGGAGTTTTTAAAGCTCCGGCAAATGTAAGTGTTAACGGTGCTATTGGGCTTAGTTATGCGATCGACCAACCAGAACAAGATGAACTTAATGTCAATACTGTATCAGGAAAATCTATTAATGCAATTCGCACATTTACCGGAAAAGGAATTTTGGTATGGGGATCACGAACCCTGGCAGGTAATGATAACGAATGGAGATATGTACCAGTACGTAGGTTTTTCATTTTTGCTGAAGAATCCATCAAAAAAGCAACAGAACCTTTTGTTTTTGAGCCAAATGATGCAAATACATGGACCAAGATCAAGTCAATGATTTCGAACTTCTTAACGCTTCAATGGCGTGCGGGCGCATTGGCAGGAGCTAACCCTGATCAAGCCTTTTTTGTGAAAATCGGGTTGGGCGAAACCATGACAGCATTAGATATTCTCGAAGGCAGAATGATTATAGAAATAGGAATGGCAGTAGTACGTCCGGCAGAGTTTATCATCTTGAAATTCTCTCATAAAATGCAAGAGTCTTAATAAATACAAAATCAATTCTTTTTAAACTAAAAATAAATTAAAAATAAAACATCATGGGAGATTATCCAATACCAAAGTTTCACTTCCAAGTAGAATGGGGTGCGGCAGGAAATACAGACGAACCTGATTTAAGGTTTACAGAAGTTTCAGGACTAGATAAGGAAATAGAAATGATTGAGTATCGTGATGGCTATAATCCAGAGTATAGCAAAGTCAAGATGCCGGGAATGGTTAAATACAGTAATGTGACCTTGAAACGAGGAATGTTTATAGGTTTAGATAGTTTCGAAGCATGGTATAACACTATTGTGATGAATAAGGTGGATAGACGAACAGTTACTATTAAATTACTGAACGAAGAACATCAACCGGTGGTTACTTGGCAATTAAATAATGCATGGCCTGTTAAACTACAATCCACAGATCTTAAAGGAGACGGGAATGAAGTGGCCATTCAGACGCTTGAAATAGCGCATGAAGGATGCGTTATAGAATACTTGTAAGGAATGGATACTTTTTATCCACCAGTTGGATTTCATTTCAAAGTAGAATTCCAGGATCTGGATAAAGAAGATATTGATGTCAGATTTCAGGCAGTCAATGGCCTTACTGTAGATATGCAAACACAATCGGTAAAAGAAGGAGGAGAGCATCGTTTTGAGCATGTACTACCTATACGTACCAAATACACCAACCTTACTTTAAAAAGAGGATTGACTAAAAATTCTAAGTTGATAGAGTGGTGTACAGATACATTTCAGACACTGTTAATTTATCCAAAAGATGTGTTGGTATACTTGCTTAATGAAGAGCATGAACCTTTAATGACCTGGAACATTGTACAGGCATGGCCAAAAAAATGGTCGGTATCAGATTTTAATGCCGAAAAAGGAGGATTAGTCATCGAAACACTCGAATTAGAATATCAATATTTCACAATAGAACAGTAATGCCACTTCAGATAAAAGAATTATATGTAAAGGTAACTGTGAGTGCCGATGAAGAACAAGGTAGTTCTAAACAAGGTGCAAATACTGCTAGCGAAAGTAGCGGTGATTCAGTAATGAATAAAGATGAAATCATTGCAGAATGTGTTGAACAGGTAATTGAAATATTAAAAGAAAAAATGGAACCCTAATGGATGGAAATCTTCAGAAATTAAAGATTACAGCTTATAAAGAAGCAACATTTGAGGAATCTGAGAAAATCTCGGAAGGGGAATTCATGGTAAGGATAAACCCAGAAACGTATGCTCTCGACTATAAGATTAAATATAGTGATGATCAAGCATCGGGTACTAGTGGTGATTTACCAAAATTTGATAAAACCGAACCTCTAAGCCTTGGATTTAAATTCATTTTTGATAGTACAGGGGCTTTGCCAGGTACAACCGATGAAGAAAGAAAAAAAGGAATAGCCTCTCAAATTGCACAGTTTAAAAAAGTAGTGTTTGATTATGTAGGAGAGAAACATGCACCACCATTTCTAGAAATTATTTGGGGTGACTTGTTATCTAGGTGTGTTCTTACCGGGATGAAAATCAATTATAAATTATTTCGTCCAGATGGTAAACCGGTAAGAGCCGAAGTTGATGCTAAGTTTAAAGAGTTGGTAGAACCCAATGAACGAATAGCTCAAGAGAATGATCAATCTCCCGATCTTACCCATATTCGAAGTGTAAAAGAAGGAGACACACTCCCTCTGTTTTGTAAAGATATCTATGGAGATCCTAAGTACTACATTGAAGTTGCGAGAGTGAATAAACTCATCTCTTTTCGTAACCTTAAAGTAGGTCAAAAAATAATTTTTCCACCATTAGTAAAAATATAATTCATGAATAACGATCGTCTTATACCTGTTAACGGAACACCTAGTGTGGTTACTTCGATTATTCGAATAAATGGTAACGATATTCCGAGAACCTATCAGGTATTAACAGTGATGGTGGTCAAAGAAGTGAATCGTATATCGTTTGCTAAAATGGTGATAAAAGATGGAGATCCAGCTCAAGAAGACTTTCCAGGTAGTAATGATGAATTATTTATTCCAGGAAATGAAATTGAAGTATTAGTTGGGTATCAGGCTAACGAAGATGTAATTTTTAAAGGTGTTATTGTAAAACAAGGTATAAAAATCAGGCAAAATGGATCATCTACACTCAAGTTAGATTGTAGAGATATGGTGTTTAAAACGACACTGACTCCTCAAAATAGATATTTTAATGAGGTTAAAGATTCTGATGCTATAGAAGAAATTTTAGGAGAATATGATTTTAGTACCGATATCGCATCTTCAGAAGTTACACATCAAGAATTGGTACAGTATGAAATGACCGATTGGAAATTTATTTTGTCAAGATCAGAAATCAATGGATTGCTTTGCCTTGTTGATGATGGAACCTTATCAATCCAAAAACCAAACTTTGATCAGGATCCTGTATTAACAGCTACATATGGTGCTACAATACTCGAATTTGATGGCGAGATAGATGCACGTCAGCAGTTTGCAAAGGTGAAAGCCAGTAGTTGGGACCATACCAATCAGGAACTCCTTGAAGTCGATGCAGTAGAACCAGGAATTGAAGAGGGAGGTAACCTCACATCTACGGATTTGGCTTCTACAGGAGATGACCAGGAACTTGTATTGAGGCATAGTGGACATTTAGCTGAAGATGAATTACAAACATGGGCAGATGCTCAATTGTTAAACATTCGATTATCTAAAATAAAAGGACGTGTTAAGTTTCAGGGATCACCTAATGTAAAACCAAATACACTCATTACTCTAAAAGGATTAGGGGATCGGTTTAATGGTCCTGCGTTTGTATCGGGTATTCGTCATGAAATACAAGCAGGAACCTGGCATACTGATGTACAGTTTGGACTTCCCGAAAAATGGATACTTGGGAATATTGAAACACCGGCAGCATCAAATTATGACCTACATCAAAGCATTACAGGGTTACAAGTAGGCGTAGTAACACAACTACAAGATGATCCCGATGGAGAACATCGAATTTTAGTGAAACTACCGATTATAAGTAATGATGCAGAGGGTGTTTGGGCGAGAATAGCAACACTAGATGCAGGAGAAAATCGCGGTACATTTTTCTTACCCGAAATTGGAGATGAGGTAATCATTGGATTTCTAAATAATGATTCCCGTGACCCTATTGTTCTTGGGATGCTTCATAGCAGTACAAAAGCAGCTCCATTCGAAGCAGCAGATGATAATTTCGAAAAAGGATATGTTTCAAAAGAAGGTATCAAGCTTGTATTCGACGATGAGAAAAAGAGTGTGAGTATTGAGACCCCGGCAGGAAAAAAAATACTGCTCGATGAAGATGAAGGAGCTATAAAATTAGAAGATGAGAATAATAACAAATTTATTATGGATAGTGATGGAATCGTGATTGAAAGTGGTGGAAAACTAGAACTTAAATCTAGTCAGGACCTAAAGATAGAGGGAGGAATAAACTTGGAATTAAAAGCAGGCGCAAATTTTAAAGCCGAGGGAAGTGCCGGAGCAGAAGTAAGTACTAGTGCAGTAGCAGTGTTAAAGGGATCACTAGTACAAATAAATTAGCGATATGGGACAACCAGCTGCCAGAATCAATGATATGCATGTTTGTCCATTATCTAATGGACCAGTTCCTCATGTAGGCGGACCTATTTTACCAGCTGGAGAACCAACAGTTCTTATTGGAGGAATGCCGGCAGCAAGGGTAGGAGATATGGCAACATGTACTGGCCCACCTGATACGATTATTCTTGGCTCAAGCACGGTACTTATAGGTGGTATGCCTGCAGCAAGATTAGGAGATTCAACCGCACATGGTGGTAGTATTATTTTAGGAGAGTTTAC
Organism: Aquimarina sp. AU119; assembly: GCF_900312735.1. Lineage (NCBI taxonomy): Bacteria > Pseudomonadati > Bacteroidota > Flavobacteriia > Flavobacteriales > Flavobacteriaceae > Aquimarina > Aquimarina sp. AU119. The sequence goes on along the minus strand of NZ_OMPF01000001.1, from coordinate 161,225 downwards.
TGTTTTAATAGGTTGATTATAAAAGATAGAATAGAATAAGATTTAAAAAATAAGTTATGCCCATTGTAGAAAGATCACAACTAAGAGGTTATTTTGGAGTTGGTGACAGACCGACTTCAGGACAGTTTAGAGACCTTATCGATTCCATGTTTAATTTGGCAGAAGATGAATTTCCTTCAATCCAAACACAAGGTTGGACAACCAATATTATTCTCGATGAAGATTTTGATATAGATGTAGATAGAGGTGTAATTGATGCGCTTGATGTTATTTTGATACCAGCAGGTTCAAATCAGTTGAATACAATTCGAACAGTTTTTGAAGTAAGTTCTGGACGAACAGGAGATGCTATTGTAACTTTTTTCATGATGTATGTATCTGATAATCTTAATGAAGATTATGAAGCATTTCCACTTTATGGGGAAACTTTGTTTAACCACATGGTACTTTCTGAAGAAACGATCACCATTCCTAATAGTTCTGAAACCACTATTGTAGATGAATATATAAGAGTTGACCTTCCTCTTGAGTATGAAAATATGAGAGTAGCTGCATTTGGTGTGCAAATGGAGAATGTAAATACGGATTTTTTAAGCACCATATTTGTCGGCTATGAATATAGCTGATTAACAATTCGTATTAAATGAAGAGATAATCCTTAATAGTTTTATTAGAAGATCATGAAAAAAATAGTTGAAATATCATCGGGCAATACTGCTCTAAAGTTAGTGCAAAAGGGCAATAAAAAAATAACTTTTATCAAAGTATATGATAGCAACCAAAAACTAATTCGTCAATCACATTCCTCAGTAAAAAAATATCAATTCTCTGCTTCGCCGGGAAAATATATTGTTGAAACTGATGGTGATCTGGAACTTATAGAGCAAACTCTTAAAGATGCACAACAAGAATCAAGAAGAGTTTATAGAAATGCAGATATTAATTTTCGTAATAATGTGCTTACTCTTAAAGAAATTCCTTTTAGACAAGTAGATGATTTGGTAGGTTTTATTGAAAATACTTTCGAAAACAAGAAGGAAATACTTCAATACCTGGAAAGATATTCTGAGAAACTATTCCTAAAAACAAGAAAAAAAATGTTTTCAGATTCTAAAACAATTCAAGCACTAACGGGAATGGCTACTCAAGCAGAAGAAGCACGAGTAAAAAAACAGCTAAAAGAATTTATAAAGAGTGAAGAAGAAGTAAGTAAGGGATTAAAAAAAGCGAAAAATACCAAGGAGATGTTAGCTATAGTTTCTCAATTCTCGGAATCAGATTTTAAAGAAGAAAAAAAGGTACAAGTTCGTAGACAGAAAACAACGAGAAGGAGAGCGGGTAACGATAAAAATTAAGGAGTATACATGGTAATAAGGGGCAAAAAAAGAAGTATGTCTTCTTCATTGTTCATAATAATAAGGTATATGGATCAAAATAATGAACAATCATATTTAGGAAAAGGATGGAGTTTTCCTCCTTCTTTCGATCAAAATAAGAAAGAAGTTGATATAGTACTGGGAGTAAAAGATATTGAACAAAGTTTGCAGATACTATTATCTACAAGACCAGGTGAACGTTTGTTACGGCCAAGTTTTGGGTGCAATTTGGATATTATGTTGTTTGAACCTGTTACCACAACTTTGATTACCCTGGTGAGAGATATGGTTAGAAAAGCAATTTTGTTTTACGAAGCAAGAATTGATGTAAACGAAATAGACATTAATACCGAAAATTTGAATGCAGGAATCATTTTGATAGATATAGATTATACTATTAGAAGTACAAATTCAAGATTCAATTTTGTCTATCCATTTTATCTAGAAGAAGCTATTGATATTTCAAGAATATGATTTGTAATAATAAATCCATACGAGACGGGACTAATCAATTAGAACGCCAATCCAGATTTTTGAAAGAAGGATATGTGTTGATTGATGAACGATCACAGTTAGATCTACTAGATTTTATGTATCGTTTTTCTATAGAGCTTACATATTATGATCTAAATAATCAAATTATAGGAGATTGGCAATCGATCTTAGAGGGAATCTCTGATATTAAAGATCTGACGACTCTAGAAAATCAAGATATACCTCCACATATTGGTTTGTTGATTGTGTTAACAGAGCTTTATACTTATGTTCAAAATGAAATCAATACAATTACTCAAAAACATTTAGACTACTACTATGAAGAAGTTCTAAAAATACAACCCAAAAAAGCCATTCCTGATCAAGTTCAATTGGTTTTAGATTTGGCAAAGAGTAACAGTTTTGATGAATTTTTGTTGAAAAAGAATACTACGTTTAATGCAGGGAAAGATATAGATGGAAACTCTTTGATATATGAGGCAGATAAAGAATCTGTGATTTCCAGAGCGCAAATTCAAAGTATTAAAACCATTTATTTAGATGAGGTAAAAAACAATACTGTTATACGAGTAGCGCCATTTGCAAATTCAAAAGATGGAATAGGAGAACCCTTAGACGAAAGCATTTCGTTCTGGCCATCATTTGGTGAATCTCAGAATAAGCTTGCTATTGAAAAGCGCACAATGACTGATGCGAGTATTGGATTTGCTATAAGCAGTTTTACCTTTCTATTAAAAGAAGGCGAGCGTGATATTACCTTGGATATTAATCTTTCGCCTGATTCGGATTTCTCAAATATTAATTCACTTAACAATAGTTTTACTATATACTACAGTGGTGAAAAAGGTTGGGAAGAACCAATATCATATGTTGCAGATATTTCCTTGTTAGAGAGGCGGTTAAAGTTGGAGATTAAAATAAATAATGATCAACCTGCTTTCACTTTTTACAATTCTGAAATACATGAAGAATCATATCCTACACAATCTCCATTGCTAAAGATATTTTTAAAGCCAGGTTCACCAGGGTACGATGCTTTAAAAGACCTGAAAGTAGATTCTGTTGACATTAATGTAGCTGTAAGCGGATTAAAAAACAATATACTCCAGAGTGATATTGGAGTTTTAAATCCGGAAAGTCCTTTTCTCCCCTTTGGTCCTCAACCTTTGGTGAATAGCAGTTTTTACATCGGAAATGCTGAAATTTTTAGGAAGAGACTTTCTTCATTAACCATAGAGTTATTATGGCACGATATACCAGATGCTCAATTTGTAAATCATTATTCACAATACGGTATTAGTGACGATTTTGGTAATAATAGTTTTATTTCAGATATATCTTTATTATTAAATAAGTCATGGGATAATTTGCTTAAGGTAAGAGAGCCTTTATTCAATTTGGATGATGCTAATCTTCCCAGAATTATTGAAGTAGAAGCAGCTCAATTTAATGTAAATATAGCTTATGAAGACGCTCCCTCTGTAGAAGATTTAGAACCCTATACTACTCAAGCAGAAAGAGGGTTTATAAAAATTGAGTTGTTAGATTTAAGGAATGTTGAACCATTTAAAGCTTTTGGACATAAGGAATTTCCACAATTATACACAGAACAGGCAATTGCTTTAGCAACATACGACCCTATAGAACCGGGTAATCCTCCCCAACCTGTTCTACCTAATCAACCCTATACACCAACAATAAAAGAACTTACTCTTGGTTACACTGCGAACAAGACTATTGTTACCAATGCTCAAAGCGAGTATGATAACCTATTTCAGATTGGACCATTTGGTTTTCGACAATTGGATGCTCAATTTCATAGAGAACTAGTACCAATATTTGAAGAAGAAGGAAGTTTAATTATAGGATTAGATAATTTTTCCCCTCCTCAAACACTTAATCTATTATTTGATATAGAAGAAGGAACAGCAAAACGATCTGTGATCCTTCCCCCAGAAAATATCTCCTGGAATTATCTTTCTCAAGAAACTTGGATTCCATTATCTCCACAAGAAATCTTGACTGACGGTACTTCTGGCTTTAAACAATCTGGAATTGTTTCTTTAGTTATTCCAAGAAATGCTACCAATACCGATAGTTTTCTATCAGGTAATTTATTCTGGATAAAAGCAACAATATCTGAAGCTGCCGAAGGAGCTAATAAACTTAAAAATATATATTCTAATGCAGTTAATGCTACATTGAAAATTGAAGATGAGAATTATGATGCTCATCTTAATGAACCTTTACCAGCAGAAAGTATTTCAAACTTATTAAACCGAGTAAAGGAAATAAAAAAAGTCGAACAACCTTTAAAATCTGTCGATGGTTTTCCTAATGAACCAACTCCTTCATATACAGCACGTGTAGCAGAAAGACTTAGGCATAAGAATAGATCTATTCAACTTTGGGATTATGAGCGTATGATTTTAGAAGCTTTCCCAAATATTTATAAAGTTAAATGTCTTGCTCATACCGATAGTAATTCGACTACCGAAGCAGGTTCTGTGACATTAATTGTAGTATCAAACCTTCGAAATAAAGACACTATCAACCCTTTTGAACCTAATACAAGTCAATTAACTTTAGATGAAATCAAAAGCTTTGTAGAACTCTATATTTCTCCTTTTGTAAAAGTTAATATAGAACTCCCTATATATGAAAGTATACTTGTAGATGCCAAAATAGGCTTTAATTCAGGTTTTGATCCAGGGTTTTATAGCAATCTGCTAAATGAAGAATTAAAGCAATTCTTATCGCCATGGGCATTTGTTGATGGAGTAGATATTGAAATTGGTGGGGCTATTTACAAATCTTCTATCCTTCAATTCATAGAGAGTAAAAATTACGTTGATTATGTGGTCGATTTCGAATTGTACCACAAACATTTAGGGGGATCAGAACCGGGATTGGGAGAATTAATTATTGAAGAAAATTTTGAGATATCGCCCGACATAATTTTAGGAATACAAGATATGACGATTAACTCCAATTTTATAATTGGCAGTGATGTGAATGTGGCTTGTGCAACAAGCCCACGTTCCATTTTAGTTTCGGCATTAGATCATCGAATACAACCATTAAGACCCGATGAGTATCAATGCTCAGGAGCTTCATCTTTAGGCATAGGATTTATGACCATAGATGTAGATTTTATTATCAATGATGAAAACAGTAGTAATTAATTAGTAAAGATCATGACACAGCGAAGTAGAACTTATCTTTTTGAAGGCCCTTTTTCTAATGGGGAACGGCCAGATCAAAATGCTTTTAATGATGTATGGGATTCGTTTATCAATTATGAAGATGATCCTATAAGTATTGAAGATAGTAATTATGTATTTGACAATGCGATACGAATAGGAAGTACAAATGATGATACCAACGGTACAATACGTTTTTTTGGAGGTGTTTTCGAATTTAGAGAAGGAAATAATTGGCGCCCGTTGGGAGATCCTGGTTCTGGAGGAGTATTTGCTCCGATTTCGAATGGCCCAAATGTGGCTTATAATGGCGGAAATGTTGGTATCGGAACAGGTGATGTTACACCTACAGATTATTTGTTTGAAGTGAGAATTGGTGTAAATAATGGCGTAACAAATCAAGTGAGGCTAGGAAGTGCAGTAATTCATGACAGATCAACTGGTACTTCGGCAGATCGTGCTCATTTTAGTCATTTTGAAAGAGCAAATGATACCGAATATGCGCTGCGACAGAGAGCCGATGGAGATGTAAATATTAATGCTCCTTTAACCGAAGTCATTCGGTTTACTCAAAATGGAAACCTGGTAAGAATGCAAATTGAAGACGACACAGGGAATGTTGTCATTGGAGGAACTGTGAGCAATACAAATCAGAATAATCATCCTAATGCCAACCTTTTTACGAATGGAGAAATAGTGATGGTAAATGGATCTGAAGTAATAAACATAAGAGAAGTATTAAATGAATTGGATTCCCGGGTAAGTGCGCTTGGGGGATAAAAATTACAAGATAACCTAATAAAGCAACCATGAATTCAGAAAACGCAATGAAATCGGTCGAACAAAAAAAAATTCACTTGTCCTTATCACTGGGATCAATTAATCAAATATTAGCAGCTTTAGGCTCTATGCCATATATACAGGTATATGAACTTATTCAAAATATAAAGGTTCAAACAGAATTAGCTCTCAATGATCATAAGGTACAGTCTGATAAAGAAATGAATGAATATGAACACAAAACAGCAAATTCTTAAATCTCCAATATTAAAAAAGGGAGAAGATTTTTCGTTTTTACGACAAGAGGGGATTCGACTTCTCCAGCAATATTCGGGAACCACCTGGACAGATCATAACATACATGATCCAGGGATCACCCTATTGGAAGCTTTTTGTTTTGCACTTACCGAACTTTCGCTAAAAGCTGACCTTGATATTAAAGATATTTTGGCTAGTAGCCAACAAAATTCTTCTAATGTACTATTTGGTGCTGAAGAAATTTTACCAGTTCATCCTACCACAATTAAAGATTATCGAAAAGTATTAATCGATACCGAAGGTGTTAGAAATGCTTGGTTTATTCCATTGTCTATTGGGGAGACTAATAATATTAATGGTTTGTATGATGTATTATTAGAATTGGATGAAGATGATACATTAGGTGATATTAATAGTAGTATCATCGAAAAAAATATTACTATCAATATCGGAAGTGGAGATCAAGATTTTACTATTGGTGTGTTTTTTCCTTTTTGGGACGAAGAAGGTGCAAATGCTTTTCAGGAAATATTTACTACTATAGATAATATTACCAGTCCGGGATCTGCCAGTATTATATTAACACCTCCTTCAGGAGAAGAAAATGATTACTCGGCAGAATTAGAAATAACCTATAATACTATTTCGACTACTTCATTTACTGTTATCATATCTGTAAACCCATCAATTGGTACAGATCCTATAGAAACTACTGCTGTCGAAAATGAAATTATTGCCCTTTTGTCTAATACCGGTAACGACTCCTTCATCGATTTATTTAACAGAAAAGTAGTAGCGGCCTCAACCATTGAAAATAGTATTTGGGAGAAATTGAGAGCTCATCGCAACTTAGGGGAAGATATACAAGATATAAAGGCCGTTAGAATTCAAGAGATTGGTATAGATGTTAGTATTGAAGTTTTGAAAACATTAAATCTCGAAAAATATCTGGCTTCGGTTTTATTTGAGCTTGAAAATTTCTTTAGACCTCCAATACTTTTTACATCTCTCAACGATTTAGAAACCAAAAAAATCTCTTACGAAAACATTTTTGAGGGGCCTTTATTAGCAAATGGTTTTCTGGACGATGCCGTACTCAATGACTTGTCGAGAGGAGTTGCTGATAGTCGAAATAGTACTGTATATATATCAGATTTAGTTAATCTTTTTATTAAAACTGCTCTAAAAAATTCTACAGCAATAACAAATATTATCGAAAATCAGGTGATTGCAATTTCTAATATTACTATTTCTAATTACCGAAACAACAAGATAGTAGAAGAAAAGGTTACTGATTGTTTGGTACTTGCAGAGTCAGAACTGGTTAAACCCAGATTCAGTTTTAATAAATCTAACATACAATTTTATAGTGGAAGAGTCGAATTAGACTACAATTACGATTTGGTGATTAGCTTATTAGATGAATTAAGAACAACGCTTCAAACTTCTAATACGATATCTAATCTTCCATCTATTCCGTCTGGTGAATCTTTAGCTACATTATCAGACTATTATTCTATTCAACATGAATTCCCTGCCGCCTTTGGTTTAGGAAAAAATGTATTATCTAATGCCTATTCAGAAGAACATAGAGCAAAAGTAGAACAGTTTAGGGCGTATCTAACGATAATCGATCAATTACTCGCGAGTTATTCAAATCAATTATATCATATTAATGATCTATTCTCCATAGATACCAATGTTACTAATACTTATTTTAAAAATCCACTATATGATATTCCTTACTATGAAAGATTACTCGTTGATTTTTTAAATAGCGGACAAAGTTGGGAAGATTTTAAAAATGACCTTTCAAATGATTATCAACAAGCTTTAGATGAGGTCTTCGAGTCTAATACTATTTTTCTAGATCGTAGAAACCGTTTCCTCGATCATTTAATGGCAAGATTTGGAGCTTCTTTAGAACATTATATTTCTTTCAGATATGAAGAAAACTCTTTGATGGTTGATAATTCATCACAACTTGATTTAAGACAACTTGAAATAGCTCATGACCTCATTTTAGATAAGATTAACTATTTGAGTGTATTCCCCGAGCAGAGTAAAAATCGGTTTATGGCTTTAAATTATAGTGAAGAGGCTTGGGATACAGGAAATACATCAGGATTATCTAAACGATTGCTTAGTGCGCTGGGTTTAAGAAACCTGAATAGAAGAACTTTACATAATGAAGTAGATAATTTCATACAGATTGTTCCTGACGGCCCTGATTTTATTTTTGAAATTATTGATAGTAATAGTGATGTGATATTACGGAGTGTGGGTAATTATCCCAATGCTTTAGATGCACAAAATGAAGCTAGAGAGACTATACGACAAGCTATTGATAGAGATCATTATTTTGTAGAACCCCAGGGTGTATCTCCTGTAACATATGTAATAGGATTTCAACCAGAATCCGGAAATTTACCGACCTATGTAGCGACTTCGTCTCTTCCTTCTACAAATGACGAATTTGCTGCAAGAACTAACATAAGACACATCATCAGAGAACTAAAAGAAATTGGAAGTGGAGTATATATTGTAGAACATATTCTTTTACGACCCAACGAGGGAGATACAATCGATTTAGAAATTCCGATAAATGAAACCAATAATGTTTCTAATCCATATTCTATGAGAATTAGTAGTATTCTTCCCTCTGGATTTGAAAGAGATTTTGCTGTAGAAATGGAACCAATACCTTCAATTCCTGCACAATTTCAAAATGAAAAATTTCGAAACCTTATCGTGAAACAGATTAATGAAGAAACTCCTGCTCATATACTGACAGGCATATACTGGCTAGATATCAATACCGGTGTTGAAAATGCAAATACACCTTCTCTAAACAATTTTACAGCTCGGTGGAGAGCATGGCTTGAAGCTAAAGAAGATGCGTCAACACCAATAAATGTCCTTAGCGATAGAAGGAGTGAATTAATTACAGTACTGAATGAAATTTATCAAATATCTGCATAAATGAAACCATACGATAACATAATAAGACAGTTGTTTTTTGATATTAATGTCAATGGGAATACTTCTTCCGTTTCATTAAGCGAAGATGTTACTCAATATTGCACAACAGAATTATGTAATGCTATCGAAAAAAAGATTCAGAAATATTACAGTGATGAATATGTATTCATTGATAGCTTAGAAATTGATTTAGGGAATATATCGTTTACAAACTGGGAAAACGTTTTGAAAGAAAGATTAGATTTTGCTTTACAGGAACAACTGAAAAAAAGCTTCTTATTACAAAAGGATTCCAAAACTATTTCTTCTTTTTCCACGAATACTTCACATAAACCTGAACATATTTTAGCAGATAAGATTAGTAGAATAGTAGGCACAAATAAGGTAGACAAACCTTCACAATTATCAAGAAAAAAAAATCATATAGATGTTCTTGAGAATGCTTTCATGTTCTATTTTGAAAAAGGATACTTTCCATGGTGGTTTGATTTGAATGTGTTACCACAAATTGGTAAGAAATATATACATCAATTAGATGTGAAAAAGACTAAAAAACTTGTCTCCATACTTCAAAAAACACCCAATACCCGCATACGGTTTCTAACTACTTTTCAGGATGAGGAAATAGCCTTTGTTTTAAGTACTATGGGAGTGTCAAAAGAGATACCTCTAGATCATTCACCACTATACAAAGTTTTTGAAAAAACTGTCTTTCAAAAGGATCAGGAAAAGGAATTTAGAATTGTATTTTGGGAGACTATTATTATACACCATGATCTCATTAATAAAACTGTAAAAAAACCTGAAATACAGTTTTTAAAATACTTATTTTCAAATACTTACTTTCAGAAAAAGAAATTTTTAAGAAGTTTCCGTTCAGATAAAATAGTCCACTTTTTCTTAAATGAAATACAAGGAATATGGCCTCAAGTTCCGATCTCAAAATTTAAAGAAGAAATAGCCTCAATTCTCTTAAAGGATAACGAAACTAAAAATGTGAAGATAGATTTGAGTTCAGCTCACTTTACCAATCCAAACACAAATAGAAATGTAAAAACTTCTGAACAGGAAAAAACTACTGATAATTTATATAGAGCTAACAGAGAAGAAGAATACTTAAGTGAAGAGAGAAAAGAGCAAAATAATATACCAGAATCAACTTTAAGAATAGAAGAGGAAGAAGGAGTATATGTACACTATGCCGGAATTACGCTTTTATATCCTTTTTTAGGATCTTTTTTTAAGAATCTGTCATTGTTAGAAAATAACAATTGGAAAACCGAGTCATCTGCCCAAAAGGCAATTCGACTTCTTGCATTTCTCAGTACAGGAAATATGGGGTACATAGAATATGAGTGTGTATTGTTCAAACATTTATGTGGTTTGCCATGGGATACGGTTATGGATCACAGAATAGAGCTCAACTCCTTTGAATTGAATGAGGCAAGAAGCTTACTAAAATCAGTTATTCAACATTGGGATGCACTTAAAAACACCTCTGTCGATGGTTTAAGAGAAGGATTTATCAATAGATCTGGCAAACTCCTAAAAACCGAAACAGGCTGGCAACTTTATGTGGAGCAAAAAGCTCAGGATATCTTGCTACAACATCTACCATGGGGAATTGGAATGGTAAAATTCCCTTGGATGAAAGAACTCTTACAAATCAACTGGATTTAAAATTTTACTCATAATTAAAACTTTATATATGAAACCGACACTAAAATTTATTAAAAATATTGTAATCATTCTTATCATGAGCTTTATGATGCCCTATCATTTTTTTGGGCAAGAAGACATTCCTTTTAGTCCGGGAACCGATGTTCTTGAAACAGCCAATACTTATGGTGTTGGTGATGCTGCATTTGATCTTACAATTACTCCTGGAGGGTTAGGTATAGGCAACATAGTAATTTGGACAAACGTAGATGCTACTACGCTCAATGGTAGCGGGCTCAAAATGGTAGTCGGAGGAGAGGATCCTTTTGTATCTCCGGATTTAGAAGTAACTGTAGATGGTACTGCAGAAATCCTTCATGTAGTTCCCGACCCAACAGTCACTCTAACTACAATTGTTGAAGATTCTTACACCATATTTTTGGAGTTTGAAAGCGGAGGCGACACTAGTGAAATTGAAGTGATTATACCCGTTCGTAAACCTGTTTCAGCAGCTTTTGTGTTAGATAGATCAGGGAGTATGGGGAATCCGCCACATGATGGAGTCGGAACTATCACAAGAATGGATATTCTTCAAACTGCAGCCAATTTATTTGTGAATAAATTAGATGCTTTTAAAGTTCCAGGGGATTCAGTTGCACTTACATATTTCGAAACCACAGTAGATACTCCTCCTCCTGGATTTGGAGCTTCTTTTACAGATATCGATGGAAATGCTTCTAATTTCACGAATGAAATCATAGCATTAACTCCAGGTGGGTGGACGGCAATGGGTGATGGTTTATTATCAGGAAAAAACAAACTTTCTACAACCGCAGCTCATAGTCGACAACTTATTTTTCTATTTACAGATGGAGAGCAGAACCGTGGAGATGAAGTTGTTGATGGTGGTCCAGATATAGGAGAAGAAACCGATAGCGGAGAATCTTTAAATAATAGTGATGATTCCATCCATATAATTACCATTGCTACTGGAGCAGCCGCAATGGGAGCTCCTGCAAGCCTTTTAGAGGAGATAGCCACAAAAAATACTCCTACGGGAGCTACCGCTCGTTTTTTCTTATTACAAGAAGAGGTTAATGCGGGAGGAGATGGAAGCGATTTTAATACTACAACAGGCATAGCAAATTTCTTTGACGCCGGATTCGAGAATATGCTAGAAGGGAATAGTCCTCAAACTGTCGGTGTTGAAAACGGTAGGGTTCCTAGAGTTATTGATTCTACTTCAGGTTCTTCAACTTCAGCACCTGTACATAATTTTGAAATTAATGACAATATCGATAAGATTCTTTTCGAACTCATCACGCCAGATCAGGAACCTTTTTTCACGGTAGAAAAAGATGGGGTATCGGTAACAGGTAGTTGTAATGATGAATCAGCAATTAAATACATCTTTGGTCCGAATAATGGGACTAATAGCCTTCTAGGTATTATTGACTTAAAAAAGTATGCTGGATGCGCTGCTTTGCCTCAAACATCTAAAGGAACTTGGACGGTAAGAGTACGATCAGGAACTGGAGGAGGAAAACCATATCAAATTAAAGCGCAGGTAGATGATCATCGTTTAGATTATGATTATAATATAGAAGCTGATGATTTCAAAGTAGGAGATCAATTGCGCATATTCACAGACCTCAGTTATAGAAAGAAACCTATTCAAGATGCCAATGTTTCAGTACTGGTTTTCAAACCTGGAGAAGATCTTGGCGATTTACTGGCTAGAGCTCAGGTAAAACTCGATGTTAATGATAGTGTAGATGTAGGATCTATAGGATATGAGAAATTATTAGCTCTTTTAGAACAAAATCCAGACTTGATAGATTCTTTAAACCTGGGAGAAAATGTAGTGAATCTCTCACATTCTGGGGATGGAAAATATGAAGGAACATTCTCAGATACCGATGTATCTGGAGTATATCAAACTATTGCTCAAATATCTGCATCTAATGACTCTATAGGAAAAATTAACCGTCTAACAAGACGTACTGTGTACTTAAGATTTGGAGATCCCGATCCTGATCCGAATGTATCTCCCCAGCAAGTCACTCAAATTGGAGATAATAAATTTCAATTACAATATACTCCAAAATATAAAGTGGGGAATAAGCAACGTTTTGTAGGACCAGGTTTTGCAAATGGAATTAGTATTAAAGGTAACGATGTCGCTAATGTGAATACAGTTGATAATGGAGATGGAAGTTATACTATAACTTTTGACGCAATTAATAGTAATAATGATCCAGATATATCTATAAGTGTCTCAGATGTAAAAGTTTATAAAGGGAGCGCTCTTGGTTTTGGGAAATCACAAGATTGTAATACCCTTTGCGAAGTTCAAAATTGGCTCGAGGATACATTTGGTATCCCTGGTTGGTTAGCATTTATTATAGCTTTGTTAATTCTGCTGATTCTCTGGATACTTAATAAAAAGTTCAAAAAACCTAAAAAATAAATTCAAATTTCAACTTAGTATTGAATAGATATGGCTATCACAAGTACATCACATGACTCTTCGACAACTTCTGCTGCTAATCAGCATCATAGAAGTGTAAAAGAGTCACGTGGTGTTGCTACTGTAGAAGCCGCAGATCATTCTAAATCTGAAAGCCAGACTAAGGCAGAGAGTACTACTTTTTTCCAACCAAAACTTCAGGTTAACAAAATCAATGATCCATTTGAAGTAGAAGCAGATCGTGTTGCTGATGAGGTAACACAATCTATTTATACTGGTGGAGAGGGATTTTCTCCTCCAGCGGCACCTCCTGCTTCTGGGGATGCGGGAACTAATATCCAGCGGTTAGCCTTTTTTCAGCGTAAACCAGCTTTTGAAAGTCCAACAGAATTGGATTTGAATACTGCTAGCAACCCAGAAGCAGAAGTACAACGATCAGCCACAGCAGAATCAATTACTACTACGCCTCCACCTCCAACTACTCATCATCAGGAAGAAGATATTGCAGAGACTGAAACTGGAGAGATTCAACGCAAAGTTAATCTGAGTGAAATGGCAGAAGGGCAGCATACAAATTCTGATTTTGAATCTAAATTACATGCCAGCAAAGGAGGAGGGACCTCAATGTCTCGAAAAACAAGAACACAAATGGAATCTGCCTTTGGAGCAGATTTTAGCAATGTGAGAATTCATACCGATTCTGATGCAGAAGGGATGAGTAATCAGGTGCAAGCACATGCATTTACTCATGGTCGCGATATTTATTTTAATAAAGGAACATATCAGCCAGAACAAAAAGAAGGTACAAGATTATTGGCTCATGAATTGACCCATGTAGTACAGCAGGGTGCAGCTACCAAAAATTCAGTACAACGAAGTGCCAACGTTCAGGTCAATCAAAGTGCCCCTGCTATGGTACAGAGAGGTGTGATCTCAAGAGCACGTAATTGGGCAGCAGACAAGGCAAATAATATTCCTGGATATTCAATGTTAACCGTTATTTTAGGATTTAACCCTATTAATGGACAAGATGTCCCTCGTAATGCTGCAAATATCTTTAGGGGCATCATGGGCTTTTTACCAGGAGGAAATATGATCTGGGAGGCACTTAACAACCATGGTATATTCGACAAAGTAGGAAATTGGATTGTACAACAACTGGATACTCTTGGAGATATTGGAGCTTCTATTGTAAGTGCTTTTAGAGAATTTGTTGGTTCTCTGGGGATAACAGATATAGCCAGATTGGGAAGTTTATGGCGTAGGGCGAAACGTATTTTTACATCGCCAATTACTATGCTAATTAACTTTGTTAAGGGATTAGTTTCAGATATTTTAGAATTCATCAAAGAAGCAATTCTTAGACCTTTAGCAAGTCTTGCAGAAGGGACAAATGGTTGGGATTTGCTTATTGCTGTTCTTGGTACAAATCCTATTACAGGAGATGCTGTTCCGCGAACGGCCGAGACTCTTATTGGTGGCTTTATGAAGTTAATCGGTCAGGAAGAAATTTGGGAAAATATCAAAAAAGGAAATGCTATTGCACGAGCCTGGGCATGGTTCCAGGGAGCTATGGGGCAATTAATTGCCTTGGTAACCAGTATTCCTACTCGATTTATAAACGCGTTAAAATCATTAACCATAGTAGACTTGGTAGTAGTACCCAGAGCCTTTGCCAAAATAGCATTAGTCTTCGCCACTTTTGTAGTAGATTTTGTTTCCTGGGCGGGAAATGCAATGTGGGAACTTTTGAAAATCATCTTTTCGGTGGTCGCCCCTGGAGCTATGCCATTCCTTGAACGAGCAGGAGGTGCTATTCAGTCTATTTTTGAGAACCCTATGGCCTTTTTAGGCAATTTGGTACAGGCCGGAAAAATGGGCTTTCAAATGTTTAAAGATAATATAGGTAGTATTTTAAGGGAGGTGCTAATCGATTGGTTGACGGGAACTTTGGCGGGTGCAGGTGTTTATATTCCGACAGGACTTGATTTTGTAGAGATTTTGAAGTTCGTATTATCCGTATTGGGTCTTACCTGGGAGAATATGAGGGCCAAATTAGTAGAGCATTTGGGTGAAGGGCCAGTTACGGTTCTTGAGGAAGGTTTTGAGCTGATCCAGTTATTGGTGACCGAAGGTCCTGCTGCAGCTTGGGAGAAAATTATGGAACATATTACGACACTCAAGGATACGGTGATTGGTGAAATCATCTCCTGGGTAACTCAGACAGTGGTCACAAAGGCGGTGGCAAAGTTGGTAAGTATGTTCATTCCTGGAGCCGGATTTATTCAAGCCATTCTGGCTATTTGGGGAGCTATTCAAGTATTTATTCAGCGTATTCAAAAAATTATTCAGGTAGGAGTCGCCTTTATGAACTCTATTGCCGATATCGTAGCAGGAAATCTGGTACCTGCAGCCACAAAGGTAGTCAACACCATGAAAGGAATCTTAGTGTTAGCAGTAAGCTTTTTGGCTGAGTTTGTAGGACTGGGTAAAATAGGAGAAGCTTTACAAAATATCCTTAAAAAGATTAGAGATCCTATCGATAAGGCACTTGATAAAATGATTTTATGGGTTAAAAATAAAGCGAAAAGTTTCTTAAAAGGTAAGGATGATGAGAAGCATGGTCAGATCATAACCAATGCTATAGCTAGTATGGAAGAGGGGGATGAGAAAAATTATGATGAAACTAGACAGCTTTTGGAAACAAAGGCTAGAGAGATAGAGCAAACATATCAAGGTGAACTTAAGGATAATATTAAGATAACTATTAGTTTTACAGAACCAGAAGCGGATAAGGAAGATAGTGATATTGATTTTACTGTAACAATAGCTCCTAATACAAGTAGAGGAAGAGGGTCAAAAGCGGCAAAAAATGATAAATTAATTAAAGATTATGAAAAAATCTTAACAGATCTTGGTTTGCCTCTTATCGAGGGGGTTACAAAACCTAAACCTTATAGAGAAGAGATGAGATCAGCAATTGCGAAGAAATATAAAGGAAATCTAGTAGGATTAAATAATGATGTTTTGAGATCTTCAGTAATCCCTAATAAATATAATAAGATAAGAGGGATGATTTTTGAGGTTTGGCTAATTGAAAATCAAGATGTATCAAGTCCGGGACCTATTTTTGTACATGAGGAATTAAAGAAAAGAAGAATGGCAGATGGTTTTAGGGGGAAGAGTCTTGTTGATGCAAAATCTAGATTTGAAGGAGTGAAGCCTAGTACAAGTGATAAGAAACAAATGGAAGATTATAATACTATTATTAATGAAAATATTGTTGCAATTGAAGGGTCAAATGCTGAAGAAAAAGGCCCTTTTGATGATGTAATATATATATTTAACAGTAAAGATTTAATCCCCTTATGGGATCCGGTTTTGGAACAAAAATTGTCTGGAAATTACAAAACAGAATAACATGAAATTACTTTTAAAAAGTCAAGGTATTAAGTATAACTCTATTGAGTCTCTTTGTCTAAATGATGAAGATTTTTTGAAAGTTATCATAAGTAAATTTGATAAAATCAATTTTGTCAAATCATTTAAATACTTTGGGGTCGATGGTGAAACTAAAAAGGAAATAAAAGATTTTAATTCGATTAAAAAACAGTTGAAAAAAATAAGTTCAAAAACATATGTAATTTCGGATGGAGCTAATGAGTCAATGCTCGATTTGGAGGTGTCTTTTGAAAAAAAGAGAATGTCTTTTTATCTTATAAAAACAGTTAAAGAAGAGTCATTTACAAAGTTTGTTGCGGGTTTTATAAAATTCTTCGAGATCTTCTATGAATTGTTTGATGATAAATTAGTATTCGATATTGTTTCTTCGATTAGTGTTTTAAGTATGGAATATGTTGAGCCAAGACCTCCTAGAGTTTGGAAAAAATTTAATCCAGCTGGGCTTATTGATATTATTGTTCTACCAAAAGAAAAGGACAATATGGCGAAAACCCAAAAAATTATACAGTCTCTATGTTTTGGAGAACTACCTCCTTTGGTGAAGCGACTAAAATGTAATGATAAAATGTTTTTGATTAACTGGTTAGGTGAAGTGAATAACACTTCTGAAATTTCAGAAATTATTTCGAATAGAATTATTTGGTATTACAAAAATTCTGATTTTTCAATAAAATCAAGTTATAATGAAATGGGGGATGAAATGGTTTCAATATTTAATTCATCTTCAACAGATTATCTAACTTTTTATAGTCAGTTTAATCAAAAAGGATATAAAGGAATGATAATTAATGAATTAGATGAGTATAATTTGAAAAAGATTCAAGAGCTTAATGAATGGATGAAGCAAGGTAAATGTCCAGATGGAAATCCATTATCCGAGATCAACATAATTGTACCTTCAAGAGAACAAGCGGTAAATTTTAACTTTTTATTACAAAAATTCAATATCAATTCAATATTGTATGCTTCAGATGATGGTAAATTATGGGACCCATTTCCTAAAGGTAACTGGTTAAATTAAAATAGAATAATATACTTTAAAAGAAGAGAAGCGACTTAGCTTTTATATCAGATATGATTTTTGAAATAAAAAATGAACAACACAAAACACTTTAATCATGAAAAAAATAAGACCAAGAAAACCAAACAAGAACAAAAAGGAGGAAAGCGATCCTTTTTTTTCGAATACAGAAAATAAAACGAAAGAAAGTTCTGGGAGTGATAGTTTTTTCCAGGCCAAATTAGAAGTAGGTGATCCTAGCAGTCCTTTTGAACAGGAAGCTGATGCTATGGCTGATCATGTACTACAACAAAATAATGAGAAAGCACCTGGTGATGCTTTTGGAAAACAATCGGTACAACGGCAAGCAGAAGAAGAGGAACCTGCAGCTAAACGTATTCAAAGACAAGCAGAAGAGGAGGAACCTGCAGCTAAACGTATCCAAAGACAAGCAGAAGAGGAGGAACCTGCAGCTAAACGTATCCAAAGACAAGCAGAGGAAGAGGAACCTGCTGCAAAACGTATTCAAAGACAAGCAGAGGAAGAAGAACCTGCTGCGAAACAAATTCAACTGCAGGCAGAAGAAGAGGAGCCTGCTGCAAAACGTATTCAACGACAAACAGAGGAAGAAGAACCTGCTACAAAACAAATTCAAAGGAAAATGGATGATGAGGCAACTCAAGCCAAAGGAGAATCTAAAGAAAAAAAAGGAAAGAAAACAGAGGCTAATGCTATGGAATCTGTAGAAGCTATGATTCAGGAAACCAAAGGACAAGGTATGCCGCTTCCTGAAGAGATAAAAGCAGAACTGGAGGCCGAAATGAAAGCAGATTTCACCAATGTTCGTATTCATACTGATGAAAAAGCTATCGAGCTCTCTGCGATGTTAAACGCACAAGCATTTACCCATGGATATGATATTTATTTTAATATGGGCAAATATGATCCTTATTCCAGAAGTGGGAAACATTTATTAGTACATGAATTAACACATGTTGTTCAGCAAAAAGGATAACCGTTTATGATCACTACAGAAATCAATACTTCTTTAGAATATGCCTTAACAGGTCTTAAGACGCTATTGCTAAGTAGTTTAAAGTCTTTTGAGACCAATGAGCGCTTAGAACTAGAATCTTGGGATATCACTTCATGGTCTGCTTCTCTATTACCACATTTACCTGTTAAAAAGATTAGCGATGAAGAATTGGTGATTATTACTTTGGCGTTGGCACCTCATATCCGACCTCATTATTTTGATCGACTTATTCAAAGTGTATATCCTAATGGTGGAGGATTTCCTCATTTAGGAGGGATTAGAGGAAAAGGACATCGAGGGTTTTTACCATCGGGAGAGACAGCACTCTTTCTTTTGGCGGGTGAAAACCTTGAATATCGATTTCGGATTCAGCAGCTTTTTTCTCCAGAGCACTGGTTTGCAAAAAAACAAGTGATTCGTTTGGCGGAGCCTGAAAGAAATGAACCGGCTATGAGCGGACAACTTATTTTGGATCAGGAATTTATTGACAAAATAACATTAGGTCGTATAACCAGTCCTAGTTTTAGCACAGAATTTCCTGCTGCCAAAATTACAACAGAACAGTATTGGAATGATTTAATTTTACCTAGTTCGACTTCACTTCAAATTCAGGATATTCTTATCTGGTTAAAATATAAACATGCCTTATTCGAAGGGTTAGAAATGCGTAAAAAACTAAAACCTGGATATAGAGCATTGTTTCATGGCCCACCAGGTACAGGAAAAACTTTAACCGCTAATTTATTAGGAAAACACACGAATAGAGATGTATACCGAGTGGACCTTTCTTCTGTGGTATCTAAATATATAGGTGAAACAGAAAAAAATCTTGCAAATCTTTTTAATAAAGCAGAAAATAAGGATTGGATTCTCTTTTTTGATGAAGCAGATGCGTTATTTGGAAGACGTACACAGGTACAAAACTCTCATGATAGATATGCCAATCAAGAAGTTGCATATTTACTTCAGCGAGTAGAAACATACAAGGGATTGATCATATTGGCTTCTAATTTTAGGAGTAACATAGATGAAGCTTTCGTTCGTCGTTTTCAATCGATTATTCATTTCCCGATGCCAAGAACGCAAGAGCGGTTAAGTTTATGGCAGAATGCTTTTCCCAATAAACTTATACTGGACAAGGATATAGACCTTAAACAACTTGCCCAAAAATTTGAATTGACTGGTGCAGATATTATGAATGTAGTGCAGTATGTTTGTCTTAATGTATTGGCCAAAGAAAGTCATGTAATCTCATATAAAGATATAACAGAAGGTATAAAAAGAGAGTTTGTTAAGTCTGGTAAATTCAGTTAATAATAAAAAAATAGATTCTATACAGTTAAAGAAGAAGTAACCGCTATAGAAGAGATGAATTGTGTTGTGAAACACAAAAGTTATTATTAGTTATACCCTAAAAATTACCTGTGAAGACGATCTAAGATTTCCATTACTTCGATTTTTTTGCGAACAGATACAGGTATATTCTCTCCATTTTTAAGCATAAGATATCCTCCGTCGGTTTTTATAAACGCACTAATGCATTGTAGGTTAACCAAGTGACTTTGGTGTACTCTCAAAAACTGATAACTCTTAAGCATGTCAGCAAAGTATTTTAATGTTTTGGTTACAAATATTTTTTGCCCATCTTGAAGATAGAAGATTGTATTATTACTATCAGATTCACAGCGAATAATATCGTCCAGATTTACAATAATGATTTTATCCAGAGTATGTAATGATATTTTATCGGGTTTTTGTTCTGGAGCAGATAACGTATCTTTAAGAATATTAAGGCGTTCTTTATTGGGTTGTATTTGCTCTTTGGCTCTTGCAATAGCTTGAGCTAACTCTTCATTTGAATATGGTTTTAATACATAATCTATAGCTGCAAATTTGAATGCTCGAATGGCAAATTCATCACTGGCAGTAACAAAAATTATTTTTGATTTTAAATCAGGAAATATTTCTAAGATATCAAAACCAGTACCATCACCAAGCATGATGTCTAAAAATAGAATATCTGGTTGTGTATTGCGTAATGATTTTGCCGCTTCAACAACACTTTGTGCCGTATCGACTACTTCTATTTCAGGATGATTTGATTTTAGATCACTTTTCAAAAGTTGAAGTGCATCTGGCATGTCTTCTACAATAATGGCTGTAAGCATAATAGTTTTAATAGTCGGTTTGTAATGGTATTTTAAATGCAATCTCGGTTCCTGCTACAGAATTTCCGTTTTGCATAATTTCTCTTATATTTAAAGAATCTTTTCCAGAAATTGACTCTAATCGCTCTCTGGTTACTGTTAGAGCCATTGATTGGTGATCTGTTTTGGTTTTTGCTTTTTGCGATTGAAAAATACCTTGCCCGTTATCTAATACAGTACAATGTAAAAACTCTTCAGTAGTATGAAACTGTACTTTTAATTCTCCATCTCTGCTTCCTTTTAATATCCCATGTCTAACCGCATTTTCCACAAAAGGCTGAATTAACATAGGCGGAATTAGAATTTCTTCTGGGTCTAAATCAGAATCAACTACGATATCATATGTAAATGGTTTACTAGCCATTAGCTGTTCTATTTCGACATAATGTTTGAGCGTTTGTATTTCCTGATCTAAAGTAATATAATCTTTTCTCGAATTATATAAAGTTTCTCTTAATAAAGTAGCAAATGTGTTAATGGTATTATTCATACGATTAGGATTACTGGTTCCCATTGCTTTTATACCATTAAGTGCATTAAATATAAAATGTGGGTTCATTTGTAATCGTAATGCTTTTTGTTCTAAAGAAAGTAGGTGGTTCTTCATTTCTAAGCGATTACGCTCCTCTTTGTTTTTTTGTTTCACACGCCGAACGTATGATAATGCATAGCCTCCTATAAATAATATGATCATCGCCAAAACAGCTAATTGAAACCAGCCTTTTTCATAAATGGGGCTATCAATAAAAAATTGAAAAGCAATAGGTTCACTTTCTTCCCATCGATAATTTCTGGATTGTGCTGTAAAAGCATGTGAACCATAGGCTAATCCAGCAAGATTTTGCCTATGATCAGATGACCATGGACTCCATTCAGAATTATTTAATCTCCAACGATATTCGACGTCATTAGGATGATCCAGATCAATTGTTTTATAGCTAAAAGATAATTCTGTTTGATTTGGAGTGAGTTTTAGAATGTGGTTACTATTGGCCCAAACACTTAATCGTATAGAATCCACACTACGGTAAGCGACTTCTACTTCTTCAAAATATAAACTTGGCTTGATAGTGGCTTTAGTAGTTCCGGTAGGTTGGTATTTGGTTAACCCATAAATCGCTCCAAACCATAGGTTTCCTTGTTCATCTTTGGTAACAGCATTGAGACAGGTTTCTATACCTAAAAAACCATCATTTCGACCAAAATGAAAGATGTCTACAATATCATTTGATTGATTTAGTTCTATTCTGTCCACTCCACGTTCGCTTCCAGCCCACAGATTATCTTTATCATCAAATATAATTTGATAAATATTATCAGAATATGGCTTTTTTCTACCTTTTAATTTTTTAAATGCAATATCACCATCCAAATCAGACCACCAAATTCCTCTTCCGGCTGTTCCTATGTAAATCGTATTTTTATGAAAAAGAATTGAACTTATTGCGGTCGCTTGTTTTAAAACATTGCCTAAATGAGTAACCTTATTCTTCTTAATGTATCCTAAGTGTCCGTTTTGAGTTGCATACCAAATTTTACCGGTCGAATCTTGTTTCATATCTCTGATATGGAGATCATTTATGCCGTTCTTTCCTGAAAATTTTTTTAATGATAGGATACGTTTTTTCTCAGAATCATAGGTGAATCTAGATATTCCAGCAGAATACGATGCCACCCATATAGTATTATCAATGACTTCGATTGCTCTTATCCAATTTGATGGTAATCCTTTATCAGTATCAATAATATGATTTTTGATGACAGTTTTTACAATTGTATCTGTAGTTATAATTGGATCTTTATCTGCTTCTATATTTTGTATAGTATCTGTAAAAACACTATCAACCTGACTTATCTTTTTAAAAAGAATTCCTTTACCTTCTGTACCAGCCCAAATATTACCAGAAATATCACTGGTGATAGTTTTAATTTTTACTTCGGATAATTGTTCTTCCTGGGGAATATTATGAATTCCTAAGGAGTCGATTTGCACTAATCCTACCTCTGAATTAGATGCCCAAATACCATTTTTTGCATTATGAACGGCATATACTCGATTTCCTTTTAAGCCGGTATTTTTATCATAATGAACAAAGTTATTTTGAAAATATTTATAAAATCCACCACCAGATGTTGCTATCCAAATATTAGATTGACGATCTAAAATACTTTTTCTTGTATGGGATACAGCTAAACCATTTTTTCGGTTGATTTTCTTTTTTTCTCTGTATTTTTCAGAATCTATTATTGTAATTCCATCGTTGTCTGTAGAAAACCATAATTCACCATCATTATGCACAGAAATATTAGTTACCCGAACGGGTTTTTGAATCCAATGATTTCCATAGGTCTTTGCATTGGTATTGAGAACTAAAATCCCTTGATTAAAAGCTGCAGCAAAAACTTTATTATTATGAAAAATAGCTGCAGTAAAATCATAAGCGCTATGTCGTTCTATAATACCGGCATTTTGCTTGATATCATTTAATTTCCAGAGTCCCTTATTGGTCGCAACCCAAAATAGTCTGCCATCAAATACAATATCATTAATGATACTGGTATTGATTTTGGTATTGAGGTTTATTTTGATTAACCCTAGACTTTTACGATACTCATAAATACCAATATTAGTGGCCAAGTAGATTTTATCTTCTATTAAGCATATTTTATTGATACGAGGCCCTTCAAGATTAGTAAATCTATTTTTTGTTTTAATGCTAAGCCCGTTTTTTGTACCAATAAATAGACTATCGTTTACAAAAGCCAAGGAGTGAATGTAGTTAGATTGTAATCCGTCATTTTCATTCCAGATCTTAAATTCATCGCCATTAAATCTACAAAGACCACCTCCCTGAGTTCCTAGCCAAAGATATCCAATTTCATCCTGTATAATATCGTAGACTTGTGATTGAGATAACCCATCTTCTAATGTATATGCTCTAAGTTGATTGTTTTGTGCAGATAACGAGCTGATAAAATTAAATATCAGAAAAGAGATAAGGTAGGTAAATAAACGGTTTGTGTTCACAAAAGATTGATCTGGTTAATAGCAAATATAATCAAACTGTTTTTTTGGTCTGGGGTGTAATTAATTTAAATGTAAAAAAACCGACACCACCTGTTAAGGTGGGTCGGTATAATAAACAAAAGTTTCCCCCTTTTTGTTTATCAGATTGAGATTACCGTTAGGATTTAATTAATACCCAGTAATAGCAGTTGTCTTTGAATCTTGAACAACACCATTATTCCAGGCAAAGCTTTGTTTTAGGTTTACGTATTTAATATCTTTTACTGTTTCTTTATAAAATGTTTGTGTTTCTAGGATATTACCTTTAATACCGTATTCTTGGTTAGGAAATATATATTGAAAATCTGTATCAGAATTTTCACAGTATACATTTCTAAGTTCAGGAAGCGCTACAATTGTATTATCTTCTTTAACCATATAATAATATGCTTCTACATGTGCACAACATGCCAGGTATTCAATCTCCATCTTAATCACCTCAGAGATCCCTTCTAGTCCAGGGTTCTCTAAGGTGGTTATGAAGATATCCTCAAAAAGTTCTGTGTCCTCAATTGTAAGGGTAGATATTTTTTGTGAATCATCTTCTGAACGAACCAGATTAATAACATATGAGGGGTGTTCTTGATCCTGGTTCATAATTTCAGTAGTTACCAAAAAATTCTGGGTTTCTGCAAAACCTTGCTGAGCGTTAACAAATTGAAAACTTTGGAATAGAATAATGATTATGGCAACATTTTTCATAACAGCTTATTTTGAGGTTGGCTATTTGATGATAAAAGTAGTTCCTTAAGTTGTTTTAAAAGATACGGTTTTAGTATTCGTAACGATCTAATTAGAATTCGTTTTGTGCAGAATAATTCTCAAGTTTTAAAAAATTAAAAAAACCAACCTTTGATAATATACTCATATGATGTATTTGAATTGTTTTATAATGATACGATACTTTAAAATCAGATTTTTAGCATCTTTTTTGTTACATTATATGTACTTATAACTTGAGGTTGATTAGGCAATTTTTTGTATCTTCAATAATGCTTGGTGCTATCTTTTTAATTGAGTTTAAGATGTTGTTTCGGTTAATTTGTGGTGATTTTTTATTAGGTAATAACAATAATTGTTTTGTTTTTTGGGAAATGAAAAAATAAATAAATAGAGATTTATTGAGTTAGAGTATTAAGAGAAAAACATAAAAAATGAAAACAATACAGTATCGCTCACGTGGGCAGGATGTTCATTATTTAGAAGAGGTTTTAACAAAACTAGGATACAAAGTATTTGTATCCAACTTTTTTGGAAAAGATACCGATTTGGCAGTGAAGGACTTCCAGAGTAAGCATAATCTTGTTGTCGACGGTATTGTAGGACTCAAAACATGGTCAAAACTTATAGAAGTAAAAAAAGATTTAACTGCGTTTAATGATAAATTTTTATCAGAACAGGATGCAAAAGATTTTGCAAAACAATTTGGTTTAGAACTTGCAATGGTAAAAGCAGTTAATGAAATAGAAAGTAATGGAAAAGGGTTTTTGGTCTGCGGTAGACCAAGAATTTTATTCGAAGGTCATATATTTTGGAGGCAGCTAGACAAGAGAGGAGTAAATCCATCTCAATATGTTTCAGAAAGAACCAAGGATGTATTGTATAAAAAATGGACTAAAATTCATTATAGAGGAGGCCCTGGTGAATATGATCGCTTAGAAAAAGCAGCAGGAATATCTGATCTATCAGCTTTTCATGAAGCTGCATATAGTTCAGCTTCTTGGGGAGCTTTTCAAATTATGGGATTTCATTACGCAAGTTTAGGATATTCATCTATAGATCAATTTGTCTCAAAAATGTATGAGCATGAAAGAGAACACCTGAAAGCATTTGGTAAATTTATAGAAATTACTCCTTTTAAAGGCGAAAAACTAATAGATTGGATTAAAGAAAAGAATTGGGCAAGGTTTGCAGAAGGGTATAATGGCCCTGGTTATAAAAAGAATAAGTACGATGTAAAATTAAAGAATGCTTATCTAAAATATAGGAGTAATGAGTAGCACTTATAAAAATAAAAATAATATTAAGGTTTTTATATTTTTGCTCTTATGATCGATAATCTTGATAACGAATTTTTTGGGATTGGAATTCAAAACGGAAAAACACCAGAGAACCTTGGAGTACTTTGGCGCTCTGCACAGAATATGGGTGCGAGTTTTATTTTCACCATTGGTAACCGATATGCAAAACAAGCTAGCGATACGCACAATGCGGTAAAATCAATGCCCTATTTTCACTATGATACCTTTGATGACTTTTATCATCATTTACCCAAAGGAGCTATGCTTGTTGGAGTAGAACTTACCGATGAAGCAGAACCATTAGAGACATTTAAGCATCCAAAAAGATGCGTGTATTTACTTGGAGCAGAAGATCATGGGTTGTCTAAAAAAGCGATTGAAAAATCCAGATTTATAATCAAGTTTAGATCAGAATTAAGCTTGAATGTTGCTGTGGCAGGAAGCATAGTCATGTATGATAGAGGAATTAATAAACCAAGATTTATTAGAGCCTCAGAATGAATTTTGATAGAAGTATAATTCTTAGTATTCAAAATACAATTTTTGTTACTACCTTTAATACTTATGTTTAAAACACTAGAAGGTTTTGTTTCAGATTTTAGTTCCTGGGTTTGGGATTGGCCCTTATTAATTCTTCTTATAGGAGGCGGAGTTTTTTTTTTAATCTACTCTCGATTTACTCCTTTTTTCTATTTTAAACATGCAATTCAGGTACTAAGTGGTAAATATGATGATGAAAAAGCCCCAGGTCAATTAAATCATTTTCAGGCATTATCTTCTGCTATTGCTGCAACTGTGGGTATGGGGAATATTAGTGGAGTAGCTATAGCAATAGTTGCTGGTGGTCCGGGAGCTGTTTTTTGGATGTGGATTAGTGCTTTGATCGGTATGGCTACCAAATTTTATACCTGTTCACTAGCCGTAATGTACAGATCAGAAGATGATGATGGTAATTTGCTTAGTGGTCCTATGTATGTAATCACTAAAGGACTTGGTCAACAATGGAAACCCCTTGCAATAGTATTTGCATTAGCAGGATTAGTAGGAACATTACCGGCATTTACAGCAAATCAACTAACACAAACATTGGTGGATGTCTTAGATTGGGATGATGATGATAAATGGTATATAGGGTTTGCCTTAGCAGGGATTGCTTCCCTTGTTATTCTTGGTGGTATTAAGAGAATTGGTAATGTTGCCAGTAAGTTAGTTCCATTTATGGTGGTATTGTATTTTATAACTGTGATTACCATTCTAATCATTCAGGTAGAGAAAGTACCAGCAATGTTTACCTTAATTTTTTCTGATGCATTTTCAGGCAATGCTGTTGCAGGTGGAGTCTTAGGACATTTAGTCAAAGAGGGTGTGAAAAGAGCAGCATTTTCTAACGAAGCAGGAATAGGAACTGCGCCAATGATGCATGGTACAGCAAAAACTAATGAACCTATTAGAGAAGGTTTGGTAGCAATGATTGGTCCGGCAATAGATACATTATTGGTATGTACACTAACAGCTCTGGCCATACTTTCTACCGGAGTATGGCAAAGTACAAACGATAACGGTATCTCATTAACATTAGAAGCTTTTAATACCGTATTACCTTATGGTCTGGGTGATATTGTAGTAATTATTATGGTCTCAGTGTTTGCATTATCTACACTATTCTCTTATTCCTATTATGGAACAACATGCCTAGGGTTTTTAACCAAACCCAAATATGGGAAATACTATAATTACATATACATTCTATCTATTATAATTGCGGCCGTAGTAAAAATAGAATTTGCAATTAATCTTATCGATAGTGCTTTTGCAATCATGGCTATCCCTACTGTTATTTCTGCACTGTTATTGGCTCCAAGAGTAAATAAAAGGGCTAAAATATATTTCCAAAAACTAGAAAATAAATCAATATAAAATTTAACAAAAGAAAATACTAAGATTTTATTTACGGACTATAAATTCGCTTCTCCTGTTCTTTTGATGTTCTTCCTCAGTACAAGGTACATTATTAGTACAGTCATTTATTAATTTTCTTTCTCCATAGGCTTTTCCTCGAATACGTCGCCAGTAAATTCCACCATTTTCTATAATGTATTTCACAGTGGTTCTCATTCTTTTTACACTTAGTTTTTTATTGTACCAATAACTTGATCTACTATCTGTATGTGATCTAACCTCAATCTTTAATTCTGGATACTTATTCATTGCAGAAATAATTTTTTGTAATTCTACCTCGGCTTCTGGTTGAATTGTAGAATCATCAAGACTAAAATATATAGGTTGAAGTTGTAAAACCTTGGATAAATCATCTCCAATATTGATTCCTACGGAAGTGAGTAATATTTCTGTAGCTTTTATGGGATCAAGTGGTATTGAAATATCATGGCTCAATTCGAAAACATCGGTAGTTTTTAGCACTACGTCTTGCGAGATAAACCCATCTAATGATGCAGATACAATATATTCTGTATTACAAGGCACGTCAACGGCGTATTCACCTTGATCGTCTGATGTAGTTTGAAGAATTATATTCCCACTTATATCGGTTATGGTAATATTCACATTAGGTAAATTCTCATTCGTATAACTGTTGGTAATATTTCCTTTAATGTATTGTTTACATGAAGTAATTAATTCTTCTGTTTGTTTAAAACTATAAATGTCATCATTCCCTTTGCCCCCTTTTCGATTACTGGCAAAATAACCAATTCGTATATCTTCATTAAGTACAAAACTGAAATCATCTTTTGGACTATTCACAGGTTTTCCCACATTATAAGCAGTATTGTAAATTGATTCCTCTGGTACAGATACAAAAATATCCAACCCTCCTAAACCTACATGTCCATCACTAGAGAAGTATAGTCTTCCACTATTACTTACATACGGGAAAGTTTCTCTACCTTCGGTATTAATACCTTCTCCAAGATTCTCTGGAGTACCAAATCTTCCGTTATCGAGTACATCAACTACAAATAGATCAGATTTACCTAACGAACCGGGCATATCACTGGCAAAATACAGTTTGCTTCCATCTGCATTAAGTGAAGGGTGCGATACAGAATATTCATCACTACAAAAAGGCAACTCTTCTATATTTACCCATTTTCCATCTTGTAAAGAAGCTTTGTATAGTTTTAATAAAACGACTCCTTTTTTATTAGTTCCTATTTTATTGTTAGTATAATTGTTACGCGTAAAATAAACTGTTTTTCCATCTTTGCTAAAACTAGTTGAGGATTCATGAAATTTGGTATTAATCTTACCAGGAAGTTTTTTTATGCCTTCTAGACTAATTTGATCTTCTTTTATTGTCGAGGAGAATAAATCCAAAAAAGGCATTTCGTTCCACCCGTGCAGCTTTGAACTATTTGTTTTTTTACTTCTGGATGAAGCAAAAACTATTTGATTTTGATTATTAAAACTTGGGGCATATTCAGAATTTTCAGAATTTATACTCAGAGGGTAAATATTGTATTTTCCCGATTGCATTTCAATAAAATTCAAATAATCTCTCTTGTTGATAAAGGAACGGGCACGTTTATCGTTTCCTGTTAGTGTATTGAATTCATCCATGACCTTGTCAGCTTCGCTATAAAGCTCGATACTTTTTAAACTTTGAGCATATCTAAATAGATATTCTGCATCTAGATCTTTGGGGTATTCTTTAAATAATTTTTTATACCATATAACAGAACCTTCAAGATCACCTGTAAAATAATATGAATCGGCTAATTTACTATAAAGATTTTGTGAAGAGTATCCACGCTCTGCTACATCCAGGTAAATCGCACGTGCATCGATATACTTAAAAGCTTTGAAATTTTGATTTGCTTTAGCAAGAAGTTTATTTTGGTCTTGAGCGTTAAGATTAAAGGATAATGAAAGTATAATAATACATGATTGTATTATGACTCTTTTTTTTAAAATCTGTAAAGAAATTAATTGTTGTACTTCCAAATTGTCCCGATTTTTAATAATAAAAAAATGTTTTCACGGGGTTTTTGAAAACGTAATAGAACTAAATTTAGGAAAAAAACAATTAAAAAGTTAATTCCTTAATGATACTTACTAACGATTTTTTGTAAATAGATGTTAACAAAATAGAGATGAACTCAATTATCTTTTGATCAATTACTTTCTTGTTGAATATTCATCTACCTTTGCATTAAAATTGATTACTATGACTCATAAAGCAGGTTTTGTAAATATTATTGGTAACCCTAATGTGGGGAAGTCTACATTAATGAATGCTTTTATTGGTGAAAAATTATCCATTATTACTTCCAAAGCACAGACTACAAGGCATAGGATTTTGGGTATTGTTAACGGAGATGATTTTCAGGTAATTTTATCTGACACTCCCGGGATAATAAAACCGGCATATGAGTTGCAAGAATCAATGATGGGGTTTGTTAAATCTGCTTTTGAAGATGCCGATGTACTTATTTATATGGTCGAAATAGGTGAAAAAGAACTGAAAGACGAAGCTTTTTTTAATAAAATTAAAAATGCTAAAATTCCGGTGATCTTATTATTAAATAAAATTGATCAATCCAATCAGGAACAATTAGAAGAGCAAGTTCAATTCTGGGCAGAAAAAGTACCGAATGCAGAGTTATATCCAATATCAGCATTAGAAAATTTTAATGTTAGGGAGGTGTTTGATCGTATTGTTGAGCTATTGCCAGTATCTCCGGCATTTTATCCAAAAGATCAACTCACCGATAAACCTGAACGATTTTTTGTAAATGAAGCTATTCGAGAGAAAATCTTACTTTACTATAAAAAAGAAATTCCTTATGCTGTAGAAATTGAGACAGAAGAGTTTTTTGAAGAAGAAAGTATTATTAGAATCCGATCTGTAATTATGGTAGAACGTGATTCTCAAAAAGGAATTATAATTGGTCATAAAGGATCAGCTTTGAAAAAAGTAGGGACAGAAGCACGTAAAGAACTCGAGAAATTTTTTGGCAAAAAAATACATATAGAACTATATGTGAAAATTAATAAAAACTGGCGTAGTAACGAGCGACAATTAAAGCGTTTTGGATATAATCAATAATTCAGCGATTATATAGTATTATTGTTGTTTAAGATGTAATTAGCTGTAAGATAGTGGTTTGTGAGAATTTTGAGGTTTTTGTAAACTATTTTTATGGTAATGCCGTAGTTTGTGTGGTGAATTTTACCGTTTATCGGTTTTATCAATTTTTTCATGGATTTTAGATGGTTTATATTTAATTTCGTCTTCCAAATTTAATGTAAAAACGCCCCAAGCTATGAATACATTTTACTTCTTCACAAACAAACCTATAGTACAAATTAGTAAAGATTTATTCTGGTAATACTAGTAAATAGTTTTGATAAATCATTCTTATCAAAAACATATTTAATTGTGTTATTACCATAAAATTATACTTGGATAATGCGTTTTTTTGAATTTTATAAAAAAAAATCAATCTTAAAAACCGTCAAAATGCTCAACAGTTTTAGAAAAAAAGTAACCAAAATTACACTATTCTCTTTTGTGTTAGTTTACGTTTTTACATTCTCTTCGGGGTTTATAGAAGCAGACTATAAAAATAGTGTTGAAGAAAAGACCTCTACAGTTAATACTTGTGATAATCCACTTAATAATGCTTTAGAATATAATGCATTTGTGAGATATGAAACCCATCTTAAAAACGGAGATACGGAAGGCCCTATTGCAATGGGTGGAGATCTCACAATGAAAGGAATTATTACCGTTGCAGCTCATACAGCCGGAATTAATTATTTTAATGGAGATAGTGAAGCTTCTTCTTTGGTGGTTGCAGGAAAGATCATGTATAATTCGGGAGAAGGAATACACCTTAATAAAGGATTTGTCAAAATAGGAGATAGTAATGGATCCTCAGTTTTTGATAGAGACCTTAATAATGCATCTGTAAATACAAGATTAACCTCTGGAGGTTATGAAGCAATTCCAAGAGTACAAGTGCAAAGAAAACAATTGGCAACTTCTGTTGGTCATAGTGATTTAATAGATTTTGAAACTGCGTTTGAAGGATTTGAATCTACATCCTTAGCATTTAGTCTTCTAGACGCTACCTTAGAAGTAGATCAAAACAATAAAATTAATCTTACTTCTGGTCAAGTAAATGTGCTAAATCTTACAGGAAACAAAATTCTTAATATGCCTTACCTAACATTTGAAAATGAGCCAGATGCAAGTACTCCGCTTATTATAAATGTAGACGCATCTGGTGATTTTGAATGGAATGTTTTTAATATCAATAGCATAGGGGATCAGCATGGTAGTTTTATTATCTGGAATTTCTTTAATGCATCATCTGTAACGCTTAAAGGCGGAGGTACCTTAGTAGGTTCTTTATTTGCTCCAAAAGCAGATGTAATTAAGGATTCTTCAGGAAATATAAATGGTCAAGTAATAGCAAAAAACTATTATCATAATCAGGGAGAATTACATCAGCATGCTTTTAAAGCTTGTATAGATACGCCTTCAACAGTTTGTGAGTTGTCCGTTAACGCTGGAGATGACACAGAAATTTGTCGTGGTCAAAGAGTGACACTTACTGCTTCAATTTCTGATGCATCCATATGTGATGATTGTGAATCATATAGCATTGAGAATACAGTTCGATGTGGAAAAGGAAATCGTTACGTACTTTGGTTAAAAGATGAAATAAATAATACAATAAAGAGATTTTCTAATGTTGATCTGGAGTGGAAAGAACTAGCTAATGGAATAGCTACTCTAACAGGTACTGTAGTGGATAATGATGATCCTTTGATTACATTAGAAGTTGATGTAATCTATTCTGGAAAAACAATAACAGCACCTGCTGGGAGCCCTAAAAATCACTTTTGTAATTCAGAAAGTACCAGTGGATGGATTTATTATACCGATGTTTCTGGTTCTGTTACTCAGACCGATGGTTCTTGGTCATTTGATATTTCCCGAAGAGGTCCGGCTTTTCAATTGGGTAATGGAGCAAATATAACTGAAGAAGAAGTAGGTAAATATGGAGGGTCTGGTTGGTTTGATACTACAGATAGTAATTTTAATGTAGGAGATTTTAATATTAATATTGGAGAATGTAGTTCTACGGGTAATAGTGATGTAAGTTATTTGTGGTCTACAGGAGCCACTACACCGTCAATTGTGGTTACTGGCCCTGGAACATACACCGTTACTGTTAAGGATTGTGAAGATTGTGAAGCTTCTGATACGGTAGAAGTTCGCACAGGTAATCCACCATCTGTAACTGCTGGAGAGGATCAGCAAATTTGTGCTGGGCAGGAAGTTACGCTCACTGCAGAAGTAGATAAAAATGGAGATTGCTCTACACCAGATGGAATTGCTTATTTGTGGTCTACAGGAGAAACTACAAAAAGTATTACCGTATCTCCAGAGGAAGATACAGAATATACAGTGACTGTAAATGATTGTAGATCTTGTGGTGGTGCCACGGATAAAGTGTTAGTTTCTGTTTCTTCTGAGTTGTCAATAGATCTAGGAGAAGATTTAATAACATGTTTTGGGCTACCTGTAGTACTTACCTCTCCAATAGATGCAGATACATATCTTTGGTCAACAGGTGAGACGACAAAATCCATTACGGTGACAATATTAGAACCTTCTAGTTATACTCTTGAAGTGAGTAAAGATGGTTGCGTTGCTAAAGATGAAATAGGGATTTCTATTTTTCCATGTGAAGGAGGAGTTTTGCCAGGAAGTAAAACTGTAGAAGTGTATCCAACCGTTTTAGAACCTACAGGAAATGTATCATTAAATATGAAATCTAAAACTAATCAAGAGGTTAGAATTTCTATTCATAATCTCTCAGGAGCTGCTGTTGGACCTGTAATTGTTAGAAATATGCCTCAGGGAGATGAAACGATAGATGTAAGTCTTACTCAGTTCTCAAAACTTTCTTCAGGAATGTATATCATGAAGATCACTGGAGAAACAGGAACTACCACACAAAGATTGATTATACAGTAAATATTTTAAAATATACTATGTTTTAAAGCCTGCTATGAAATAGCGGGCTTTATGTTTTATATAGAATCCAAATAAGTCATTAATATTCTTAATTTATCCTTAGCATAACGTTAAGGATAAATTTGTTGTTAACATTTGAGGTTTTAATCACATAAAATAACATCAACAATGAAAATTTTTAACAAAACTGCTCTTTTTGCAGCGGTTGTATTAGGGGCATTTAGTTCATGTGACATAGATGATTACCAAGGAGGAGGTGGTAACGGTGGAAATAACAAATTAACGTTTAAAAAAATTGGAGGTTTCAGTAATGGAACAGGAGATGAGGGGTTTGCAGAGATTTCTGCTTTTGATGCCAATACAGGAAAACTATTTGTAGTGAATCCAAATGATGCAGAACTATCGGTTTGGGATATATCAAATCCTGGAACCCCAATTCAAGGAAGTGATATAGCATTAACAGGTATTCCAAATAGTGTTGCAGTTCATGATGGAATTGTAGCTGTAGCATTAGAAAATGCAACAAATAAACAAGCAAATGGAGTAATTACAACATATGATTCAGATTCACAAGTATTACTTAATACCTATGAAGCAGGAGCATTACCAGATATGGTCACGTTTAGTCCTAACGGTAAGTATATTGTAGCTGCAAATGAAGGAGAACCAGATGATTTGTATGTTAATGACCCAGAAGGCTCAATTACTATAATAGAGGTAGAAAATGGTCAGGTTTTTAATATTGGTTTTACGGCTTTTAATGGTCAGGTGATCGGTAACCATTTTCGTGTATTTGGACCTGGTGCTACTTTAGCACAGGATATAGAACCAGAGTATGTGGCCATTTCTAATGATTCTAAAATGGCATATGTAACGTTACAAGAAAATAACGGAATAGCAATTGTTAATTTACAAACTAAAACAATTACAGATATTATTGGATTAGGTGTGAAGAATTATAACCTAGAAGATAATCAAATAGATGCTAGTGATAAAGATGACATTGTAGGGAATTTTCAAAATTGGCCAGTTTTTGGATTTTATCATCCTGACGCAATTACATTTGCAAAAATAAAAGGAGGAAGATATTTAATAACAGCAAATGAAGGAGATGCTAGAGACTATGACGGTTTTTCTGAAGAAGAAAGAGTAAAAGATCTTACTCTAGATCCTGTGGCTTTTCCAAATGCAGAAACATTACAGTTGGATGAGAATTTAGGAAGACTGAAAACCACTACAGCAAATGGGGATATAGATGGAGATGGTGATTTTGATGAAATTTATGGATATGGAGCAAGGTCATTTACAATATGGTCCACTTCTGGATCTGTTATCTATGATAGCGGAGACCAAATAGGAAAAACTATTTTTGACTTGGATGCAGGAGCATTTAATAATAACGAAGGAGGAGCTGCAGATAAAAGATCTGATGATAAAGGAGCTGAGCCAGAAGCAGTAGAAACATTAAAGGTAGGTAATAAAACATTGTTATTTGTAGGGTTAGAAAGAACAGGAGGAGTAATGATTTATGATATTTCTAATCCATCTCATCCAGAGTTTTTAGAATGGATAAGAGATGATGTTGATATTTCTCCAGAAGGATTAACAGTTGTTAGAGCCGAAGATAGCCCTGTAGATAAGGATTTAGTCATTATTACTAATGAGGTTTCTAATACTGTAGCGATTTATGAAATAAGCCAGGAAGACGATTAAATAACATCCATAAAAACTTTGTTGTTTTACAGTAACCAACTTGACCGTATTACTTGGTATATTTGATATAAGTAATTATTTCACTGACTGACTATCAATTATGAAAAGTTCATAGGCCTAAAACATTGGCTTGTGGACTTTTTATTTTTTGGACGACTTTCTAATGATATTGAAATCAAATCAAAATATGTATAGTATTGCTTAAATAAAAAGTCTAATTTTGCAAAAATTTTAGAATAAATATCAATGAGTGGTATAGTAGCAATTGTAGGACGCCCAAATGTTGGAAAATCAACATTCTTTAATCGGTTGATTCAAAGGAGAGAAGCTATAGTAGATGCAGTTAGTGGAGTTACTCGAGATCGTCATTATGGAAAAAGTGATTGGAATGGAGTAGAATTTTCGTTGATAGATACTGGAGGATATGTTGTAGGTAGTGATGATGTTTTTGAGTCTGAAATTGATAAACAAGTAGAGTTGGCAATTGATGAAGCAGATGCTATTATATTTATGGTTGATGTAGAATCCGGAATAACCGGGATGGATGAAGATGTAGCTAATTTACTTCGTAGAGTGAATAAACCAGTTTTTTTAGCTGTAAATAAAGTGGATAATGGTCAAAGGGCAGCAAATGCAGTTGAATTTTATAATCTGGGGCTTGGAGAGTATTATACTATAGCTAGTATTAACGGGAGTGGTACTGGAGAACTTTTGGATGAATTGGTAAAAGCACTACCTGAAAAAGATGAAGATGAAGATGATGAATTGCCACGATTTGCAGTGGTGGGAAGACCTAATGCAGGAAAGTCGTCATTTATTAATGCTCTAATTGGAGAAGATAGGTATATTGTTACTGATATTGCAGGAACTACCCGAGATGCTATTGATACAAAGTATAACCGTTTTGGATTTGAGTTTAATCTTGTAGATACCGCAGGAATTCGACGTAAATCAAAAGTAAAGGAGGATCTTGAATTTTATTCTGTAATGAGATCAGTTCGAGCAATTGAACATAGTGATGTGTGTTTGATCGTTTTGGATGCTACAAGAGGGTTTGACGGGCAGGTACAGAATATTTTCTGGTTAGCAGAGCGTAACCGTAAAGGAGTAGTGATTCTAGTAAATAAATGGGATCTTATAGAGAATAAAGAAAGTAACACTCTTAAAGATTTTGAAAAATATATCCGCAAACAAATAGAACCTTTTACAGATGTTCCTGTTGTATTTATTTCTGCATTAACAAAACAACGATTGTTTAAGGCTATAGAAACTGCTGTAGAGGTATATAAAAATAGATCTAAGAAGATCAAGACAAGTGAATTAAATGATACTCTATTACCAATTATAGAACGTAATCCGCCTCCAGCGTACAAAGGGAAATATGTAAAAATAAAATATATTACACAATTACCTACTCCACAACCGCAATTTGCATTTTTCTGTAACTTACCTCAATATATAAGAGACCCTTACAAGCGTTTTATAGAAAATCAACTTCGTAAAGAATTTGATTTTAATGGAGTTCCAGTTTCAGTATATTTTAGGAAGAAATAAAGTGTTTAATTAGATTGAAGAGGGTAAGAGGATTTTAATTTTTGTTATTCTAAAGCTGTTCTTTTATTTTGAGCAATTGGCCTTTGATGGATTCTAATTTCCTGATAATGTCAAAACTATCTAAGGTTTCTTGTTTTTGTTCTTTAAGATGAATCTTAGCGCCTTCTAGTGTAAACCCTCGTTCCTTTACCAAATGATATATTAATTCGAGATTTTTAATATCTTCTGGAGTGAATTTTCTATTACCCTTAGCATTTTTTTTAGGTTTTATGATATCAAATTCTTTTTCCCAAAAACGAATTAAAGAGGCATTTACATCAAATGCTTCTGCTACTTCTCCGATACCATAATACATTTTTTTTGGTAAGTCTACATACATAATAGTTATTCTTTTTGTTGTGTAAAACTTCCGTCATCTTCAAAAATCAGCTTACTTTCAGGAAAATCTTTTTCGGTAAGTTGTTTAATTTCCTTTAAAGCCCTCTTTTTGTCATCTAAAAAAGGATAGACCTCGTCTATCTGTTTAGCAGAATGCAACATTCCTTTTATAAAATCACCATCAGAATTAATTTCAATTTCTGCTATAGGTGCATACCCCTTAATTCCACTTAAATTAAATCTCGAATAGGTGCAAAAATTACCCAGACTGTATGCAATAAATTTATTTTTATACACTTCAAATGCTCTGGAAACATGTGGTCCATGCCCTAAAATAATATCAGCGCCTACATCAATCAACGTATGAGCAAAACGATAAACATCTCCACGATCTTCTCCATAAAATCGCTCTGTCTTTCTAGGCACATGAGTGTGATCAGAACCCTCGGCACCGCCATGAAAAGAAACAATCACAATATCTACTTTCTCTTTGAGCTCAGTTACGATTTTTTTTGCATTGGTTAAGTTATGAATTTTTATGCAATCTTTATTGGGGGCAAATGCACAAAATCCATATTTAATTCCATTTTTTTCAAAAATAGTAGAAGGTTGAGCAAATACACCTGCATAGGCAATGTTATGTTTTTCGAGTGTTTTTGAAGTGTTTTTTATACCTATTTCTCCAAAATCCCCAATATGATTATTTGCAATGCTCATGACATCAAATCCTGTTTCTTCGAGATATTTTCCAAAGTACTCGGGAGATCTAAAGGAGTAACATTTTGATGGATCAGAACAGCGCTTTGCATTCTCTCCTTCATCCGTAAGTGTACCTTCCAGATTACCAAATAGAATATCAGCTTTAGTGAGAATTGAGTTTACATCATCAAAAGGTCCTTTTCCGTCAGGAGGTAGATAACTATTATTAGGAAAGTCGGTTCCCATCATAATATCACCAACGGCCATAATTTTAATAGTTTTGGATTTTGCAAGTTTCAATTGAGTGTTCTCAACTATAACAGACATCGAATCCAATACCTCTTTTGAATATTTTTGTGCTTGAATAGTAAAACAGAAGCCAAAAATTAAGACAAGAAGAAGTAATTTGCGCATAGAGGTTAGTCTAAGGTTTCGTTAATTAGATTAGAAGCTTTAAGCATTTCACTGAATTCTTCAGAAGTTAAACTTCCGTAGTAAAAATTACGAGGATTAATACGTTCACCATCTTTGAAAATCTCATAATGTAGATGTGGTGCTACAGATCTTCCTGTGCTTCCTACATATCCAATAACATCTCCACGTTTTACTGTTTGACCCTTTTTTACATTGTATTTACTTAGGTGGGCATATAGACTAACATAGTTAAAACCATGATCAATACGTATATGTCTTCCGTATCCAGTAGAATTAGCATCAGCACGCGTAACAACACCATTACCAGAGGCATAGATAGGAGTACCGGTATTAGCAGAGAAATCCATACCATAATGAAATTTTCTTGCTTTCGTAAAAGGGTCACTCCTCCATCCGTAACCAGAAGCCATACGTCTTAAATCAGAATTACGTATGGGTTGAATAGCTGGTATGGTAGCTAGTAATTCTTCTTTTTGTTCTGCCAAAGTTGCAATTTCATCTAGAGATTTAGATTGAACAACAATTTGTTTGGTTAATTTGTCAATTCGCTCACTACTCTTAATAATAATATCAGAATTATTAAATCCTTCTAGATTCTTATATCGATTTACTCCTCCAAATCCAGCATTCCTAAGTTCTTCTGGGATAGGATTAGCGCCGAAATAAAGGCGATAAATATTGTCATCACGTTCTGCGATTTCTTTTAATATAACTTCATCACGTTTCAATCGTTGATTCATTAAATCATATTGAAGTTGCATGTTCTCTAATTCTCTTTTGTATGCTTTTTCTTTAGGAGTTTCTAATTGAGGAATGTTAAGATAAATTAAGAGAAGGACAAAACCAGCTAAAAAAGAACCGATAACCCCTAATGCAGCAATACCAAATTTGCGACCTTTCTTTTGCTCTATTCTGCGATAAGAAAGAGTCTCACTATCATAGTAATATTTAACCTTTGACATAATCTAAAATATGCTATTTTTGCAGGATATCAACCAATATGTAGTTCTTAAAGAACCTAAACACAGCAACAAATATAGTAAAATGTTATAAAGTCAGGAAAAAACTGACAAATATCGGTTGAGTATCTTTTTTACGAAAGTGATTTAATATGTTGGTTATGAGTAAAAAAGGTGTTTTTTTGATTGGTATAATAATATTCAGATTTAGAATTTATAAAATTTAAAAGCGTGAAATCCCAAGAAGTAAGAAATCAATTTTTAGAGTTTTTTGAATCAAAAAAACATAGCATTGTAGCCTCAGCACCAATGGTGATTAAGGATGACCCTACATTGATGTTTACCAATGCTGGGATGAACCAATTTAAAGAGTTTTTTCTGGGGAATGGTATTCCGAAAAATAATCGTTTAACAGATACCCAAAAATGTTTACGAGTAAGCGGTAAACATAACGACTTAGAAGAAGTTGGTATGGACACGTATCATCATACGATGTTCGAGATGCTAGGGAATTGGAGTTTTGGTGATTATTTTAAGAAAGAAGCCATTCAGTGGGCTTGGGAATTGCTGACCGATGTTTATGGTATAGATAAAGATATACTCTATGTTTCTGTTTTTGAAGGAGCAAAAGACGAAAATCTTGAGATGGATCAGGAGGCTTATGATTTATGGAAAGACATTGTTCCTGAAGATCGAATCATCATGGGAAATAAAAAAGATAATTTCTGGGAAATGGGTGATCAGGGGCCTTGCGGACCTTGTTCTGAGATTCATGTTGATATACGTTCTGCAGAAGATAAAGCTAAGGTTTCTGGTCGTGATTTAGTCAATGCAGATCACCCACAGGTTGTAGAAATATGGAATCTGGTTTTTATGCAATATAATAGGAAGGCTAACGGATCTTTAGAAAAACTGCCATCCCAGCATGTGGATACAGGAATGGGATTCGAACGCCTGTGTATGGTATTGCAAGGAGTGAAATCGAATTATGATACTGATGTTTTTACTCCTTTAATCAGAGAGATCGAAACGATTACAAATTCTACATATGATAAAGATAGCTTACCAACTGATGAAGAAGGAAAAGTTAGTGTGGCTATTAGAGTGATAGCCGATCATGTTAGAGCGGTGTCATTTTCTATTGCAGATGGTCAATTGCCTAGTAATAATGGAGCTGGTTATGTAATTCGTAGAATTTTACGAAGAGCTATTCGATATGGTTTTACTTTTTTAAACACAAAAGAACCATTTATCTATAAATTGGTTGAAACATTAAGTAAGCAAATGCGTGATGCTTTTCCAGAATTAAAAACGCAAAAGAATTTAATCGTTAATGTAATTAAAGAAGAAGAACAATCTTTTTTAAGAACCTTAGATCAAGGGTTGGTATTATTAGACAATGTTATTAAAGAAACTAAGGGTAAAATTATTTCTGGAGAAAAGGCCTTTGAATTATATGACACCTTTGGTTTTCCTATTGATTTGACAGCTTTAATCTTAAGTGAACAAGGTTATGAATTGGACGAAAAAGGGTTTAAAGCAGAACTTCAAAAACAAAAAGATAGATCAAGAGCTGCTTCTCAAGTTTCTGCAGGAGACTGGGAAGTATTGTTAGAAGGTACAGAAGAAGAGTTTATAGGGTATGATCATCTTACTACAGAAGTAAAACTTACAAGATATCGTAAAGTGAAGAGTAAGAAAGATGGAGAATTGTATCAATTGGTTTTCAATAAAACTCCGTTTTATCCAGAAGGAGGAGGGCAAGTTGGTGATAAAGGGTATCTAGAGGTGCCTAATGGAGATGTGGTATATATTATTGACACTAAAAAAGAGAATAATCTGATCATTCATTTTACTAAAAATTTACCAAAACATCTTGATAAGACATTAACAGCAGTGGTGGATGAAAAACAACGATCCAGATCTGCGTCTAATCATACAGCAACACACCTTATGCACCAGGCTTTAAGAACGGTTCTAGGAACGCATGTAGAGCAAAAAGGGTCAATGGTACATAGTGGTAGTCTGCGTTTTGACTTTTCTCATTTTGCAAAAGTATCAATAGAAGAACTCAAAGAAGTTGAAGATTTTGTAAATGCTAGGATCAGAGAACAACTTCCTTTACAAGAGCAACGAGGAATTTCATATGATCAGGCAATATCAGAAGGAGCTATTGCCTTATTTGGAGAGAAGTATGGAGATAAAGTAAGAGCTATACGATTTGGAGAATCTATGGAATTGTGTGGAGGTACCCATGTTAAAAACACTGGTAGTATTTGGCATTTTAAAATTACTTCAGAAAGTGCAATTGCAGCAGGGATTCGTAGAATTGAGGCAATTACAGGTGACGCGGCAAAAGAATATTTTACATCTCAATCAGAGGCATATGGAAAAGTGGTTTCAGTGCTTAAAACTAAGGATCCTATAAAAGCAATCACGTCACTTCAAGATGAAAATACAACGCTAAAAAAACAAATAGAAGCACTTCTTAAGGATAAGGCAAAAAACTTAAAGGGAGAGCTTAAATCAGAATTTGCAGATGTACAGGGAATTCAATTCTTAGCTAAGAAAGTTGATTTGGACGCTGCCGGAATTAAGGACTTATCTTTCGAACTTGGTAGCGAATTAGACAATGTGTTTATAGTGTTTGGTACAGAACAAAACGGTAAAGCGTTACTGTCTTGCTATATTTCTAAAAATCTTGTAGAGGCACGACAATTAAATGCAGGTCAGGTCGTTCGTGAATTGGGTAAATATATCCAAGGCGGTGGCGGTGGGCAACCATTTTTTGCAACTGCTGGGGGTAAAAACCCTTCAGGGATAGGAGAGGCATTAGATAATGCCAAACAATATTTAGGATAATAATAAGAGCTTATCCCTTTTTAATTGTTAAGGAGTGAAGTGAAGAGTTTATGAAACTACAAACCAAAATACGATTACAATCTCAGGAACCTAAAATTGATTATAAATCAGAAGTAGTATTGTTGGGGTCCTGTTTTGCAGAGAATATTGGAGAAAAATTTGAGTATTTTAAATTCAAAAATAAAATAAATCCTTTTGGAATTTTGTTTCATCCAAAAGCCATTGAAACATTTCTCTGGATGGCTACTCAGGGAGAAAAATATACCAAAACGGATTTGTTTTTTAGTAATGAACAATGGCATTGTTTTGATGCACATTCTTCCTTAAGTAATTCTAATCAGGATTTGTTACTTTTTGAATTAAATGATGCATTGGTTCATACACGAGCTAATATAAAATCGGCAACTCATATTTTCATAACACTGGGTACGGCTTGGGTATATCGTTTAAAATCATTGGATATGATTGTGGCAAATTGCCATAAAATTCCGCAAAGAGAATTTGAAAAAGAACTTTTGTCAATTGATGAGATAGATCAGTGCCTTCAAAATTGTATACATCTTGTAAAAAGTCTTAATCCAGAAGTGCAAATTATTTTTACCGTTTCTCCAGTACGTCATAGTAAAGATGGATTTGTAGAAAATAATAGAAGTAAATCTCATTTAATAGCTTCTATACATCATATAATAGATGATAATAAAAACCTGCGGTATTTTCCTTCTTATGAGATTATGATGGACGAGCTAAGAGATTATAGGTTTTATGATACCGATATGATTCACCCCAGTGCCTTAGCAATTCAATATATTTGGGAGCGATTTTCATCGATATGGATTTCCGAAAAAACTACTCATACGATGAGTAAGGTAGAGGAAATTAAAAAAGGAATGTCACATAGACCTTTTAATCCAGAAAGCGAACAGCACCATAATTTTTTAGAGCAATTAGAGTATAAAAAATACCAACTTCAAGAACAGTACCCATTCATGGATTTTTAAAAGTGTTTATGCGATGGTTAAGTTCTTATTGATGATTTCTAGTCCGCTATCTATTAAATGGCTAATATTAGGTTTTTTAGATTTTATTGCTTCCAGATGCTTTAGGGTTTGTGCTGCAAATTTAGCATCTTTTTCATATATCAATTCATAAATCTCTAAAGGAAGTAACCAGTCATTAGAATGGTCTTTTTCTAAAATTTCGAATACCGCTTCCAATGAAAATCTAGTAT
The DNA here is from genome assembly GCF_900312735.1 of Aquimarina sp. AU119. NCBI lineage: Bacteria > Pseudomonadati > Bacteroidota > Flavobacteriia > Flavobacteriales > Flavobacteriaceae > Aquimarina > Aquimarina sp. AU119. The sequence goes on along the minus strand of NZ_OMPF01000001.1, from coordinate 117,367 downwards.
TTTTACCTTCTCTGATGTTTTTGACAGATTGATATAAAGAGTGTAGTTCTGTTTGAGCTTGAGAATAAGTGCGTTTAGTAGGGATCGAGGAGGCTTTATGGGTAACGAGATCGAATGAGTGATCATCGGCAGGGCCGGAAAAAGCAGATACAATTTCGTTTCCTACTGCAAGATCAAATGTTCCCCAATCGGGTCTAAAAAGATATTCTCCTTTATACTTTATTGTACATTCGCTAAATTGAATTAAAATCAATTCTCCTTTTATGTTTCGCATACCTGTGATGTTGTTTCCGGCAACGGTAATTCCACTTTCAAATTCAAATTCGATATATTCTCCATCATAAAAATTGTAAGCTTTTAAATCTCGGGGAGACATGTTTTCTATTGCGAGATTGATTCCTTTGAGCTTACCAATCGGTGATCTGAAGCCATTAGGATGAGCATCAATTCCATGACTTATAAGTTCTTTTTCTCTAAATGAAAGAGCAGTTTCTCCTTTGGTTTCAAAATAAATTACCTCATTATCTTCATTTTTGATCATTCGGGTAAAAGTCCCTGAAACCTGTAGTCCTGTGCTTAATTCTATAGTGCCCAGATTCTCAGATTCTATAAGCTTAGCAAGTCCTCTATGGCCTCCTTTTCGTAGCGCCATGGTATCTGCAAATTCTTCTAAGACTTGACATAAGTATGCAAAATCTGGGGTAACAAACAGTTGAGGTTGAGGTTTTGTAATATCAAAATCCTGAAATGCAGCATCTGGAGAATACGGTATTTTTTCTACCTGATCAGTCATACACCATTCGCTTTCACCAATAGAAGATAGTAGGCCTGCTCCATATATTTTTGGATTATCTGTTGTGCCAATTAACCCATATTCTACAGTCCACCAATGCAGATTACGTATTAATGCCATTTCAGAAGGAGTCTCTTTTTGATTCTGCAATTGTTCGATCTTTTTTTCAGCATTTTGGATATCTTTTGGATCGGTATCATATGCCTCTTTTAAAATTGAAAGCTCACGCACCGCTTCATACATATCATAATCTTTTTTAGAAGAAATAGCTTTACAACCAATTTTTCCAAAACGACGAAGGTATTCTGCATAATCTGGATTAGCAATTATGGGAGCATGTCCTGCGGCCTCATGAATTATATCGGGAGCAGGAGTGTATTCTATATTTTCAAGTTGACGGATATCAGAAGCAATAACAAGAATATTATAGGCTTGAAACTCCATAAAAGCATTAGGAGGTATAAAACCATCAACAGCCACAGCTGCCCAACCTATTTCTTTAAGAATTCTATTCATACCATACATGCTCGGAATTTCATCAGTAGAGATACCGGTCTTTTTTAATCCATTTAAGTAAGAATCATGAGCTGCTTTTCGAAGCGAAGTGATGTTTTTTCGCATAACATATCTCCATACAGCCTGATCAATTGGAGTATACTCTTCATAATTTTGTGGTTTTATGAATTGTTTTAAATGCTCTGGAAGCCTTTCAATTAGGGGGTTAGATACTATATTTTGAGACATAGAAAAAAAATATTTTTGATCAAGACAATTTAAATGGGAAATTAATAGTTTTATTTTGATATCGATACCAATAGTAGCGAGTTTTATTTTAGAATAAGAATTTGGTGATTTTGAGTATTATTTTTCTGTTAATTTTAAATAGATTTTAATCTTTTTTAAGTTAATAAAATAGAAAGGGTAGGGTATTTGGTAGATAAATTGTTTTATATTAATACAGAAAGAACAAATTGTAAACCAGATAACCTTCTATATGATTTTTGAGAAAATCATATAGAATAAAGAGAATAAAGGCATTTATCTGTTTTAATTGTTAAGTTTTAGAATTTAAAATAGCTAAGATAACTTTGTGTTCTTCTTATTATAGTTAAATTTGTTTTCATTACATAAAAATATATAGTTGTGAGATTTAAGCTGATAGTATTAGGATTGATTTTTACGTTAGGAACAATAAATGCTCAAGTTAGTAACGAGGGTACACCTTTTAGCTGGAGTATGCAGACCAAAAAAAGTATTGTTCCTACATTAATGAAAAGCTTTGACTTGAACAAGCTTAAGGCTGAAGATGCTAAGAATGATAAAAATAAGTCACTTCCCTGGAGATTTGGATATGAGCTCAAAGTAGATCTGAATCTTAAGAATTCTGGAGTTTGGGATAAATTAGAAAACGGAGATAGAATTTGGAGACTTAATATTATATCTAAAGAAGCAAAATCAATAAGCTGTATTTTTGATACTTATAAAATACCAAGAGGTGCGACTTTATATATTTATAATAATGATAGAACAGATCTGTTAGGAGCTTATACTAATATTTTTAACAGGCCTGACCAAAAATTAGGTACTTGGCCTGTAATGGGAAGTAATGTTTGGTTAGAGTATTATGAGCCTTCTTCAGTTGTGGGACAAGGTGAATTGAGTATTTCCAAAATTATACATGGATATCGTACTATTGGCGATGCTAAAATTACACAAAAGTTAAATACATCGGGAGATTGTAATCAGGACGTTGATTGTACAGTCGGTAGTGATTTTGATCCGATAAAAGAAAGATTAAAACATTCTGTAGCATTTATCGTTATGCAAGGGTTTGTGTGTACAGGAACCTTAATCAACAATACTAGTAATGATAAAGCTCCATATTTTTTAACAGCGAATCATTGTAATGCAGGAGATGAGGCTACATGGGCGTTTCGTTTTAATTGGATTAGCCCGGATCCTTCTTGTGGGACTACTTTAAATAGTCCTGATGCTACTGTAGAACAAACAACTAGTGGGGCTACTCGAAGAGCGTCTAATCCAGAGTCAGATTTTAAATTATTAAGCTTGGACGGTGGTTTGGATCCATCCTGGGATTTAGAATGGGCTGGTTGGGATAGAAGAAATATAGCTTCAAGTTTTGCAGTAGGTATTCATCACCCTTCTGGGGATATTATGAAGGTGTGTAGAGAAGATAAAGTACTTACTGATATTAAGACAGATATTGGAGGTATCCCGGATCCGGTGGATTCTTGGAGAGTAGAGGATTGGGATATAGGTGTTACAGAAGGAGGGTCTTCTGGGTCAGCTCTTTTTAATCCAGAAGGAAGAATTGTAGGACAGCTTGCCGGTGGTGGAGCTGCTTGTGCAGGTACAGATGATAATGGTCTTTCAGATTTTTATGGTAGATTCAATATCTCTTGGGATTTTGGAAACTCTGATTCAAATAGACTTTCTAATTGGTTGGATCCAACAAATACAGGTAGAGAAACCCTGGATATGCTCTCGGTAGAAGGAGAGGGTACAGTTACTCCACCAGTTGTTACACCTCCGGAAGAGGGAGAAGAGGTAGTTGTCTTTTTTGATACAGAAAAAGCTGTAATTACAATTGCTAATGGTCCAGAAGACGTTTTAGAGTATATCATTTATAATATTTCTGGACAGCGTATCGGTTCAGGTCAATTATCTTTAGAAAAAGAAGATATTGATATGAATGATAGGTCATCTGGATTGTATTTTGTTTATGTTAAAAACGCAACGAATGGGACTTCATTTACAAGAAAAGTAATTGTAAGTCAGCGATTATAAACTCCAGGTGTTAATTCATCATATTATTTTTTAGGCTTTTTTATCCCAGAGAATAATATCTTTTTCGTTTCATCTTTTAAGAATAAAGAATCTTCAGTAATGATTCTAACCTTAGATTGAATTAATGTTTTGAAAAATTCTTGTTCTAATTTAGCATTTTCTTCGCAATACATCTTTGTGGCAATAGGATAGCCAAAGGAGATATTTTCTTTATCTATGGTGTATTTGGATGAAAAAGTATTGCATCCAGAATTTCCAGTAGCAGAATTACGTTTTTCATCAAACGTAATATATAATTTTTTGTTGGAAATATTATTTCCGTTAAGCGTGGCAATCAAAAAAGTGATTTCCTGATCAGTTTGGCTCTCTTCTTCTTCTTGATGATTAGCTATTTTCTTTTTTTCATTACAAGTGTTAGTGTTAGAAAATAGTAGAGAGAATAAAATAATTACTAGATATTTCATGAGAATCAGGTTTTTATGATTTCTATGACCAAAATTATGCCATTTAAAGCAGTAAATTAATGATAATCTTGGTTTTTAATCGTAAAAAGATATGTTATATGAGATTAAAATTTATTTTTGACAGGGAAAAATGTAAATATCTTCTAATGAAATGAATGTGATTTTCATCTATAGATAAAATAAATAAAAACAAATGAAACCCGAAAGTAGAAAGCAAGAAATTATTAATGCTGCATCAATCCTCTTTACAGAGAAAGGATATAGCGCTGTTACCATGAGAGATCTGGCAAAAGCTATGGGTATTAAAGCAGCAAGTTTGTATAACCATATACAATCAAAACAAGAGATTTTATCTACTATTATCATAGATCTTGCAGAAGAATTTACGACAGGAATGAATCAAATCATAAACTCTGATGTAGGCTCAATTCAAAAGTTAGAAAATATTATCAGTTTGCACGTAGATGTTACTTTGCGTAATGCAGATGGACTAGGTTCTCTTAATAGTGATTGGATGCATCTCGAAGAAGAAAATCTTATATATTTCGAGAAAATGCGACATGATTATGAAGAGAATTTTAGGAATATAGTCAAAAAGGGAGTTGAAAAAGGAGAGATTAAACCGTATAATATCGAGATTATGGTGTTTTCTACACTGTCTACTTTAAGAACATTGTATTTGTGGTATCCAAATCAAAAAAATATCGATTCTGATATATTAAAACGTGATATGATATCAGTACTCCTTAAAGGAGTTGTATAGTTTTTTTTTAGGATTTAAAATTAACATATAATTATTTGTGATTCAAACTAACAATCGTTAGTTTTGTTTAACTATAACGATATAGTTAAATTAGAGTATGACTGATTTTTATCCCATAAAAGTTTCTGAATTGAATAAAGAAACTAAGGACTGTACTTCGATAACTTTTGATGTACCAGAAGCGCTCAAAGATAAATTCGTTTATAAACAAGGACAACATCTTACGCTCAAGACAACCATAAATGGAGACGAGGTTAGACGTTCCTATTCTTTATGTTCTAGTCCAGTTGAAAATAAGTGGCAAGTGGCTGTTAAAAGGATTAATGGAGGTCTGTTTTCAAATTTTGCAAATAATGTTTTAAAAGTAGGAGATGTCATAGAGATTATGCCTCCTGTTGGAAATTTTTATGTAGAGGTTAACCCTTCTAGACCTAAAAATTATATTGTTTTTGCAGCAGGAAGTGGTATTACTCCAATATTGTCGATTATAAAGACGCATTTGATATCAGAACCAAATAGTACTTTCAAGCTGTTTTATTTGAATCAAAACGTTAAATCAATTATCTTTAAAGAAGAGATTGAAGCACTTAGAAATACATATTTTGGTCGGCTAGAGATATTTTACTTTTTGACCAAAGAGCAACGAGATATTCCGTTACTCAATGGACGGTTTACAGCAGAAAAAATACAAGAACTTGCAGATAAGATAATTGATATTTCTAGTGTTGATGAATGTTTTGTTTGTGGACCTGAGGAAATGATATTCTTGATTAGAGATGAATTGGTGGACGCAGGACTAAGTAAAGAAAAAATTCATTATGAGTTGTTCTTTTCTGGAGCTACTGATGAGGATAAGAAAAAAGTAGCAGAAGTGCTGGATCATAAGTTTGATGGAACCGAAGTTACAATCATAGATGGAGGAAAGGAATTTCACTTTGCTATGGATGATGATCACGATAATATTTTGGATGGAGCTTTGGCTTCTGGAGCAGATCTTCCTTTTGCTTGTAAAGGAGGTGTATGTAGTACATGTAAATGTAAAGTTATTGAAGGAGAGGTACAAATGAAAGTAAATTATGCATTAGAAGAAGACGAAGTCGCCAAAGGCTTGGTTTTATCTTGTCAGGCAGTACCTACTACAGAAAAAGTAGTTGTTGATTTTGATGTTTAGAATCCTTGTTTGTAAATAAAAACAAAGATGAAGAGTATAATTTGGAATTGTAATTCTGTTAAAGCAGGAGTCCATTTTTCATAATAAAAATAGAATTGTTATGAGCGAAAAAGAAGTAAAAAACACTGGGGCTGAGCAGAGTCGAAGCCTAGAGGAAATCTTTGATCAAAGAATTGCTAGGGATGAAAAGATTGAACCAAGAGATTGGATGCCAGAAAAGTACCGAAAAACACATATTAGGCAAATCTCTCAACATGCCCATTCAGAAATTGTAGGAATGTTACCAGAAGGAAATTGGATTTCCCGAGCACCTTCTATGCGCAGAAAAGTAGCGTTACTAGCCAAAGTACAGGATGAAGCTGGTCATGGTCTCTATCTTTATAGTGCTTGTGAAACACTTGGGATATCAAGAGATGAGTTATATGAACAATTGCATACAGGTAAAGCAAAATACTCCAGTATCTTTAATTATCCAACAATCACATGGGCAGATATTGGTGCTATTGGCTGGTTAGTAGATGGTGCGGCTATTATTAATCAGGTACCTTTATGTAGCACTTCTTATGGACCATATGCAAGAGCTATGGTACGTGTATGTAAAGAAGAAAGTTTTCATCAACGTCAGGGATATGAGATAATGATGACATTAGCAAAAGGAACACCAGAACAAAAAGAATTAGCGCAAGATGCTTTAAATCGATGGTGGTGGCCTTCATTAATGATGTTAGGGCCTACAGATGCAGAATCTGTGCACACAGAGCAATCTATGAAATGGAAATTAAAACGTAAAACTAATGACGAGCTACGTCAGCAATTTATAGACCAAACTGTTCCACAAGCAGATTTAATAGGACTTGCAATTCCAGATCCAGAATTGAAATGGAATGAAGAAACTGGCCATTATGACTTTGGAGAAATTGATTGGGATGAGTTTTGGCAGGTAGTAAAAGGTCATGGTCCATGTAACAAAGAACGTTTATCGGCTAGAGTAAATGCTTGGGAAGAAGGAGAATGGGTGCGTGATGCAGCAATGGCCTATGCAGAAAAACAAGACACTAAGAAACTTAAAAAAGTGATATAATAGTTTTTGCTTAAACAGTTGGATAAGTGAATTTAGCTAAAAAAATATAAACAGATGAAAAACAATTGGCCACTTTGGGAGGTGTTTGTAAGAAGTAAGAATGGCTTAGAACATCGCCATTTTGGAAGCCTACATGCTGCAGATGCAGAAATGGCTTTAGAAAATGCTAGAGATGTATATACACGTAGGAATGAAGGAGTAAGTATATGGGTTGTAGAATCCAAACATATTACAGCCTCAAACCCCGAAAATAGTGAAGAACTTTTTGATCCTGCTCAGGATAAAGTATACAGACATCCTACCTTTTATACATTACCAGATGAAGTAAAGCATATGTAAGAAGCAAGAATGAAGTCACCCTGATCGAAGTCGAAGGGTAATACATGCTTAACTAAAGCAAACTTAAAAATGAAAAACGAAAATAAAATACAATACATCTATGGGATCGCCGATAATGCTTTAATCCTTGGTCAGCGATTATCAGAATTATGTGGTCATGGACCAAATCTGGAAACTGATATAGCAATGACCAATATGGCATTAGATCTATTAGGGCAGACACGAAGTTATTATCAATATGTAGCACAACTGTCAGGAGATGATAAAACCGAAGATGATATTGCTTTTTTAAGAAGTGAAAGACAATATAAAAATGTACTCTTGGTTGAGCAACCTAATAGGCATTTTGGCTATGTGATTACAAGACAGTTCTTTTATGATGTTTTTCATTTACTTCTTTTACAGGAATTACAGAATAGTAGTGATGAAACCCTTTCAGCTATAGCCAAAAAAGGAATTAAAGAAGTTAGTTATCATCAACGATTTTCATCAGATTGGATAAAAAGATTGGGAGATGGTACAGAAGAAAGTCATCAAAAAGTTCAAGAGGCAATTGATGACCTTTGGAGATTTACAGATGAGTTATTCCATATGACAGATGATGATGATATGGCTTTGCAAGATAATATTGGGGTAAATACTATTGTTCTTAAAGAAAGATATGTACAAATGGTAAAAGAAGTGTTTGACGAAGCAACACTTACAATACCTGAAACAAAATGGTTTCAAAAAGGAGGTAAGCAAGGAGTACATAGCGAACATATGGGGTATTTACTTTCTGATTTGCAATATATGCAACGTGCATATCCAAATATGAAATGGTAATCAACTTGGATAGTATTGTCATCCTTAACTTGTTTTAAGATTAGTATTCGATAAAATAATGACTGTACAATTAGAACAACATATTGATCCAAAGTTAATTCCAATTCTGGAAGGAGTTCATGATCCAGAAATTCCGGTATTGTCCATTATGGATATGGGAGTTGTTCGTTATGCGCAAATGCAAGAGAATATTGCTAAGATTAAAATCACTCCAACATATAGTGGTTGTCCGGCAATGGATGTTATTGGAGATGATATTATTGATGCTTTTACAAAAGTAAATATCAAAGCAGAGGTTTCCTTGGTGTTATCACCAGCATGGACTACAGATTGGATTACGCCAAGAGGTAGAAAAGCATTAGAAGTATACGGAATTGCAGCACCTCTTTCTGAAGAAGCTGATAAAGAAGCATTATTGGGCAATAAGAAGATTGTAAAATGTACTCAATGTGGTTCAATACATACAAAATTAGTAAGTCAATTTGGCTCGACTGCCTGTAAAGCACTTTTTCAGTGTGAGGATTGCCTCGAACCTTTTGATTATTTCAAATGTTTAAAATGACAACTCCATTACCCCGATGATTGAAAGTAGAACAGTAGAGTCTCAAAAGTAAAATTAGAATAATGTTAGGATTAAGGACAACAATATATAAAGTTGATGATTTGGATAAGGCTAAGAAATGGTATTCTGAGGCTTTTAATAAAACACCATATTTTGATGAACCTTTTTATGTTGGATTTAATATCGCAGGATATGAACTAGGATTATTACCAGAACAAACTCTAGAAGACAAAAAAACTGGAGGAGTATTATCATATTGGGGTGTTGAGGATATACATTCAACATATCAAAAATTACTCCAATTGGGAGCTGCCGAACATGAAAAACCAACAAATGTTGGAGGAGAAATAATGGTGGCCTCTGTAAAGTGTCCTTGGAATAATATTATAGGAATTATTTATAACCCAGAATTTAAAATAGAGAATTAAAAATATGTCTTCAATCCAATTGCAAATTGAAAATGGAGTAGCACGGGTAACGTTAAACCGTCCAGAAACATTTAATAGTTTTAATAGAGAAATGGCTTTATTGTTGCAAAAAACATTAGACGAATGCAATACAAATGAAGAAGTAAGAGCAATAGTTCTTACCGGTAATGGAAAAGCATTTTGTGCAGGCCAGGATCTCAATGAAGTTACCTCACCCGAATTAAATCCGGGTTTTAGAAAAATACTTGAAGAACATTATAATCCAATTGTAGAAAAGATAAGAACAATAGAAAAACCAATTGTTGCTGCAGTAAATGGCGTGGCTGCTGGAGCAGGAGCAAATATAGCTTTGGCTTGTGATATTGTTGTCGCTTCTGAAACTGCTAGTTTTATTCAGGCCTTTAGTAAAATTGGATTAATTCCTGATAGTGCAGGAACTTTCTTCCTGCCTAGATTAATTGGCTTTCAAAAAGCATCAGCATTAATGATGTTAGGAGATAAAGTATCTGCAAACCAAGCTGAAGAATTAGGGATGCTGTATAAAGCGTTTTCTATTGAAACTTTTGAAGAAGAAGTGACCAAACTAGTTTCAAAACTGGCAAAAATGCCAACAAAGGCTCTGGGACTAACCAAAAGGTTATTAAATCAATCTATGGTCAATACGCTTAAAGAACAATTGGCAATGGAATCAGATTTACAGATAGAAGCTGCAGAAAGTGAAGATTATACAGAGGGTGTAAATTCATTTATAGAAAAAAGAAAACCAATATTTAAAGGCAAGTAAATTAAAAATATAAAACAGAAAAATGATAAAGGTAAAAGTGATTAGAAATAGAAGGAAACTTTAGACTTTTATATTTTACATTTAAAATTTATGATTTATAAAGTAGGAGTAATAGGATCAGGAACAATGGGAAGTGGTATTGCCCAAGTAGCTGCCACGGCTGATTGTAAGGTAAAAGTATTTGATGCAAAACAAGAAGCTTTAGATAAAAGTAAAGCAGCTCTGGAGAAAGTTCTTTCTCGTTTAATAGAAAAAGGAAGAATAGATGAAACTGAAAAAATTCGTATACAATCCAATATTTCATATGTAAATACTTTAAAAGAGCTTAAAGATGCAGATCTAACCATTGAGGCTATTATTGAAGATCTTGATATTAAAAAGAAAGTGTTTTCAGAATTAGAAAGTTATGTTTCAGAAGATACAATTATTGCTTCAAACACCTCTTCTTTATCCATTGCTTCCATAGCTTCTTCATTGCAAAGACCAGAACGATGTATAGGGATTCATTTTTTTAACCCGGCACCTTTAATGAAATTAGTTGAAGTAATACCAGCGGTACAGACTTCTACTAAAGTTATGGATAAGGTTGTGAGCATAATTAAGGATTGGAAGAAAGTAGTTGCAATAGCAAAAGACACCCCTGGATTTATTGTAAATAGAGTTGCAAGACCTTTTTATGGAGAATCTTTACGAATTTATGAAGAAGGGTTAGCTGATGTAGCGACTATAGATTGGAGTCTAAAAACTTTGGGAGGGTTTAGAATGGGACCTTTCGAATTGATGGATTTTATTGGTAATGATATTAATTATACAGTGACAGAAACCGTTTTTAAGGCCTTTTATTATGATGCTAGATATAAACCCTCTTTTACCCAAAAAAGATTATCTGAAGCAGGATATTTAGGAAGAAAATCAGGCAAAGGGTATTATGATTATGGTACTAATGCCGTAAAACCATTTCCAAAAGAAGATGCAGCACTAGCAAAATATATTTTTGATAGAGTATTAGTAATGTTGATAAATGAAGCTGCAGATGCACTTTTCTGGAATATTGCTTCTGCAGAAGATATTGATAATGCAATGACCAAAGGGGTGAATTATCCAAAAGGATTATTAACCTGGGCAGATGAAAAAGGAATTGACTGGTGTGTTAATACATTAGACAGTTTATACGATGAGTATCATGAGGATAGATATCGATGTAGCCCATTGTTAAGAAGAATGAATAGGGAGAAAAAAACTTTTTTCAGCAAGAAATTAGTTTCAGATAACTAGTATAATAAGAATGATAAAATCAGAAACTATTCCTCATAAGATGCTGTCTCAGGACGCTTTCAGTAAATGGTTAGGAATCGAGGTGCTCGAAGTTGTAAAAGGGAGGTGTAAAGTAGGAATGACGATACGAAAAGAAATGCTTAATAGCATGGGAAAAGCACATGGTGGAATTAGCTATTCATTAGCTGATACTGCTTTTGGCTTTTCGGCTAATACTCATGGAAAATATGCAGTCTCTATAGAGACTTCTATCAATCATATTGAAGCCTTAGAAGAAGGAGATTATTTAACCGCAGAAGCAGTAACAGATATTGCTAAAACCAAGGTTGGTTTCAATATTGTTGAAGTAAAGAGAGGAAATGATATTGTAGCGTTGTTTAAAGGAGTAGTATATAGAACCAGTAAAGACTGGGAAGAATAAATGTAAAACTGAAAAATATAAAACTAAAAAGGTGAAATTGTAAAAATTGAAGATGAAACTTTTGATTTTTCAATTTTACATTTAAAATTTAAAATTTTGAAAGAAGCATATATCATAGATGGAGTGCGAACTCCGATAGGGAGTTATAAAGGAACATTGTCGGCTGTGAGAACAGATGATTTAGGAGCCTTGGTAATTGAAAAATTAATAGAAAAGAATCCAAATATTCCAAAAGAAGCTTATGATGATGTAATTATGGGATGCGCTAATCAGGCAGGTGAAGATAATCGTAATGTTGCAAGAATGTCTGCATTATTAGCAGGTCTTCCTTTTAACGTTCCAGGAGAAACGATAAATCGTTTATGTAGTTCTGGGTTATCTGCAATAGTTCATGCAAATCGTGCAATTAAAACTGGAGACGGAGATCTTTTTATTTCTGGAGGAGTAGAAAATATGACACGTGGACCTTATGTAATAGCTAAGCCATCATCTGCTTTTGGTAATGATTCCAAAATGTATGATTCTAGCTTTGGATGGCGTTTTGTAAACCATAAAATGCATGAACTTTATGGAACAGATGGTATGGGAAATACTGCAGAAAACCTAGTAGAGAAATATAATATTTCTCGTGAAGATCAGGATGCATTTGCATATTGGAGTCAGATGAAAGCTGCCGCAGCACAAAAATCAGGAAGGTTAGCTAAAGAGATAGTGACAGTAGAAATCCCTCAACGTAAAAAAGAACCAATTCTTTTTTCCAATGATGAGTTTATAAAAGCAAACACCACTAAAGAAGTATTAGGTAAGCTTCGTGCAGCCTTCAAAAAAGATGGAAGCGTAACTGCAGGGAACTCCTCAGGACTTAATGATGGTGCAGCAGCAACTATAATTGCATCTGAAGATGCTGTAAAGAAATATGACCTAAACCCCATTGCAAGAATCGTAAGTTCTGCTGTGGTTGGAGTAGAACCAAGAATTATGGGAATAGGCCCCGTTCAAGCATCTAATAAGGCATTAGAAAAAGCAGGGATTACAATGGATGATGTAGATGTTATCGAACTTAATGAAGCTTTTGCTTCTCAGGCGTTAGCGTGTATAAGAGAATGGGGATTAGCAGATAATGACCCAAGAATAAACCCTAATGGCGGATCAATAGCAATAGGACATCCATTAGGAGTAACGGGCGCCAGAATAGCATATTCGGCCGCTTTAGAATTAAAAGAACAAAATAAACGATATGCTTTAATCACAATGTGTGTTGGAGTAGGTCAAGGATATGCTTGTGTAATAGAAAATACAAGTTTGTAAATTAAGTATAACCATAAAGGGAATTAGATTATAATTCCAGCGTAGGCTGAATCCATTTTAAAAAAGAATAAGATGAATCTGAGAAACGCAAGAATGAACTTAAGGAAGGCTAAGATTAACTTAAGTAATGCAAGAATTGATTTGAGGAATGCAAGAACGAATTTTAGAAATGTTAGAATAGACTCAAATAGTACAAAAATGAACTTAAGAAATGCAAGAATAGACCTTAGAAATGCACTTATAGGTCTTAGGAATGCAGGAGTAGAATTAGAAGACGCAAGAATTGGTATGAGGGATGTAAGAATGAAATTATAATATCAAAGTATAATAAAAAAAACACCCACCTAAGAATTCCCCTTTTGGGGTTAAAGGGTTGACTTATGAAAAAACTAGAAAGCTACATAAATGGGAAATGGGTTGCCGGTTCCGGAGACGGAATGGTAATGCACGATGCTGTTACAGGCGAAGTTATTGGTCATTCTACGACTGATGGATTAGATATTCCGGAAGTATTACAATATGGTAGAACTAAAGGAGGAGAAATTCTTAGAAAAATGACATTTCAAGAGCGTGGAAATATGCTTAAAACCTTAGCATTATTTCTTACCAAGCGAAAAGAAGAATTTTATGAATTAAGTTACCGTTCTGGAGCTACCCGAATTGATAGCTGGATAGATATCGAGGGAGGCTTTGGAAACCTGTTTGCCAATGCATCTCTAAGAAAACTTTTTCCAAATCAGTCTTATCATGTAGAAGGGGATCCAATAGATCTCTCCCGAGGAGGAAGGTTTATGGCACATCATATTTTAGTGCCTAAAAGAGGAGTAGCAGTGCATATTAATGCATTTAATTTCCCTATATGGGGAATGTTAGAAAAGTGTGCTACAAACTGGATGGCTGGAGTACCTGCGGTAGTTTTACCAGCACCACAAACCGCATATTTGACCGAAGCAGTAGTACGGGTAATTATAGATTCAGGAATATTACCAGAAGGCGCTTTGCAATTGCTTAGCGGAATGACAAAGTCAATATTGGATACGGTATCTTCTCAAGATGTAGTGACGTTTACAGGTTCTGCACATACAGGAAGAATACTCAAAGCACATCCAAGGTTAATAGAAGAATCCGTTCCTTTTACAATGGAAGCAGATTCTTTAAATGCTTCTGTGCTAGGAAAAGATGCAGTGCCGGGAACACCAGAATTTGACCTGTTTATTAAAGAAGTCAGAAAAGAAATGACAGTAAAATCTGGTCAGAAATGTACTGCTATTCGTAGGATTATTGTACCAGCTACTTTGGTTGAAGATGTACAAATAGCTTTAGGTCAACAGTTAGATAAAGTTACTATAGGAGATCCAAGGTTGAAAGAAGTACGAATGGGAGCCTTAGCTAGTAAAAAGCAGGTAGAAAGTTTTAGAAATAATGTTACAGAAATTGCTAAAACAGCACAGCTGGTATATGGTGATTTGGATAAAATAGAAACCATTGGAGCAGATGCTCAAAAGGGAGCTTTTGTCTCTCCGATTTTACTAAGAGAAGATGAGCCATTTAAAAATACCAATGTTCATGAAATTGAAGCTTTTGGACCAGTATCTACAATCATGCCTTATGATACTTTGGAGGATGCGATTACGTTATCTCAAATGGGTAAAGGATCATTAGTATCTTCTATTTTTACATATGATGATAAGATCGCAAGAGATTATATCGTAGGAGCGGCTTCGCATCATGGACGTATTTTGGTAGGAAACAGAGAAAATGCAAAGCAGAGCACAGGTCATGGATCTCCATTGCCGTTACTAACTCATGGAGGTCCGGGAAGAGCTGGAGGAGGAGAAGAAATGGGAGGAATGCGTGGTATCAAGCATTTTATGCAACGATGTGCTATACAAGGTACACCAACAACGCTAACAGAAGTAACAGGCATTTACCAGGCAAATTCTAAATATAAAGTGTGTGAAAAACATCCATTTTCATATCATTGGGAAGATATAGAGCCAGGAATGTCTATCAAAACTCATAAACGTACAGTAACCGATACTGATATTATTAATTTTGGAAACCTTACATGGGACCACTTCTATGCACATACCGATATTACATCCTTAGAAGGAAGTATCTTTGAAAAACGAACTGCTCATGGATATTTTATCCTTGCCGCTGCAGCTGGTTTATTTGTGTATCCTAATAAAGGCCCGGTAGCTGCGAACTATGGACTAGAAGAATGCAGGTTTCTAAGACCTATTTATCATAATGATACTGTTTACGTAAGATTAACATGTAAACAAAAGGTAGATCGGGATCATAGAGGCAAAGAACTCCCTAGCGGAATTGTAAAATGGTTTGTAGAAGTATTTGATCAGGAAGATGAATTAGCTGCAATAGCTACTATTCTAACGATGGTACAAAAGAAATCTCCATTTATACAAGTTGACAGATCAAATATCGAGGGATATTTAGCAAAATTAGCAGAAGATACTAAACCTAAGTGGGGCATATTATCACCACAGCACATGGTTGAACATATCGAGAAGACGATTAGAATTGGATCTGGCGAAATTCAGGATTTTGAGATTGCTACGCCAGAGAAATATCTCGAGAAAGTACAGGAGATGGTATATAATCATAAACCAATGCCAAAAGGACATCAACATCCTTTGATGAAAGAAGGTGAATTGGAAGAGTTAATGCATCCAGATTTGACCGCTGCAAAGTTAAAGCTGATAGAGGCTCTTAATGAGTTTGAAGTGTATTTTAAAGGAAATCCAAATGCTATAACCAAAAATGCAGTATTTGGAGAGATGAATAAATTTGAATGGGACTTATTAAACGTAAAACATTTGAATCATCACTTTGAACAATTTGGACTTTTTGATTAAATAAAAATAAATGTCATCCTGAGCCTGTCGAAGGAAATGTGATATATAAAGAATGTAAAACCGAAAAATGTAAAATGTTAAATAAAAAAGTAACATATCATTACTTAAGACTTTACACTTTTACATTTAAAATTTGATATTTAAATTGACACAACCATACGTAAATATAAATATAGAAAATCAAGTTGGGATTATAGAATTTTTTCATCCTGCTCATAATTCGTTACCCGGAGATATTCTGGCAAAACTAGCACAAACTATTACAGAAGCTGGAACTAATGATGAGATCAAAGTAATAGTATTAAAAAGTGGCAGAGATAGAACCTTTTGTGCCGGAGCGAGTTTTAAAGAATTGATCAATATTAATGATGCCGAAACTGGAAAAGTATTTTTCTCTGGTTTTGCTAATGTGATTAACGCTATGCGAAAATGCCCAAAATTCATTATTGGACGGGTACAGGGTAAAACTGTAGGTGGGGGAGTAGGACTTGCTTCAGCAACCGATTACTGTATGGCGACAAAATATGCATCAATAAAGCTAAGCGAACTTAATGTTGGGATAGGACCATTTGTTGTAGGACCAGCTGTAGAACGTAAAATAGGGTTATCTGCAATGACACAGATTGCAATTGATGCAAATTCATTTTATGATGCAGAATGGGCCAAAGATAAAGGATTGTTCACCAAGATTTTTGAAGATATAGAAACTTTAGATGCAGAAGTAAAAGTTTTTGCAGAACATTTATGTACATATAATCCAGAAGCAATGGCAGATATGAAAAAAGCATTCTGGACAGGAACAGAAGATTGGGATACACTATTGGCTGATAGAGCTGTAATTAGTGGACGATTAGTACTAAGCGATTTTACCAAAAAAACTTTAAAAAGGTTTAAATAGGGTTGAAAGTGTAAATTATAAAATGGGATGAATCAAAAATATGATTTACAAGAAAGGCTAGTGAAATTTTCAGCAAGTATTATTCTTAATGTAAGTGATTTTAAAATATAAAACCGAAAAATGTAAAATACTAAATGCAAAAGTTATTAAATATGATTACTGCTTACTTTAGACTTTTAGATTTCACATTTATAATTTGATGTTTAACAATGATTTATAGCTTCAAAGGATATATACCTGTAGTACACGAAAGTAGTTTTGTACATCCATTAGCAGCAGTAACGGGGAATGTAATTATAGGAAAAAATTGCTATATCGGTCCTGGAGCTGCAATACGTGGTGATTGGGGTGAAATTATCCTTGAAGATGGAGTTAATGTACAAGAAAACTGTACTGTACATATGTTTCCGGGGAAATCAATTGTACTCAAAGAAAGTGCACATATTGGACACGGAGCAGTGATTCACGGTGCAAATTTAGGCAGAAATTGTTTGATAGGAATGAATACGGTAATTATGGACGATGCAGAGATAGGAGATGAATGTATCGTGGGAGCAATGTCTTTTGTAAAAGCAAATACAATATTTCCAAAACGAAGTTTAATTATAGGAAATCCAGCCAAAGTGATCAAGGAGGTAAGTGATGATATGATCGCTTGGAAAACAAAAGGAACACGACTGTATCAGGAGTTACCTGGAGATTGTTTTGAATCATTACAGGAGGTCGAACCTTTGCGGGAAGTGCCAAAGGATCGACCAATGCAAGATGCGTTTTATAAAACATTAGAAGAATTTAAGAATAAATAGACCATAAAATTTGTCATCCCAGACTTGATCTGGGATCTATAATAACAGAAAATGAAGTGATGGATTCCAGCTTATGCTGGAATGATAAAAAAGTTAATGATAAATAACATAGTATAAACATTAAACTAACAAACATTAGTTAACCAAAATGGCAATAATTGAATTAAAAATGCCCAAAATGGGCGAGAGTATATCAGAAGCTACCATTCTTAATTGGTTAAAGAATGTAGGCGATACAGTAGAAGAAGATGAAACCATTTTAGAAGTAGCTACAGATAAGGTAGATTCTGAAGTTCCTTCTCCTTGTGCAGGAGTAATTACAGAAATATTGTTTCAATCTAACGAAGTAGTTGAAATAGGAAAAGTGATTGCTATTATTAATGAAGATACTATTCAAGGAACTAAGAAGACAATAACCAAAGAAAATGTTTCTGTTACTAAAGAGACTCTTTCGATAAAAAATAAAGAAATATCTGCCTCAAACCCAAAAAGAGAATATACAACTCAAAAACTGGTGTCTAATCCAGATGCATTTTTATCTCCATTAGTACTTAGCATAGCCCAAAAAGAAAACTTAACATTAGAAGAAGTACAAAACATTCAGGGAACAGGAACAGAGGGTCGAATTCGCAAAAGCGATGTGATGCACTATATAAAAAACAGAAAGTATCCTTTGCCAAGCAGACCGCAGTTAGAAGCTCCCAAATCGAGCTATAATGCTCCACCTGTTGCATTTGTAGAGGGTAAAGACCGTATTGTAGAAATGGATCGTATGCGTAAAATGATCGCAGATCATATGGTGTACTCTAAACATACATCTCCTCATGTGACGAGTTATATCGAAGTTGATGTAACCAATATTGTGAATTGGAGAAATAAAGTGAAAATAGCATTTCAGGAAAAACATGGAGAGAAACTAACGTTTACACCAATTTTTGTAGAAGCAGTTGCAAAAGCAATTCAAGAGTATCCAATGATTAATGTTTCTGTGGATGATAAAAATATTGTAGTCCATAGTGATATTAACATTGGTATGGCAACAGCATTACCCAATGGAAACCTCATTGTTCCTGTGGTGAAAAACGCAGACGAGAAGAATCTCCTTGGATTAGCTAAGAGAGTGAATCATCTGGCAAATAATGCAAGGAATAATGATTTAAAACCAGATGAGGTTAAAGGAAGTACGTTTACAATTTCTAATGTAGGAACATTTGGTAGCCTAATGGGAACACCAATTATAAACCAACCAGAAGTGGCAATTCTGGCTTTAGGAATCATAAAGAAAAGGCCTGAAGTAATTACCACAGAAAAAGGAGATGAAATTGCAATACGAAGTATGATGTATTTATCCTTATCCTTTGACCATAGAGTGGTAGATGGATTTCTAGGAGGGTCATTTCTACGTAAAGTTGGTGATGAATTAGAAGCTTTTGATAGTAATAGAGAGATTTAAAAAATTAGAGTTAACAAAATTCCCTTTTATGAAGGGATAGAGGATTGTTGGTATATACCCGAAGTCATTAAAAATATAAAAAAAATGGAAGAACAAATCAAAATTAGAAGGACCTCAAATTCGAAATTAAAGGATATTGATTTTGATAATATTCCTTTGGGAAGAACTTTTACTGATCATATGTTTGTATGTGAATATGAAGACGGAGCTTGGAAAAACCCTCGAATAGAGCCTCTGGAATTGATTCCAACACACCCGGCTGCGATGGCTTTACACTATGGTCAAGCAATTTTTGAAGGCATGAAAGCTACCGTTGGTAACAACAATACACCATTGTTGTTTAGGCCTGAAGAGAACGCAAAACGATTTAATCACAGTGCTGCCAGAATGGGAATGCCTGCTGTTCCTGAAACCCTTTTTGTAGAAGCTGTGAAACAAATTGTCGGTGTTGAGCAAAATTGGATTCCACCGCAAGAAGGTAGTGCATTATATTTACGTCCGTTCATGTATGCAGATGAGCCTTTTATAGGAATGCGTGCAGCGACAAGCTATAAATTCATTGTAATCTGTTCTCCCGCGGGACCATTTTTTACTAAAAAGATAAGACTATATGCAGAAACAGAATATATAAGAGCAGCTGACGGGGGAACAGGAGAAGCAAAAGCAGCAGGAAACTATGCTGCAGCCATCTTACCTACCGAAAAAGCAAAAGCAAAAGGATACGATCAAGTGTTATGGTTAGATGCCAATGAGCATAAATATATTCAGGAAGTGGGAACAATGAATATCTTTTTTAAAGTCGATGGTCGATTTATTACTCCAAGTACAAATGGATCCATTCTAAAAGGAATTACCAGAGATAGTGTAATTACTTTGTTAAATGATAAAGGTTTCGAAGT
This sequence comes from Aquimarina sp. AU119, assembly GCF_900312735.1. NCBI lineage: Bacteria > Pseudomonadati > Bacteroidota > Flavobacteriia > Flavobacteriales > Flavobacteriaceae > Aquimarina > Aquimarina sp. AU119. Next base: position 97,410 of record NZ_OMPF01000001.1, on the reverse strand, counting down.
AGAGGAACGCCCGATTACTATAGATGAAGTGATTGCATTTTCAAAAGAAGGAAAACTAGAGGAAGCTTTTGGTACTGGTACAGCAGTTGCTATAGCAATGGTAGAAGCAATAGGATATATTGATGAAGTAATTACATTGCCAGAAAATAACCCGGTAAGTCAGGATATGAAAAATACTCTTGATGAAATAAAGATGCAGAAGAGAGAAGATAAACATGGCTGGATTATACCAGTAAATGTAGAAGAAAAAGTAGGATAAATGTTTAGATGCTTGAAAAAGCAATCTGTATTTCAAAAATTTGAAAATTATGTTAGCCCAAAAAACAATAGCAAAAGAAGTATTACAAAAAGCATTTTCTACGTTATGCACCGCAAAAAGTATGACCGAACTCTATGAAGAGAATTTTAAAACGGTTTCTAAATATGTACATGCCACGTCCAGAGGACATGAATCTATTCAGATTGCTACTGCGATGCAACTATTACCTCAGGATTATGCGTTTCCATATTATAGAGATGATTCGATGTTGTTAGGTATCGGAATGCGCCCATACGACCTGATGCTACAATTATTGGCTAAAAAAGATGATCCTTTTTCTGGAGGAAGAACTTATTATTCACACCCAAGTTTAAGGGATGATGATAAACCTAAAATACCACATCAATCCTCGGCGACAGGGATGCAGGCAATTCCAGCAACGGGAGTGGCTATGGGGATGCAGTATAAAGAATTAATAGGTATTGATCATAGTACAGAAAACGAGTCAAGTACGAGTGAGATATCCAAGAGACCTCTGGTCGTGTGTTCTTTGGGAGATGCTTCGGTTACTGAAGGAGAAATTGCAGAAGCATTTCAGATGGCTGCCCTAAAGCAATTACCGATTTTATATTTAGTGCAGGATAATGGGTGGGATATTTCGGCTAATGAAGCCGAAACCCGAGCGCAAAACGCTTTTGAATATGCAGCAGGATTTAATGGCCTTGAAGCCATTTCTATTGATGGAGCAAATTTTACAGAAAGCTATCTGGCGATACAAGAGGCGATTAAAACAATACGGGAAGAACGTAGACCAATACTTGTACATGCAAAAGTACCATTATTAAACCACCATACATCTGGAGTAAGAATGGAGTGGTATCGAGATGACTTAGAGGAGGCTCGTTCTCGTGATCCATATCCCGTATTGAGGAATCAATTGTTGGAAAATGGATTTACAGAAAAAGAAGTAGATACAATCGAAGCTGATGCAAAAGTTACTGTATCTAAGGATTTACAGGAAGCTATGAAAGCTGAAGATCCCAAACCAGAGGATCTGTTTACTCACGATTTTGCGCCAACACCTATTACAGAAGAAAAGGGAGAACGATCTCCTTCAGATAAGGAAGAAGTGGTGATGGTAGACTGTGCTTTATTTGCGGTTGAAGAATTAATGAAGGAACACAAAGAATGTTTATTGTATGGACAAGATGTAGGGGGACGATTAGGAGGAGTTTTTAGAGAAGCAGCAACATTAGCTCAAAAATTTGGAGACGAACGTGTATTTAACACACCAATCCAGGAGGCCTTTATCGTTGGATCAACAGTGGGGATGTCTGCCGTAGGTTTAAAACCGATTGTAGAGGTACAATTTGCAGATTATATATGGCCAGGATTAAATCAGTTGTTTACAGAGGTGAGTAGATCTTGTTACTTATCTAACGGAAAATGGCCTGTATCTATGATTTTAAGAGTGCCTATTGGAGCATATGGTAGTGGTGGACCCTATCATTCTTCTTCTGTAGAATCTGTGGTTACTAATATTCGTGGAATCAAGATTGCATATCCAAGTAATGGTGCTGATCTTAAAGGACTTATGAAAGCTGCATATTATGACCCTAATCCAGTAGTGATTTTAGAACATAAAGGATTGTATTGGTCTAAAGTTAAAGGAACGGAAGCAGCAAGAGCTATAGAGCCGTCAGAAGAGTATGTGTTGCCCTTTGGGAAAGCTAATATTGTACAACGTATTTGGCCACAGGATGAAAAAGAAACATTGACTGTGGTTACTTATGGTATGGGAGTTCATTGGGCATTGAATGCTACAAAAAGTATAAAAGATACTGTTGAAATTATTGATTTACGAACACTGTTTCCGTTAGACGAAGAAACGATTATAGAATCGGTTAAAAAGACTAAAAAATGTCTTGTGGTTACTGAAGAGCCGAGTAATAATTCGTTTGCCAGAGCTTTGGCAGGAAAAATTCAGGAAGAATGTTTTAAATCCTTAGATGCACCGGTTATGACAATAGGGTCAGAAAATATGCCTGCTATTCCATTGAATAGTACATTAGAACAAACAATGATTCCTTCTACAGCGAAAGTAAAAGCTAAAATTGATGAATTGTTGAAATATTAGGGCTTTATTTTTTCCTAAAAATACCAAAAAGCTCATTTCCTTGTCGTTCGGGAATAGAGTTATAACATTTTTCGAAAATAATGGTTTCAAAATGTGTTTCCAGGTATGATAAATACTCTTTTTTATCTCCACCAAAAGGGCGCTTTTCCATATCGTCTGTAAGCGGAATATCAAACCATAGGCCTACTAATTTCCCGTCGGGATTAAGAAGGTTTGACATTTGGAGAACATATGTTGATCGGTTTTCTGGAGTAGGAACAAAGGAACAAAAAAAGGTTTGTTCAATAATGAGATCATAACTCCCTTTTAAAGTAAAAAAATCACCTAATATCAACTGCGATTTGGGGAAATCAGGAACCCGTTGGGCAAATGTATCAAGAGGAGTTTGAGAAATATCTAAGACATACACATTATGAAACCCATTTTGAAATAAATACTCTGCTTCATAGGCGTTCCCGGCTCCAGGAATAAGGATGTTAATAGTTTTATCGGTTAATTGATCAATATAATTTTTTAGAGGAGTCGCAACATATCCAATATCCCAACCTGTACGATTTTCGGTATATCGTTGTGTCCAATATGCATTTTCTTGGGATTGATTTTGATTCATAGTAAAGTGCTATTTTCAGAATTAAAGATAGTCTATTTTAAAAATAAGTTATCGTTTTTTTCAACTCTAAAACTAAACTTATTTTGTAGAATATAACTATAAACAACAGTTAAGATTATGGTTATAAATCTGGAAGGAGTTGGATAGAATTTCAAGAAATCAACTAAAAACTTCATAGCACAATAACTAATTAAAATAGCGCCTATTCCAACAATAAGATATCTAAAAAATTGAACTCTACATGGTAAATTTGAATTTTGAAAAGTAATATATCTACTGAGCATGAAACCTGTTAAAAATGTAATGGGGAAAACAAAGAATAAAGATGCTATATGGGGGCTAAAAACAAAAACAATCATGTCTACATTTTGTTTTGAGAAAACAAAGTTGTAAAAAACAAAATATAAAATAGTGTCAAAAACTAAATTACTTCCTCCACAAAAGGCATATCTATATGTTTTCAAAGGGATTAATCTCTGAAATAAAAAATAGAAAGTGTCAATAAATCTAATTATAACTTTTCTCATAGTTAAAAGATGAAGTTACAAAAGAGAAGTAGATACGTTCTCTATGCAATACTTAATAATATGAATTTCTACATTACAATAATAGGGATTTGCAGAGTTACAATACACATCTATAGTACAACAATGAGTGTCTACAATATTGCAGTAGGTATCTACATTATAAAAATGAACATCACAGTACTGCAATATGTGTCTGCATTATAAAAATGAGTATCTACAGTACAATGAGTCATATCTGCAGTACAGTAATATAAACCTGCATTGCAACAATACGTATCTACAATACAACAATTTTAATTATATAGCCCTCTTAAACGAAACGTAAAACTATAATCATCAGTCTGGTAACGATATTTGTCCAAAGGATATGCTCCCCATGAATTAATACCACCAACACCCATTTGTAAATGATCCAGACAAATAGAAATGTCATCTTCTTTTTTTAGATCATATTGATGCATACTTCCTCGTTGTTTCTGTGTTAGTGCTTCAGGACTATAAGGTAAAACACTAAAGCTAAAAGAAGATTCTCCCAAGATTTGTAGCTGAACTTTGTTGATATTTTGTAATATTAATCTCTTTGTATCTTCTCTATTTCCAGTTTCTTGCGGACTGATATATTGATGTGCCATATCTGTTATTTTTTTCTCATATAGCCCGATATGAGCAGCATATTTACGATCTACATAATTTTCAAAAGGACCTCGACCATACCACTGTACATGATCAAAAGCCTGTGGTGCTTTAAAATACAACCCAAGTCGTGGCAATTCTGGTAATTTGAGATCCCTTGTTTTAAAATCACAATGTATTTGAATAGTACCTTCGGAATCTATAGTATATATCATTTCAAAATTACATTGTACATCTTGTAGGTAGAGCTCAGTTTTAATAATTATTTGTGTTGATGATTGATGTTGGATTTCAAGGTGTTTTAATATTGTGTGCATTCCTGCATATCTCCATATTTTAGTTCGTTCTGGCATCTGATTCCCAAAATCATTATCATTAGGAGCTCTCCAGAAATTAGGTCGTATTGCTTCAGTAATACATTCGGTTCCCTTGTAGTTATAAGAATTTATGAACCCCGTAAGAGTGTGTATAGAGGTCTTGAAATTATCTCCTGTGATTACATATTCTTGTTTGTTTTTTAGAACAGAAAGACCACCATAATTTGGTTTTTTCAGATGTTCTATTTTAAGATCATCAAATAATAAAAATTGCTCTTTTGCAATTTCGTGGCCTATGGAGATAGAGCTGTCATTACCATAGTACAATGCTGCTAAGTTTAGAAAACAGGTTGTATTTGTAGAGGCATTAATTGTATTGTACTCTACATGAAATTGTTTTGACTTTCCGGGGGGTATATCTAACTTTTCAAAAACACCAGATTTTAATATTTTGTCCTGAGTCCAAACCTCCCATCGAATTTTAATATCAGAAAGTGAAATAAAATTAAAATCATTACTGATTTGGATATTACCTTTTTCAAGATCAATAGCTTTAAAATTAATGGGTTGGTAACATTTTTTTACTTCCCAAATAGCAGGATGAGGTTGACGATCAGGAAATAGTAACCCATTAATACAAAAATTACCGTCACTCGGTGTATTAGAAGACCCAAAATCACCGCCAAATTTCCAATATTTTTGGCCATCATCAGTATACCCTTCAATTCCTTGATCTACCCAATCCCAGATGAAACCACCTTGTAGGGCTTTATATTTATTGATTAAATCCCAATACTCCTTTAGGTTGCCTACGCTATTTCCCATAGCATGAGCATATTCACACATGATATATGGTCTTTTTGGTTTTTTTTGAGCATATGTTTCGACCTGCTTAATAGATGGATACATCGGACAAACAATATCAGTATTTTCTTCTTCACCAGCCTGTTCGAATTGTGTTGGTCTGGAATCATCCTTTGATTTAAGCCATTGATATGCTGCTTTAAAATTTGAACCATTTCCAGCTTCATTACCCAAAGACCATATAATAATCGAGGGATGGTTTTTGGTACGTTCAAACATTCGACGTACTCTATCCATGTGTGCTGCTTTCCATTCTGGTAAATTGCAAGGATGTATGGATTCGTCATAAGGGGTAGAATAATTAGAACCCATACCATGAGTTTCTATATTAGCTTCATCTACAACATATAGTCCATATTCATCACATAATTCATACCATCGAGCATCATTGGGATAATGACTATTACGCACAGCATTGATGTTATATTGTTTCATTAGTTTGATATCCTGTATCATACTTTCTTCAGAAACGATACGACCAGTTACTTCATCATGCTCATGGCGATTAACTCCTCGTACTGTAATTGCTTTTCCGTTAATGAGTAGTTGTGCATTTTTAATTTCTATTTTTCGAAATCCTACTTTGCATCCTACAATCTCCAGTATTTCATTATCTTGATCTAGCAGGGTCAATGACAATTGATATAGATTAGGAGTTTCTGCAGTCCATTTTTTTGGACAATGAAGAAATTCCTGAATGGTAAAAGATGCGTTTTCTGATACCGAAGTACATGAAATATTTTTGGAAAGTACGATTTCTCTATTTTCAGAATATAACTCACATTGTATGGTTCCATTCCAAAGGTGTTGTGTCAAATTCTGAAGTGAAATCTTAAGATCCAAAACTCCATCATTATAATCTGAAGTAAGGTTTCCGATGGCAAAAAAATCCTGGATATAAACCTGATCTCTTGAAAACAGATATACGTCTCGCTGAATACCACTTAAACGCCAAAAGTCCTGACACTCCAGATATGAGCCATCACACCAACGATATACTTCTACAGCAATGTTATTTTCTCCTGCTTTAAGGTGCTTGGTGATATTAAATTCAATCGGAGTCATAGAATCTTGATTATATCCTAACCATTCTCCATTAATCCAAAAGTGAGCTGCTGATTTTACAGACCCAAAATGAATAAATACTTGTCTATCTTTCCATTCACTAGGTATTATAAATGTCTTTTTATAAGAACCTACAGGATTATTATTATGAGGAATATGAGGAGGGTTTTTAGGAAATGGATAGCGATCGTTAACATAAATAGGAACCCCATATCCTTCTAATTCCCAATTTGCAGGCACTTTAATCTCTGCCCATGCAGAGGTGTCATATGTTTCTTCATAAAAACCTATTGGACGATTATCGGGAGTATCCACATATTTAAATTTCCACGCTCCATTGAGAGATAAATAGCATGAGGATTGTTCTTTTATATTTTGAAATAAAAATTTTGGATCATGATAAGGTATAAAGTTGGTATGAGGTGTTTCCTGACCAATATTAAAAACTTCAGGGTTTTCCCAGAAATGGCTACTATCAAAATTAATTCCTATTTTCATTTTATATTGCAGATAAGGTTATCATTCCAGAAATGGGGACTTTTATTGATGCCATACCTTTTTTAAAAGTATTTGTAGCATTTCCAATAAGGTTTCCTAGACAATCAAAAATTTTAGCATCATATGTGATGTGATCATGAATATGTTGTAGTATAATATCTTCTGAGGTTTTCGCATTAATAATGTCAATCATATTATGTTCACCTGATATTTCTATGATCAAATTGGCATGTACAGTAATAATTTGTTTTTCTTTTGAAGAAGCTTTAATCAATGGATAATTCTCTGAAGGCCCATTTGCTGTGAGATAACTGTCCAGCAATGTATCTCTATTTTTGATCCAATACTCGGTGTAAAAGTTGACCATTTGTTGATGAGTTGCTGAAATTTCATTTAATCTAACAGATATTTGCGGAACTGAAAATAATATATTCAGAAATTGTAAGGCAGCCAGTTCTACAGATTCTTCATAGTTCCACATAAACATATCTGAATGTACGGCTGTATTACCTGATAATAATCGTAAATCAATGACTCGTCGTCTGTTGGTTACGGCATCATTAGGGCAATCATGTGCTCTAAACATGTTACCACATTTTCGTAATACCGGACCAATATAATGTTGTCTGTACTCTATTAAAATATCGGGTTTTATAGCTGTTAAGGCTTTCATTACATCTGTCATCAATCGGTCAACAGCTGGACCAATAGCTGCATAATCTCTTCCGTTTTCGGTAGTTAAAACAGTATCTTTATAGGGAATAAAATGGTCAATAAAGTCTAATTTAAAGCCGTCCAAATCCCAATTTTTAAGTGCTTGTGCATAAGTATTCACCAGATAGTCTCTAATTTCGGGATACCTGGGGTCAAGAATAGCAGCTTGAAATTCTTCAGAGAAATGAAGAAATTTACCTTTAAACTGCTGAAAAGCTGTGGAATGTTTACCGAAAAAAGGTACCGAATACCAAAGCATTATTTTCATATTCAAATCATGAACTTCCTTCACAAAATTGGACATATCGGGAAAACGTTCTGGTAACCAGTCCCCCGTAAATGCGTAACCACGATTACTATCATTAGTTTGCCATCCATCATCTACAATAATTGTTTTATATCCTAATAAAGATGCTGTCCTGCACTCTTCTAATAAACTTTTGGTTGTAATATCCTGATGATAAGAATACCAAGTAGAGTACATAGGTAATTTGGCAATATCTGGCACAAACATGGGGGTGTACTCGGTCATGGAAGCCCACCACGAGCTGACTTTTCTTAGTGAATTTTCATAACGTTGTTTTCTATAATCAAGTAAAATACTTAGTTCGTATATGTTGAAATCAGGAACGGGATCTTTGAATAGAATCACATTACAATATATCCAACCATCTTCTTCTCGAAGTCCAGCACCTAACGATAATGTATGTATAGCATCTGAACAGGCAAACGTGTGTAGGTTTTCGTCATTATGCCCAAAAAGAGAAATAACGGGAGCCTCATATGCTGTGCGAGAAACGAGCATACGCTCGGCATCAAATTCAGCATATATACGTCTGTCACTTTCATAATTAGATAGCCATGTTCCTTTTAAATTAATGGCAGGAATTTTCCAGACTAGTTTTACTGGTTTTGTATTTTTAAGAGTTGAAGCTTGTAATTTTATTGTGACTTTAAATAACCCCTTTTCTAATTTCTGAACTTGATTTGATAATTCAAAAACAAAGGGTGTTGTTTTGGTGTATATAGATATACCATTATATGGAAGTTGATCTTTACCAATGTCCTGGAGAAAATCCCATCCTTTTGTTGTTAAGTTAGCCATATAGGATTGTTATTATAAGTTTATGTATTGAGATTAAGAAGCAACACCTAAAGGGGAAAAGAAAATATACGCTGCGATTACAATCAATACCAAAATAAAAGAAACAATATGTCTGTATTTCCAAGGTCTGATGTCTACTAATTTTTTGTCAATAGGTTGGTATGGTACTTTCATAGGATAGAATTTCCCAAAGAGCAACATAATTATAGTGCTGGTTACAAAGAGAATTGCCATGATATGCAAGAAATGTAAACCAGTATCAAATATTAATTGAGTAAGGGCATAACAGGTAATAAAAAATATCAAAGCTACTTTTGCTCCGATAGGAGGTACTTTTTTAGTTATAAATCCTACAAAAAGAATAGTGAAAATAGGTACACTAAAAAAACCTGCAACTTTCTGGATATAATCGAAAAAACCACCATCAACAAAAGCAATAAAAGGAGCGATAAACATAGCTGTCATTGCTAAAAATACTTGTAAATATTTACTTTTTTTTATTAAACTGACATCGGCAATCTCTTTGTTTTTATGCTTTAAATAAGGTTTGTATATATTAAGCATAAATAATGTACTTGAACTATTAAGTCCAGAATTAAAAGTGGTTAATGCTGCCCCAAAAATAATAGCTGCCATAAATCCGGTTAAATATTCTGGCATAACATCGCCAATTAATCTGGGATATATTTCTGCGGTATTTTCTATGTTAAAATAGATATGTAGAGCGATTAATCCAGGGATATTAAGCAAAATAGGGGAGATTACTTTTAGTACACTGGCTAAGGCAATACCTTTTTGACCTGCAGCGAGGTTTTTTGCTCCCAAGACACGTTGCATGATATATTGTTCGGTACCCCAATAATTAAGGTTTACTAATAGCATTCCTGTAAATAATGTGCTAAAAGGAACAGGAGAATCTGGTTTTCCTATGGCATTAAGATGTTCTGTGTTTTGTGTTAAAATCATATCAAGCCCTACAGAAAAACTACCATCTCCAATATATAGTAAACCAAAAAAAGGTACGAGTAACCCCCCAATTACTAATCCTATTCCATTAATGGCATCTGAGACTGCAATTGCCTTCAATCCCCCAAAAATTGCATAAATACTTCCTACAATCCCAATAGACCATACCAAAATCCATATGGTAGCCCAATTGCTTAAACCAAAAACCCCGGATAGATCAAACATACCATTAAAAGCAACTGCTCCTGCATATAATACAGGAGGCATCATATTTATAACATATCCTACAAGAAATATAATGGATATCCATTTTTTTATACTTGGGTCAAATCGATCTTCTAAAAAATCTGGAGTGGTTACAGACCCATTACGAAGATAAATAGGTAAAATGAATTCAGAAACAATAATAAGTGATAGGATAGAAGTCATTCCCCATGCCATTACTGCTACACTATCAATATATACCTGCTCATTTTCACCAATAAAATTATTGGCACTCATGTTAGTTAGAAAAAGAGACCCCCCAATTACAAACCATCCTAGACTCCTCCCTCCCAGAAAGTATCCATCTGAGGTATTGAGTGCTTCACCTTTTGTTTTTCGATAAGAAACATAAGCAACGAGTAGTGTAAAAAGTATAAAGGTAGTAACAGCGAGCATGAAGATGAACTTATAAATTAGTTAGAATGATCAAAAAGATAATTTCTACTTAAAACAAAAATAGAGTAGAATAGCATAGACTATCAAATTTAACTAAAAAAACTATTAATGTGAAATATACATGTGGTGATTTTTATATGTATTTGACTTTTAGAGAATTGCTTTGGTCTATTTTTTTAACAATTTTCTGAACTCATCGGTCTTTCCTTGAAAAATATCGTAATCTACACTGCCTTTAATACCTTCTATTTTTTCACTATCCGTTCTTTGCCAAAAAGTCCATCCTTTATTTTTCCATGTTTCAGGAACCTTCGGGGATTTTTTAGTGTATTCTGCTACCCACAATTTATATTTGGCAAAATCAGGATGATTAAGATATGCATCTCCAAAAGAAGGGTCACAATATATAATAGGAATAACGCCTAATTTCTCTTCTACAATTGTTAACCATTTCAATGTGTTTTTTTGATACGTTTCTTTGGTTACCGAAGTTTTAATACCACCTTGCTCAAGATCTAAGACAGGAGGTAAGTCACCAGAAACTAGTTTATCGACAGCTGCTATGAAATTTTGAGCTTGCTGCTCTGGGTTAGTGCCAGTTTCATAAAAATGATATGCACCTCTATAGATACAGTTGTTAATTGCAGCAGCGTGATTTTTCTTAAATTTTGGATCTTTAAAGTGTGCGCCTTCAGAAGCTTTAATATACACAAAATTAACTCCATCTTCTTTAATGTCATCCCAATCTATATCATTTTGAAAATGAGAAATATCCATACCCAAAATAGATGGATCTTTTTCAAGCCTTTCATTTTCAGAGTTACAAGGGGTATTTTTATTGGTAGTCGTATAGGAAAAAAAGAATAGTATTAAGATACTGTTTATGATAGAGAGAGTTTTCATATGTGTTAGGTTAAGAGTGGTTTGTATTAAAAGCTATAAGGCAGAGCATCTTTGGTTAAAGTCCATGGTAAGGCTTTAGTAAAGTTGTTATTTTTTTGTGATTTTAAATTTATAAATTTTTTAAAAGAATGCCTATAAGTATCTCCACGTAATTGATACGCACTATAAAGTAATATCTACTCATCTTAATATCAGTATAAATTTTTATATTGGTTACTCAATAAGAACCGATACATTATGGATAGTATATCAACAATTGTTTTAGCATCATCACTGATTATTATAATGCTTGGAATGGGTTTATCTCTAGTGGTTGATGATTTTAAAAGAATTTTTACCTATCCTAAAGCTATTGCAGTAGGGCTAACGAATCAAATTATTCTTCTTCCTATCTTGGGGTTTGCTTTGGCATCTTTATTTCCTTTACAGCCAGAGGTTGCTATAGGAATTATGATTTTGGCAGCTTGTCCTGGCGGTCCTACATCAAATTTAATATCTCACTTAGCCAAAGGAGATATTGCATTATCAGTTACATTAACGGCAATAAGTAGTTTTGTTACTATTTTAACGATACCTTTTATTATAAATTTTGCATTACTACATTTTCTGGATGAAGGACAAATGATTAAACTGGATATTATTAATACTATCATTCAGATTTTGGTCATAACCATTATTCCGGTTAGTATTGGTATGATTATTAGAAAATACAATGAAGGGTTTGCTTTAAGGATGGCAAAACCTGTACGGATTGCTTCTGGCGTTGTATTAGCATTGGTTATTGTTGGAATTACTATTAAAGAAAAAGATAATTTCGTTTCTTATTTTGATCAAGCAGGTACTGTGGCATTATGTTTAAATGTTTTAACCATGGTAGTTGGGTATTATTCTGCCAGGCTATTTAAGATTACAAATAAAAGTGCCATTTCAATTTCAATTGAATCGGGAATTCAAAACGGAACTCTGGCAATTACTATAGCCATAGTTTTATTAGAGAATACTTCATTTGCCATTGCCCCTGCAGTATATAGTTTGTTAATGTTCTTCACAGGAGGTATTGCTGTTTATTTTGGAATTAAAAAAAGTAAAAGACAAGATGTTAATGAGTGAGATTCCTGAAAAAAGTATAAAAAAAAGCGTTCAATTTCTTGAACGCTTTTTTTAAATCTATATCTTATTGAATTGGAATTATTTACTTTTTGATACCTGGTATTCCTTTAGGTTTTTTGGTTTGCCAATGAAAAATTTCTGCTTTTTGTTCTTTTGGCCAAACTTCATCCAGAGTGTCAGCATTGTATACCCTACCATTTTTAATTACATGAGTAAGCGTATTCGTATTGCGTATGTTTTCTAATGGATTCTTTGAAAGAATCAGGATGTCAGCTAGTTTTCCTTTTTCCAGACTTCCTAAATCGGTATCTAATCCTAAAGCTTCGGCACCGAGTGCCGTGGCTACCTTAAGAGCATCATGATTTTTCATTCCTCCGCTCTGGACAGACCACAACTCCCAATGAAAACCTAGACCTTGGAGTTGTCCATGACTCCCTACACCAGCCAATCCACCAGCTTCGACCAGATCTTTCATGAATTCTGCATGTTTTTTAAAAATATGTTCTTCGTCCATGAACCAACCGGGTCTTCTTCTAGACTTTTGCGCTAATTCTTCGTATGGAGTAAAATATTGTATTTTTTGATCTCCCCAAACATTTTCACGAGAGTAATAATAATTTTCTGCCCAAGGTCCACCATAGGATACTAATAATGTTGGTGTGACTGCCATTTTTGAATCTGCAATTGTTTTTACTACATCTTTATAAATCGGATAAATGGGTAATGAGTGTTCATGGCCAGGATATCCATCTAATAATTGAGTCATATTTAACTTAAAGTCTAAACCTCCTTCGGTAGTTGGCATTAACTTTAATTCTTTGGCAGCCATCATAATCCATTGTCTTTGTTTGCGATTACCTACCAGGTACATTTTAATACTTTTGGTATTATAGTATTCACTATATTGTTTTAGTACCTCCTTGGCATGGTCCAAACTTTCTATTTTATATTTCCAATACCCAACACCGGGACCAGTGCTATATACTCGAGGGCCGTGAATCATCCCTGATTCTACCATGTCCGAATACGTGAGTACATCTGTTGTACCTGTCTGAGGGTCCCTTGTTGTAGTTACACCATAGGCTAGATTAGCAGAGTACATCCAGACTTGATTTTTATGTACACCCCAATATGGCCACATATGTGCATGGGTATCTATAAATCCTGGTATTAGTGTTTTGCCAGAAACATCAATGATTTTGGTATCCCCTGATACGGTTAAACTTCCAGACGTGCCAATAGCTTTAATTCTGTTGTTTTCTATAAGAATATCTCCGTTATCAATGACTTCATTTCCGTTCATAGTTATGATACGCCCTCCTTTTAAAAGTAAGGTGCCTTTTGGAATATCCTTCTCATAGTTTACTTTTATTTTAAATTCTTTTGCTTCAAATTTTGGATCCTTCTTTTTGTCTTTATCTTCTTTGCTATCATTTTTATCAGTTTTTGTAGAATCTGATTTTTTTTCGGCTTTTTTAAGTTCTTCTTCCTTTTTTTTGGCAGCCACCAAGCTATCATTGAACTTTTTTCCTGCTTCAACATCATATCTAAAATGACTAGCTCCTAAAGACCAGTGTACTTTTTTACTGTCTGAGGACCAAACAGGAAATTCTCCTCCTATTATTGTTAGTTTCATCGCAGGGAATGCAGCACCATCTGCTTTTGCTAATGAAATTGAAGGTGTTTTCCCATATCGAGGAATAAGCACAGTATAGATGTCGTTATTAATTAGTGCCAGTGCAGTTTTTCCGTCAGGCGAAATTTGTATTTCTGATGGTTTAGAAGCTTTACTTTTATCACGCCATCCTTCTTCTGATGAAGGTAATGCATTTGCACTCATAGCATCGTGATGATCTTTCCCAAAAATATCCTGAGAGCCATATGTGGTGATTCCGGTTAATTTTAAATGTTCTTTTTCATCAGATCCGTCCCAACGAATAGAGATTAACCCTTTTTCATTATGATTTAAATATATGCGGTTATCTATTTTGGTAAAATGAGGATCTTGCCTTCCTTTGGTTTTATCAATAAAATTAATGACACCTCCATTACTATCTATCCATACTAAATCTTCCTGAGCCCGACTTGAAAATGGATTAAATGCATCATCATAAGTTTGTGCTGATCCCCTGTGAAATGCAATTCGGTTTGCAGAATATGACCAGGAGGGGTTGGTATAAATACCAGGCTCTCTTGTCAATTGAGTAGGTTGCGCACGACCATCAACATTAATTTTGAATAAATGACCTCCTCCTTTTTTCCAAGTGGTGAAAACAATGTGTTTCCCGTCTGGAGACCATGTAGGCTGTGCCTCTGTATAATTATTTGTGGTCAAACGTCTGGGAGTACCATTGGGTAAATTCATTACATACAATCTATTTAAAGCAGTAAATGCAAGTCTGGAACCATCTGGAGAAGGCTTAGCGTCACGTATTTGAGTAACTAAGGCACTTTTGTTATCTTTAATAGGATATTTGAAAGCTAACTGAGGCCCTAAGTCAAGTTTGACATCAACTTGAAAAGGAATTTCTTTGGCTGTATTATTAGCCAAAGAGATAGAGTATATTTTTCCGCCATATGAAGTAACGAGATTTTTATTGTCAGGAGTAAAAGACATTGCAGGTAACACTCCTAATGGAGCTATGGATTCTTGTTCATCACGTTGAACGGGGTATGCTAACCAGCGTTCTTCTCCTGTTTTTAAATTGCGTAATACCAATCCAGTTTCCTGCTCAAAACGTGTACCATATACTAACCAATTTCCATCATTAGATAAAGTGGGAGTAAAAGCAGAACCATATCTGGAGGTTACCACCGCCATATCACCATCTTCCATGTCGTAAGTTCCAATTTGATATTGTGGTAACTGGGCATTATAGTTCCAGGAACCTTTACGTCTAGAAAAATAAAGCAATTTTCCATCTGCGCTAAAGGCAGGATCAATAGCTTTTATATCTTTTGGTTTTTCAAACAATTGACTTCCGGAGCCACCTTCTTTATGGTAAATATGAAGTTTAATATTTCTTCGCCCTTTACCGCCTACAATATACTCTCCATCTGGAGTCCATTCTGCAGAAAAGAAATTATGCTTTTCTTCTTTAGTGATCTGTTTATCTTCTTTGGACGTAAGATCTAAAGTCCAAATATTATCAGAACCACTTTTGTCAGAGATGAAAACTAATGATTTACCATCAGGACTATATCTGGGATGCACGTCATAGGACATCCCACTAGTAACTTGGTTTGCTTTACCACCGGTAATGGGAATGGTGTAAATATCACCCATAAGATCAAATACGATAGTTTTTCCATCGGGACTCACATCTAAAGAAATCCATGTTCCCTTGTTTGTGGTAAATGATATGGTACGGGTAGGCTCCAAAGGAAGTTCTTTAGTAGCCTTTTTTATAGTATCCTTTTCTTTTTTTTTGTTTTGAGAAATGCCGATAAAAGTGCTTAAAAATAGAAATAGAGAAGTAACTCTAAGAAAGATGTGCGATTTCATTGATTGAGAATGTTGAATTTATTTGAATAAGTAAATATAGATAATAAACTAATGCGCTGTATTTCTGCTTTAACGTTGACTATCATAAAGTTTTGTTATATATAATATCATGCTTTGTATTTTTCTTTGAGCTAAAATTTTAAAAATATCTAATTTACTGTAACAGTCATTTATGAGATGTGTCTAAACCAAAAAAACAAAGACACTATGTGTAAAACAAGATTAATTCTAACAATGGTCATAGCAATTTCTATGACTATAATTACTAAAGCTCAAAACAAAAATGACATGGAACAAACAAATTTTACTGTAGAACAAAAAAATGTATTAAATGCAATCAAAAACATGACAGCTGCATTTCATAATAAAGATATAGAAGGTGTGATGTCTAGTTATGAATCAGAAGCTCTAATTGTTTTTGAGCCAGAACAGCCTGTTTCGGATCCTTCGGTTATTAGACAGATGTTTCAGGGGGCATTTACATTGAATCCCAAATTTGAATATGATGGACATGAAGTATTTATTAATGGAGATACTGCGATTCATTTTTCTCCCTGGGAGATGAAGGGAAGAACACCTGATGGGAAAGAAGTTGTACAAACTGGTTTATCTGTAGCGGTATTAAGAAAACAACCTAATGGAGATTGGTTAATGGTTTTTGATAATCCTCATGGACAGTTTCTAATGAATAAAAAATAAAGTTTTAATGATTATATTATAGCCTAAGTGATTCATCTTAGGCTATATCCCTTTATTGAAAAACAAATATTATGAATGATAACAAAAAGCATGATCAAGATTACTTCCTTATTGAAAAATCTATCAATGGAGATAAAGTGGCTTTAGAAAAACTCATCAAGAAGCATCAGGATTGGATTTACAATGTTGCTTTGACTTTTATTGGAGATAGAGAAGAAGCTTTAGATATAATGCAGGAAGTTTTGATAAAAGTAATTACAAATCTTTCATCTTTTCAGAGAAAAAGTGCGTTTAGAACTTGGCTTTTTAGAATAACTAAGAATCATTTTCTTAATATAAAAAGAGGAAAACATGAGAGAAATACATTGACTTTTGAACAATTCGGACAAGGGATTGACAATTTACCTGATGAATCATTAAATAATTACTCTTATGCTACAGAAAATAAACTACTAATAAAAGAAGCAAAAATAAGCTGTATGAAAGGCATGCTTCTCTGTCTGGACCGCGAACAACGAATGATTTTTATTATAGGAGAGTTGTTTGAATTTTCAGATAGAGTTGGAAGTGAAATTATGGAAATATCTAAAGTAAATTTTAGAGTGAAGTTACATCGCGCAAAAGAACAATTATATAATTTTATGAATAATAAATGCGGATTGATCAATAAAAATAACCCTTGCCGATGTGCAAGAAAAACAGCAGGGTTTATAAAAATGGGATTTGTTGATCCGGTTAACCTACATTTTCAGAAAAATACAATTAACAGTATCAACAAAATAGTCGAAAAAAAAGTCGAACGTTATAAAGATGAAGTTGTCTCTGAATATCAAAAAATATATCAAGAACACCCTTTTTTGAAAACACCAACAGATGTACTAAGTGTAAAAAAACTATTATCAACTAAAGCGGTTAGGCAAACTTTTAATTTTGAATAAATGTTAAATAAGTGTAACACCTTGATGAATTTATCATCTTTACATCTGTAGATGTAATAAAAAATATTTCTATGAGGTTATTAACAACGATTATTCTAAGTTTTGGTTTTGTATTTATTTCCTATTCACAAAAAGCTAATGTTAAAGAATGGATAGAAGATATTGATTTCTATCAAAAAACATTGCAGGAAAAACATATTGATATATATCATACAATAAGCAAAAAAGATTTTGATATCGAAATACAAAAAATCAAAGATCAAATTTCTGATTTGACACATTTTCAAGTAATTGTTGAACTTATGAAATTGACTCGAAGAATTGGAAATGGTCAAAGTGATGGGCATACGGCTATGCCACTTTGGGATACTAAACGACATAAATACCCTCTAGAATTATTTGACTTTGGAAATGAATTAAGAGTGCTAAAGACAAGCAAAAAATATCAACATTTATTGGGAAAGAAACTCATACGCATAAATAAAACTGATATAGAAGAGGTTGTAAAGAAAACTTCTGCAATAGCTCCATTTGTAGAAAACAAACAATCCTTAATGCAGAGAACCTGTAGTTATATTATGGTTTCAGAAATTCTTCATGCATTTAACGTCACAAAAGATCTTAAAAAAGCATCATTTGTGTTTGCTGATGATATTGATAAACTTGAAACAATAGATATAGAAGCTATTCCTAGTGAAAAGATGACAGAAGCACTTACAGAGGTAATATCTTTTAAGAATCCTAAGGTGAATCGACCTACTTCTGCCAAAATGGAAAATCTTTGGTTTACTCTTTTGGAAGATAAAAAAACAGTGTATATAAAATTCAGAAGATATCCACCTTATGATGAAATGCAGGCATTTTCAGAAAATATATTGGACTTTATAAATAGTAGTTCTGCTGAAAATTTAATTATTGATGTAAGAGAGAATTATGGCGGAAATACTTTTCTTGGATTAAAACTTGCAGAGTATTTAATCATAGCAGAATCTATTAATTGGACATCTGGTGTTTATACTTTGACTGATCGATTTACATATTCTGCAGCAATGGCCAATGCAGTGCAGTTTAGACAAATTCTGAATGCCAAAATTGTAGGAGAACCTACTGGAGGTAACCCATATAGTTATCAGGATTTGGGTCAATTTAAACTTCCTAATTCTAATTTGATAGTTACATATTCAAAGCATCTATTTCGTTTTCAGGAAAAAAATACTGCTGGAGTACAACCAGATGTGTTATTCACTCCTAAATGGAACAACTATAAAAATGGAGTAGATGAGGTTATGGATTGGGTACTTAAGGATATAAATAAAAGAAACACAACCAACAAAAAGTAACAATTAGGAATTTATAATATTTTAAAATAAAGAATACTATGGAATTTGTAAAAAAATAGTCTTGTTGTTTTAGTATGTGAAAAAGCAGCCTAAAAATAATTTCAGACCGTTTTTATATAAGCCATTTGCTTTATTCTTTAAATGAAGATATTAAAGCAGATTTTATAGAGCAGTTTGAGGTTTTTTTCTATAATGTATCATCTTTAGGTATTTAAAAAAACGCGAATTAGGTCGATCTACTACGATTACAAACAATGGAATTAATGCATGAGGTAGCCTGATAATCACTTCCCATGTCCATTGACTAAAAGTATTCCCTAGAAAATCAACATGAAAATGTCCGGTCAAACGAGCTATAGCGGTTAACCCTCCCCATATAAAAGCATACAACAATGAAGGATAGGATAATCTTGGGATGAAAATTGTAATAGCAATTAGAAAGTCAATAATACCAGCAATTTTAAGCATTGCATGAGCACTGGGTTCACTAATAGGTAATGTATTAATTGTCATATCAACAAAACTCCCTGGTCTGGGGTAATATCCTATGGCATACAATCCATGACAACTAAATGTAAGTGCTATTGCGATAAGTGCGATCATACGTATTTTTTTAACCTCTATAGAAGTAAACACTGCCATATAAAGTAATACCGGACTCAAAAATTGAATTGTATATTCAAACAATTGGCCAACATGAAAAAATTTCTCTTTACAATACAATACAGCCAAAATAAAAAGACCTATACTACCTCCTAATAAAAAAAGTTTACCAACTTTTTTCATGCCTGGCTTTATTAGTAGGGTAACGACAGCACATAGGAGGTAAAAGACTCCTATGATCTTTATGGATAAAGAAATAGAACTTGCCGCCGAAAGACTGGTAACATACTCATTCCATGATACTCCAAAAACACTTTCGACAAAGCCTTTTAAGATGGCTTCATCCCACAAAAATGTTCGATAAGGAGGATCCCATACCATATGTTGATATGCTCTTCCTAAGAAAATTAAGAAAGTAGATGCTTTTAAAATCGTAATTATTTTTTGTTGTAGGTTAGATGATTGTGTCATTGGTTTGTGTGCTGGTTAATAAAATTAAATATAAAAAAAATCTGAATATTTTTGCTGGATTTGATATTAACTAATCTTAATTTTAGAAGTGTATCATAGTTAATCTCAAACAAGATTTTTTTAGTTCTTAAATACTATGTTTTAATGTTTAGGAGTTGTAGAAGTGTGTCAATGCGAAGAGGCTATAATTTAGGATGGTTAGTTTGCTCAAAGATATTTACTTATTATGATCTGATATCCTAAATTAATCAATAGACTAGTTGATAAATATCAATTGTTAAATTGATTGTTTTAAAGGGTGATATTAAAGAAAAGTTAATTGTTTAAGTTAATTTATCATAATAATTCCTTAATTTTAAGAGAACATTAAAATTTATTTAAATATAGTACGTTAACGTACAGACATGTTTTAATTGCTTTACCCCATGATCAATATCCTTTTCCCCCATAAGCGATATTCTTTTGTTAATGAATCTTTTTTACAAAATTTTCCAGACGAAGTGATGGCTAAGTTTGAAGAAAGTAAAACTGTTCTTAATCTTAAAAAGGGGCAGGTTTTATTCCACGAGGCCTCAATTCCTACAGGAGTATATATTCTAAAAACAGGTAAAGTAAAAAAATATGCTACAGGATTAAATGGAAAAGAACATATTTTTCATTTGGTTAAAGAAAATGGAATTTTAGGTCATCATAATTTGTTATGTGAAGAGATGTATTCTCATTCTGCAGGTTGTTTGACAGATTGTTCCTTCTTTTTGATTCCTAAAAACATTTTTCTTTCTATCATAAAGGATAATCGTCATATGATGGATTGTTTATTAAAAAATATTAGCCATGAGTTTGGAGTATTTGTAAATAATTCTAAAATTATGGCTCAGTATAATGTTAGAGAAAGAACAGCATTGTCCATTATAAAGTTGGAAGAATTCTTTGATGATAATAATAGCTTTAAATTATCTAGAAGAGATCATAGTAATATTGTAGGAACATCGATCGAATCTTTAGTTAGAGTTTTACATGACTTAAAAGAAGAAGAAGCGATTGAAATTAAGGAAAGTACAATAACGGTTAAAGACATGAAAAAATTAATTGCAATAATTAATGTTATATAAACACAATAAGAGTGTAATAAAAGTTACTCAAAATATTCTTCAAAAAAAGGAAGCGATTTGGATAATTTTCTTTCAAATCCTTTGATTCGTCTTTATCAATGTTTAGCTCCTGACCAAGAATTTTGTTTTTTTATCCTTTCTTCTTTTTTGACTCATTTTTGTATGACTTAAATTCCTGATATTGTTTCCAATTGTGCTCTGTGATTTGTAGATGAAGTTACATAATTGTTCTTCTGATCTTGATCTATAATTCTAGCTTTTATTGTATCATCCAATTGAAACTGAATCATTTTTCTTATTCTTGAATATACATCTTTATCGAGTATTGGTGTTATGACTTCGATTCTGTGATCCAAATTGCGAGTCATCCAATCGGCAGAACCCATATACATTTTCTCATTCCCTTCATTTGCAAATATGCATACTCTTCCATGTTCCAGAAAACGATCTACAATACTGGTAATATATATATGTTCACTTTGTCCTTCAATCCCAGGAACCAGACAGCAAATTCCTCGTACAATAAGTCTTATCCTAACTCCAGCGTTATTAGCTTCATACAATAAGTCTATCATTTTATGATCCTGAAGACTGTTTAGCTTTAATATGATATAAGCTTCTTTCCCTTCCTTTGCATTTTTTATTTCGGTTTCTATTAATTTTTCAAATGTACTTCTTGTTGTAAAAGGAGAAACTAGTAGTTTTTTTGTCTTAGGAATGATAACTTTACCTTCCAATAATTGAAATACCTGATTTAATTCTAAGGTTAAACTTGGATTTGCAGTCATTAACCCAAAATCGGTATATATTTTGGCAGTTTTTTCATTAAAATTACCTGTGCTAATATAGCCATAAGTTTTTTGAACCTTATTTTCTAAGCGTTCTATCAATAGTATTTTTGAATGGACTTTAATTCCCGGATAGCTATACATTACTTTTGCTCCGTGATCTTCTAAAACTTGTCCCCAACGTATGTTATTTTCTTCATCAAACCGCGCTTTTGTTTCTATAAAAACAAAAACATCTTTTCCATTTTTTGCTGCAGTAAGTAAAGCATCAGCGAGTCCGGATTGTTTGGCAATTCTGTATAAAGTCACCTTGATTTTAGTAACATTTTCATCGAGAGAAGCTTGTTGTGCTAAACGTAGAACATCATCAAAAGATTCATAAGGGTAATAAAATACCCTATCTTTTTTTGTGATAGCATCAAATATATTTGGAATTTTTTGAAGCTCATGATTCTGTACCGGAATTAATTCATTTTCTGAAAGATTTTTTTGAGTAGGGTTAGGAAAACCAAAAAAATCTTTGAAATTATGATATCTTCCTCCATATAGAATATCAGTTTCATTAACATCCAAAACATCCTTGATGAGATTTAATAGTTCTATAGGCATGGTATCATCTATTAAAAGTCTAGTGACTTGCCCCGTATCTCTGTTGCCAAGGGAATCTTTAATTTTAGTTAATAAATTTCCAGAGTATTCGTTGTCAATATATAACTCTGCGTCGCGAGAGATTTTTATTAAATGAAAAGCAGAAATTTCTTTTTGGATATAAAATTTGGCAAGACTATACTTTAAAATATCATCCACAAAAGCGATGTAATGAGTATTATTCTGATTTGGAAACGTAACAAATCTTGAAGTGTCTGAAGGAATTTTGACAATGATTAGTTCTTTATTCTCTAATAACGCAGTTAAGTACAGTTGTTCGTTTTCAATAAAAACCTTTTTATCTTCTCGTTCTGTATTGATATTCAGAGTAAGTTTATTCTTAAGATTCTCTTGATAATAGTGCTCAGCAAATTCTTTCTGGGATGATGTGAAATCTTCGTAGCGTATTAATTCAATTCCTTCTTTTTTGAGTTCAGGAAGAATATGATTGGTAAATAGGTTTCCAAATTCTTCTTGCTGAATGTGAACCTGTTTTTTGATTTGCTTTAAAAGTTTATTGGGTTTTGTAATTAGTTTTTTACGTAATGATTTATCGAGTTTTTTTATTTTTCTAATGTCTGAAACTCGTACTTTAAAGAATTCATCCAGGTTTGAAGAAAAAATAGCAAGGAATTTAATACGTTCATATAAAGGATTATTCTTGTCTTCTGCTTCTTGTAATACCCTATGATTAAAACGCAACCAGGAAAGATCCCTATTGTAGTATTTCTTTGATATTAATGACATTTTTTATATTTAAAATTTTAAACCGACCCTACACTTGAAAAAAAGAAGTAATTGAATTCTATTTTCGAAACAATGTAACATCATACTTTCATAAATGATGAAACCCAAAATTAGATTTAAGTTATTTTTAGGTAAAGAAATATGTTTTTTAAGTATAAATTTTCTTAACCAATTTTCCTATACTAAGTCCTTGTATAATTATAGAAAACAAAACAACAACATAGGTAATATACAGAATTACTTCTGAAGATGCATTATCTGTTAGACTTAATGCTAATGCTATAGAAATTCCTCCTCGTAATCCTCCCCAAGTTAATATTGTAACTGTCTTTAATGGGCTACTCTCAACATGCTTTAATAAAGAATAAGGGACAAAAACAGATATAAATCTCGAAATTAGTACAATTAAGATTGCCAGAACACCAAGAATCAAATGATTAGCATCAAATTTTAAAAGATGTATGGCTAGCCCTATTAGTACAAACAAAATACCATTAAAAACATCATCGAGCACCTCCCAAATTTCATTAATCATTTTTCTTGTAGCACCTTTGTTGGTAGCAATATTTAATTTGTTTCCGATGATCATACCGGCAATGACCATTGCCAAAGGTCCAGAAACATGAATTAGGGATGCAAATGCATATCCTCCTAACACAATCGCTAAACTTATCATTACGGCTAGCTGGGGATTTTCTTTTACTGATTTGATGGAATGATATCCAATAAAACCGAGTAATCCTCCATAAAGAATTCCACCTATAGCTTCTTCAAGAAACAATTTCCCAATTTCAAGACCAACCGAACCTTCTTCATGATGTCCTTCCATTCCTGTTAGAATTAAAATCCCTGAGAAAACAACAACTCCGATTCCATCATTAAATAATGATTCTCCTTCAATTTTAATACTTAGGCTTTTGGCAATATTTGCTTTTTTAAGAATCGCCATTACTGCAATTGGATCGGTTGGGGAAATCAATGCTCCAAAAAGTAAAGCATGTAAAAAAGGTAAATCTACGCTAATTAGTTGTGCAATGCCGTACGTTAAGCCTCCAACAATAAAAGTAGATATTAATACTCCAAGTGTAGCAAATAAAAGAATAGGCCATTTTTCTTTAGTTAGTTCATCAATATTAACATGTAGTGCTCCTGCAAAAAGAAGGAAACTCAAAATTCCATCAAGGAGTAATGACCTAAAATCAGAGTTTGTTACAATATCACAAAAGAACATATAAAACCCAGGAACAATACTTTTGCTTAACGTTATAATTACAACTGTTGCCAGACTCATCAACATTAAACCAATTGTAGTTGGTAGTTTAAGCCATTTATAATTCACAAAATTAAAGAAAGCGGCTATGGCAAAAATAATGCTAAAGGATTGTAACATGTTTTCTAAGGTTTTACATTAGTATATTTTTGAATGGATATTTAGATCTTTGATGTTTTTAGTATCAATTCGTAATTGATACCAATCTTCTAATTTGACAATCGTTCTTTTTTTAATAGAATATTTTTTAATGGGTTTTGCTTAGATATAGTTAATTATATTATGGTTATCGGGATATACCAATTTACTTTTTGAATGCGTTAATAGCTTCATCAAAAAATGTAGAAACTGTTATTTCATCAACACCAGTTATGGGTAAGATAGCTCCTTTAAAACCATCATTTCTCCACTCGCCATGGGTTAATGTTTTTAAGCCTAAAGTATTCACTCCATCATGACCTTTGTATGCACTGATATAGAAATAATAGTCATCAATCATTGTGTCAGGAATTGCTAAGCCTATACCTATGGCAAATCCTGTTTTATCTTTTAATGAAGCAAAGGCGCCAATATCAAAATGATGAGGCCAAATCCTAATGTCTGATTGCAATTGCTGATTTTCTAAGAATGTTTCTAAAGTAAGTTGTGCTAATACTCGAAAGCCTGTCAATTCTCTTAGCCTACTTACATTGGTTAATTTGAAAGTAAAATCATTGGTAATAGTGGGGTAGGGTAATTCATAATGGAGATCATACTTAAATGGTTGTTTAATGTTCGCTTCTACAGCTTTTTGTGTAATCCATTGTACAATTTCGTCATGAGTAGTGCCATCTAATTTTAATGAAGTTTTTGAAATATTAGAATTCCAATCCAAACTAAAATTTTGATAACTAAGAGATAAAGAGTCGCCTTCTGAGTTTAAAGGATGTGTAAACATACTCCCTTCTTCTGCAGAAAACCCTAGATTTGTATGGCTATCATCATCTTTCTTTTCTAAAAAACTTATTCCGGCGGCGGCTAAATATTGAGCAGCCAAATGCATTTGAGTAGTCATATCTTGTTTTTTTTAAGTCAGTATTTTGTTTTTGGATTGATTTAAAGAACACCTGCATAATTAATCCCTGTTAACCTGTACATATCGTAATCAAAAGTAGAAAGGTCATCAGGATTAAATTTTGAAATATCATCATATCCGCAAGCTCTAGCAATTACCTTTATAAGGTCATTGGTCGCATCAAAATAATTATGTAATTGTTTAGCAGATGACTCTATGATTAACCTACTTCTCAAAGATTCTTTTTGCGTAGCAATACCTACCGGACAATTATTACTACCACAGGCTCTCATTCCTAAACAACCGATAGCTTGTAAAGCAGAATTAGATACTGCAATTGCATCTGCACCTAACATCATTGCTTTTGCAAAATCTTCTGCAATTCGTAAACCACCTGTTATGATTAGGGTAATATTTGTAGCTCCTACTTTATCTAGATATTTTCTTGCTCTTGCTAAGGCAGGAATGGTGGGAACATTTATATTGTCCCTTAGAATGGTAGGGGCAGAACCTGTTCCACCACCACGACCATCCAGAATAATGTAATCGACACCAACATCTAAAGCAAATTGAATGTCTTTTTCGATATGGCTGGCAGCAATCTTAAAACCAATAGGGATACCACCAGTCCGTTCGCGTACTTCATCTGCAAAAGCTTTAAAATCTTTTACTCCATGAAAATTGGGAAAGGTAGCAGGAGAAATTGCGGTTTCTCCTTGCTGTAATCCTCTAACTTCTGCAATTTCTTTACTTACTTTGTTTCCTGGTAAATGTCCACCTGTTCCGGTTTTTGCTCCTTGTCCCCCTTTAAAATGAAATGCTTGTACTTTATCGAGTTTATCCCATGAAAAACCAAATTGGGCAGAGGCGAGTTCATAGAAGTATTTAGTGTTGTTTTCTTGTTCCTGGGGTAACATTCCACCTTCTCCAGAACAAATGCCTGTACCTGCCATTTCAGCACCTCTGGATAGTGCAATTTTTGCTTCTCGAGAAAGTGCTCCAAAGCTCATATCACTTACAAACAAGGGTATGTCAATAGAAAGTGGTTTTTTAGCATTAGGACCAATCACTACTTTTGTATCAACATCTTCATGGTCTAATAAAGGTCTGCTCGCTAATTGTGCTGGTAAAAATTGAATATCATTCCATTTGGGTAACGTATTTCGGTCTACTCCCATAGATGCCGAAAAACCATGATGTCCTAAGTTTTTTAGACCATTTTTGGCTAATTCTTTAATATAACCTGTATATGGTTCTGTTTCTTCTGGGTGAGTATCAGCATAAGCACCAAGGTATTCATCTCTATTAAAAGGTTGTGGCGCATCTTTAAGATAAGCGTCAATTTCTACTTCATCTACATAAAGTGTATCACCTTCTATTTTAGTATTGAATTTATATAAAACTTCATTATTATTATACTCAGAAACACCAGTATCGTAACGATAATCCCAGCCGTGAACTCCACAGATAAGGTTATGTCCATCCACATGTCCATCTGCCATTAATGCGCCACGGTGTAAGCACCTCCCGTATAATACAGAAATTTCTTTGTCAAATTTCACAATAACTAGATCTAATCCATTTACCAGGGCATGAGCTGGTTTTTTGTTTTCTAAATTGCTTAGTTGTGCAATTGCGACAGGTTTTTTCATAAGTATATTTTTATTGTTTTATGATCATGTTTAAAAAGCGAATCCAAGTGTAAAAACTAACCTGCCTCCATCGGTACTGCCAAAATAACCTAGGTTTGCAGTAAAAGTATCTAGGCCACTTATCCATAAAGTACCACCAACACTATTGTGCCATTTATCTGAGTCATCATCTTCTATCCATACTCTTCCATAATCAAACCCTCCGGAAAGACCATATTTAAGAGGGATAAAACTAGTTTTGAATTTTCCCATTTGTAAACGTAAATCTGTATTGTGATATGCAGCGTATTTACCAATAAAACGTTCATTTCTAAATCCTCTTAAACTATGGTTTCCACCTAATTGTGCCGCATGATAAAATTCGAAATCATCTCCCAAAATAGCCTCTCCGCCAATCTTTGTTGCGAGAACTAGTTTTCCACTTTTAATTAGTTTATGATCTATAGCAATATGTGGCTCTACATAAGCAAAGTTGTTATCACCTCCATCGATATTAGTTTTATATCCGGCAGTTATTCCTATTCTCATACCCAGAGTAGGAAAACCAAGGTCATTCATGTTTTTAAATTGATAGGTAACTTCTGCACCTGCATATGTTTGTTTATCAAAAACAGTACTGTTTGGATCAAAGAATGTATTTACAAAACGATCTTCTGTATTTTCTACTTCAAAAGATTCGATAAGAGGTTTAAACTGAAAATATCCTCCATCCCTTCCTCTCCAAATTAAGGAAACTGCAGTATTCCATTTTCTAATTCTTGTTCTATTAAAATCTAAATCTACTTCATCTTTGTCATATTCAGTTTCATTTCCAGCACCAAAGAAGTTAATAGCAAAATTAGGACTAGTATATAATCCTTCTACACCAAAATTCCAGTTGTGGAAGATATTAGAAAACTCTCCTTTGTATGATATGTCAAAGCCAGAAGATCCAGTATAATAAGATGCGCTTATTGAATGTTTTTGGGTAAAAGGATTACGCTGTAAACCATAATGAGTAAAATGCTCAAGAACACCTATACGTAATCCGTCGTCGGGATTAAAAGCGATTAAAGGTAGTAATTGATTGAAATTGTATTTACGTTTCTTATGATCATAATTATTTATTTTATAGTTATCAACCAACCATTTTTTTGACCGTTTATTTATAATTGTATTGTTTTTGCCTTTATAATCATAAAGTTTAACTTTCTGGGTATTTTGAAAATCGTAAGTGTCATTTTTCTTACCTCCCATGATTTTGATACTAATGGGATTGTCACCATTACCGTATATCTTAAAAGTGTCATTTCCATCAAGGCCATAGATCCAAATTTCTTTAGTTTCCTGTTTAGTATAGATCCTATTAAAAATATCCAGATCTTTTCGTTGGATACTTATTTTTGTTTTTCCGTTAGGTAATCTTGTAATTTCGAAAAGATCGTCTTTTTGAGTACCGGCAAGTACTACGAATTTATTTAGGAATTTATAATATTTGCGAGCGATATCTACTATGTTCTTTCTCCTTCCTTTGAGTTTTGTTTTTATTTCATCAATAGATCTTCCTTTGATTTCATTAGGAATTTTATCAAATGCTTGATCGATAACGAGATCGGTTAATTTTTCTTGAATATATTTTGCTTGTTTATCCCATTCATTCCAATCTGATTGATTGAGAAAAGTCAAATCCATAGAATATGGGGAAAGGGCAAACCATTTAGGACTTTTCAATTCCTCATCAAAAGATTGCATTTTCCGTAAACTAGGTATGGCCCAAGTTAAAAATGAAACAATACTACCATCAAATACAGAAAATGCCTGATCACGATCCCTGGGGATGGGTTTACAAACTTCGGAGCCATCTTCATTTTGAAATACGGCCCATCTCCATTGATCTTCATGTCGGTCCCAATCACCAATTAGCATATCAAACAATCGGGCCCTTATATAAGAAGGTTCGTCTACAATAGATTTTCCTGTTTTATGAATTTCTTTTAATACATCATTGGTACTTAGAATATCTTTAGGTTTTCCAAAACTGGATAGATCTGTATGACTAGAATTTACGGCTTCCTCAACGAGATATAATTCATCACCATATTCATCATTATATTGCCCTAATGCTCTTTGTTTAGGAATATAATACAGTATAGGATTACTATGAAAAATATCTACAGCATCTGATAACTTGTCAATTGCAAAAGGGGTATAAGGGTGTGCAGTGGTATAAAAATCTAATAAAAACCTATCTGCATAGCTGTTTTCTAGATCGTCTTCTACATATTTATCCTGAAATGCTGTTGATTGAATAAATTTAACTGCACTTTTCCTTAGAGCTCTCATTACATATTGTTTCCCATTTTTGTCTTCAAGACGTAGGGATAAAGATTGGTGACCTCCACCACGTCTTATGGGAGTTAACCCTCCCTTCAATGTATCAAGAAAAGCGACTGGAGCATCGACAGGTTTGCTGTAAAATTCTCTATAGTGATTTCCCCATAAGCCTTTGTATATTTTACTTTTTCTGGTTTCTTCTTTAGAATATACTGAAGCACTTTGAGTCGCATTAAAACTACTTTCTGGTTTAAAAGTGTAGTTTATTCCTTTTCTTTCTCCACTAAAAACTGAGGTTGAAAAAATAGAAGTATTGATTTGATTTGCAGTATAAAAATCTATGTTTACTTTTCCATTTTTATAAATATCAAGTTTAGCATATCCTTTTTGTGTGGAAGCAAAATTTTCTTCAGTACTATTTCTCAGATTTTTAGTTTTTCCAACGGCGCCACTAATGATTTGTGGGATTCCATATTTATTAATGTACTGAAGGTTTTTATCATGACCAGATACAAAAATTATATTTTCTGATCGTCTTGCGGTCGTTAATAATCGATTTCTTAAACTTCTATATTGTCTGTTTTCAAAATCATGTAGAGATGTCCCCGCAGTATTTGCAAGTAGACCGTGAGCAGAATTAGAATGTATGGGATGGTGAATAGCCACAATCTTTATCTTATCCTGAGATTTTTTAAGCATGCTTTCGAACTCAAGAAAAAATAAAGTTCTGTTCTTGATATCACAGTCTTCATTTAAATAAATATGATTATTCCAGTTTTCTAGATACCACTGTGAGTCTATAGTAATTAGAACTACATTTTCACTTAAATCTTTTTTCTTTATTGGGCATCCTTCATCCGGATAGAACTTTGCTTTACTATTTTTTTGTATAAATTTCTCTAATTTGCGAACCCCTCTATGTCCGTTAGAAACCCATTCATAATATCCCGGAGTAAATATCACATCTCCTTTAAAAGAAGAAAGAATATCAAGTTGGGCATTTATATTATTCTCTACATTTGAGCCATCAAACCCATTTTTTCCTGTTGTATTACCAAGGATTAAAAGTGCTGTTGCATCATGCTGTTGAGCATGTTTTGTTATCTGGCTTAACATACTTTCTTTTTTCGCGTCTCCGAGGTTTGCAGTGATAAAAATAGACTTCTCTATTGCTTGAGTATATCCTTGAATGGCAAGAAAGAGTAAACAAAGAAAATATAGATATTTTGTGTGACTAAATATTTTCATTTAAAATGGTTTAATTATTTTCTGTCAATTTTTAGTTGATAAATCTTTAACACTGTTAAGCTAAAAAAAACTCTAAGACTAAGCTTTCTAATGGGGGCAAATTTGATAAACTCATCGTTCTAAGTATGACCTGAAATTTCAGTAAAATAATATAAAAAGTATTCACCTAAACCAACCAAGAAGAAAGCGATAAGACTAAAATAATCTAAGATTTTGAATGTTTTTATGGTTGCACTCATTAGTTAGTTGCTATGGTGATTGATTTGACGAAAAATTTGCGTAAAGCTTTCAATACGGTATGTAGTGATATAGTAACAGGGGGTATTAGTGGTTATTCTCTGTTTAACAACAAGCTTTCTATATATGTTCTTAAAAAAAATCATTGTATTTCTTTAGGTAATGAAATAAATTGAGCATCATAATCAATAATTTCTTGCTTTCTGAACATGCTCATTGTGTTACTTACGGTTTGTCTGGATGTATTAGTAAGATGAGATATGTCTTTATGAGACAAGAGGTTTTTTGCTATAACTCTATCGTTCTCAAGTTCACCAAATTCTTTAATATAGTCGATTATAAATTCTTTAATTCTAGCAGCACTATCTTTATAAAGTAAATCTCTTAATCTACGTTCTAATTTCTTTATTCGTAAGCCGTATACTTTAAGAACTCCGTTTTTTAAGGATGTATGCTGCTCCATAATTTTTTCCATTCTATCTGCTTCTATATAACATATAATGCAATCTTCTAGTGCTATAGCTTTTTCTTCGTTTGCAGCTTGACGATCAAATAGAGAGAGTTCACCAAAAATATTTCCTTTCTTTACAATATACTTTACCGTATCACTAGAAGTATCAACAATTTTGATAGTTCCTCTTTTTAGAAAAAAAACACTTTTTTCTTCACTATTAAGTAATTGAATTGTAGTGCCTTTGTCGATATTTTCCATTTCAAGAATTTCGCACATACGCATCATTGTAATTCTACCAAGTTTATTAAAAAGATTAAATCCTTCTAGAAACCAATATTTGGTATATGTATTCAAGAGGGTGAGGTTTATGAATTGGTATTGTTAAAAGTACAGAATTTTGACTATATCAATACAGAATTAATTTTGGAAAGTTACTTTGTACGACAATCTTGTGATTTTGTTGGTTTTCAGTGTTTTAAATTTAGGGCTGTAAGAGGGCTTGAAAATGAATGTTTTGAAATCGTCTTTTGTTTTTTTGAAACAACTACACTTCTTTTTCAAAATTAAAAAAAGCCCTCATTTGAGGACTTTTTTGTGTAAATATGAAAATGAATTTATTTTCCTAGCATCAATAATTCATTACAAACAATCTCTGTGATATAACGTTTTTGACCTTCATTATCATCATAACTTCTGGAAGTAAGTTTACCTTCAATAGCAATTTCCTGCCCTTTATTTACATACTTTTCTATGATATCGGCAATTTTACCCCATGCTATTACATTATGCCATTGGGTATCGGTAACTTTGTCCCCTTGTTTATTGTAGTAATAGTCATTTGTTGCAATAGAAAATTTTGCTAGTTTTCTATCAGAATCGAGGTTTACGATTTCTGGTTCTTGTCCTAAGTTTCCAATCAACTGTACTTTGTTTTTTAGCGTGTTCATAAATTTAAATTTTTCGTGTTAAACAGTTAATACTATATCCTGAATTGATTTTCAGGAAATTTTAATTCGTATCGAAAATGAGACATACATTGTTTTGTAATAATTCAATTCGACAATGCAAACCTAAATCAGATGGCAAATAGGATTCGGTTAGGAAGTGTTTAGTTTCGTTTGTAATCGTTTGTAGTCGTTTGAAATTGATTAAAAACGCTGATATGTAGTGGTTTATGTTATTTTTTTGGATTTTGTTTTTTCTATTAAAAATAAAATTTTAAATCTAAAGATAGCTAATAACGTATATAGGCGAATGTTTTATAAGTATATTAGGGTAGCAAAAACAAGTGTAGAATTATTGGATTGATTAAGACAAATTTACTTTACCCAAATATATATAGCGCTTTATTTGATTTAGAAAAGTAACAACATTGATTCAAAGAAACATGTTCTTTAAAGTATTTTATTGGTGTAATATTGAATTTTGAGTTGAATAAATTGCATCGCTCCATTATCATAATTTGAGAAAGTTTTAAATTTACTAAATGTTGACAACAGGTCTCATTCTTATTCTTGCATCTCTTGGTTTGGCTCAAGGGTTATTTTTAAGTTTCTATTTATTAAGGCTTAAAAAGGGCAACAATAAATCTAATATTTTTTTAGCGCTTTTTATACTAGGGCTAACCATAAGGGTCGGTAAATCTGTGCTAAACTATTATATGTCTTTAGAGAATTGGCAGAACAATATTGGTATTTCAGGAATTTTGTTTGCAGCCCCGTCTTTATGGTTTTATGGAATTACACTTTTTGAGAAGAGTAAATCATTCTCAATAAAAGAGTGTCTCCATTTTGTTCCCTTTATTTCGTTTCTTTTTTTAATTCCTCTTGTGCCTAGAAATGGAAATTTCGAATCTTTTTGGAACTACGGAATTGTAGTTTTTCATTTACTTTTATATTTAATATTATCCTGGTCTAATCTATATAGAAATCGTTTAAAAATTCCCAAAAATGTAGTGCACTGGTATCGAAATATCTTGATTGGAGCCACACTCATTTGGCTTCATTATGTTGTAAACCTTTTTGATTTTACGATGTACTACATTCGAGGACCTATATTTTATTCTTTTTTGATTTATGTTTTTAGCTACTTATTCCTTAGTCATCATAAGTTTAACCTACAGAAGTATAACAGTTCTAACTTAAATAAAAAGCTTTCAAAGATGCTGTTTCTAGAAGTTAAAGAACTCTTTGAAACCGAACATATTTTTTTGGA
Source organism: Aquimarina sp. AU119 (assembly GCF_900312735.1). NCBI lineage: Bacteria > Pseudomonadati > Bacteroidota > Flavobacteriia > Flavobacteriales > Flavobacteriaceae > Aquimarina > Aquimarina sp. AU119. Next base: position 63,749 of record NZ_OMPF01000001.1, on the reverse strand, counting down.
TAATAATCTTACGTTAAATATGGTCTCTAAAAAATTAAAAATCAAAGCTCGAGAAGTCTCACAGGTTATTAATGAAAACGCACAACAAAATTTTTATGATTTTGTAAATCAATATCGTATTGAAAAAGCCGAGGTTTTATTAAAGGATTCAAAATATGCAAATGAGAAAATTGCTACAATTGCTTATGATTCTGGTTTTGGTAACGTCACTTCTTTTAATACTGCCTTTAAGAAAAAAAATGGCGTAACACCTTCTGCTTATAAAAAAGGATAAAAACACATGTTTTTTGTCAAAGGAAACATGTTTTCTAAAGTGTTTTAATCCTTTATTACTGAATATTGTCTCATATCATTATTACATACTTCTATATATACAATAGAAGAACAAGCAGTAATATGAACAAAAAACTCAAAGAATTAAAACACCAAAATGATGAGAAAAATAACACTTATATGTTTAATGCTATTTGCAATAGCGTGCACAGAACAACATGAGATGACCAAAAATAAGGTTTCAGGATTATCAAAACAAACCTCCGATTTAACGCCTCTAGAAATAGTGAATAAAAGAATGAATTTCTTTAATCAACACGATTACGATAATTTTATAAAACTATATCATGAAGATTTAAAAGTGTATACATATCCAGATAAGTTACTGGGAAAAGGGTCAGATAGGTTGGCTCCCATTTTTAAATCTGATTTCGAAAATAAATTGGTAACAGTTAAGATTGTTAATCAAATGAATAATGGTCCCTATGTCATCAATCATGAATTGGTCACTAATGATGGTAAAGAGACTACATATGTTTCTATTTATAAAGTTGAAAATGGACTAATTACTAATGTTCGTTTTGTGAGAGATTTTTAAACTTGAAAAAAGTGTAACAAAGATGAGATACGAAATACTTATTGGATTAATTTTTGGAAACTTTAGATCCACATATTCAAATTAAAATCACATTAGGTTTTACTTTTTCAAATCAGGGAAACAAAAAAATACCTGATAATTTTTTTATATAAAAAACTCTTGTCAACAATGATTATCGGTCAGTTGTGATGTGAATCGCTAACAGGATGCTACTAGTGATACAATCTTAGATATATAATCAGAATCACAATTGTGCGACATTTTACAAAAACCATAGCTGCGACTTTATCATTAACTGAACCTTTTTTTTAAAATCTCCCAATTAAAATATATTTCCACAATCATTTAGGGTGTCCTTTTTGCTATTCTTCAAGTTTTTATTTTAAGATTCATTGCTACTAAGGTAAAACGGTTTCAATATTAAAAAAGAGGGTAAGAAAAGAGAAAAAGGATGTTGGTTTGTGCGCGTATCTTTGATCGATTTTATTTTAAATTTAGTACATTGTATACCCTAAAAAGCAGCAAATTTAATGCGCTATTCGTATTGCCTTAGTAGGGTAATCAACAGCTTTCTTATTCAAAAAAAACAAAATAATATATGAAACGAACAAAAGAAATTGCGAATCGATTTAGAGAAGTTATTTTGAATGGGGTATGGGTTGCTAACACAAATTATAAAGATCAATTATCAGATGTAACCTGGGAGCAAGCTTCAAAAAAAATAGGGTCTTTAAATACAATATTCATGCTTACGTTTCATATCAATTATTATATAGCTGGAGTATTAAAAGTATTAGAAGGGGGAGCGCTCGAAATAAGAGATAAGTATAGTTTTGATTGCTCTGGTATCGAATCACAAAAGGATTGGGAAGAATTATTAAATACGATGTGGAGTAATGCAGAAAAATTTGCGAATGCGATCGAATTAATGCCAGATCAAAAACTGGATGAGGTATTTGTAGATAAAAAATATGGAACTTATCAGAGAAATATAGATGGAATGATAGAGCATAGTTATTATCATTTGGGTCAGATTACTTTGATAAAGAAAATGTTATAAGAATTAGTTAACCACCTAATGAGTTCAACAAAAAGAAATATTGTATTAGTCTCACCATTTTTGATCATTGCCATCAATTTTGCGGTTGCATATTCATTTGGACAGCTTATCGGTAAATGGGCATTTATTCCAATAATATTGATCGAATGGTGTCTTTTTCTCTATGTAATATTCAGATATGCCGAGAAAGAGTCGATAAAAAAATGGATGATAAAATCAAGGGGAGCTATTGGGTGGAATATCTTAGCTTTATTTATAGGATTGCTTCCTCTTCCATTATTTGTTTTGCATTATGATACGTTATCTTCTTGGCAAGTATGGATTCCCTGGATTTTACTTGCATTAATCAATCCCTGGATAGAAGAGTTTTATTGGCGTGGACTCCTTTTGGATTATACCAAAAGATGGCCGAATGCTCTGGCTATACTTTTTACAAGTTTTGTGTTTGCTATAAACCATGCAATTTTTGGTATAAATTCTGAACTTAATAGCGGATTGACAATTGTGATTTCAACTTTTATTATGGGTTTAATTTGGGGAATAGTCTATAAGAAAACAGGAAGTTTGAGATGGGTTATATTAGCGCATTTTTTAGTTGATTTTTTCAGCCTATCGGCTGCATCGTTTTTAGATTTATATGAAAAAGGAAGATGGTAAAACGAATGTGACTAGATTTTATTATCAAAAATTCAAAGACATTAATTACCTTTAGTAGTATTAGAAAGTGACATCATATTTCCTGTAATTGATCATATCAAATCAAAGTAGCTTATCAAAAGTATGGATAAGAAAAAAGAACATGCTCTGGATCGAATTTTATTAAGTTTGAAAACGGTCATAAGAACTAAGAATTTTGAAGATTCAAAATTATTTTATACTCAAATTCTTAACCTAAAAATAACTGAAGAATACAATGATGGTGATGGTTCAAAAGGAGTAATACTACAATTTGGTCATGAGGATAGTAATGCATTTTTAGAGATTTCAGAAATAGCAAGCAACCATTATTACCATCAGAACTCATTCGATAAATCCATCGAAAATGATAAAATTGATATACAAATAAAAACTAACAATATAGAATATTGGGCAACTCGCTTAAGAGATAAATGGAAGGTGAAAGGTCCCGTACTTCGACCTTGGGGATCATATTATCTCTATTTAAGAGATCCAGACGGATTACAAATTATTATTTATCAGGAAAAAATTAAATAAATTGTTAATATTAGATCTACATCACATATGCAATTACAAAAGGCCACAGTAAAAGATATTTCGACATTACAAACAGTTTGTTTTGATTCTTATACTCAGGTTTTTGCCAGTCATTGGAACGAAAATGGCTTAGAGTTATATCTCGAGGAACAATTTGGGAATGCTAGGTTAACAATTGAGCTGCAGGATACATCTGTTGAGTATTATTTTGTTACATACAATAATGAAAATATTGGGTTCCTTAAAATCAATTATAACTCATCATCTAAACTATCAAAATTAGATAATTGTGAGTTAGAGAAAATTTATATTCTTCCAAAGTTTAGCGGAATGGGAATTGGGAAAAAGGCGATGAGCGAAGTGATAAAAAAAGCAGTTGAAAAAGATAAAAAATTATTATTCTTGTGTGTGATTGATACGAATGTAGATGCCATAGCTTTTTATAAAAAACTAGGATTTCAATTTCATAGCAAAACACGATTAGAAATTACCCACTTTAAAGAAGAGTTGAAAGGTATGGAAAGAATGTGTTTTCCCCTTTCTTAAATACATTAATCAAATAAAAAAGTATTAAAATATTATGTTTGGATTAGTTAAAAACATAGAGAAATAGAGTTAGTAATATGAAACTATTTGAAACCAAAAGATTGTCTATTCGATATCTTAAAAAAGAAGATTTAATTCCTTTTTTTGATATGCAAAGTAATCTTAATGTGATGCGTTATATCAAAAAACATATGAGTTTTGAAGAAAGTAAACAGGAGCTAGAACGTTTTATGAAGTATTATCAAGATGATGAGATATTCTATAATATATGGGCGGTAGTAGATAATAATAGTAATGAGTTTGTGGGTTTATGTGGTGTGTATAAAAATGAAACGTTTGAATATGAAATTGCATATCGATTAAGAGAATGTTTTTGGGGTAAAGGGTTTGGAAGAGAAATCGCAAAAGGATTGATAGCGTATTGTTTTAATAAAATGAAACTAGAACAATTAACAGCGTATGTTAGTAAAGATAATATAGGTTCAGTACATATTTTAGAAAAAGAAATGAAGTATGTAAAAGAATTCTATTCAGAAGAGAATGGTGTTGAACTGAAATATATACTTAATCAAGAAAATAGTATCCTTAATCAATAAATTGTTTTTTAGTGTAAAACAATGTTCAATTCTAAAAAATCGATATTGAAATGAGAAAAATTAAATTATATATAGCTATGAGTATAAATGGAAAAATAGCTAAAGCAGATGGTAATGTAGATTGGTTAGATTCTATCCCCAACCCTGATCAACTAGATTATGGTTATTATGATTTTTATGAAACTATTGATACAACAATTCAAGGCAATAAGACATATGAACAGATCATAGATTGGGGTATTGATTTTCCATATTCAGAGAAAAAAAATTATGTATTAACCAGAAAAAAGGGAGCAGAATCTACTAAAGATGTAGAGTTTATATCTGAGAACCATATCGAATATATTAAAGAATTAAAAAAGCAAAAAGGAAAAGATATATGGCTTGTTGGTGGAGGTCAGATAAATACAATGTTGCTTAATGAAAAATTGATTGATGAAATTCTGGTTTTTATAATGCCTATTGTTCTTTCTGACGGGATAGAACTTTTTGAATCCATTCCTAATGAAACGTTTTTGACTTTGATAGAAACAAAAAAGCATGCTACAGGTGTTGTAGAGTTAAGGTATACAATTACTTAAATAAACTCTTCTTTTAGGTGTATTTAAAAGCTTCCGCACTTCTATATTGATTTGTTACTATTACAAATTAAAATTATGAATTGTATTTTTTAAAAAAAAAAGGTAGGGTATTTATATTCTATTTTGTTTTAGGTATATAAATAGGTTAATCAATGCTTCATAATAGAGTTTGGGGGCAGGCATTTTTTATGGACATAGATTTAACAATAAAATGGGAAGAGTTTTTCTTCCCATTTTTTTATACATGAACAGATATTTTATAAACTAAAAAAATAAATAAATAGGGGGTGGGGTAATGTTTATGTAAAACGTTTTATATACGTAAACAATTTATAAATCTGTATAACACTAGAGTTTAAGGGACAAAACGAATTCTGTGATCAAGATTTTTTAAATTCAAAGATGGGAAGAGATATAATCTCTTTCCATCTTTTTTTTCAAAATTAGCATAAAACTATAGAGCAATTAATTCTTCAAAACTAATTTGACTATCAATAGCAGTATCTTTATATTTTAATGTCCAACCAAGTGAATTAGTGAGGATGTATATTTTTTGTAATTCGCTAATAAGGCGATTTTGAGAATTAGTAACCAGTGAAGATTTTTGCACTCTTCTGTTTAATTTTTCAACCACTATTTTTCGTATAACATTATGATCTTCTGCTTCGAATTTGTTGATAAGTCCTTCATTGATATCGTGGTATTTTATTTCGGGATTAATATTAATCTCGGCTTTAGGAATATTGGTAATAGTAAGGGTCTTTGTTTCCTGATCTATAGTATGCTCAATTTTTCTTAAATCGTATGATACCTGAACATTTGCATTTACCATAACAATTATTTTTTTCTTTGAAGAAAGTACTTTAAAGTAAGTTTTGTCATCCTTGTAAGTAATTATATCAGAAAAATGCCCTTCTGTAACAACAAGTTTACCTACATTTTTAATTTGATCCAAAATAAGACCAGAAGATTCTATTTCTATTTTTTGTGTATTAGATTGATCAATAAAATGTTTGATTGCAAAGGCTATTAATGCTGCTAAAAGTGCACCAAGTAGAAAGTTACGCATACATTTATAGGTTCAAGTTTGGTATAAATGTACATAAAAAATAGCCTTTCTATGTAGAAAGGCTATATCGATATAAGCTTAATATACAGTTCTTAATTATTCTGGGGAGGGTATTTTTCTAAAATCGCTGCAACGATTTCATTCATTTTACCTTGTTTTTTATCCACATCCTTAGTTAATGCAGATGATCCCATTCCTTGCCAAACTAATTCTTTTTTAGAAGCGTCTATTAGATCTATATATAACGTGCCTTCTGTAGTTGTGGTAACGGTATTATAACCATTCCCCCAGAACCAAGGATTCCATCCCCAGCCATAACCCCATCCAAAGTTATTTTGATAGATATTTACATTTTCTTTGGTCTTCGTAAAAATACTAACCAGCATATCAGGATTGTTAGATTTCAAAAATCCTTTTGAAGTCATATCAGCTTCGATAGCACGTAATATTCGTTTCTTGTCAAGGTCACTAATTTCTGCCTTATCAATTCCTGGCTTGTAAAAAGCAAAACTTCTATAAGATTCAAAGTTTGCCTCCTTATCATAATCCGAAGCAACACGTACCGTAGAGCAAGAACTTAGAGTTATGATAAGGATTAATGATAAAAGTGAAAAATATTTCATAATCCCTGTGTTTTAAAGATTTAACAATAGCTTTTTATATTTATTTAGCCACAACAATCGTACCATGAAACAGGTAGCTTAGTTATTTTTTAAAATAACTATTTGTTTTTTTATCGTAGCCATAGGGGCAATGTCTGCAACCACTCTCACAACAATATCCTCTCCTTAGATGATATTGTTCTGTAAAACATCGATACCCTTCCGGGGTGATATAATAATCTCCTTCTTTTGGAGTTAATACCTTTTTAGGATTGTTCATAATTTACAAAAATAGTATCTTGCATTGATATGCCCATTGTTGTTAACAAATATTTGATAGGTCGTCATTTTGTAGGCATCGCCCTTTGGCCTTTTATTGTGGTAAATAATTCTTTCCTTAAAGAGGATGAGGTTTTTATTAATCACGAGAAGATTCATCTTAGACAACAGGCAGAACTTTTGGTTTTACCTTTTTATATTTTTTATTTTACAGAATATCTTATTCGACTACTACAGTATCGAAATTCACAACAGGCATATCGAAATATTTCTTTTGAACGAGAAGCGTATAGAAATGAAGATGATCTCCAGTATCTAAAAAAGAGAAAACCTTGGAGTTTTATTAAATATTGGTAAATGCATATTTTTTCTTCAGAAACAGTACATTCAGAAAATCAATCGATAATACATCCCATTTTAGATGAAGCAGAAGTTTTTCTAGATATAAAAAGGGAAGATGAAATTCATAAAGAAGTATCTGGAAATAAATTCAGAAAATTAAAATATAACCTTATTGAAGCCCAAAGAAACGGTTTTACAACGGTCCTTACTTTTGGAGGAGCTTATAGTAATCATATAGCAGCTACTGCAGCTGCAGGAAAAATAGTAGGATTACAAACTATCGGAATTATTAGAGGGGAAGAATTGATGAAGGATTTAGAAAAAACCTTATTCGAAAATGATACCCTGCGTTTAGCTTCTGATTCAGGAATGCATCTTAAATTCGTTAGCAGAGGGGTATATAGAGATAAAACGAATCCTGCGTTTTTACAGGAGTTAAAAAATGAGTTCGGTTCTTGTTATGTTATACCTGAAGGAGGCACCAACTCATTGGCGATTAAAGGATGTGAAGAAATTCTCACCCCAGAAGATGCAATGTATGATATCATTTCTTGTGCTGTGGGAACAGGAGGAACGATCTCAGGTATCATTAATAGTTCAGAGAGTCACCAAAAGATATTAGGTTTCCCTGCTTTGAAAGGAGGTTTTCTTTCAGATGAAATCAAAAAATATACCTCAAAAACCAATTGGGAGCTAATTCATAATTATCATTTTGGGGGGTATGGAAAAATAAATCAAGAAGGGGTTGAGTTTATAAATACATTTAGGGAACAGCAACATATTCTCTTAGATCCAGTCTATACAATGAAGATGATTTTTGGGATTTTTGACATGGCAGAAAGAAGTGTTTTTAAGAAAAATACTCGTATTTTAGCGATTCATACAGGAGGGCTACAAGGTATTGCTGGGATGAATAAAAAATTGAATAAAAAGAAACTACCCCTTATTACAATTGGATCTTAAAATGAGGAAATTAATTGCGTTGTTATGTATTACAGGATTCTTAATCTCCTGTGGAGGAAGTAAAAAAGTGACTTCTACAAGAACAGAAAGAACTGTTCCTAGACGTACTACTGTTACTAAGATTGAGCGAACTACAAAAGAGACCATTCCCAAAGAACCTTCTAGAGAAGTAAGAAAACCACTTCCAGCGGCATCATATAATGATAAAGTAAAGCGATATATCTTCGAATTTTCTGATATCGCAAAAAATGAAATGAAAACCTATGGAGTCCCGGCCAGTATTACTTTAGCACAAGGGATTTTAGAATCTGGAGCAGGACATGGTGAATTGACTCAAAAAGCAAAAAACCATTTCGGAATTAAGTGTCACGATTGGGAAGGAGATCGAGTATATCACGATGATGATCGTTCTCAGGAATGTTTTAGAAAATATGATCAGGCAAGTGATTCTTTTAGAGATCATTCTCTGTTTCTAAAAGACAGAAAACGATACTCAAAATTATTTACATTTAATCAAAAAGACTATAAATCCTGGGCAAGAGGTTTAAGAGAAGCAGGATATGCTACAGATAAAAAATATCCACAAAAACTTATCTCTATTATAGAACGTTATCATTTATATGAATATGATAATGATGTATTGGGTAGAACAGACCGTCGAAGAGAAAACAAAGCAGAAGCTGTTGTGGTAATGACACCTGCGCCAGTATCAACTCCAACCCCGAATCCAAGTGGAGGACATATTGTACGAAAAGGAGATACATTATACTCAATTTCTCGCAGATACAAGATTTCTGTGCAGGAACTTAAGTCATATAATAATCTAGCAAGTAATAATATCAAAATCGGACAGATTCTTAAAATAACTGCCGAAGAAGAGGAAGAAGATTTCAACTAAACATGATATATAAAAGAAGCAGCGCATTATTTGCAGAAGCGCAAAAAGTGATTCCGGGAGGAGTAAATTCACCTGTACGAGCTTTTAAAGCTGTAGGAGGTGATCCAATATTTGTTAAAGAGGCTAAAGGCGCATATTTATATGATGAAGATGGTAATCGTTTAATAGACTATATAAATTCTTGGGGACCCATGATTTTAGGGCATGCGCATCCTCGGGTTGTAGAAGCCGTTATTGATAAAGCAAAAAAAGGAACTAGTTTTGGAATGCCAACAGAGATCGAAACTCAAATAGCAGAGTTAGCGGTTGCAATGGTTCCTAATGTAGATAAGATACGATTTGTAAACTCTGGTACAGAGGCTTGTATGAGTGCAGTGCGACTAGCGCGTGGATATACTGGTAAAGACAAAATCATCAAATTTGCAGGATGTTATCATGGACATAGCGATTCCTTCCTGATTCAGGCAGGAAGTGGAGCTGTTACTTTTGGAAGTCCAAATAGCCCGGGTGTCACCAAAGGTACAGCACAAGATACATTATTAGCGAGATATAATGATCTTGATCATGTAGAGCATATTATTACTTCAAATAAAGGAGAGATTGCCTGTATTATCATTGAGCCTGTTGCAGGGAATATGGGATGTATTCCTCCTGTAAAAGGGTTTTTAGAAGGCCTTAGGGCACTTTGCAGTGCCCATGATATCCTTTTGATCTTTGATGAAGTTATGACTGGCTTTAGACTAGCAAAAGGAGGAGCACAAGAACTTCTTGGGATAGATGCAGATATTATCACTTTTGGGAAAGTAATAGGGGGAGGACTCCCTGTTGGAGCTTTCGCAGCTCGAGAAGAAATTATGAATTACCTCGCTCCGCTTGGACCCGTATATCAAGCAGGAACATTAAGTGGTAACCCACTAGCTATGGCAGCTGGTTTAGCTATGCTTACTGAATTAAATTCTAATTCTGAAATTTTTAAGAGCCTGGCGGATAAAACAGAATACCTTCATAAAGGCATTGCCAAGGAACTTAAAGCACATAATATAATACATACCATTAATAGATTGGGATCAATGATTTCGGTGCATTTTACAGAAGATGCCATCCTAGATTTTGAATCTGCAGCCCAAGGTAATAATGAAACATTTAAAAAATTCTTTCATGGGATGTTGGACAACGGAATCTATATCGCTCCAAGTGCTTTTGAAACATGGTTTATTACCGATGCACTTACCTATAAGGATTTGGATGAAACAATAGAAGCAGTTGGTAAGGTAGCAAAAACATTATAAAGAAATTAGTACAGGTATAAAACCTCTATACTAATCGTTGGTGTGATGTGTTTAGAGTACTTAACGAAGTAGAGCAGAAATAACCTCTGGAGTAGCAATACTTTGAAATTGAATTCCTCCTGTTCCCTTAATTTTAATTTTTCTAAAATTAAGGTTTTCGTGATTTGAGTTTAGTTGAATACTCAAAATGTTTTCTCCCTTTTTTAAAGGGACCCGTGTGTAAAATACCTTGTTTGGTAAACTTTGCCAATTACGCGTATCGGCACCTTCTGTAAAGGCATTAAATATACCTAATAACGCACCTAAATCTTTGTTTTGATTTTTTACAATATATTCAGAAACTTTCTTTGTTCCTAGTCGTAAAGCGGTTTTTCCTATCTCTCGTAATGTTCGGTCTCGTAATGTTTTAAAAGCAATTTCTTCATAATTCTGAGCTAGTTGAAATTGATAAGAAGTACTGTCAATATAAACTTCTGCACTGTGGTATAAAGAAGGTTGACTTACATACTTAGGGTAGGCAATATTAAATATATCTAAATCAGAAAAATCAGCATGATTGTCTCCTCCAGTAGGTATGGGTAGAGGTAGGTTTAAAGAAAGATCTTCATTTATAATGGTTAAAAAACCAATATCATTACCTGGTAAAATTGTAAATGTATAGTAGGTTTCTTCTTTATAAGGTGAAAGCCCATTTTCCCAAAATAGTATTGCTTCTCCTCCTTCAGGAATTTTTTGAGGAACGAATGTAATACCTAATAATTGCTCATAATGTTTTACCTGATCCATAAACCCCATGGCATTTGCTGTTCTTAGTAAATCTTTGCCAAGTTGATCAGGAATATGCACTCCAATATAGATCCCTTCATTTTCCAGATATAAATCAACAGCGTTACGATACGCGATAAATGCATTATTTATATCTCCAGACGCTTCATATAGTAAACCTTGTACTATATGAGAAAAAGCATCGTCTTTGTAACGATTTTTCTTTCCAGAAGGATATTTGTCATTTAATTTTTGTAGTTGTAGTCTAACCCGTTTGGCTTCTACGAGAGCATCATCATACTTGCCCAAAAAAGTATAGTTTAATGCTTTGTAATAGTGAATAGCTACTTTTTCTGAGTCTTCTCCTGTATAGGTTTCTTTTTCAGGATTTAGAACCACCCCTAATAATTGGTTGCCAATAGCTTTTTTATTAGATTCTATAATTAGATCAGCTTTATTAAATAATTCATTGCTTAGTTCATAGTCACCAGCCAAATAAGCTAATTTTCCTTTTTCGAATAGATATAAGAGTTGATTCCTGGGCTTTGCCAAAAATTTATTATTATCAATAATAGATAGTGCACCTTGCATATCTCCCTGTTGCACTTTTGCTTGAAAAAGTATACTCTTGGTATGATAGCTTCCACAATTGCAAAATGCTATTAGAAAAGCATATAGAATTGTTATACGTAAGGTCTTTTTTATATTGATCATGGCAATTGTCAAACAAGCTTTCCTGGGAAAGCTTGTTACTTTTTTTGATTCAGAGATGAGAAATTATCAGTTTTTAACGAATTTTTTTATTTTTTTATCTCCTATCCATACTTTCTCGTTAGTTTCAAGATTTGTGAGTTCAAGATCAATCTGATAATACACAACTTTTTGATTTTTATGTGCGTCTACTATAGAATTGATATTACCCTGTAGCATATAATCTGCTCCCATCTCTAATCCAAATTTTTTGACTGTAGATAAAGATGAATTGTTTTGTTGTTCAGCACGTTCTGCTCTCAATTCTTCACGCATTTTACCACCTTGTACAACGCTAACTTTTTGTTGCTTAATGAATGCTTTTTCCATATCCTTAATAAAAGTTTCACTTTCTATATGTTCGTGAGATTTGTTACGAACCAAACCAACGATGACTACAGGCTTTTTACCTTTTTTCTGAATATGATCTGTTATCCAATTTGATGTAATTGCCTCGTCAGTTAGTTCTTCTGCCGCATAACGAGAATCTGTATCATTCCATCTACCACTAATATCAATTTGTGTATCAGGAGCTACTCGTGTAATCTTTCTTGCACATGAAAAGGTTAAAAATATTGACATTATTGCAACTATTGCTATTGTTGTTTTTTTCATTTTATGATGTTATTATATGTATTCTAAATTTTATTTTTTTGTTATAAGATTACCACACAGTACATGCTCCCCAAAGTCCTAATGATAACCAAGTATTTCTGTAGTAAGATCTATCATAATACCCATAATCATAATATTGAGTGTTCTCAATACGTTTTAACTTTCTTTGGTGTCTCCAATATGCTCGTTGTGATCGATATTGCTTTTTTCTCGAACGTAATTCTCTTTTTTCCTCCAAGGGGTCAATGGCTTTATATGTTTGTTGTACAGTCGTTCCCTGCTGTAATGTGTATTTATGATTATTGTTTATCACTTTATTCATAGCTATTTTGTAATTAGGATTTTGACCTGTTACAAGAGGTGCTATTGCTTGTGCATGACTCATAAAGCCTAACATGATTAAAACGAGTATTAAATATTCCTTTTTCATATGTGTAAAAATTAATTTTTTAAGTTTTGTCTCATTGATCACATCAAAAAATATCGAATCAATGTTAGTATCTAATTCTAATGTATTGTAGAAATAAATGACAAATTAAAAACCAAAAGGTTGCTTCACATTAGAAAATATTTCCAAATGATTCTATGTATAAAAACAAATGAGAAATAGAATCCCCTACTTTTTTATTGAATCTTTTTTGGATGAAGAGTAAAAACTATATATAAGGATAAATTTGTCTAATAAGGTTGATAGGACAAATAAAATTGGTTAAAGTATTTTATATGAGGTTTTGAAATTATGATGCCAGCCATATTCCTAAGGGAATAGCATCTCCGTTTGGGTATTTTACATCATATCCATCTGGATCGGTATCACTTTTTTGAATATATGGATATTTCTGTAGATATTCTTCACCGCCATAGTCAGTAAAATCCTCTCTTATAGGCAAGATAGCAATCTGATCTAGTTTTTTTTGAGTATTAGCATACCGTAATTCCCATTTACAACGTTTTGAGTTGATTGCATTTTCGGTTGCCAGAAAAATAAATTTTGTATTCTGTTTTATTTTTTCTTCTGTTTCTTGTTGTATACGCTTGGCATGGATATCGTCGTTATCTTCTTCATTTTCTTCCTCGGTAATATGATCGGCATAAATGAGTACTCCAAATCCTTTTAAAAAATTAATTGCACTATCTAGTTCTTCTAGTTCATCATGCTTGTGAGAAAAAAATAGAGTGACTTTTAAAAACTTTGTTTCTTCTTTAAAAAGTTTCAGGCTTTCAATGATAGGTTTACTATATATCCTTGCAGCGTTTCTAAATTGTAACAACCCGTATTTAGGTAATATATTCATTAATTCTAGAGCATGATGTGTGTGAACATTTAACGTATTACATATAGATTTTGTTGTAAGTAGTTTTGTTAAAAATGTCTTATAGTAATTCTTTTAGCTTTATACAAATTGATTTGAAATCGAACCTAAATTGTTTTTTCGATGCTTAAGTTTGTGTGCCAATGCGCAACCTTTTATTTGTTTTTTCATCTTATTCAAAAATAAACTTCAATCATGAAATCAAAGGGAAAAGGGATACAGGTTTTAATAATATTGTTTTTAACAATTTTAGTCGGATGCGGTAATGATGATGATTCATCATTGTCTCAGGAGCAGGATAATACTAACTTAAAAACAATGCTTGAAGAAATTACTAAAATAGCAGAAAGTGTTGACTGTACAAATCCAGATGATTGGTCTTTTACCTCAATAGGAAGTAAAGCTTGTGGTGGCCCGTCTGGATTTATAGCCTACCCTCTTACTATAGATACTGATGATTTTTTAAAGAAGGTTGAAACACATAAGACGGCAATGAAAGCATTTAATAAAAAATGGGGGATAGTGTCTGATTGTTTTGTTCCAGCAACCCCAATAGATGTTGAATGTGTTGATGGAAAAGCTGTACTTGTATTTCAATAATAGAGTTTTTCAAGGAGCTATTTTTTAGGGATGTATACTCGTACCCAATCTACATACATTGTATTTTGTGAAGGGTTTTTTAATTCCTCATCTGTAGCTATAATACCTTTGTCAGAGCGCCATTGGTGATCTTCGGTATCTAAAATCATAAGCAGGGATTGATTAAAACCAACACTTGGTGTACGAGGATCCTTGATGTTCATTTCACGAACTAATTTACCGTCAAGATAAAAATAAAAGGTAAATGGGTCTTTCCAGTAACAACCAAAACGATGGTAATCATCTTTTAACATAGGTCCTCCTTCTGCTTCAAAATGTTTTGGCTCTTTAGAAAGATCTTTAAAAGGTTCTCGTTGAAAAATATGATAATTTGTCCCCATGGTTTTACCTCCTTTAGGTTCGGCGCCATAAGTTTCATTAATATCAATTTCATTTACCTGATCTTTACTAATGTACCAAAAGTTAGAAGAAAGTTTAAGGCCGCTAATCTTCATACGAACTTCTGTGAAAATAGGATAAATTATTGGAGTTTTAGCACTTATAACTCCGCAATACACGTTGCCAGGGTCTTTTCTTTCAGCCTTTATTTCTAGATTTCCATTCTTGATTACACTATGATCAGAAGAAAAATAAGTCAAGCCAGGGCCTTTCCAATCATTAACATAACTGTCTTTCCAGATTTTGTAAAATTGAGCATTCTTTCCTTCATAATTAAAATCATCAGAATGTTGAGTGTCTAATATCCACAGATGAGCATTCTTCACATCTTCGGGAATTGGAGTTGTTTTCCAGTCTTGCGCTCTGCTATTGGTTAAAAAAAAGAGTACAGTCACGAGGCAAGTTATTATTTTTTTCATCTAGATGTATAAATAGTAATGTAATTTTTACGAATTGATAGCAAGCAATTATTCAGTTTTTATCGGTGAGCTTTAAAAGCACGGTGAAGTTCGATAATCATCATTTTGTATGGATAGCTCATGATTAATAGTGAAATTAAATTTTTTACCGTCTTTATTTCGGGTGTATTCAGCGTAGTCCCATAAACCTGCATGGGTTAATTTATAAACACCATTTTCTTTTCCATTATATAATTCGGTATAATATGTTCTTGTAGTGGGATAAGCTCCGCCTTTATCAAAATCTTCTTTTATATAGGACAAAGTCATAGATTCTTTTTGCCCTTTATATTGTACTTGTAATGCATTAGCATTTTCATCAAAGCTAATAGAAATGGCAAGGTCTGGATTATCGTCACTAGTATAGCATATAAAATGATGCATTATGCCGTTGCTTGTTTCATCTTTAGTTGATGCTGTGTTGGTATCCTCATTTTCTTGTAATACTGCATTATTATCTTGTTCTGTTAGAGAAGGAGGTTTCTTTGTTACATTCTCAGTATTCGAATCAACTTGGTTTTTATCATTAGACTTGCAGGAAATCAAAAAAATGGAAATAATAATTGACGATATGATGTAGATTTTGTAGATCATTATGTGAATTTATTTTATAGCCTATAATTGTGGTTATGGTAACAAGATACTTTTATTCTAGAAATAGTCTTAAAAAATTGAATTAATGTTTGTGAAAAAAAATGCAAGAATTAGGTTTGAACATAATTCATACAGTTTGTCTTTAGATAGTTGTTTTTAAGTATTGAATTCTAGTTTTTGTTCATAGTTTTTGTTGTTTCTGTATTATAGTAAGTTCTGAAAATTTTATCCCAAATAGTAGTGTAAAAACCAAAATTATACTTCGGATATTGATGATGGTTTTTATGAAAGATATTATTTCCAAATAATGACATTCTTTGATCAGAAGAGGTGTTTAAGTGTGATATCACACCTGCTATCCAGTTAAAAAATAGAAAAAATATGAAACTATATAAGTTAAGTGTAATAAACAGAGGAATTATGGTTAATATAAAACCAAAAAGAAGTGCTTCTGCAGGATGCATTACATATAAACTGATCTCATTAAAATTGTAATGTTCATGATGCTCTTTATGTATAAGAGAAAATGGTCGAACATAATGAGAAATGTAGTGAAATACATACATCATAAAGTCAACAATAAAGAATAGTAATAGGAAATCTCTTATAAAATTGATATCACTAAAAACAATCTTCGAATAGGTAAAAAGAATATATCCAGGTACAGCTACAATTGTGTTGATTATCATAATAAATACTGATAACCTAATGTCCTTTTTTGTTAGCGGTAATTTTTCATGACGATAGAACGAGGACCAACAATAACTTATCAAGACTGTACCCAAAAACATAATTACGTTCGAACCCAATAACAGTCCCCAAAAAAGAAAAGGATCTTGTAAAGCGATAATGATATCTGAAACAGATATAAGCATGATAAAAGTTTTACTACAATATAAAAAGTATGTGTTTGCTAAAGTAATTTTATTTTGAATAAATAATATGTTTTTTTGATGTTGATGGAATATAGTTATTGCTATTTCACTGAAAACAGTGTGTTGTGAATAGTACTTTGGGTCTAAATTTGTTTTGGGATATAATTATACTTGTCATCTGATCTTTATCAAAAAGAGGTATGTATTTCTTTATTTAAGAAATGATATAGATCATTTGTGAGATAATAAGAAAAAAAGGAAAAAGAAATAAAATACTCTTATGCAGGTATTGCTGCATATACTTATTTATGAAGAGAGCTATTGTAATACTATTGACTTTGGTATTTTACAGTTGTATGGATACTAAGGCGAAGGAAAACTCAGGAATGAACGTAAAATCACCTACTCAATTGACAGAAGAATTTATTGTAGATTATAAAGAATGGAATGATCTTGCGTATATATTAAGTAATAGTGATGATGAAAGTGCTGATGAAAAGATTGAGAAGGCGTATCACGATTTAATTTTAAAATATTGTAGTCCTGATAAAAAATATCAAGGTATTGTTTATGGTAGCGAGGCGGATCATTGTGGTGAACAAGAAAAAATTACGGAAGAAATAATTGATGATGAAGTAGCCATTGTCAAAACTACATTTAAAGACAGGGAGTTTGATTTTATGGAATATAATTATGAATATAGATATATAAAAACTGATTCGAAATGGATTTTGGACGAAGTGTATTTGGTGGATGAAGACGGAAAATATGAGGGATTGTAAAACCATGCCTAATATCTAATTCTCAATATCTTTTCAAAAGAATAGTCCCATACCTACAGATGAAGTCTAAGAATAATCTTATTTAAAAATTGTAGCTTTATGCTATGATTAAAGATGATTCCTTTGTTAAAGAAACAACAACAATAGTTTTCTTTGCACTTTTTCTATTTGGCTACTTAGGGTTTGGACAAAAACAATGGATCGTGTCTCCTACAGAACTTTACACGGCATATGATACCAATAAAAAAGCAATTGGAGTATTGCTCAGAGGAGCAGGAGTAGAAGTGTTGTCTGAAGAACAACAGCCATGGATTAAAGTAAAGGTCGATAATGGTATGATTGGTTTTGTAGATAGTGCATTGATAAAAGAAGGACTACATATAAGTGATTTATATTCTTTATCACCCCCGCCTGTCATAGAAAATGATGGACATTATGGTTCACCGCATATGTTTGTGCAAGTGGCATCATTAAGAATAAGAGAACTCCCTAATCCTGATGCTAAAATAGTGTCATATTTCACAATGGGAGAAGTAACAGGAATAGATTTTTACCCATATGATCCTAATGCATGGGTTAAGGTGAATAAAGGATTTGTACAGCAAAAATTTCTTGGGGCAAGACCCAAATTAGAAAATTTATATCATCAATTTGATACTATACCTATTGCCAATATAAAAGGTAGAAAAAAAATTGCAGAGCGGCTGGTAGAATTTGCCTGGAACACATCGGGTTCTAAGGTTCCTGCATTAGAACGATTCCTGAGCGTGGCAGAACAATTCGGAGACAAAAAAAAGATTGAATATACCAAATTACAAATACAAATTGCAAAAGGTTTAACTCAGACATTGGATTATAAAGAACTAGAAGCAATAGGTAGATCAGAAGAGACGTACATAAAAATTAATGGTATACAATTCCCGAATTACACAGAGGTTACATATTCTGAAATGCTTGAAGTATTAGGCAAACCTATAAAGATAATAGAAGAAGAAATTGATTGTTGCTATAGTGGTAATCTAAGGTATTATTATGATAGTGCTGAGTTTGTAGTGGATAAAAAAAAGAACTTAGCAGAAGTAGTCTGGATAGATTTTAAAGGAAAAGGAAATACTTTTGTCATTAATGGTACTTCGATTGATAAGGATACTACAGAAGAAGAATTTGTAAATCTGGCTTCGCGATGGGTATATTATAATGGCAGATATCCTAATAAATATGATTTGCCGTTTTTCGATTATTACAATATCATACTTTCTTTTAAGAACGGAAAAGCGGAAAAATTAAGTTTTATTGTTATTCCATAATTATGTGGCGTTTTTAACCATTGATATCATGGGCTATATGTCTCTTTTAAGCTTATAATTAGTATGTTTTTTTAGTGTTATTTGTGATTGATATTATCTGGTAACAATTAGAAGTGTTAGAAAGAGAATGTAATTTGAAAGATTGTGAATATCTATTATTCATATTTATAGAAATCCCTTTTTTTAAAATTTATATTTGGCACCCTAAAAAAGAAAAATATGAGTGCAACTTGGTATGAATGTAAAGTAAAGTATAGAAAGATAAATGAATCTGGAGTGCAGAAAATGGTCACTGAACCTTATTTGGTCGATGCTATCTCCTATACAGAAGCAGAAACCAGAATTAACGAAGAAATGTCTGCATATGTTAGTGAAGAGTTTAAAATCATGAATATAAAAGTGGCCAATTTTGCAGAGATTCACCCATTTGAAAATTCTGATCGTTGGTTTAAATCTAAAGTTTCTTTAATCGCTTATGATGAAGAGAGTGGTAAAGAAAGGAAATCAAATATGTATTTGTTGATACAGGCAAATGATGTAAAGGAAGCATTTGATAATACAAATACTGCAATGAAAGATACTATGGGGGATTATACAATACCTGCAATTGCAGAATCTCCTATTATGGATGTTTTTCCGTATTTTTCGGGTGAAGAAGGAGAATTGTCACAGGTAGAACGTTTCAAGGCTATAAAAGACTCGGGTGCTCCTGTAGAAGAAATAGTAGAGGAAGTAGAAGAAGAGAGACCTGTAGCAGAAGAAACACTAACAGAAGAAATTGTAAAAGAAACGGAAGAAGAAGTATTACAGGAGGAGGAGATCGAAGAGGAAGGAATGCCAATAGATGAGTCGCCCGAAAAGGAATATAAGTTCTAAAAAAAATAAAAGAATTGAACATATAAAAAAACCGCCAAGTTTAGTTTTACTTGGCGGTTTTTAAGTTGAGGGTGAGTGTTAAAAATGATTATTGTTTTAAGAGTCTTATTTTATTTTTTCCTGCAATCGAAATGATATAAACTCCCGAAGGCAAGGCAGACATCTCAATTGATTCTCGTTCTGAACTTGCATGTATATTAAGAACTTCTTTTCCTAAAGAACTATATACTTGAATATGATCTCCTTTTTTAAGACCATTTATAGTCGTAATATCTATAGAAGGATTAGGGTAAACGGTTATCGAATTTTCTATAGTCTCTTCGCTATTAATACTAAATGATCTTGCATTAGCATTCCCCATTAACCAATTAAAGATATTAAGAGCATATTTTTTATTATCAAATCGATTAATATTAGTTCCCGCTCCATTTTGATTAAAGAAAGTGTTTCTGTCATAATGTCCAACAACTCTTCCGCTTCCTGCCGAAGCAACAACTAGGACAGCGTCTTTATTTCCTGATCCTCTTGATGTTCCCTGACAATTACCTCCTGTACGATTATTCTGCCTAAGATTACCTTTTACTTTTACTAATCGTTGAACTGTTACTCCCGTAGGTATAGTATTTTCAACTGTAAAAGGAGAAACTCCTTCTCCGTCAAAAACATTAACTCCATTAAGAATAGGATGACTACCATTTACAAAATCTCCACTCGTTCTCCTTAGAGCATATGTTCCTTGATCTTGATTAACGATGATCCCATATCGAGAAAGAAAGTTTTGATCAGAATTAGGAGCATCACACCAGGAAGAACCAAAATTTGCATCACTAATAGTAAGAAGTCCTCCACCGTTCCGTACCCAGTTATCTATAGCATTCACTTGGGTATTGTTATAAAAAGCATTGTTAGAGCCTAATACTATGATATCGTATTGTGCTAGGTTCATATTAGCAAAGTTTACCGCAGCATTTCCTCCGCCACCTTCGGTAACTTGAGTTAGAGTATATCCATTGTTACGTAATACTTCTGCAAAAGTACCCCAGCCATGGTTACCGTTAAAAGTTTGGAAGTTAGTGATATCGGCTAATTGTTCATTAGAACCTCCTTCTAGAAAGCCTCCGCTTCCATTTCCTCCTCTAACAAATAGTACATTTTTTCTACTTGGATTTGGACCTGGATTATTAGCCGAAAGAGTTATATTGTTCTTAGAGCATGATTTGATGTTTTGTTGCCACCCTGCACCAACTGGTCTAACACTAGCTTTTAATAAGTAATTAGAACCTGCTGCTGGAGCATTATTTAAGTTGATGGTTACTGTAGTAGTCCCTGAACCTACACCAACAGTTTTCCTACCTTGTCCTAACCATCCAGAATTCCATAATTCTATTACCACATCTCTATTTTGATCGGCACTATACTTAACCGGAACCTCAATAGAAGTACCTGTATTTAATGAAGAAGGTAAACTACTACAATCTATAGATACAATAACTGGATCAGGATCTGGAGTAGTAGTCGAAAGTGTGATATTATTTTTAGAACATGATTTGATGTTTTGTTGCCATCCTGCACCTACTGGTCTAACACTAGCTTTCAATAAATAATTAGAACCTGTTGCCGGAGCATTATTTAGGTTAATAGTTACTATAGTTGTTCCTGAGCCTGCCTCTACAGTCTTCCTACCTTGTCCTAACCACCCAGAGTTCCATAATTCTACCACCACATCTCTATTTTGATCAGCAGTATAGGTAACAGGAACCTCAATAGAAGTGCCTGTGGTTAAAGAAGAGGGTAAACTATTACAATCTACAGATACCGCACTAGGATCCTGATTGGGGTTTGGATCTGATGAAGGATTATATGTAATTGTTAATACTGGTTTACCATTTTGACTTTCATCTGAAGCAAAACTTACATCATTACCCCCAGTTTGAGTGACTACAAGTGTTAAGAAGTTACCGTTTAGAACAACGTTACTTAATGTGAAATTTTGTGTTTGATTTAAGCTATAGGTTTTGTTTAAATTACCTAATAATAAGCCAACTCCAGGAGCATTAGAAGTGCTTAGGTTATTTTCGGTCCAGGTATTACTATTACCAGCATTAACATTAATATTACCACTACCAGCGTCATTGCTGACCGTCAATTTTAGGTTTGCATCAGTAATAGTACCCTTAATGTCTGAGACATTAAATTTAAGATAGGAAACTCTTCTTCCATTTTCTGTTCGTAAAGAAGTAGTGTTAAATCGAGTGCTTCCTTGTAAATAAGCATCATCAATAGCTGATAATGAAACTGTTTGTGGATTAGTGGGGTTAGGATCAGGGTCGGGATCTGGTGTTACAACCGAAAGTGTTACATCATTTTTAGAACACGCTTTAATATTCTGTTGCCATGTTCCTCCAACCGGTCTAACACTAGCTTTCAGTACATAATTAGTGCCCGAAGCAGGGGCGTTATTTAAGTTGATTGTAACTGTTGTAGTGCCAGATCCTGCACTAACGGTCTTTTTACCTTGTCCTAACCATCCAGAATTCCATAACTCTACGACTACATCTCTATTTTGATCGGCGGTATACTTAACCGGTACCTCAATAGAAGTACTTGAAGTTAAAGAAGAAGGTAAACTATTACAATCTATAGATACTGTATTAGGAGTTGGATCAGGGTCTGGATTACCACAGTTAGAATTACAATCTACTAATTTGTAGGATCTTACCCAATCGTAAAAGGTGGTTCTGTTAGCTTGAGAATCATTCATTCCATCTTTTCCTGCTTTTGGAGGATTCCAATCATAAGTTTCTACGACCATTCGTAAATACATCCCAAGATTAAAATTGGCAACCGGAGTTATCTGATGAACTAATTTACCATCTAGATAAAATAAAAGCTCTTTTGGACCTTTCCACCAAACACCATAGGTATGATAATCTGCATAAGCAGGTTCGCCAATATCTGATTTAGCACCTTTAATACCAACAGGTGTACTATTACAAGTAGTCCCTCTACTATGAGTATTGGAATTGATGGTGACAATATTTCTATTAATCCAGGATTGCCCTCCCGTATTAAGACCTACATTTTCGGTAACATCAAGTTCAGTTGTTCTTACATCACAACCTGTATGTTCATTTCTTTTGTTAAATAACCAAAACGTTGAAGACATAAAAGTTTTGTTCGCTTTCATTCGGGCTTCATAGTACCCATAAGTGTTTTTGGTTTTAGATCTTACCAGACCTCCGTTATGTGTCCATCCATTAGAAGGACTTGATTTTTTTGAGGCAGTAACCTGCAGATTTCCGTTTCCTACTTTTACAGAAGATTTTTCGAACCTGGCGGGCCGTCTTCCTTGCCATTGAGGATCTTGATCATCCCATTTAGTAGTGTTAAGTGAATTGCCATTAAATTCATCAGACATGGCTTCAATTTTTTCCCACTTTTTTCCATTAGGAGGAGCGGGCTGTGCGAATGACTTTTGAAATACAAGGCAGAATAGCAATGTACATAAAAGATAAGTGAATTTTTTCATGATTAGTGTTTGTGTTTGTTGTTGATCTGAGTTTAGGTTTTAGTTGAATTAAAATTCATAAATGAATCATAAAATTAGTCACGACCAATAGAATTCTATAAATGAGTTTAGTATTCGTAGGATATTAAAAGTATTCGTAGTGATTGGGTTAGAATTCGAAATAAAATAAAATGTATTATTTACAATTAAAAGAAGTGTTTGTGATTGTTTTTTATTTGATTTACAAGGGTTTGTGGTTTATTGGTAAGGTAGAACCTTCCTTTGTAAGTAGAAAATATTGTAAACTATCAGGAAATTTTAGTTAATAAGAAAGAAGAGGGTATTAATAAAAAAAGAAAACCTCCTATTTGAAATATCAAATAAGAGGTTTAACACTATATATAACCGAGATTTTATTTTTTAGGATCCAAAATTGTTGTGATACGTTCTACAATATCTTGCAAATGATATCTTGTCATTGTGTTGGAACTTCTACCGATAGCATTTCTAACATTTCTACGTAGCGTGTTTAGTTCTGCACGTACAACTGCTCTAATGTCACTCTGTGATGCATTGACATTGGTGCGTTTTACAAAACGTCTGATATTCTCAGGAATTTTAGGTTGTTCTTTTGTCATTAAAAACTCCATTCTATCAATATATGCTCGCTGTAGATTACGACGATATACATCAATAGTTCTACCATTACGTAGCTCTGTCCATAATCCCGTTCGTAGTTCGGTCATCATATCCAGTAGGGTATAAGCTTCTCTATTATTTAAGGCTTCATTCTCGATTAATCGAGCCATTCTACCATGATCTAATAGGTTGTTTAAAGTTCTCACCTGGAAATTACGAATACGCTCGACATTACCAGCAGATTCAATTTTATCAAAGATATTTTTATCCAGTAACCAACTTGGAGTAGTAAAGAGTTGCTCATGTAAAAATTTCATAGCACGTTTCTGATTTGTTTTTGTTACATGAGAATATACAGCACCTTCTTGATCATAAGTTTTGAAATACTCATAAACTCCTCCAATATTAGAAGATACATGTCCCATATAACGATTGTACTGCCCTAATACTTGTCTGTACATAGTCCCAAGATCATCATAGTTTTTACCATCTTTTGCAGTCCATTTGATAAGATTAGGAACAATGCGTTTTAAATTTTTGATTCCATAAGTACTTGCGTTTACAGCATCATCACCAAGATCTTCAGTTTGTGAACTTGGATCAATTACACCAAATTGCTGTCTTCCAAATCGATACATTGGATCGTTTTGATGTTTGAGGATCCAGCTGTCTAGTGTTTTCTTTTCTCCTTCTGCAGTTTGATCATGTATTGGTCTGTACCCCCATCGTATGGCATGTTTATCATATATTCCGATATTTGGCATTAAAGCCACATCACCATCTCCTGGTTGTGCTACATAGTTAAAACGAGCATAGTCCATAATAGAAGGTGCAGTACCATATTTCTTGGTGAATTCAGGATTTCTTAAGGATTCCACGGGATAAGCTACACTACTACCCATATTATGAGGTAATCCCAAAGTATGACCCACTTCATGAGCAGATACAAATCGAATTAATCTCCCCATCACTTCATCCTTAAAAGCGACATCTTGCGCTTCTGGATTAATTGCAGCGGTTTGTACAAAAAACCAATTACGTAATAAGCTCATCACATTGTGATACCAATTAATATCACTTTCTAGTATTTCACCAGATCTTGGATCACTTACATGCGGCCCATTTGCATTTGGAATAGGAGAAGCGAGATAACGCACAACAGAATAGCGCACATCTTCCGGACTCCAATCAGGATCTTCTTCTTCTGTAGGAGGATCTTTGGCGATAATTGCATCTTTAAACCCAGCTTCTTCAAAAGCTACTTGCCAGTCTTCGATCCCCTGTTTGATATACGTTCTCCATTTTTTTGGTGTAGCACGGTCAATATAATATACGATTTGTTTTTTCGGAACTACCAATTCTCCGCGTTTAAACTTATCCATATCTTCATCACGCACCTCAAGCCTCCATCGATCCAGATAGCGCAACGTCTTACTTTCTTGTGCTTCTAACCCATAATCTACTTGTCCACGAGCAAACCATCCTACACGCTGATCAAAATATCTACGCTTCATAGGGGTTTTAGGTAGTAGAATCATAGAATTACTCATTTCTAAAGAGATAGAACCTGTACTTGTATTAGATGGCGGGTTAGCGGCATTATATGTTTTTACATGACGTGCCTCTATATTTAATGGGTAACTTCTAAGCGTATCAATATATGATCTGCTATCATCTAATTTTGAGATTTTAAATTGTTTGCGTCGACTGTCAGGAAGTCCAAGAGCTTTTACATCTTTTTTGTATAGATTAGTGACATCGATAACGGTAGCATTTTTTGATGTATCCAAAGAATCTTTATGAAAGGCCTTAATCGGGAAAGCATATAATACAGGTTCAAAATTAGAATTCTCAACGGCTTCGTGAATCGGCAAAGAGTCAGAAGCAAAGATTTGATGAGAAACTACTCTTAATAATATTTGCTTATTTTTTCGTTGCCATCGTAATACCTGTGTATTTTGTTTTCCACCACCAAATCCAATTCCGGTAGCTGTTTTGGCAATACGAGTGACCATAAGCATCTCCCGGTTTAGCAAAGAATCAGGAATTTCATAATAGTATTTATCATCTAAACTATGTACAGCAAATAGACCTTCATCGGTCTTAGCTTTTTTGGTAATGACCTCATTATAAGGTTTAATAGATTCTTTGCTTTTAGAGGGCTTTTTGGTTTCGGTAGAAGCCGTTTTTCCTTTTTGAGGTTGAAGAACAGAACAACCTGTAGTAATAATAGCTACTATACAAAATAGTAGCCTGAGTGTATTTTTGCGCATTGTGTCAATTTTTTTAATCCGCGGAAGGTAGTAAAATAACCATAACAGGTATGTGAAAGTATGGTTAAAGCTTTATTTTGATGAGGTTAGAGGTTTGAATTAGAAATTGTAAGTTTGATTAATGACTTATTTGGTATTATTGATTCATGAGAGTTCTTGCCCATAAATTGTTTTTATATTCTTTTATAGCAAGCTCAAAGAATTGTTGAGCTTTAGTGGTGTTTTTTAGTCCTTTATTTCCTAAAGCTTTAAGATAGTAAGCAGAAGATCGTAATTTGTTATTTCTTGAAGAAGCATCTTCGATTGCAACACCTGTAATGTGCGTTCCTTTTTCTATAAGTTCTTCACCTTTGTCTAACAAGCTATTAAATAATTCGTTTGCTTTATCAATGTTGCCAAGTTTTTCAAAAGATTTAGCCTGAAAATAAAGTAAATCATACATGTACCTCGCATTTTTGGATTCGGTGCTTTTTTGATAATTCACCATTGCCTTTTCATTCATTGATAATTTATCATACGCTAAGCCCATATAATAATAAATGAGCGCATTTTTTTCATCAGTAGAAGATTTTCCCACTTCTAAGTTTTTGGGGTATACCAAAGCAGTTTCTAAATGAGTAATAGCTTCTTTAAATTTTTGATTATTAGCGAGCTGAATAGCTTTTAGTGTATATGTGTCTACATAGTGATGATAAATGCCTCGACCGCCTTCCCATGTTCTAAAATGATGGTTTTTAAGTAATTGTATGGCCTCATCATAATTCCCATTTAAGTTGTAGAGTTTGATAAGTGTTTTAGAACCAGAAACATCTTTTTTAACGATGTCTAAATGCTTTTGAAGAATATCGAGACATTCTCTAGAATCGATATTAGAGACATCATAATATTTTGCTAGTTCTGTAAACCAAAGAGGAATATCACTCTCTGCCTTGATAGCTTTGGTTATATAAGAAATTGCATTATCAGTACTATGTTGATGATAAAATGCTGCAAATGCCAAGTTACGCCATACCATAGGGATTTTATTTTCTATTTTGCTTGCCTTTTGCCAAGCCAAAATTGCATCATCTGGTCGATTGTCATAGAGTAGATTTCCCAGTAAATAATGAGCAGAAGCATTAAGTGGATCAATTTTAATTGCATTTTTAAGTACAATTTCAGTTTCTCGTCGGTAGGGAAAACAGTATGATAAAGAGGTGTTTTTGGCAAGTTTCAACATGGTATTTGCCTCTGATAGTTTATCAGCTTGAGTATAAAACCATGCCAGATAGTAATAAATTAATGGATTTTGTGGTTTCTTTAATGAGGATAAAAGGGTTATACCATCATCGATTAAGCCAGCATTCATATAATTTGTAGCAACTTCTAAATAGTTGTTGTTTACATCTTGCATGTTTTTATGCCATTTTGCCAATGAAGGAGCACCTTGTAAATGACTTTTTTCATAATAAGCAGAAAAGTTAAGGGGATCATATGCGATTAATTTATCTATCAATTCGGAAGCTTTTTCAGGAGCATTGAGTTTTCGTAGTAAAGCACTATATAGTACAACTATTCTCCCGTCCATAATATTGGTAGTGTATGCATTATGAATATATTCAAGTGCTTTTTTATAGTTTTTTTTAGTACTCTCCATCAAGGCTAATTGATAATATCCTGCTGAATACCATTGATAGTACCAAGTCGCCTGAGAGAAATTACGATAGGCTTCATCAGTTTTGCCAAGCTCTTTTTGAGCAATAGCCATATAATAGTAAAGTTCACCTTCTTTGGGTTGATAATATTGTATTTGTAGTTTATTAGCTGCTTTTTGTAAATATTGCAAGGCTTCTTGATATCTATACTGATGTAGTCGGCGTATACCCATAGCAATATTTATCCTATAATTCTCAGGATCTTTTTTTAATCCTTTTAGGTAATAATCATCAGGGTTATGACCAGGACGAAAAAATTGTTCAACGAACCTACCTGTTAAATATAAATCTTCAACAGATTCTATGTCTTCTGGTCTTTTAGTTTTTTCTTGTGGCTTGGGTAATTTAGTTTTTTTTGATTTGTATGGTGCGTAAGAAACCAGAATATTCCCATCCTTATCTTTTAATTCTACATATAATTTATGTTCATCTATTTCTTTTTGGGGTGTGTAGCTTGTTGTAAAAGGAGTAGCAGGATCTATATCAATATCCTTTTTGATAATAATCTCATCATTATATTTTAAGGTTACTAAAGCTTGTTGAAAAGCTTTGGTGGTATTAAAACCATAAAATACTGTCTTTGGGCCTTTTAATTGAAGGGTTACAGAAGCATCAACTGTTGAGTTTTTTGAAATTTCGATATCTCGTAAAGGATACCAGTAATTTTTGGCGTCTTTTACTGAGTGCGGAGCAATCCAACTATAATCAGGTTGATTGTTAGAGAATGTTCCTGTCATAAGTTCTACATACGCTTTGTTATCATCGGTCAATTTGCGCCTAGCATTTTGACCAGCAAGACCAGGTCCGAATTGCCATAATTTTGAAGTTTTATTCTCATAAGGATCTCCAACATGCACTGTTCCTGCTTTTTGACTATAATCATAACCACCAATAAAACCTTCTGTACCATTCCAGAAAAAGAACGATTCTGGATTGGGATGGTTTTTCCACCAGGTAAGGTCAACACCAGCGGTATAATCTGTGTGATGATATTTTTCGTTAGATATAGGCCATCTTGTAAAACTTGTATTGTTGTGATACACGCCTATTTCCTGACTAGGAGGCCAGAATGTGCGAAAATCTTCATTAGCCGTTATTGCAACATTAGCCCAGAAAAGAAATGTCTTTGTTAATGTATTGGTATTATTTATTCGATAATCGGTTTCTATAAAAGAGCGCCCTGGACGAAGAGTAATCCCAACAATGCCCCTAAGACGCATGGTTTTTTCAGTTTCTCCAATCCAAACGGTAACGCTGCCATCTTTATTTTTGACTATTGTATAATCACTGGGCAGCATAGAGGTAGTTCTGTGGTGATGAGGAAAACACCACTCAATACCACCAGAAACCCAGGCGCCAAGAGTACCAATGAGACTTGGCTTTATAACGCTGTTAGTATGAAATAATTCATGCCCGTTCGTTTTGTCTATTGCAGAAAACAACCTTCCTCCAAATTCAGGTAATATCTTTACTTTGATATATTCATTTTCTAAATACACCATATTGTAATCCATATCTACAAGAGAATCTCCCAAATTTGATTGTGAAGGATAAGGATACATTCGTCCTTCTGCACCTTGTACGCTTCTCCCTGTAAAAAAAATTGGACTACGTTCTTTTTCATGAATTTTATATGTAGGAATAATTTCTGTTCCTTCATACACTTTTACTTGCGAAAATGTACATAGAGATATTAGCCCTGCAAAAATGAAGATACACTTATTTTTCATGATGCTTTATAATATATTTAATTGTTGGTTTACACTAAATGTGTGATCAATCAAGATACTTTTATTTTGTCAAAAAAGAAGTGCCATATTATCTAGTTTAGAGAGTAATTGTTCTAAAGTGTATAACAAATTACCTAATTGCCTTAGGGATATGAAAAACTATAAAAATCATGACATCTTTATTAGTTTCTATATAATCAATGTTTGATTAATAGTTCATATTAAAAAAAGATGAAGAGAATATTACTATCTTAATAGATTCAATGTCGTTTCATAAAGGTTAGTATGGTTTACCTTTGATTTTATCCAGGCATAAAAACTCATATCAAAAATATCTTCCTGTTCTGGGTTAGTGGATGAAATTAGAGAATTTTGAACTTTATATTTAAACTCTTCATTAGTCAATACCTCTGGAGTATGATAACATAGTGTTGCAAGTTTTAAAAACTCTAGAACTTGATTTTCATTATTTTTTTTAAGATGTGCCCCATGTTTCTTCTTAAAACTATTTACTCGAGATTCTACTACATCTATATGATCAAGTTCTATGTGTAATAGGATTTCGATAAGGTTTTTTTTGATTACCCACGAAATACCCCCTTTTTCGGTATACCAATGATCACTATGATAAAAATCATTAAGAGTACTCAATGCTTCTTTGAATCGTTGCTGTTGGAAGTAGCATACAATAAGACTCAATTTTAAGTCTAAAAGATATGTGATTTGATCTTTGTGCTTTTCATAATCAAAGGTTTCAAGGATTTGAATTGCGCGTTCTGCTTGATTTAAATAATTAAGATTAAAGGTTTCTAGTAAAGTATACTGGGGGAAAAATCGTCTGAAATATTTTTTTTGATGCTTTTCCATTTGAAGATGCATTAAAGAAAGATACTCCTGAGAAGTTTTAAAGTTTTTATTCCGAAAGTATGAATTGGCTACATAATATAAAATCTGAATATGGTAGAAGGAGTGTTTATCTATTAAATTTTCTTTGGCATCAATCTGATTATAAGTTTCTTCTACAAAAGGAAGTATAGAATAATAATCTCGGGTGATATGAGCAGTTTGATTCGTAATCTCAAGAATCTTAAATAAGGATCTAAAAGTAAGATCTTGTGTTATAGATAGCCCAAATTTGGTTAATGTATTTTTTATAATAGGAACGGCATCTCTTCGGTTTTTTAGAAGTTCATGCTGCACAGTAGCATAGAATAGATTTAAATTTTCTTCTTGTTGAAGTGATTTTTTGTTATTTCTAAACTTAGAGAATAAGTCTTCTATTACTATTCCAGAATTGAGATGAGCATATTGAACCTGTGTATAATATATTTCATTTAAGATACTGAAAAGGTCATAAGTTTTTGCCTTTTGTTCTGCTTTATGAATAGTCTTAAATGCAATTTTGTATTGTTTTTGTTCGAAGAAAATTCTACTTACGGTAAGTAACTTTAGAATTTCCATTTCTTCAGAGGTTTCTCCTTCAAAGCTCTTGGAAGCAATAAAATCAATAAGTGTATCATGTAACCTTTTACTTAATGCATGATAAGCACCTTTAGCTCTTTTTCCATAAATCTGAATATCAAGATCCTGATGAGGCGATGTATTATCTAATAGTTTAAATAACTTAATGTTTTTGGTATCATTTCTCTTATTCTTTTGCCGGAGTAATGAGATAAAACTTCGCTTTTCTTCATTAGATAAAGTACGAATTATAGAAGAAATAGTATTCATTATATAGTAAGTATATTTTTAATAAAAGTACTGTAAATAATAATAAAATTGAATTTTAATATAATATATATCGTAAGTTTTTATTGAAAATTGAATTTTATTCTAGATCGAATCATCGCACATTTGTCCTGTTCGAATAAACAATTGAACATTAAATTAATCATCAAAATCAATAATCATGGAGTATAAATTTAGTAATGACGTATCTGAGGATACTGTAAATGAAAAAGTTGAAAAGAAAGAAACAAAAGTATATGATCAAAAGCCGACTCCGGCATTTATTTCGGCATCTTGGTCTGCAGTATTTATAGGAATGGTTTCCTACTGCATTGGATTATGGAATGCAACAAGCATGGCGCTTAATGAAAAGGGGTACTATTTTACAATTCTATTATTTGGATTGTTTTCTGCAGTATCAGTGCAAAAAAGTGTTAGGGATAGATTAGAGGGAATTCCTGTAACTGATATGTATTATGGGATCAGTTGGTTTACGACAATAACCTCTATTCTGCTATTGGTTATCGGATTATGGAACGCTGACTTGGAACTTAGTGAAAAAGGATTTTATGGAATGTCTTTTACCTTGAGTTTATTTGCGGCCATTGCAGTGCAAAAGAATACTCGAGATAAGAAATTTATCGAAACCAGCGGGAAGTAATCAAAAAAGAGGAATCAAAAGAAGGAGCCTTAGGGGGGCTTGGGGCTTCTTGTTTTGATGATTAGAAAGGGCAGCCGTGCAGGCACGGTTGCCTTTTTGTAATAATTTTTAAAGATTAAGGTCTATTATAATAATTTTTTAATGCCACAAAGATGAAAAAAGTAGTATTTATAATTAACATATTAGCTTTTGCAATTACTTTAATTGGACATATGTTGTCCGGTTTTGGAACAATGAAATATGAGTTGTATGGATTAATATCTCAGTTTGGTTTGGGGTTAATTCAAGTTGTAATGGGATTAGGTTTCTTCATAAGATGGGAAAAACATAGTCTTAGAGTCAGAAGAGGATTACTTATATATTGGGGAATCGTTGTAGCATACTTTTTTATAGGCATACAAGGATCTATAGATGATGTAATTCTTTTTGGAGTTATGCCTATGAGTATTGCGGCATATTTTACAGCGATTACATTTTTTAATATTAAAAATAAAATAGCTGATATTCTATCTATTAATTCCTGAGAGAATGAGACAAAAAAGAGTGTGACATGGCTAAAGAATTAATCCATACAATAATTTATGAGTATTCCTATATATGGCTTTACGGACTTACGTTTTTGTATTTCTTTTTTCTTTATTTTGGGATTGCTCCCATATTTGAAAAGGCATGTCTATGGTTAGAAAGTAAAAAAGTTGTCCATAGAATTCTAAAAAAAGAAGCCACAAAAAGACAAAAGAATGTCGAGAAGTTGCATGCTCTGAAATCAATTTTTGTTTTTGGATTTTCTGTACTTCCTGTGGTGTATTGTATAAGAACAAATACGATAGTCTTACTACCTGATACATTTTTGAATATTATATTAGGTGTTGCATTGCTCACGATATGGAATGAGATTCATTTTTTTGTGATTCATCGTATAATGCACATTCCTTTTTTTATGAAACATGTGCATAAAGTGCATCATAAATCTATAATACCAACTGTGTATTCTGTGTATAGCTTTCATTGGTTTGAAGCTTTGTTGCTAAGTACAGTTCCTATTACATTGCTTCCATTCATTCCATTTTCTCCAGTTGCTGTTTTTCTATATCCTTTAGCCAGTATATTATTAAATTATTCTGGGCATTGTAATTACAGATTCGGAACAGGAAAAGGAACTGGTTGGAAATTGTTTGGAACCAGACACAATGCACATCACAGTGAATTCAGGAAAAACTACGGATTTGCATCTAATATCTTAGATCAATTAAATCATAAAATAAGCCGGTTAAGGCAATCAAAAAAATAAAAAGATTTAAACGTATGAAAAATGTATATATAACAAGTTCTGGTGTCTATTTACCAAATAAGCCTATTTCAAATGATGAAATAGAACATTATTTAGGTGAAATTAATGGAGAAAAGAGCGCAGTAAAAGACCGTATATTAAAGCAAAACGGAATTAAACAACGATATTTTGCACTAAATACAAAACAAGAAAGTACACATTCTAATGCTCAACTGGCAGTAAACGCAATAGAACAAGCCATTGCGAAAAGTAGTTTGAGTCAAAAAGAAATAGAGCTTTTGTCAACCGGAACAACACAAGGAGATTTACCTGTTCCTGGATTTGCAAGTATGGTGCATGGAGGATTAAATTCAGCTGCTTGTGAGGTAGCAAGTTTTCAAAGTGTATGTGCAAGTAGCATGATGGCTTTAAAGAATGCTTATGTGCAAATAAAAAGTGAAGAGAAACAAAATGCAGTTTGTGTGGGAAGTGAATTTGCAAGCAGACTTTTTAAAGCTTCCAGATTTGAAGCTCAAAAAATGAAATCAGTTCCTTTTGATACAGAATTTTTAAGATGGATGCTTTCAGACGGAGCTGGCGCATTGGTGTTAGAGAATAAGAAAAGTATAAAAGGAATATCCTTAAAGATCGAATGGATAGATTTAAAATCACACGCACATACCTTTCCTGTATGCATGTATACCGGGAAAAATAGTAACCAAAACGAAGCAGAGAAAACATGGTTGGATTATGCTGACTATGAATCGGCATCAAAAGATGGAGCAATAAATCTTAAACAGGATGTTCGACTACTTAATAAAGTAGTACAAACAGGAGTGAGTCACTATTTTGAACTTATAGATAAAGGGATGATTACTCCCAAAGATATAGATTGGTTATGCTGTCATTATTCATCAGAATATTTTAAAAAACCGATAAAGGATCTTATGGAAAAAGGCGGAGGGGAGATTGCAGAAGAGAAATGGTTTAGTAACCTGGTAAGTAAAGGAAATACCGGGGCAGCATCAATATTTATTATGTTAGAAGAGTTGATGTATTCTGGTAAGTTAAAAGAAGGACAATCTATATTGTGTATGGTGCCCGAAAGCGGTCGCTTTATCACCTCATTTATGAAACTTACGGTTGTAGGGCATAATGATGTGACACAGAAAAGTTACCCGATTAGAGAAATAGAAGCGCCAGAGTTAAACCTTAATTCTGATGATGTATCACAATGGTTGGTGAGAAACCTTTCTCGGATTTGGATTGATTTTGAAGCTAATTTATTAAAAGTGCCAATTGTTCAAAAAATACATAACAAAACGTTGAGTATAGACGATTATAAGTTGTTGTTAATGGATTTAAGACAGCAAGTGATAGATGGTTCGCAATGGATATCTAGAGCAGCTTCTAATATTGGTATCGAATTATTTGATCTTCGTTCTGCTTTTATAAAACATACCGCTGCAGAGCATAAGGATTATCAAATGTTAGAACTAAATTTTGAAAACCTGGGAGAATCTGTTACCAAAATTCATTCTGGAGAAAAAAATATTGGGAGTATAGGACTATCTTCTTTTATGTTTCAGCAAGCCAGTAAACCTAATCCGATAGATCTTTTAGGAGCTATGTTTATCATAGAAGGTATTGGCAAAAGATTGGCAGCGCATTGGGGTACAATGATAAAAGATCAACTTGACCTTAAAGACAATCAAGTTTCTTTTTTTACCTACCACGGTGTGGCAGACGAAAAACATTTTGAAAATTTAGAAAAAGCTTTAAACCATCCTTTGATGCATATGGACCTAGCTAAAAAAATTGTAAAGACCGCTAAGACAACGGCACTTTTGTATGAAATGCAATTAAACGAATTAGGTAATTATTAATTAATAATACAAACCGATGAAAAAAGATATATTCGAAATCGCAGAACACGATAGCAGAGATCCTAACCCATGGTTAGCACTATATCTGGATAATAGTATCCCCATAAATGATACAACAAAAAGAGCATTGATGTCTGATAATGACTCTAGATCGGCGAGATACTTAAGGCCCTTGCTTGTATTTTGGTCAAAAATCACCATGTTTTTTATCCATGTCTTAAAGTTTTTCTTTCCAAAATTGTTTAACTCATCAAGGTTTTTACATATTATTTTGGCTTGGGGACTTAAGCGTTTTGTGAGCCCAAATGCTAATTTGTTGATATTTAGACATTTTCATGTAGGGAGTGAGATTTTAGAGTTTATAGCAGGTAACATTGAAGGTGTGGAAGTGAAAACAAGTCCGTTAAAACCAAAAGATTTTAATGATGTGAAAGATGATCTGTTTCTTAATCATGATTTAAACTTATTCAACTTTGTTATTAATTTAAATAGTGAATTAAAAGATAAGAATGTAACTATTGGTTTTGTAGAAAAGTTGAATACCTCAATGATTTCTGAAGATCAATTTGATCATATTAAGTTTCCGAATAAATGGACAAATATTTTGGATTTAAGATCTGCTATAGAACTTTTTACCCCATTTTATCAACTTTTTCTAACAGCAAATGATTTTGTAAGAGCTTCTAATTCTTTACAATTAGATGAAACTATTGCGGTTTATGTTTCTCAAATATTAGGTACTCCAGGACATTTGGGATTAGTGAATAACAAACATCCAATGGTGCCTAGAAGTACATATTCTGCTGCGTATAACTTAGTGTTACATGGCTTGGCAGCAGAGACG
The DNA here is from genome assembly GCF_900312735.1 of Aquimarina sp. AU119. Classification (NCBI taxonomy): domain Bacteria; kingdom Pseudomonadati; phylum Bacteroidota; class Flavobacteriia; order Flavobacteriales; family Flavobacteriaceae; genus Aquimarina; species Aquimarina sp. AU119. Next base: position 27,832 of record NZ_OMPF01000001.1, on the reverse strand, counting down.
TTACATGAAATTCTGGTGAATATTAAAAAGGAAAATGTAAGTGATGGTATTATGATGCCAAAAAAGAAATAGTAATAATATGTCGTAGATAAAACACAATTTAAAACTATAGGTTATTTTCATAACTAAATGATATTATATTATGAGTTCAAAATTTAATAAAGAGCTGCAAATTTTAGTCAGGGATAATGTAATTTCTCCTGAGATTTCAAGTAAGATTGAAAAATATTATGCAAATAAAGCTGAGGGGAAACCGAATTCTTTATTTATGATTTTTGGAGTTTTTGGGGCATTACTGATAGGTTCTGGTATTATTTTAATGTTGGCACACAATTGGGATGATTTCTCTAGATTAACAAAAACCATTCTGGCGTTTGTTCCTCTGGTTATAGGGCAGGCTATGGCAGGTTTTTCTATCCTTAAAAATAAAAGTAACACCTGGAAAGAGGCTTCAGGGACATTTCTATTTTTCTCTGTGGGAGCAAGTATCTCCTTGGTAAGTCAAATTTATAACATCCCAGGAGAATTAGGATCTTTCCTGCTTACCTGGGTTGTACTTTGCTTACCCTTAATATATCTTTTACGGTCACATGCAGTGACACTATTAGTGATAGTGACAAGTACATATTATGCTGTACAAGTTGGAGTATGGGATTTCAGAAGTCATAAAACGCCTTGGTTGTATTTAATCTTCCTTTTGGGGGTAATTCCTCATTATTGGAATATTTTAAAAAGAAACGTGTCGGGTAATGCTGTAACTATTTTTAATTGGATATTACCGATAAGTGTAGTTGTAGCATTGAGTGCATTTGTAGGTAATGGAGATGTTTTGGGATTTGTGATGTATATTATTATGTTCGGACTGCTGTATAATATTGGAAGACTTTCAGTATTTAAAGAATTAAGAACCCTTAGAAACGGATTTCTAATTATTGGTTCATTAGGATCGGTTATATGTCTTATGATCTTTACATTCCGTTGGATATGGGAAGACGTTCCTGATCAATTTAATTATGATGCACAAGAAGTTTATACAACGATCGTTTTGGCAATAGTAACGTTATCGGTTTTGGGATATGCTACTTTTAAAAAAGGAATACGCTCAATTAATCTTTTTCAGATAGCTTTTATCATCTTTGGGTTGGTATATTTTTTACTTTCTTCTACAGGGATTATACCTGTCATACTCATGAATCTATTGGTATTTGCTTTAGGAATGTCTGCAATTAGAATTGGAGCAAATAAATTTAATTTCGGAATTCTTAATTACGGACTTCTTATTATCTCTATACTTATCATTTGCAGATTTTTTGATACAGGAATGAGTTTTGTGATTAGAGGGATTTTGTTCGTTTTGGTAGGAGCAGGATTCTTTTTAACGAATTATATCATGTTAAAAAAACAAAAGGTTAAAAAACAGTAAACAAAAACAAATGAAAACAACATATATATTTATAGGGTTTATAGCATTGGCATTAGTGCAGGTTTTTGCTCCGCTAAAGATGATTTATGATAACGAAGATATTTTGACTTCTGGCACAGTATACAAGTTCAAGACTCGTCCGATTGATCCTACAGATCCATTTAGAGGGAAATATGTCACACTTCAATTCCAAATAAATTCTTTTGCAACCTCAGATTCTACTTATGTAAAAGGGGATAAAATACGAGTATATATTGAGAATGATGAAGATGGTTTTGCCAAAATTTATCAAATAAGTAAAGAACCTCTAGATATCAAGAATGATTATGTTAAGGCTCAGGTTACCTATGTATATCCAGACCGTGTAACTTTCGAATTACCTTTTAATAGATTTTATATGGAGGAGACCAAAGCTTATGATGCAGAAAAAGCATATGCCAAGGCGAATAGGGATGGTGTAATCGATAATGTGTATGCCTTAGTATATATTAAAAATGGTCAATCGGTTCTTGATAATTTGATTATTGATAATATGCCAATACAGGAATATGTAGAATAATTTTATACTTTTTTTGGATTTTTAATTAAACCTTTTTTTAATAATAAAGTCTTAAGTAGTAAGAAACCAAAATACTATGAATATGAAAAGGATATTAAAAATTATTGTACCTGTTTTATTATTTGGATTTTTAATGACATCATGTGCTACTACTGCAGCAACTCGTCCAACACGTGGAGTTGTAGTTACGAAGGTGCACAATCCAAAAATTATAATGCATAAAAATGTACGTTATTATAGAAGTAATGGTGTGTGGTATGTTAAAAAGAACAGATCATATAGAAGGGTTACAGCTCCCGTTGGAGTTAGAGTAACTACGTTACCAAGAGGGTATAGAGTAGTAAGAGTAAGAGGAGTACAGTATTATAAGTGTGGTGGAGTATACTATAAGAGATCTGGTAAAAGGTATATTGTTGTTAACGTTTAGTTGAATTGAGTTGGTTAGTTAATTGATTGATAAATCTCAGGGTTCAATGGAGTCCTGAGATTTTTGTTTTGAGATACAGGTTAAAAGTATAGTGAAGTTTTATTCTGAAGGTTGAGAATCGTAAACAATTACTTTCTTCCATAGATTTGAAGATTCCTTGATAAATAATAAATGAGCTTCTTCTTTTTGATATTGCTCTTGTGCCTCTGCCGAAGAGAATGTCACAAGTAAAGAATATGTAAAAGAACCGTCTACAACATCTCTGGATGCACTTGGAGGAGTGCCAATAAAATTGGTTTTGGCATATTTAGAAGTATTCAGGAATTTTTTTAATGACGTTTCAAAAGCCATTCGATCCTCTTTACTGTCAGGATTATTTAACCAGAAATAGACAGTATGCACAAAATTCTTATCAAAATCATTTTTATCTTGACAAGCAGAGGTAATTGTCATTAATGTAATCATGAAAAATAGACTTCGTATCATTATTTCTTTTTTTAGAAGATGCCAAAAACGATAGTTTACCAAGCCTCCTCTATCTTTATACGCTCTCCGTTTCGATAGGAAGCTATAAAAGCATTTCTAAACCCTAATCCAACCAATTCTCTTCTAAATTTTTTGGCTTCATTAAGAGTTTCAAAGTTCCCTAAAGCGTATTTGTTAAACCCTCCACTCTTGATTTCTCTAAAATTCACAAAATTATCAGAATACAAAGAAAGATCTTTACTCTCAAAAGCACCAATCTGGACAGCATAGATTAATTCACCGGATATAGAACCCTGACTAGCATTTTCACCATCAGAACCATTCAATTCCTGGTTCATAGAAAGATTTTGAATCGTTTCTTGTAACTCAGCAATTTTGGTCTCCTGAAGAGCAATTTTTGATTTATGCTCTTTTTGAGATACCATATTTGCAGGAGTATTAAACTTCATAAAATATACGGTTCCGGCGACGCCGAGTAATGCAATAATACCAAGTATGATTGTTGCAATTTTAAATTTTTGAGATTTTTCCTGCTCGTCTTTTACAGCTTTATTACGCGTATAGTCAGCAGAGCGTTTAGCTTCTTCAGCATTTTCTATCTGATCTTTATACTGTTGTAGTTCTTCGTCGGTTATAAAAGGCATCTGATTCGTATTTAGAGACTCAAATATAGTGGATTCTTATAAAACTTTAAGATTTTATAAATCTTAGATAACCTTTTATTCCTATTTCAAGAAAACCATAAGTACTTAAACATAATAAAAGTAAGGTTTATTTAATCCAAGGATAACGTTTACATATGAAAGCAAAAATATCTTTGAAAAGCAAAAAAGGTAAAAATGAATAGAAGAAAATTTTTTGAAAAATCACTTTTGGCAACTGGAGGTTTGATGCTGGCATCAATATATATTAGTTGCAATGATGATGATGATCAACCCAATATTGAAATACCAGATTTAACTACAGATAATTTCTTTGAAGGAGTGGCGAGTTTTGATCCCAAAAGTACTAGTGTTATTATTTGGTCTAGATTTACACCCACAGCTTCTCAATCAACAGAGATTAAGATTAATTGGCAAGTGGCTACTAATGCAAATTTTGAAAACGTAATACGAAGTGGTGAATTTTCGACTTCTGCAGATCGGGATTATACCATTGCTATTGACGTACAGGAGTTAACATCAAACAGTAAGTTTTATTATAGATTCTTTGATTTGTCCACAGAAACAGTATCAGTTACAGGAGAAACAATAACATTACCAGCAAAAGGAGATGCTGTTTCAGATGTTAAACTGGCAGTATGTTCATGCGCGAATTATGCAGCAGGACTTTTTAATGTTTACGAAGCCATGGCAAATTCTGATGTTGATGTGATTGTACACCTTGGAGATTATATTTATGAATATGGAGAAGGAGAATACGGAACAAATGAAAATACAATAGCATTAGATAGAGTACATAGTCCGAAAAATGAAATTATAACCTTAGAGGATTATAGAAATCGATACAAGCAATATAGGGGAGATAAGCAATTACAGTTAGCACATCAGAAGAAACCTTTTATTTGTGTATGGGATGATCATGAAATCACAAATGATGCATATAAAGATGGAGCAGAAAATCATCAGGATAATGAAGGGGTATATGAAACAAGAAAACAGACTGCAATAAAGGTTTATAGTGAATATTTACCTATAATATCTACAGACCCGGCAAAAATATATAGGTCTTTTGATTTTGGATCTATAGTGAGTCTTCATATGTTGGATACAAGGATTATAGGAAGAGATAAACAATTATCATATAATGACTTTTTTGATGCTACTACAGGACAATTAGATGGTTTGGCTTTTCAAGCTGCATTACAAGATCCAACCAGAAGTTTATTAGGATCTGATCAGTTAACCTGGTTATCGGGAGTGATATCTGGTAGTAGTGCTACCTGGCAAGTATTGGGTCAACAAGTGTTAATGGGCAAAATGTTTATGCCTGCAGAATTACTAATTCTATTAGGTAGGATTATTGGAGAAGTAAGCGCTACAGGAACTGTATCTAGTGCAACATCAGTAGCGTTTCAGACAGCATTAACAGAACTAACAACAATTAAGGGAAGGGTATTAGCTGGAGATACTACGGTTACGACAGCAGAAATGGCTAGAGTAAATACTGTTGTTCCGTATAACCTTGATGCATGGGATGGATACTCTGTAGAAAGAGAGCAGCTTTTTGCTGCACTTGGAGGAAAGAAAACGGTATGTCTGGCGGGAGATACACATAATGCCTGGTACAGTGTTTTAAAAGATATAAATGGAGATGAGGTTGGTGTTGAGTTTGCAACATCCTCTGTAACTTCTCCTGGATTAGAACAATATATAGGATTGGATACAGCAGCAGTGGCTGGTTTTGAACAGTCTTTGGAAGTGTTAATTAATGATCTACAATATACAGATGTATCTAGTAGAGGGTATCTAAAAGTGACATTTACAGCAGGAGAGGCTAATGCACAATGGAATATTATTAGCACAGTTGCTCAAGAAGGATATAACGAAACTGTAGGGAATACAGCTTCGTATATTTAGAATTTGTTTTTAATAAGGGGAAAAACGCAACCGGTAAGGTTGCGTTTTTTTATCACTTTAATTAGTTGTTTTTGTTTATTCTGTCACTTCTATAATTAGGCTGTCATCAGTTTTTGTGACTTTTGTTAAGCCTAATTTAGAAAGTCCTTTTAAGCCTTTATCCCAGCCTTTATTACTTAAACCTGCAGCATTTTTAAGGTCTGTTAAGGCCATGCGTTGTTCTTTTTTAAGAATATCAAAGATTGCCTTTTCATTATCATTAAGTTCTACCTGCTTTTTCTCTGGACGCATCTGCGGGAAGAATAGTACTTCCTGAATAGATTGATTATTAGTCATAAACATAGCCAATCGATCAATACCTATACCTATACCAGAGGTAGGAGGCATACCATATTCTAAGGCACGTAAGAAATCCTGATCTATAAACATAGCTTCATCATCTCCTTTTTCTGAGAGTTGAAGTTGATCTTCAAAACGCTCACGTTGATCAATAGGATCATTAAGCTCTGTATATGCATTTGCCAATTCCTTACCATTAACCATTAATTCGAAACGCTCAGTAAGTCCTTCTTTAGACCTATGCTTTTTGGTTAGAGGACTCATCTCTACAGGATAGTCAATAATAAATGTAGGTTGGATATAATTTCCTTCACATTTTTCACCAAAAATTTCGTCTATCATTTTTCCAATCCCCATAGTTTCATCAACCTCAAGACCTAAAGCTTTTGCTGCTTCGCGAATTTCGGTTTCGCTTTTTTGATAAAGATCATATCCAGTATGCTCTTTTATGGCATCCAAAATACCAATACGCTTATAAGGAGCTTTATAATTAATTACATTTTCTCCAAACTGTACTTCAGTAGTTCCGTGCAGTTTGATGGCTACTTTTTCCAGTAATTTTTCTGTGGTATCCATCATCCAATGGTAGTCTTTGTAAGCTGCATACATTTCCATAACCGTAAATTCTGGATTGTGTGTACGATCCATACCTTCATTACGAAAATCTTTTGCAAACTCATATACTCCATCAAATCCTCCTACAATAAGACGTTTTAAGTATAGTTCATTAGCGATACGCAAGTAAAGCGGTATATCCAATGCATTGTGATGCGTCATAAAGGGCCGAGCAGCTGCTCCTCCAGGGATAGGCTGAAGAATAGGGGTTTCAACTTCCAAAAACCCCATTTCATTATAAAAATCCCGAATAGTATTTACAATCTGTGTACGCTTTACAAAAGTATCTCTAACCTTAGGGTTAACAACCAAATCAGCATAACGTTGACGATATCGTAACTCAGGATCATTAAATTCATCGAATATATTTCCGTCTTTATCAGTTTTAGGCAGAGGAAGAGGTTTTAAAGATTTACTTAATAACGTAAAATCTTTAACCAATACAGTTTTCTCTCCTACCTGAGTAGTAAAAAGTTCTCCTTCGATACCGATAAAATCACCTATATCCAATAACTTTTTATAGACTTCATTGTATTTGGTTTTATCATCACCTGTGCAAATCTCATCTCTGTTAAAATAGACCTGAATTCGTCCATCTGTATCTTGTAATTCTGCAAAAGAAGCTTTTCCCTGAATCCTTCTGGACATTAATCTACCTGCAATAATTACCTTTTTACCCTCTTCGAACTTGTTCTTTATCTGTTTAGAGGTATGGTCTACCGGGTATAATGGCGCCGGATAAGGATCAATACCTAGATTACGCAATGCGTTTAATTTCTCTCTTCTTACAAGTTCTTGTTCTGATAATTGCATGGATTCTTCATTTTAAAGGCACAAAAGTAGCCTATTTGAAGAATTTAAAGAAAAGTCTGCTTAAAAACTTTTACCCCTGATTCACAGTCGTTCTTAATTCTTTAATTTTGTTTTGTATTTCTTCGTTATTATCAAACTCTAATGATTTTTCATAATACTTGATTGCACTGGCTTTATTCTTCATTTGAACATGCTTATTTGCAAGACTAACATAAACATAACTCTCTTTTGGAAACAATATGGTATTAATGCTTAATATTGTTATGGCCTCATTTTTTTTATTAGCAAAGAATAAAACATTAGCATAGGTGTTTAATTCATATAGATTCTCGACGTTGTCTTTAAATTGTTTTGCTATCTTTTTTCCATTTTTGGATATGTATAAAGCTCCCTTTTTTTCAAGAATATCATTTAATAATAGGACAGATTTGTATTTTGAAATGTAGTTGCCTGATACTATGGCTAGCATATCTTCTTCCAAAGTGTCTATGGGAGATTCTACAATTCGGTTAATTTCTTTACCATCTTTATAAAAAATAAAGGTAGGTACTCTATGTATATTAAGACCTTCGTGTTCTCCGCCAGGACTCTGTTTGTAGGCTTCTCGACTTCGGTCAACAGCAATAGTAGTAAGACGATCAAGAGGGAAATTGCTGTTTTCTAATATTTTATAAAAACGAGGTACCTCACGCTTACTATCTCCGCACCAGGTACCCATAAAAAGTTTGATGGTATACTGTTGAAGCTCTGTTTTTAATGAATCTATGCTATTCTGATTAGGTGTGTATGCAGTATAGTTTTTTGAAAACCAGTGGTTATATGGATTTTGATTAAGCCCATGATTGCTGATTTTACCAAGGAGCATTGGGGAATTTTCTTCTATGTTAACTTCACGATTAAAAGATTGTGCTGTGAGTGTTTTTGCGGATAAGATTAAGAATATAATAAAATATACTAATGCTTTCATTTATAGTAAGTTTAAGTGGTTGTAAACTATGGTTGTTAATCTAAAGAAACCCTTTCCATTCAGAAGGGTTTCTTTGTATAAGATTCTAAATCCTTTATTTGCTTAAAGGAATACCACTGGCGACTGATTTCTTCTTAGGAGTAACCATGGCTTTAATTTTTAGAGTTTCTTTACCAGTTGTGGTATTAGCAGTTATGGTAACTTTCTTATTCTGTAGATTAGGTTTACCATTAGAATTGAAGGTTACCAGCATATCTCCTGTTGCTCCCGGAGCAATAGGTTCTTTTGACCATTTAGAAACAGTACATCCACAGCTACCTTTTGCACTTATGATTACCAAAGGAGCATTACCGGTATTAGTAAAAGTAAACTTATGTTCTACAATATCACCTTCATCAATAATTCCAAAATCATGATTGGTTTTATCAAAAGTCATTACCGGTAACAGTTTGGCTTTTGCATCTCTAACATTAGCCACAGCCACATTTTCAGGTTTTACTTTACTAGAGGCATTATTGGTACAGGATGTAAGTACACTAATAGAAATTACAGATAAAATTAAAAGGACTCTTTTCATTATTCTTGTTTTTAATTCATAAATAGATATGTGATCAAAAATCAAGATAAGGGAGAGTAAAATCAATAAAACTGGGTTTGAAATGGGGACTAGATCCCGGGTGGAATTTTAATTATTTGTTGATATACAGTGATTTAACTTCTTCTCTGGAGCGAACATCTAGTTTTTTGTATAAATTATTGATATGGGTTTTTATTGTACTTATGCTTACAAACATAGAGGCGGCAATTTCCTTATTGGTCTTATCTTCAAGAATGAAATCTAATACTTTTTGCTCCTGCTGTGTAAGATTTTTTCCAAAGCTTGGATATACATTATTTTTCCTTCGAGATTTTACAAATTGAAAAATATTAAGTGTTACCGAAGAAATTAATAGAATCAATACTAACCATAGCCAATAGTTTTTAGGAGCAGTTTTTCCAGAACTAATTAAGAACTTATCCGAAGCTAATTCTGCTTTATATTGAGTTGTATATGTATTATTGGAGTATTTTTCCTCAAGTCGCTCTAACAATTGATCATAGTACAAATTATGCTTTAGGTCATCAAGATAGTAAGCGTGTAAATTATTTGCCTTATCAGATAGAAAAGCATATATATAAAGTTCTGTAAGTGGTTCGCCTTGATCTCGTGCATAACGTTGTAAAGTAGAGAACCATTTTTTTGTATTTATTTTTCGATTAGTTTCACTTCTATAGGAAGCAAAGGCAAAACGCATTTCACCAATAATCGAATCTACTTTTATAAAAGCATTGCTCTTTTGATTATTCGAAATAATTTTACAAAACATTTCTTTGTCAAAAGAAAAAGGTAGTGTGAGCGTATCATTATTGTTAGCAATGAATAGGATTTCTTTACTATCAGAGCAAAATCCATTAAAATGCACTGCTTTTTTTTCATGCTCAGAGCAATTTTCCATGTGTATTCTATACATACGATTTTCTGATGGGAGATTGTCACCAGAAAAGCTAAAATACCCCAAAGAGTCACTAGTTACTTTTTGAATAATTTGCTCAGGATATATTCCTGATAATTGTCGGTAATCTTCGATTAATGATAGATAGATATCTCCAGACCAATTTTGCTTATCAACATATCCAGAAAATTCGTATTGTGCGAATAGCATTTTGGGACTCGCGAATAGAATAAAGTAGAGAATAAGGTATTGAAATTTCATGTTAATCATAAAACTAGTTGAAAATATAGAGATTAATTTTACAATAATATTGTAACATAATAAAATTCTTGAATACATATAATTATAACATTTAATTTATTTAGACTACTAATTATGAGTATTTGGAGAGTTTTGTTGGCTATTTTTTTTCCTCCTTTAGCAATATTGGATAAAGGTTGTGGGTCAGTTTTAATAGTTTTATTATTAACCATTTGCGGTTGGGTTCCTGGTGTAATTGCCGCATTGGTAATACTTAATAATCCAAAATAATCCATAAATCTTTCATAGCTTTGGATGACCAGTGGCAGTTAAGTTGATTGACTTAAAATGTGGCACACATTTCGCTGAATAAAATAAAAAACCAAAGATTTATGATAAAAAAAGTACTTATATGTTTGCTAATTGTGCTATTGGCAAGTTGTTCTTCAGTAAAAAAATACAATCAACAGATTAGTACATTACATAGCCCAGAACAAGTACGTAGCGATATTGATTTTGCATATCATAAGTTGCAAAGGTTACATCCTGATTTATATTGGTATATTAGTAAAGATTCATTAGATCAAAAAATAAATGAATTAAAAGCTAGTGTACAACAACCTATATCCAGTTTAGAGTTTTATAAGCAATTTGCACCGGTAGTGGCTAGTATTAGGCAAGGGCATACGGCTATTTATTCTCCAAGAACTAAGCAAACCAGAAAAGAAAAAAAAGTTAGAGGAAAAAGAAGTTCTCCTTTTAGATCTTTAGCATTTCGTGGGATTGATAATAAACTATTTGTAAATAAGATTTATGGCAAAGACAGCACTGTTGTGGTAGGTTCTGAGCTATTGAGTGTGGATAATGAAAAAACAAGTGATTTATTAGATTCTTTTCAGAAGTTACATACAGGAGATGGGTATAATACTACTTTTATTCCTCAATATACGAGTAGAGGGTTTGGCTTTCTTTATACCCGAACACATCAACAAAAAGACAGTGTGTTAATGAGATTAAAAACTAATGATAGTGTTTATTCGCGTTATTTGTATGCCAATTATAGTAAAGAGAAAAAGGTTTTAAACAAGGATACAGTGGTAGTCCCAGCTGTAAAAATTAGTAAATCAGAAAAAAAAATAATTAAAAAAGAGAATAAGAGATTACGGAAGCATTATAATAAATATGGTTTTGATAAGTATAAAAAAGAATACAATAGAAATTTTAGGTTTATAGTTTCTGATACTGCTCCTAGCATTGCGTATATGAAAATCAGACGCTTTACCAAAGGCAATTATAAAGATTTTTACAAGGAAAGTTTTTCAAAAATTGATTCAGCAAATTGTAAGAACTTAGTTATTGACTTAAGAGGGAATTTAGGCGGAAGGCTTGCAGAGATAGATGAGCTTTATTCGTATTTGACCAATAAAAAATATGTGTTTATCGAAAAAGCAAAAATGACACAACGTATGAGCTTTCTATATCCATTATTTCATAGTAAATCATGGTTGCAAAAAACAGGGACAACGTTGTTGTTACCTGTACTGTCTGTGTATCAAATGTTTAAAGTTAAAAAAGAAAATGGAGATCCATATTTTAATTTTAAATATAGTAGACTTAGAGAACCAAAACCTAATTCTTTTGATGGTAAAGTTTATGTTTTAATTGATGGAGAAAGTTTTTCAGCAAGTAGTATATTATCGACTCATTTAAAAGCTACAAAACGTGCTACTTTTGTAGGAAAAGAAACCGGTGGAGCCTATAACGGTACTATTGCAGGTTTTTTTGCGATAATTGAACTTCCAAATTCAAAAATAAATATGAGAGTAGGGCTGATGAAAATAAATGCTCCTCATACTATCCAACCCGATGGTTTTGGAATTAAGCCTGATGTTTACATTGAAAAAATCTCAAAGGAAAAAGATAATAAAATGGATTGGGTAATTAGAGATATACAAGAATCAAACTAGTGTTTTTTTAAGTTTTTGTATCGTATTACCTAAGAATAAAATAAGGTTCGTTGTTCACTTTTTTTAATCGTTGTATATTAGTTGAGCTTTTGTAAGTATAAACAAACTACTCATAAACAAAGAAAATGGCTAAAGGTTTTAAGAAATCTCTTGACAAGGATGATCATAATTTTGATACGATTTAGAAACCTGAATAAATATGAATATAATATGAAAAGATTTTATTACGGTATTTTAACTATGGTTTCTGCCTTACTTTTGGTAGGATGTCATTTTTCTGAGAATTTAGATTTAAATGAAGACGGAACCGGAAAAATTTCGATAAATTTTGATGGTTCAGAATTGATGAAAATGGGAGGAGATAAAGTTTCTGAAGGAAAAAAGGAGGAAATAGATTCGATATTAGTTTTTAAAGACTTTTTAGAAAAAAATAAAGATAGTATTTCTAAATTACCAACAGATCAACAAGAAAAACTACACAGATTAAAAGACTTTGAAATGCATATGGTGGTGAACTCTGAGTTAGGGAAGATGAATATGGATATGTATAAAGATTTTGGGGATGTTTCAGAATTAGGAGATGTACTCAGGGATCTTAAAATTGCAATGACAATGAGTGGTAAAAAGTTGGGGAAAAATAATGCTCAAACTCCTGCAGGAATGACAATATCAGAAGATGATGGTACTAGAGTAAAATATAACTTCAAGAATAATAAGTTTAGTAGAATTACTGAGATTATTGATGCCGAGAAGGTGAAAAAAAATGTTGATAGTTTAGAACAAATGAGAATGTTTTTGGCAAGTTCTAAATATAAATTGAAATATAGTTTTCCGAGAAAAATAATAAAAATGTCATCAGACAAAGCTACTTTTAGTCTAGATGCAAAGAGCTTTACTCTCGAAGTTGGATTTATTGAATTTATGGAAAATCCTAAAATACTAGACGTAGAAGTAGAGTTAGAAAAGTAGTCGATTCTCTTTTCACTCTTTTTTATCGTCGTATCTTTGCTTTTCTTTTATAGCTATGAATAAAAAAGTTAAAATACAGGATATCGGAAGCAGAGATTTTAAAGCAACCTGGGAATATCAGGAAAATCTTTTTAAAGGAATTTTAGATATCAAAGTAAAAAACCGAAGAGAAGATGCTGGATTAGATACGCCGAATTACTTCATTTTTGTAGAGCATCCGCATGTATACACTTTAGGTAAAAGCGGAGATATAAGTAACCTACTCTTATCAGAACAGCAGCTTAAAGAAAAAGGAGCTACATTTTATAAAATTAATCGAGGAGGGGATATAACATATCACGGGCCTGGTCAAATCGTAGGATACCCTATTCTTGATCTTGATAATTTCTTTACTGATATTCATAAATACCTTCGTTTTCTTGAAGAAATGGTCATCCTTACGCTAAAAGAATATGACATTAATGCAACTCGCAGTGAAGGGGAAACAGGAGTATGGTTAGATGTAGGAACGCCATTTGCACGTAAGATTTGCGCAATGGGAGTTCGAGCTAGTCGTTGGGTTACCATGCATGGTTTTGCGCTTAATGTGAATGCTGATCTTGGATATTTTGATAATATTATTCCGTGTGGGATAAAAGGTAAAGCAGTTACATCCCTTAATGTTGAACTTGGACAGGAAAAAGTAAACGAAGAAGAAGTAAAAGAAAAACTACTAAAACATTTTGCCATTTTGTTTGAAGCGCAATTCATATCACAAAATACAGAAGTCTAGGGAGTGTCGCATAACATAGTTTCTATAAAGTAAAAGGTGAAGCTAAAAAAAGCGATGCATTTTTCAATACATCGCTTAATTCGTTTTTTTACTAAACCTATCCTATTCCTGTACAAATTGAATCGATTTATATTTACCTTCTCCTCCTGGATTGAGCTTTAAGATATATACTCCAGACGGTAATGATTTTGTGTTAATTGTCTTTTTAATTAATGCGCCTCTCATTACAATTTTTCCAAGAATATTAACAATCTCATATTTTGTATCTTTCTTAGAAACGATAACATTTAATACGCTCTGGTCTCCTACGGGATTAGGAAATACAAAAACTTCTAAAGGATCTGTAGTTGTTGTATTATCAATAGTAACTAGTGTTCTGGCAGAAGGATTACCAATGGTAAATGTAGTTGATTCAGAAGTTCCAAAAGATCCGCCCGAGGCTATTGTTGTTCCTTGTGATGTAAGGGTGTATGAACCACTACCGTAAGCACAACAAATTCCGTCTCCATAACTATCATTAAGTGTAAAAGTATATGTTCCAGGATCTAAGCATTCAGTAATTGTTAGTGTAGAACCATCAGGCTGAGAAGCGTATGTTCCTCCAGAAGCGACAACTTGATTATTACTATCGGTGATTTGCCAACTTGTTTCCTGAGGATAATCGTCAAAATTAAGAGTGATAAGTACGTCAGTACAAGTTGTTTGCCCACCTCCTTCAGTAAGGTTTATATTATCTATTGCCATATCTCCCTGCCATGTGTTACCTGTAATACCATTAAATCTTAATTGTACTGTAGAGCCTAGATATGATGTTAAATCAATATTCTCAGATTGCCATGAGTTTCCTTGATTCCCTGATTTAGACCAAACCGAATTCCAGGTAATACCATTATCAGAACTAGCCTCTAATGTTAAGCTTCCCATACCAGAAGCACCATACATATGATATTGAAATGTAAAGTTTGCTGCTGTAAGAGCGCTCAAATCAAAACAAGGAGAGTTAAGAATAGATCTTTTGTTTGGATAATTAGGAGAAGATGACTCCATATATATATAATTTGTTCCTTGCACTGCACTAGAAGGTCCAGTATTTCTTGATGGGGTTCCTCCAGCATTTGTAACCCAATTAAAATCATTTCCTGTCCCTTGTGTCCAAGCTCCTAAGGTGTTTTCGAATCCTTCAGTGTATGGGAATGATGAAATTCCACCTGTACAAGAAGTAGTACCTCCAGATGGCAGTGTAGTAATATTTGTACTATTACTTGCATTGGATTCATTACCTGCAGCATCTTTTGCTTTAACACTAAAACTATATGTTGTATTTGGAGATAATCCTGTGGCTTGATATGATGTTGTAGTTACTGTTGAAATCACAGTAGTTCCTCTATATACGTCATAACCACTAACAGCAATATTATCTGTAGCTGCATTCCAGTTTAGATCAGTAGTGGTTTGTGTAGTGTTAGAAGCAGTTAAATTAGTAGGAGCTGTTGGTGCTTGAGTATCTGGTTGAGAAAGTGTTGTAGCATTGGCTGTAGCACTAAAATCAGATATATTACCTGCTGCATCCTTAGCTTTTATTCTAAAGCTATATGAAGTATTGGCAGTTAGTCCGGTTACTTGATATGAGGTAGTTGACACTGTTGTGATTACAGTATTTCCTTGATATATATCGTATCCTGTAACTCCAACATTATCTGTAGCGGCATTCCAATTAAGATCAACAGAATTTTGTGTGATATTAGAAGTGTTGAGTCCGTCAGGTATTGTTGGAGCTTGAGTATCTCCACCACTACCCGGAGTTATTTCAAAGTTTGCGTTAGAAATATCATAAAAAATATGTCCTGATCCTCTAACCATAATTCTGTTTTGCGTTCCTACTGCATTTGGGACCGTAATACTTTGAGAACCATCATTAGCTACAGCAGTAGCAATAGTGATTGGGTATGTGTTTCCACCATCAGTGGATAGTAGGATATCAACATTAGCAGCGTTTACGCCATTGGTTGTTGTTCCTGCTACATTCCATGTCACAGTTTGTGTTGATCCTGAAGCCCAGCTAACATTTGTATTAGGAGTACTTACAACAAATGGCCCGGCAGCGTCAGTAACAGTGATTCGAGTATCATCACTTGCAGTACTACCTCCACCAGAAGCATTATCTCTTACAGTAAGCCTAAAATTCATTGTTCTGCTTACAGAAGGAACAACTTCCCATGTGGATGAAGTTTGTCCTGCAATTACTGTCGATATTGCAGGCATATATCGATCGGGAGAAGATGTAGGATTCAATGATCTAAAAGCTGGCCCACCAGTTGAATTAGCTGATGGGGGCATAGTTGCAGGTTGTGAATCCATTTGCTCCCAACAATATGTAAGACTATTTCCAGTGTTAGAATCTGATCCATTACCTTTTAATACAAATGGTGTTGATGCTGGTATAGTATAGTTTTGTCCTGCATTGGCAGTAGGAGCAGCATTTCCTGTATTACTTTGTGAGCCACATCTACTATTTCCTTGAGAAATATTTTGCCACATTTCCTGGATACTGATAGCATGAAAATACGCATCACTATTATTCTGTACATTTGGAGAACAAATACCGGCGTAGCCCATAATTGTAGAAGCACTTCCTGGCTCTACAGAAGCATTCGATCTCTGGCAACTATTATTTTGAGTATGATTACCACCATATTGATGCCCCATTTCATGTGCTACATAATCTACATCATATGGATCTCCTATTGGACGTTGACTTCCCGTAATACCTCTGGCTTTAGAATTGGTGCATGGAGATCTAAGTTGTGCTAATCCTCCTCCTCCTGTACTAAAGGCGTGTCCAATATCATAATTGTTAAAACCGATAAAATTGTCACAAACGGTTTGACTTTCATTTATTAATGCATTAGCATTGCTGTTACTAAGATTGTCTGTGCTTGCATTTAGAAAGATAATATCTTCATTGTTATTTACGAGTACCATGGTCAAGGCCAAGTCTCTTTCAAAAATACCATTAACTCTGGTCATGGTAGTGTTTATAGCAGAAAGAACAGCTTGTTTTTTTACCTGATCAGAAGCACTTGCAGGTATTCCTTGATTATTGAGATGAAATTGAGAGTATTCCCCGGTACATGCAACAGCAAGCCTAAATGTTCTTAATTTACTGTCATTAGCATTTTTTATACTATTGATTTTTTGGTTAGAGAAATTAGATTTGACATTGTCTTCTACCAAACATTTAAAACTGTTGGGGTTTGAGGGTAAATCTGCTTTAGCATAGCAGATATAATTTTCTTTGTCTTTACTATATGGATCAATATATATAGTGCCATGATTTCCAGAAGTTATCATAGCGTGGAGTCCGATTTTTGAAAAACTAAATCTCGCTACAGATGTAGGATCATCTATTCCATAGCCGATAAAGGATCGTATGTTGGGGAACTTTTTAGCAAGACCATCTTCAAAAATGGAAGCTTCAAGGATTCTGAATTTTTTCAATATACCGTCTTTAGTAGGAAGTTCCATTATGATATTTGAACTTTTTTGCTGTACTCTGGAAGGTGTGTTTTTAAGAATAGAAGTTAAAGCAGTAGTGTTTAGGTTAAATAGTTGATATTGATTAGGGGTTGTTTTTCTAAGCTCTTGAGATTTGGCTTGTACGGTGCTGGGAGATATGGGGTTCCATAATTGAGCATTAACACTAATATTCACTAATAAAAAAGTGAATATCAGTATTTTGTGTAAAATACTGGATTTCATGATTTAGTTGATTTGTGTTAGTTGATTTGTACAACTCAAAATCTTAAAATTTAGTACTTAGGAGCCTGTTTTTAACGCAACGAGCCTAAAATCTAAATGAAATATTAACGTAGTGTTAATTTTTGTTAGTAATTGTTTTGAGGTTTTTGACAAAGGAAAGTGTTAGTCAACAGAAAGTAACAAGGATTTTATTAAAGTTAAAAACCGAAGTTTTACCTTCGGTTTTTAGTAATAATTTTAGGTATGATCTAATTTATCTGATAGATCAAAATACTGTTTTCTTCACCTTGCACTGCAAACTCCAGATTAGGATCTTTATCCATATTGCCAAGACTTAGTACCGAATTTCCATATACAGGGAAATTAGGAAACAATTCTGCATTACTATCATAGAGATATACTTTTTTTGCTTGTATATCTGTTATAGTTATATAGATCTTGTTATTGATAAAATAGAGTTTAGGTTCGGTATATACTCCAAAATCTAATTCTAGAGTTTTTCCTTTTATGGTTAATTTATTTTCTGAAAATGTTACCAGCGTTTTGTTGGTAGACACCATTCTGTTATCTTCCTGCAAACCTAAATTTTGCTCTACAGCGTTTCCGTCATTTTGTATCTGAATCAGTTTTCCGTTCTTCGTAGTTGTGGTGAATTTATCCAGATATTGATACCATTCATTTTTAGAAAAATCAACTTTCTCCTTTACATTGACTCTTGGTTTACCTAATCGATCAAGAATAGTTAATTTTCCATTCTTTTCAGAAAGTAAGATATAATCTTTTGTTCCAATTCTAATATGCTTTGGTTTCATGATAAGATTCGTTTCGGTGTTTTTGAATCCAAATCCTGTGACCACTTCAGCTTCGGCATTAAACATTTTTATCTGATTGCCTTGAGTTATAATAATACGATAGCGTTTGCTTTTGTCGTAATCAAATAAGGCTAGAGGTTGTGTGATTTCATCATCAAATTTTTTAGGGTATGGTTTGACATCTTTACCATCACGATCAACCAGGTATAATGTGTTAGCAGTGTTGAATAGTAATTGATATCTGCCATTTTTAAAAATATCGATTTGCTGAATATCACCAAGGATTTCACCATCAATTTGTTTTTTCCAGAATATAGAACCTTTGTCAGAGATGAGATAAAGATTATTTTGAATATCCTGTACGGCAACATCCATACCTTTTGTTCTATGGTTTTTGACAAGAATAGGCTTGTTAAGAAGATTATGTTCTAAGGATGTAGAGGCCGTTTGTGTAACCGATGTTGCTGCACCTTTAACCATATTCTTTTGCAAGATACTATGGATATGAGCAAAATCATTTTCTTTTATAACCTGTATTAAACCAATCTGATATCCCTTGTCTTTTATCTCTTTTAATTGCGTACTATATTCTTCTTCTGCATTTTCTGAAATGTATTGTTTTATATTTTTGACAGTTCCAGCGATTAGTATTGATGCATGATCAGATAAATCTTTAATAGTTTTTTTGTAATAATTTTGATCATGAAGTAATGTTTGATTCAAAATATTAGAAATAACATCTCTAAGAGAATTGATAGAAGAACTAAAAATGACAAAATTTCCGTGAATGGTATAAAATTTAGCCTCAAAATCTTTAACTAAAGGGGTAAGGATTTGAGAAAAAGAAGCACTGTTTTTATAGCTATATATCGTAGTGTTTCTATAAGTCTCTACTCGGTCACCAGCCAAACTCTCTTTAGCAGTTTCTCCATTTAAAGAATTTAAGACTAGTACTTTTTCTTTCTCTAGAAAAATAGTGCCTATTTCGGTAACTCCAGATAATAATTCATCAAGATCTTCAGGAATATCTTCCAATGCCCTGTCCTGAGCCATAGAGAGGTTTTTTTTCAGGATATCAAAATCATCATAAGTAAAAGATACAAAACCTTTTGCAGTCACCGGGGTAACTCTTGAGATTCTGTTTTCTTGTGCTATTGTATTGTCAAAGATGCCAATAGTACTTGATAAAGAATCTTTTTCTATGGCAATACCATCAAGACGTATGGCATTTTGATCTACAGAAGCATCTACAGATATCCAACCACTAAAATTCTGTAAGCTTTCTAAAGTTGCACTCGGAAGAAAAGAGTTGTGAATATTTTGTAATTTCTTACCATTTATAAGTATAGACATAGTATTGTCTGTACTCGAGACTTCATATACTTTTTGTAAATCTTTATCAATAGGAATTGGAGTGGCCTTCATTCGAATTGCATTCTCTATAAATAACTGAGAAGAAGAAGCAATTAACAGGCTATCTTGTCTGGTAGCAAAGAATGGTTGTCCTTTTGATGTAATTTTGTAAATAGTATTTTCAGCATAATTTATAGTCTCAATCGTTTTGGTTTTTAATGAATCTTGATTGATAGCTGCAGGATTAAATTTTGAAATATAAGTATATTCAAAATCATTTTTACCCAGAGGAGAAAAACATAAGAGCCCTTCTGACTGATTAGTTTCATCTAGAATAGAGAGTTTTTTGAAATACTCAAAAAAAGCTATTTGATTGTTGTTTTTAATAAAATTATTATCTCTTAACTTGCTCGTAGCTCCTTCTAAATCATTAATCTTTATAATAACCTGAGCATCTCTGGGAATGTGATCGATTAAAGAATTTGATGTTTTTGAAATATCATCACAAGAAATAGCCATAAAAACTAAAAGAACGACAACTATTCTTTTCATTATATGTGTGAGTTTTGTGTTCCTAAATTCATTGATCAAAATAAAATTTTTTAGTTTTCTGATGTGTTAAATATAAAGTCCAAATTTAATAATTGAAATATAATCCAAATATATTTTAGTTTCCTTATTGTTTAGATCTCAAATATATAATTATTTGAGATCTAGTGTGAGTTGTTCTGGTAATAACCTAAAACTGGTTCTGTGATATTTGGTAATTCCATACTTACGAATTGCATTTCTATGTTCTACCGTAGGATATCCTTTGTTCTTTTTCCAGTTATACATTGGGAATTCCTCATGTATTTTTTCCATAAACTCATCACGATATGTTTTTGCGAGTACCGAGGCAGCCGCAATATTTAAATATTTTCCGTCTCCTTTAATAACGCAAGTATGAGGTATATTATGATATGGTTTAAATCTATTTCCATCTACGATGATATGTTCTGGCTGAGGTTGTAATTGTTCTATAGCCTGTTGCATTGCAAGGATAGAAGCATTTAGAATATTGATCTCATCAATCTTTTCCATAAAAATATGTGTCACACCATAGGTCAAAGCGCAGTCTTCTAATAGCGGTTTTAATTGTTTTCTTTTGGACTCACTAAGTTGTTTGGAGTCATTTAGAATGGTATTGTTAAAATCGTCAGGTAATATAATTGCAGCTGCAGTAACAGGCCCTGCCAGGCACCCGCGTCCGGCTTCATCTGTTCCGCACTCGAGTATATCAGGATTTAGTTTTAAAGTAAGCATAACGCGAAGATACAGTATGAATAGAATACCTAAAAACTATTTTTGGAAATGAATTAATATAAAGTATTTATGAATAATCAAAATGATTATTAGCGAATTCTGTCTGATACATAAAAACAATAAATGCAAACAGATAAAATTGAAGAAAAAGTTAACTTAAACAAACAATGAGTATGATTTACTTTCGTTAAAAAAGTATATTTTTGCCACAGTTCAGCATTCTAATGAGAAAAAACATACTACTTATATTTTTAGTACTATCAGTTTCAGTGATTTGGGCACAGGATAGGAATCAAGAAGAAGATCCAAATCAAAATTCTAATGGGCTTGAGAGGAAATTCGCACCAAAGAAGGAAAAGGAGAAACCGCCTATAACATCATACAAAATCATTACAATAGATAATGATACCACCTTAGTGGATACTACTTTAACGATACAAAAGGATTATAAATTTAATTACCTTAGAAGAGATGATTTTGGATTGTTACCCATTCATAATATTGGCCAATCTTATAATAGTCTTATAAAACGAGAAGAGAGAGATCATTTACTGCCACTCTTTGGAGCCAGATCAAGACATTTTAATTTTATGGAAGCTGATGATATAAAATATTATCAGGTTGCTACGCCACTTACAGAACTATATTTTAATACTACTTTTGAACAAGGACAACAATTAGATGCTTTTTTTACGGTAAATACTTCACCTAGGTTAAATCTTTCTATTGCTTATAAAGGAGTGCGTTCGTTAGGGAAATACCAACATGCGTTAACCAGCACAGGTAATTTTAGGGCAACGGCAAGTTATGTCACAAAGAATGATAGATATAAAGTGCGTACACATTTTGTAACTCAGGATTTACTGAATGAAGAAAATGGAGGATTGTCTGAAGAAGGGCTAGATCAATATTTAGCTCGAGGAGAATTTGTAGGTGAGGAAAGTGAATTTGCAGACCGAGGCTCAATAAGTGTCAATTATGAAGATGCAGAAAATATCCTTCTTGGTAAAAGATTTTACTTAAATCATGAGTATGCAATAATTAAAAAAACAGATAGTACATCTACGGGATTGTCTTTTGGTCATATTTTAGATATTACAGATAAAAGGTTTCGTTTTGATCAGGCTGCAATTGCACCTAATAACCTCCTAGGAGAGGCATATGTGTCAGGAGCTATTGCAGATAATGTAGCTTTAGAAGATTTTACAAATAATGTGTTTGTTGATTTTACAAACGATTGGTTGGGTAATTTGCGTGTACTGGGAGGAAACTCTAATTACAATTATGGATATAATACGATTTTAAATCAGGTAGATGACGCGAATAATCAAATTAATATTACCAATCGTATAAAAGGAGATATATTCACTGTTGGTGGTGAGTATCATAATACATATAAAGGTTTTCAAATATTTGCAGACGGAAAAACAATTGTATCTCAAAATGCCGAAGGACATAATAACGAAGGTTTTAAAGGGAACTATTTTAATGCAGGTGCAGGATATGAGCTGAACGAAAAATATGGTATTCAGGCAAAGATAAGCGCTAGTGAGGTTGCTCCAAATTATAACTTTCTTCTTTATCAAAGTGATTATGTAAATTACAACTGGCAAAATGATAATTTTTCTAATATAGAAACGAAGAAAATACAGGTAAATATTAAAGCAAAAAAAATTGCAGAAGTAGAAGGGAGTTTCTCTACGATAGATAACTATACATATTTTGCTAAAAATGCAGATGGGGCAACTATTCCGTTGCAAGCTTCAGAAACTCTTGATATCCTAAAAGTAAAAGTTACTCAAGGGATTAAATTATGGAAACTTGGTCTGGACAATACTGTGGTGTATCAGAATGTAGGAGGCGGAAACCAGGTATATAACATCCCAAGGGTCGTTACAAGAAATAGTTTATACTATCAAGATCATTGGTTCAAGAAAAATGCACTTTTCTTGCAGGCAGGAGTCACTTTTAAATATTTCACCAGTTATACAGCAGATGCTTACGATCCTGTTCTGGCAGAATTTTATGTTCAAAATGATCAGGAAATAGGAGATTTTCCACAGGTTGACTTATTCTTTAATGCTAAAGTGAGACAGACGCGCATTTTTTTCAAGGTTGAAAATTTTGGAGAAGCCTTTAGTCAAAATAAAGAGTTTTCTACACCAGGATATGCAACTCGTGATGCTGTACTTCGTTTTGGTATTGTTTGGAATTTCTTTCTTTAATCAATTTTTAATCAAATCATTTTGACAATACTATTATATTTCCAATTTGGATAAGAATATAGAATACGATAATTTCAGGTTTTGAAATTATACCAATTCTTATATAAAATTACTGAAATACGAAATTGAACTATTTTGATTTTAGGTAAGGAAGAAAATTTATGGATAGCCATAGCTATCGATCAATTTTGTAACACAACATGAGATCTAAAGAGACAATTTATACGGTAACTTCATGTGAGAAATGGTATTAACTAGTATTTAAGATTATGAAGATTAAAAAAATTACTACAACATTTCTTCTTGTTACTATACTTTATTCTTGTGTGAAATTAAAAAAAGAAGATCAAAGCTCTTTGGTTGAAAATGGAATAGAAAAAACCTGGAAAAATTTTTTGACAATAGTTCAGGAAAAAGATAAAGCAGCATTTAAAGAGGTATCAAGTAAAACAATACGGTGTTATTTATGCTTAGAAAATACTTTAGCAGAGCAAAAAGAATTAGATGCTAAAAGAGAGTCAGATCCAGATTGGTATAATCAACTATATGATAAAGATATATATATTCCAATAGATAGATTTATAAATGAAGATTTTGATTTGATTTTTAATCCAGAGTTTGTTTCAATTCTCAAAGAGAAAAAGACAATATTCTATAAAAATGACAATGAAGAAGTAGAATTGTATGAAGTTTTAGTGACTACTACAGAACCCAGTGCTGAGCATGAAGGAGGGCAGCATAGTTTTCAATTTATAAAGAAAAAAGGAGACTGGAAGTTAAGAGAGATAGGAACAATTCCTTAGAAAATTAAAAGACATTCTATTCATGGTATTAAGTAATTCATTATTTAATTTTTAATGTTGCAATGTCTTTTTAAAACTCAGAAATTAACCATCGACTTCTAGGATTTGTTATATTAGTAATGTAATATGTGCTAATATTTAGGTAATTGTATAATTAGTCAATTAAAATACTAATTGTGTTGAAATTAATTTTTGAATTATGATTCTTATTTGGAAAGGACGAGGGATTTTAACGGTTTTGGTTTTAGCCGCTACTTTTTTTATTTTGCTTTTTGCATTGTCAAGTGATTATGCTCAGTATGGCTTTGCTTTGCCTCTAATCGTGTCAGGTTTGTTTAGTATAGTGTTAGGTCATAAATGGAATAGTTCTCCAAAACCTTCTATAGACCCGAAAACTGGAGAACAAATAGTTTTACGAAATCAGCATACTATATTTTGGATGAATATGGAGTATTGGGGATTTCTTTTGCTTATTCTTGGAATTACTTTTTTTACCCAGGAAGCAGTGTTTACATGGTCTATTGGAGGAGGTGTATTGCTGTGCTATATAATTTATAGAT
This sequence comes from Aquimarina sp. AU119, assembly GCF_900312735.1. NCBI lineage: Bacteria > Pseudomonadati > Bacteroidota > Flavobacteriia > Flavobacteriales > Flavobacteriaceae > Aquimarina > Aquimarina sp. AU119. The sequence goes on along the minus strand of NZ_OMPF01000001.1, from coordinate 3,366 downwards.
TTAAAAAGAAGAAGGAAATGTTGTTGTTTAAAGAAGAGCAAAGCAATATCAAAGAAACCTTACTGCAGAAAAAAGAACCAGAATATAGAAGAAACTATTCCACAGAAGAAGAAAAAGTTAAGGAAGATCCTTCAAGGTTTATGCCTAAATAAATAAAATCAATATAGTTGCAACCTAATTTTCAGGAAACTCTTTCATTAAGGAAGGCTATATACTTTTATAGCCACTACCCTTTGTATAACATATAGCTAAAAATCTAATCCAAAATCGTAATTTAGAGTGTAGAACGCATTCTTATTGATAAGGATTATACATTTTGATGTATCTTTGATAGTGATCAGCATTACCCAATATTGCTGACTTTAAAATATACCAATGAGCACCATCAAAAGGAGAAATATTTCTATACTCGGACCCACAGAATTCACCGGGATTAAGCTTAAAGAACCTGCAGAATATGCAGCAGGAATACCAGCAGTCAAAGTCGCTCTTCAACACGCATTCAAAGAGATGGGGGTGGTAAAATCACTGCATACTCTGGCGCATATGAATCAAAAAGACGGATTTGATTGTCCTGGGTGTGCTTGGCCGGATCCAGATGCACCTTCAAAATTGGGAGAATATTGCGAAAATGGAGCAAAAGCAATTGCAGAAGAAGCAACAAACAAAAGAGTAGATAAAAGTTTCTTTGAAAAATATTCAGTAGAAGAATTATCGCATTGGTCAGACTACCAAATTGGTAAAAGTGGAAGGTTAACAGAACCAATGATTCTAAAACCAGGTAGTGTATATTATGAACCCTTTTCCTGGGAAGAAGCATATCGATTAATAGCAGATGAATTACATAAACTAGATTCGCCAGACGAAGGTGTATTTTATACTTCGGGTAGATCTAGCAACGAAGCGGCTTTTTTATATGGACTTTTTATTAGAGCATTCGGAACGAATAATATGCCAGACTGTTCAAATATGTGTCATGAATCAAGTGGAGTAGGCTTGAGTGAAACATTAGGTATAGGAAAAGGATCAGTCAAGCTCGAGGATTTTGATAAGGCAGAAGTAATCCTCGTTATAGGCCAGAATCCAGGGACAAACCATCCCAGAATGTTGTCTGCTTTACAGAAATGTAAAGAAAATAAAGGGAAGGTTGTTAGTATTAATCCATTAGAAGAAGCCGGTCTGATTCGATTTAAAAACCCTCAAGAAATTAAAGGAGTTTTATCTTCAGGAACTAGATTGACAGATATCCATCTACAGGTAAAAATAAATCAGGATGTTTCTCTTTTAAAACTAATCATTAAAAAACTTAAAGTATTAGATGAAGAAAGAGGTGATGTGTTTGATCATAAATTTATAGACACCTATACTCAGGGATATGAAAACTTGATAAAAGATGTAGAGAAATATTCTGAGGAAGAGCTTTTAGCATTATGCGGAGTAGAAGAAAGTAAAATAGATGAAGTAGTGGAGTTGTTGGCTAATAATAATAAGATTATTATATGTTGGGCTATGGGATTAACGCAACACAAAAATGGTGTTGATAATATAAAAGAATGTGTAAATCTATTATTGCTTAAAGGAAGCTTAGGAAAGCCAGGGGCCGGAACATGTCCGGTAAGAGGGCATAGTAATGTACAAGGAGATAGAACAGTTGGTATTATGCACCATGTTTCACCGACATTAAATACGGCGATAGAAAATACCTTTGGTTTTACGCCTCCAGATAAAGAAGGGTTAGATACGGTACATGCTATAGAGGCTATGTATGAAGGGAGAGCTAAGGTGTTTATTGCGTTAGGAGGTAACTTCTTGTCTGCAGCCGCAGATACAGAATATACAGCAGAAGCGCTTCAGAATTGTGATCTTACAGTGTCTGTAAGTACAAAATTAAATAGAACACATTTAGTTACTGGTAAAACAGGGGTGATACTACCAACACTTGGGCGATCAGAGTTAGATAGTAAAGATGGAAAACCAAGATACTTCACTGTAGAGAACAGTATGGGAAAGGTACATCAATCAAAAGGATTGTTGCAGCCAGCTTCTGGAAGTCTAAAAAGCGAACCCGAAATCATTGGAGGGATTGCAGATGCCTATTTTCATAAAGGACATGTGGTAGATTGGAAAAAATTAAGCGAACATTATGAACTGATCAGGGAGAAAATTGAAGCAGTTCTTAATGGATTTGATGATATAAATAACCGATCCAAAGGGTCTGGGTTTTATCTTCCTAATAATGTAAGAGATTTAGATTTTAGTAAATTACCCAATGGTAAAGCACAATTTAGTGTTTGTACCATGCCAAAACATAAGATTGATGAAAACGAGTTTATATTAATGACTATTCGTTCTCATGATCAGTTTAATACTACAATTTATGGTTTAGATGATCGGTACAGAGGAATATATAATGAAAGAAGAATTGTACTTATGAATGAAGAGGATATGAAAAAGTATGGATTGAAGAAACTTGATATAGTTAATTTGATAAGTAATTATAATGATAAAGAAAGAAAAGCAATTAATTTTTTGGTAATACCTTATAATATTCCTCAAGGAAACTTAGCTTCATATTTTCCAGAAACCAATGTTCTGGTTCCGTATAATCATTTTGCAGATAAAAGTCATACGCCAATAAGTAAATCTATTGTGGTTAAAATAGAAAAGATATAGCCAGTAATTATTTAATAAAGACTCTTTTTTGTTTTTGGCGTCCCCTTCGTTACACTTCGGTCGGGCTATTTGTTTCAATTCCTCGCACTTCGTAAACTCAGGCTGTGGGATTTTACGACTATCCCTCACGCGAGAAGGATAAAAATAAAACGTAAAAATTATAGGGTTATTTAAAGAAAGTAGCAATGTATTTATGTGAGTGAGGATTTTTTTTGCTTCGTAACGTCAATGTTTCTAGAATATTATATTTTTTTTAAAAAATAGTTGATTTTTTTTGTTGTCATAAAGAAAAAGGGTTCTATATTTGCACCCGCAAAACGGGGTATTGTTTTGTTTAGTTCATTGAGATTTGGTTTATTTTTTTAGGGAGGTTTAAGATGTTTTAAATTTTCTTAATAAATTTCATGATATAATAAAAAAGGGTTGTATGTTTGCGCCCGCTCAGAGCGGTTATGTTTTTGGGATTTTATATTGGATTTAGGGTTTGGAAAAACTTTTCAAAAATAAATTAAAAAAAGCTTTGTGGAATAAAAAAGGGTTGTATATTTGCACCCGCTTACAGAAATAGAGCGAAGTTCATAAGTTTAGAGATAGTACAGGAGTAGGGTGTTTTTTACGACATTTATAAGGTTCGATTCCTTATGTATCCACAGGAATTACTAGCGATGAAGATTGCTTTAGTGATTACAAAAA